>NZ_JAFIQV010000002.1 GCF_017356015.1 Azospirillum sp. SYSU D00513
GGGAACGGCGGCGGGAACGGGAACGGCGGCGGGAACGGGAACGGCGGCGGGAACGGGAACGGCGGCGGGAACGGGAACGGCGGCGGGAACGGGAACGGCGGCGGGAACGGGAACGGCGGCGGGAAAGGTGGTGGCGGAGGCGGGAAAGGTGGTGGCGGAGGCGGGAAAGGTGGTGGCGGAGGCAAGGGCGGTGGCCGGGGCTGACCGGCTCAGCGCCCCTCCGCCCACCAGCTCTCGATCTGCGGCCCGTAGAGCGGGGTGAGCGCTGGCCGGCGCAACCGGGACCAATAGGCCAGCCGGTCGGTGCCGCTGTGGAAGAGCGGCACCATGTGATGCCCCCACAGCAGCACGCGGTCGAGCGCGCGGACCCGCGCCACCAGATCCTCCCGAGTCGCGGCCCCGGCAATGGAGGCGGCGATGGCGTCCACCGCCGGGTCGCGGATGCCCGCGTAGTTGCGGCTCCCCGGCTGGCCGGCCGCCGCCGAGCCGAAATAATAGAGCTGCTCGTTGCCCGGCGAGAGGGTCGAGGCCCACCAGCGCAAGGTCATGTCGTAGTCGAAGCCGTCCAGCCGCCCCTGGTACTGCGCGCTGTCCACCGTCCGCACCGTGGCGCGGATGCCCAGCCGTTCGAGGCTGCGCGCGTATTCCAGCGCGACCCGCTCGTCGGACGGGCTGCCCAGCAGGATCTCGAAGCCGAAGGGGGTGCCGGCCCCGTCCCGCAGCCGCCCGTCGCGGACGGTCCAGCCCGCCTCCCCCAGCAGCCGCAGGGCCTCGCGCAGGTTGGCACGCGACCCGGCAGGACCCGTGCCGTCGGTCTCCGGAAGCCGGAAGGGCCGGGTGAACAGGTCCGGCGGCAGCCGGTCGCGGAAGGGCTCCAGCACGCGCAGTTCCTCCCCCGCCGGCAGGCCGCGCGCGGCCAGCTCGGAGTTGGGGTAGTAGCTGCCGGTGCGGCTCAGCCCGCCATGGAAGAGGGCACGGTTGATCCAGGCGAAATCGCTCGCCAGCCCCAGCGCCTCGCGCACGCGGCGGTCCTGGAACAGCGGGCGGCGCTCGTTGAAGATGAAGCCGCGCGCCGGTTCCGGCCGGTGGTGGGGGATCTCCTCCATCCGGATGCGGCCGTCGCGCAGGGCGGGACCCACGTAGCCGGTGGCCCAGCGGGCCGGGTCGATTTCCCGCCGAAGGTCGCCCTCCCCCGCCTTGAAAGCCTCCAGCGCGACCGCGTCGTCCCGGTAATAGACGAAGTCGAGCCGGTCGAAATTGAACTGCCCGCGCCGGGACGGCAGGTCGCGCGCCCAATAGTCGGGCACGCGCTCGTACAGGATGCGCCGGCCGGGTTCGACCCGTGCCACCCGGTAGGGGCCGCTGCCCATCGGCGGGTCGAGCGTCGTGCGCTCGAAGGCCCTGCCCTCCCACCAGGCTTTCGAATGGATGGGCATCAGCCCCATCAGCAGCGGCAGCTCGCGGTCGTGCCGCCCGTCCGGTCCGGGCCGGAAGGTGAAGCGCACCGTGCGCGGGCCGGGCGCTTCGGCGCTCAGCACCCCGGCGTAGAACTGGCGCCGGTTGGGCGTCCCGTGCTCCCGCTGCACGGCCAGCGAGAAGAGCACGTCGTCCGCCGTCACCGGCGTGCCGTCGTGCCAGCGCGCTGCCGGATTCAGATGGAAGGTGACGGCGCCGCGGTCGTCGGCCAGCTCCAGGCTTTCCGCCAGCAGCCCGTAGAGCGAGAAGGGCTCGTCCCAACTGCGCGCCAGCAGCGTCTCGAAGACCTGGCCCAGCCCGAGCGCCGGCACGCCCCGCACCACATGGGGGTTCAGCGTGTCGAAGCTGCCGGTCACCGCCTGGCGCAGCGTGCCGCCCTTTGGCGCGTCCGGGTCGGCGTAGGGAAAATGGGCGAAGCCGGGTGGCAGCGCCGGTTCCCCGTGCATGGCGATGCCGTGTCGGGCGATGCCGTGTCGGGCGATGCCCTCCCCGGATCCCGCGAGGGCCGGGGCGAGGCCGGCGAGACCCGGCAAAAGGGCAAGGCATAGGCCGAAAAGGCTGATTTTCATGGCCTTAGCCTCGCCGGATCGGCGATCCGACGCAAGGTGCCTTGGACTTGCGGCGCTCTTGCGCCTAAACTCCCGCCCCTCAAGGCGCCGGCTCCCGCATCGCGGGAAAACCGCGCCGCCACCAAGCCAATCGGGCCGGGCCAACCGGGCCGGGCCCGTCGGACGGCCAATCGGAAGGATCGCATCCATGGATCTCAGCAAGGTTCCGGTCGGGAAGAACCCGCCGTGGGACGTCAACGTCGTCATCGAAATCCCGATGAACAGCGATCCCGTGAAGTACGAGGTGGACAAGGAGTCGGGCGCGCTGTTCGTCGACCGCTTCCTGCACACCGCCATGTTCTATCCCTGCAACTACGGCTTCATCCCGCACACCCTGTCGGGTGACGGCGACCCGGTGGACGTCTGCGTCGTCGGCAACCTGCCGGTCGTCGCCGGCTCGGTCCTGCGCGCCCGCCCCATCGGCGTGCTGTTCATGGAGGACGAGGGCGGCACCGACGAGAAGCTGCTGGCCGTGCCGGTGGACAAGCTGCACCCCTTCTACAGCAACGTGAAGTCCTACAAGGACCTGCCCGAGTCGATCGTCTCCCAGCTCGCCCACTTCTTCGAGCACTACAAGGACCTCGAGAAGGGCAAGTGGGTGAAGGTGAAGGAGTGGGGCGACGAGAACGACGCCGCCCGCATGATCACCGAGGGCATGGAGCGCGCCAAGGCCGTCACCGGCGGCGAGCAGGGCAAGATCGTCTGAGGACTTTTCGTCCAAATCCGTCCCCGGCCGGGCCGTCCGCCCGGCCGGGATCTTGAAGGCGGGTTGCGTCAACCGTGCAGGGACAGCCCCTTGACGGCCTTCTCGACCGCCTTTCTTCCCCCGCGCAGCCCCAGCCCAACCAGATCGGGGTCCTCCGGATCCCCGGCGGCGAAGACCGCCCGGTTGGCGGCGTCGTGCCCGGTCGTGAACATGGCGGCCACATAGGGGACCACGGCCAGGCCGCGGGCCATCGCCTCGCGGTGGGCCGCCTGCAGGGCCGCCCGATCGGCGGCGAAGACCAGCATCGGCTGGCCCAGCATGCGCCCATGGACGCGCCCGGCGCCGTCCACGTAAGGCTCCCCCATCGCCTCGGGCGCCGCCGCCGCGATCCCCGTCGCCAGGAAGGCCGCGACGTTCAGCTTCTGCCAGACCGCGAGGTCGGCGCGGACGATCAGCGCCACCTTCGTATCGAATTTGACGGGCGTATCGAATTTGATGGGCGTATCGAATTTGATGGGCGCATCGGCTTTCGCGCCGCTGCTGTCCGGGGCGGGGGCGCCCGGGGTGGCGTCCGTGCCGGGTTCCGGATTGGATCTTTCCGGATTCGGTGTTTCCAGATTCGACATGGGTTGGTCCTCCTTCGCCGCCACACTGGCCGAAGGCGGCCCCGCTAGTCTGGAACGTTTGTGCAGAGCCGGCGGTAATCCGCCGGCGTCATCCGGTAGGCGCGGCGGAACCAGCGGCCCATGTGGCTCTGGTCGGCGAACCCGACCTCGGCGGCGACGGCCGCCGGCGCCTCCCCCGCGGCGAGCCGGCGCCGCGCCTCCTTCAGCCGCAGCTGGACCAGATAGGCGTGCGGCGACAGGCCGAAGCCGCGGCGGAACAGCCGGTTGAGCCGGAAGCGGTCGGTCCCCGCGGCGGCGGCCAGCTCCGCCAGGCCGATGTCCTCGGCGAAGGCCGCATGGAGCGCGTCGCGGGCGCGCAGGGCGGCGGGCTCCGGCCTCCCGCCGGCCCGCGCGGTGCCCGGGTCGATATGGCCCGAACCGGCATGATTGGCGAGCCGGGCCACCAGCCGGTCCATGGTCCCGTCGCGGGCAAGGCGCCCTTCCCGGCCGTGCAGGGCGTGGAAGCCCGCCATGATCGCGGAGGTCAGGGCCGGGTCGCTCAGCAGCGTGCTGCGGAAACCCGGCGGGGCGGCGGCGCCCGTTCCGGCGCGAAGCTCGTCGAACCGCTCCGCCAGCCAGCGCTGCGGCAGGTAGAGCATGGCGTAGGTGAATCCTTCCTCGCGGGGGCTGTTGCCGTCATGGAGTTCGCCGGGCTCGATCAGGATGGCGCGGCCCGGCGTGCTGGTGTTCAGGCGCCTGCGGCAGCGGAACTCCTGAACGCCCTGCTCGGTCACGCCGACCAGCGCGTCGTCATGGTCGTGCAGGTCGTAGGCATGGCCCTTGAAATGGGCGCGGATCGTCTCGATGCCGGTATCCGGGTCGTGCCGCATCGACAGCCAATCCCCGGCCTCGCCCGCGCTGTCCGTTCCGGCCCCCACGACGCCATCCCCCCGTTCGTCACGCCTCGGCGATCATAATGATGGGCCGCCGCGAACGGTAGCGGCCGGTGCGGCATCGGGCCGCACGCCAATTCCATTCCCGTAACAATCCGTTCATCAAACATTTGTTGCCCGGAGGGGAGGAACGGGTTATGTTGCGCCGCACCATCCGTGCGCGCCGGCAATGAATCCGGAGCGCGGCGGGGGTTTGCCTGTTTCCCCGCGGGACCGCCTTCAATCCGCCACGGGCGGGCGCCACGATGCCCGCACCGCGCGCCGGCCCGAAGGCCCGCCCGGCAGGCAGCACGACACAGGAACCTCGGACCCCGCGATGACCGTTCGCAACCTCGACCACATGTTCAAGCCCGGATCGGTGGCCCTGATCGGGGCCAGCCGGCGGCCGAACTCGATGGGCGCCATCGTGGCGCGCAACCTGTTCCACGCGGGCTTCGACGGGCCGATCCTGCCGGTCAACCCCGCGGAGCGCGCGGTGGAGGGGGTGCTGACCTACCGGTCGGTGGAGGAGCTGCCCATCACCCCGGACCTGGCGGTGATCTGCGCGCCGTCCCAGGGGCTGCCCGCGACCATCGACGCGCTGGGGCGCCGGGGAACCAAGGCGGCGCTGATCATCTCCGGCGACCCGGTGAAGGACCAGGATCAGCTCCAGGCCTTGCGCGAGGCGGCGCAGCCCTATCTGATGCGGCTGCTCGGCCCCAACAGCCTGGGCATCATGGTGCCGGGCCAGGGGCTGAACGCCAGCTTCGGCCACGCCGCCCCCAAGGCGGGCGACCTGGCGCTGGTGTCGCAGTCGTCGATGGTCATGACCTCGATCGTGGACTGGGCGCTGTCGCGCGACATCGGCTTCTCGCACCTGGTCTCGACCGGCGACAAGGCGGACGTCGATTTCGGCGACATGCTGGACTATCTGGCCGCCGACGCCTCGACCCGCGCCATCCTGCTCTACATGGAGAGCGTCACCAACGCGCGGAAGTTCATGTCGGCCGCGCGCTCCGCCGCCCGCCAGAAACCCGTGCTTGTGATCAAGGCCGGCCGTTCGGAGCAGGCGATGGCGGCCTCGGCCTCGCACACCGGCACGCTGGCCGTCGCCGACGCCGTCTACGACGCGGCCTTCCGCCGCGCCGGCATCCTGCGCGTGGCGGGGCTGGACGAGCTGTTCGACGCCGCCGGCACGCTCGGCACCGGCGTGCCGATCGCGGGCGACCGGCTCGCCATCCTGACCAATGGCGCCAGCGTCGGGGTGATCACCACCGACAGCCTGATCCAGGCGGGCGGCAAGCTCGCCGGCCTGGCGCCGGAGACGCTCGGCAAGCTGAACGCCATGACCGGCGTGGCGTCGGTCGGCGCCCAGGGCAACCCGTTGCGCATCTGCGCCGACGCCACCCCCCGGCGCTACACCGAGGCGCTGAACCTGCTGATGCAGGACGGCGGCAACGACGCGATCCTGGTGCTGCACTGCCCGACCCCGGTGATGGACACCGCAGCGGCGGCGCAGGCCGTGGCCGACGCGGTCAAGGCCAACCGGGCGAGCCGCCGCGCCGTGCTGACGAGCTGGCTCGGCGAGGCCTCGGTGCAGGAGGCGCGCCGGCTGTTCGCCGCCAGCCGCATCCCCACCTACCACGCGCCGAGCGACGCGGTGCGCGCCTTCATGCATCTGGTCGAGTACCGGCGGAACCAGGAACTGCTGATGGAGACGCCGCCCTCCGTCCCGCAGGAATTCCTGCCCGACAGCGCCGCCGTGAACGCCATCGTCGGCCGGGCCATGGCCGAGGGGCGGGAGTGGCTGACCGAGTACGAGGCCAAGCAGGTCCTGGCCGCCTACGGCATCCCGGTTGTGGACACCCGCCGGGTCGCGACGCCGGAGGAGGCGGGCCGCGCCGCCGAGGAGATCGGCGGGCCGCTCGCGCTGAAGATCCTGTCGCCGGACATCATCCGCAAGTCCGACGTCGGCGGCGTCGTGCTGCACCTGACCGAGCCCGAGGAGGTGCGGGCCGAGGCCGAAGCCATGCTGGCCCGCATGCGCGAGGTGGCGCCCGAGGCGCGGATCGAGGGCTTCACCGTCCAGGAGATGGCCGTCCGCCCCGACGCCTACGAGCTGATCGTCGGCATGACCGACAACGAGATGTTCGGCCCCGTCCTGCTGTTCGGCGAGGGCGGCATCGGGGTGGAGGTGGTGGAGGACTACGCGCTGGCCCTGCCGCCGCTGAACATGAAGCTGGCGAGCGACATGATGTGCCAGACGCGCATCTGGCGGCAGCTCCAGGGCTACCGGTCGCGCGCGGCGGTCAACACCGACGCGGTGGCGCTGACGCTGAACAAGGTGTCGCAGCTCATCGTCGACGTGCCGGAGATCGCCGAGCTGGACATCAACCCGCTGCTCGCCGACGCCGACGGCGTGCTGGCGCTGGACGCCCGCATCCGGGTCGGCCGGCCGGCCCTGCCCGGCGCGCGCCGCCTGGCCATCCGCCCCTACCCGAAGATGCTGGAGGAGCGGATCACCATCAAGGACGGGCGCGAGTTCCTCGTGCGCCCGATCCTGCCGGAGGACGAGCCGCTCATCCACGACATGATCGGCCACCAGACGCCGGAGGATCTGCGGCTGCGCTTCTTCGCCCCGATGAAGCGCCTGTCGCACAAGGCCGCGGCACGCCTGACCCAGATCGACTACGACCGCGAAATGGCGCTGGTCGCCGTCAGCCCCGACGAGGAGACCGGCCGGACGGTCATCCACGGCGTCGTCCGCATCACCGCCGACCCCGACAACCAGCGCGCCGAATACGCGGTGATGGTGCGGTCCGACATGAAGGGCCAGGGACTCGGCTACACGCTGATGGGCAAGATCCTCGACTACGCCCGCTCGCGCGGGATCCGGGAGGTCTTCGGCGAGGTGCTGCGCGAGAACACCACCATGCTCGCCATGTGCCGCGCCCTTGGGTTCGTCCGCAAGGAGAACATGGACGAGCCCGGCGTGGTGGAGGTCCGCATCGAGCTGGACGAGGCCGTGATCGTCTCGGCGGAGTGATCCGGGCGGAGCGGTCGGCCCCATCCCGACGGGCGGAATGGCTGGCCGCCGTTCCAGGCGATGGACGCTCGAATGTGATGAACGCTCGGATCCGAACCCGTGGCCTGCCCATCCGCCCCTTCAAATTCCACCGGCGGGCCTAACCGGTGGGCTGTTCATCCACCTCGGCGAAGTTCTTGATCACGACATCGCCGTCGGGAAAATGCGCGACGATCAGCAATTCCCCGCCCATGGCCTCGACGAAACGCCGCAGGTTGCTGACATACATGTCCGTGCGCTTTTCCATCTTGGCGATGGCCTACTGGTCCACGTCCAGGGTCTGACCGAGCGCCGCCTGGGTAAGACGGCGCGCCTCCCTCAATTCGTGCAGGGCCATTTCGCTTCGAAGCTCGACCTTCTTCCGCTCGATGCGCGCACGGCTGTCCGGCGAAGCCTTGTCCGTCAGGGTACGGAAATTCTTGTGACCGGTCATGAAATCAGCCCTTCTCCGCGGATTTCGTCCAAGTAAACGTCGTAGAGATCATCGGCGATCGGCACCATTCTTTCGCAAAACCGGTTGTCTCCGGTTTTATCCCCGCCGATGAGCAGGATCGCCTGACGGCGCGGGTCGAAGGCGTAGAAGATCCGGATCGGACGGCCGCCGCTCTGCACCCGCAACTCACGCATATGGCCATGCCTTGAGCCGTTCACGCCGGACGAATAGGGAAACGGAAGGCGCGGCCCATTCTACGCCACGCGGAAGGGGTCGGACAGGTCCTGTACCACCGTCCGCCCGATGGTCATGGCGCCGTCACTTGAGTTCCACGAGCACTGGCTCAGTCATTGACGGACCCTTGCCCGCGGATTAGCTTTTCCTCATGGACTTCGAATGGGACGACGCCAAGAGCGCCCGGAACGTCGCCGAACGCGGCCTCCCTTTCGATGTCGCCATGGCGCTGTTCGACAACCCCACACTCGAAGAGCCGGACCAGAGGCGGGACTACGGCGAAACACGGATCAGGGCCATCGGGCAGGTCAACGGCGTGATCCTGGTCTGCATCTACACCGATCGGGGAAGGATTCGCCGGATCATCAGCCTCCGCCCGGCGAAGGAGAGGGAGCGGCATGCCTATCGTGAGACGTACCCGCGCTGACCTGGACCTCTCGAAGGTCGATTGGAGCCGTGTGGCGGCGGCCGGCGACGAGGCCATCGACGAACAGATCGCCGGCGATCCGGATGTTTCACCGGTGTTCACGGACGAGGAACTGGCGCGCGCGCGGCGCGTCCTGCCGCCGCCGGCGCCCGAGGATGTGCGTGCGATCCGCCAAAGGCTCGGCCTCAGCCAGGAGCAGTTCGCCGCCCGCTACGGCTTTTCCGTGGAAACGATCCGCAACTACGAGCAGGGGCACCGGAAGCCGCAGGGGCCGGCGCGGGTGCTTTTGCGGGTGATCGCCAGCGAGCCCGACGCGGTCACCCGCGCCCTGGCCCGCTGATCGCACCTGCCCCGGGCGTCAACGCCGCGCCAGCGAGGCGACCTGGAAGAGGACGCGGGCGCAGATGGTCTGGTCGGGCATGTTGGTGCGCTTGCACTCGGCCTCCGCCTCGACCAGCCGTTCCAGCGCCTGGCGGACCAGCGGGCCGGACCAGCGGCGGGCCTGGCCGGTGAAGCGGGACTTCAGCTTGTAGAAGACCGGCGGGCGCAACGACTCGACCACCGACTCGGCCGGCCGGCCGCCGGCGACCTGGGCGGCGACGAGCTGGAGCCGCTGGAAGTGGCGCTGCGCGCCGCGCAGGATCGGGACCGGGCTCGTGCCCTCCGCGAAGAGGCGGCCGAGCGAACGGTCGAGCGTGGCGAAGTCGCCGTCGGCGGCGGCCCAGACCGGTTCGTCCATCGACAGGGCGGCGCTGTCGCCGATGCAGGCCTGCGCGTCCTCCAGCCGGACGCGCTTCTCCCCGCCCATGTAGAGCGCCAGCTTCTCCACCTCGCCGCGCGCGACCATGCGGTCGCCGACGAGGTTCGCCGCGAGGAAGGAGACGGCGTCGGGATCGGCGGTCTTTCCTTCGGCCCGCAGCAGGTCGGCGATGACCCCGGCCAGCGATGCCTCGTCCTCGACGTAGCAGGGAATGGCGGCGGCGGCCGGCGCGCCCTCGAACAGGAGGCGCAGCTTCGAGCGGGCGCCGAGGTCGCCCGACTCGACCAGCACGAGGCTGTCGCCCGGCGGCGGATCGTCCAGGAAGGCGGTGAAGGCGGCGGCGCAGTTGTCCTCCGCCTCGCGGACGCGGATCAGCCGTCGCCCGCCGGTGAAGGCGAGTGCCGCCGCCTCGTCGGCAAGGCGCGCCGGGTCGTCGGACAGGGCGCGCCCCTGCATCTCCGCCACGCGGAACGGGTCGGACAGGTCCTGCACCACCGTCCGCCCGATGGTCATGGCGCGGTCGCGGACCAGCCCGGTGTCCGGGCCGTAGAGCAGGACCGCGCGCACCTTCGGATCGGGGCTGCGCAGGAAGCCGTCGATCGCCCTGCCTTGCAGCTTCACGGTCGCTCCCTTCGGGAATGGCGGGTCGTTAGGGGGCGGCCTTCTGGGGCGCGCCGGCCGCGGCACCGGCCTGGGCCGGTCGGCCGAGCTGCATGGCGACCCGGCGGGTGATCTCGTCGGAGATCTCCACCAGCGCCCGGTCGTAGGCGTAGTCGAGCGTGGCCAGCGCGCCGTACTGCTGTTCCAGCACATTGTAGCTGATCATCGCGCGTGCCTGCGACTGGAGGACCACCTTGCCGTCGCGGTTGTCGATGAGGCGGTAGGGCGCGACCACCACGAGCTGGGCACGCTCCGCCGAGGCATCCTTGCGCAGGGCGAGCTTCTGCTCCGAGGCGCTGACCCCGGTCTCCAGCCTGTAAGGCATGCCGCCGTTGGACGGGGAGTTGTGGAAGCGGTCGATCAGCAGGTTGCGCAGCTGCTGGCCCCGCCGTTCCGGGATCAATCCGATCTCGACGCCGGAGAGCGCTTCCCCGACCCCGGCCGTGGCGGAGCCGCGGCCGTACAGGGGCTGGAAGCCGCAGGCCCCGAGTCCCAGCAGGGCGAGCGCCAGCAGCGCCGGACGCAGCGGGGACCGCACGGCACGGCCCCGCAGGACCGGATCCGCGCCGAGGGAAGCGCCGCCGGGCGCGGCTTCAGGCGACGACATTGACGATCCGATTCGGCACGACGATGACCTTGCGGACCGGCTTGCCCTCCAGCGCGCGCTGCACGTTGTCGTCGGCGAGCGCCATCGACTCGGCGACCTCCTTGGCGGCGTCACGCGGCATGGCCAGCGTGGCGCGCAGCTTGCCGTTGACCTGCACCGCGATGGTGACGGTGTCCTCCACCACCAGCGACGGATCGGCCTCCGGCCAGGGCTGGTCGGCCAGCAGCGTGCCGTGGCCGAGCTGCGCCCACAGCTCCTCGCCCAGATGGGGCATCATCGGGCCGATCAGCCGCACGACCGACTCGAAGCCCTCGCGCAGGATCCAGGCCTCGCCCTCGCCCTTGCCGTCGATCTCCGCCAGCGCGTTCGACAGCTCGCGCACGCGGGCGACCGCCTTGTTGAAGCGGAACTTGTCGAGGTCCTCGGACATGCCGGCGATGGCCTTGTGCACCGCCCGGCGGGTGGCCTCCGCCCGTTCGCTCAGGCGCTCAGGCTTTGGCGAACCCGGCGCGGGAAGCGGCACCGGCGCCTCGGTGATCATGCGCCACAGCCGGTTGATGTAGCGCCAGGCGCCGTCGATGCCGGCCTCGGTCCATTCCAGGTCGCGCTCGGGCGGGCTGTCGGAGAGCATGAACAGGCGGGCGGCGTCGGCGCCGTAGGTGCCGATGATGTGGGCCGGGTCCACCACGTTCTTCTTGGACTTGGACATCTTCTCGACGCGGCCGACATTGACCGGCGCGCCCGTGTCCGCGCGGACCACCTCGCCCCGGTCGTTCTTCGTCAGGTCGGTCGGGGCCAGCCAGGCGCCGGTGGCGGCGTCCTTGTAGGTCTCGTGGTTGACCATGCCCTGGGTGAAGAGGCCGGCGAAGGGCTCCTCCACGTTCAGGTAGCCGCAGCGCTTCAGCGCGCGCGTCCAGAAGCGCGAGTAGAGCAGGTGGAGCACGGCGTGCTCGATGCCGCCGATGTACTGGTCCACGGCCAGCCAGTAATCCACCGCCGCGCGGTCGAAGGCCACGTCATTGCTCTTGGGCGAGCAGAAGCGCGCGAAGTACCAGGACGACTCGATGAAGGTGTCGAAGGTGTCCGTCTCGCGCAGCGCCGGCTTGCCGCAGACCGGGCAGCTCGTGTGCTTCCAGGTCGGGTGATGGTCGAGCGGGTTGCCCGGCTTGTCGAAGGTGACGTCCTCGGGCAGCACCACCGGCAGGTCCGACTCGGGCACCGGCACCGGCCCGTGGTCCGGGCAGTGGATGACCGGGATCGGGCAGCCCCAGTAGCGCTGGCGGGACACGCCCCAGTCGCGCAGGCGGTATTGCGTGGTCCGCTCGCCCTGGCCCGCTTCTTCAAGCCGGCGGCCGACCTCCTGCTTGCCCGACTCGACGTCGAGCCCGTCCAGGAACCGCGAGTTGCGCAGCACGCCCGGCCCCGTGTAGGCCTCGTCGCCCACGGCGAAGCTCGCCGGATCGGCGTCGGCCGGGACGACCACCGGGGTGACCGGCAGCCCGTACTTGCGGGCGAAGTCCAGGTCGCGCTGGTCGTGCGCCGGGCAGCCGAAGATGGCGCCCGTGCCGTATTCCATCAGCACGAAGTTGGCGACGTAGACCGGCAGCTCCCAGGAGGGGTCGAAGGGGTGGACGACCCGCAGCCCGGTGTCGAAGCCGCGCTTCTCCGCCGTCTCGATGGCCTCCTCGCTCGTGCCCAGCCGGTTGCACTCGGCGATGAACTCGGCGAGGTCCGGGTTGTTCGCGGCCAGCTCGGCGGCCAGCGGGTGGTTGGCCGAGATGGCGGCGAAGGAAGCGCCGAACAGCGTGTCGGGCCGGGTCGTGAAGACCTCAAGCTTGTCCTCGCGGCCCTTGAGCGCGAAGCGGAAGCGCACGCCGGTGGACTTGCCGATCCAGTTCTCCTGCATGATCCGCACGCGCTCGGGCCAGCGGTCGAGCGTGCCAAGGCCGTCGAGCAGCTCCTCGGCGCAGTCCGTGATCTTCAGGAACCACTGCGACAGCTTGCGCTTTTCCACCAGCGCGCCGGTGCGCCAGCCGCGGCCGTCGATCACCTGCTCGTTGGCGAGCACCGTGTTGTCCACCGGGTCCCAGTTGACCCAGGATTCCTTGCGGTAGGCGAGGCCGGCTTTCAGGAAGTCCAGGAACATCTTCTGCTCGTGGCGGTAATACTCCACGTCGCAGGTGGCGATCTCACGACTCCAGTCGATGGACAGGCCCATCGTCTTGAGCTGGCCGCGCATCGTCTCGATGTTCTCGCGCGTCCATTTGGCGGGGTGGACCTTCTTCTCCAGCGCGGCGTTCTCCGCCGGCAGACCGAAGGCGTCCCAGCCCATGGGGTGCAGCACGTTGAAGCCGTTCGCCCGCTTGAAGCGCGCGATCACGTCGCCGATCGTGTAGTTGCGGACATGGCCCATGTGGATGCGCCCCGATGGATAGGGGAACATCTCCAGCACGTAGTATTTGGGCCGCGAGGCGTCCTCGGTCGCGGTGAAGCAGCCCTGCCGCTCCCACACGCCCTGCCACTTCGCCTCGGTTTCCTTAACATTATAACGCGACATGACCGCCGGAACTTTTCAAAGGGGAAGGTCAAGAGGTGGAAGGGCCGCCCGCCCGCGTCCGCGGGCCGGGCGCGGCCCGTCCCCTCACTGCTCGAGCGAAGCCTGCGCGACTCGGAGCTGGCGGGCGCGGGTCAGGACGGCGTCCTCCAGCTTGGAGGCCGTCTCGGGGCCGACGCCGGCCTCGCGCCAGTCGTTGCCGACCCGCTGCTGCTTGAAGACCGCGACGCGCACGCCGTCGGCACGGAGCTGACGGTCCATGATGTAGAGGTTGACCTTGAAGCGCTCGTTCGGCGATTCGGGCGGCGAATGCCAGTCGGTCAGGATGACGCCGCCGAACGGGTCGGCCGACACGATCGGCATGAAGGAGAGCGTGTCGAGCGAAGCGCGCCACAGGAAGCTGTTGACGCCGAGCCCGCCCGACTGGTCGTCGGCGCGGTCGCGCTTGCCGTTGCCGAACAGGCTCAGCCCGCCGTCGCTGCCGAACACGCTGCCGAACCGGTACATGTCGCGCTTGTCGGCTTCGGCGATGGTCTCGGTCTTACCCCCCCAGCTCGAGCAGCCGGCCAGGGCCATGGAGGCCGCCAGCAGGGCGGGGGCGAAGCGGAGGGCGTTGGAACGGCGCATGGTCTGGAGGCCCGATTGCAGGAATTCACGAAGCCGCGCGCGAAACGCGCCGGATTGCCGGTGAAAAGACCATAAAAGGCCGGGACTGCGCAACAGGCGATGCGCGGCCCCTTCCCCACCGGAGCCCGCGCGCGTCCAGGGCATCGGCGGCCGGGAACGGGGTGGGACGGCAGGCGGAAAAACGGGCGGAACGGTCCGGCCCTGCCTCCTTTTTGTGTGCCCGTATGGACACAGTGTGGGTTCAATGAAGCCGCTTTCCGATTTCCGGCTTGCTGGCACCCCCCCTCCCTGCGTACCAAGATGCCAGCCAGGACGTATCGAAACCCGGCTGAAAATGCTGCCAGGATGGAGGCAATACATCATGAACCGTTATCTGCTCGCGGGCTGCGCCGCTGTTGCTCTCACTCTGGGTGCTGGCGCCGCCAACGCCCAGGCCAAGTTCGAAGTCAAGGTCGGCGGCGACTACTACTTCGAAGCCGGTTACGTTGACGACGAGCCCGATGCCGGCCGTAACGTCGAGTTCCGCAACCGCTTCCGCCTGGTCGTGACGCCGCAGGCGAAGGCCGACAACGGCCTCGAGTACGGCGCCCGCGTCCGTATCCGCGCCATGGCCAACGGTGGCGTCGACCACGACCGCGCCTTCATGTTCGTGCAGGGCGGCTTCGGCCAGGTCCAGCTCGGCACCGTGAACAGCTACAACGATCAGACCGGCGTTTCGCGTCCGATCAGCTGGCAGCCGCTGGGCAACTGGGACTTCGCCAACGCCTGGGCCACCGGCACCGGCGGCAACCTCGGCCCGAACGCCCTCAGCAACGGCTCGGGCATCAGCTGGCCGCTGATGAACCCGGATGGCGTCGGTTCGAAGATCGTCTACATCTCCCCGCGCTTCGCTGGCTTCCAGGCCGGCGCCAGCTACACCCCGCGCAGCAGCAGCCGTGGCACGGACATCAACCGTGACAACACCACCGGCGGCTACAACGACCTGTACGAAGTCGGCGCCAACTACGTCAACAGCTTCGGCGGCGTCGAAGTCAAGGGCAGCGCCGGCTACTTCTGGGGCGACGCCCCGGTCGCCGGCCTCGAGAGCCTGAACGCCTGGCAGGCCGGTGCGCAGGTCGGCTACGCCGGCTTCGCCGTCGGCGGTAGCTACCTGAGCTTCGGCGACTCGGGCTCCGTCGCGGGCAGCGAAGACGCCTACAACTGGACGGTCGGCGCCGAGTACAAGGCCGGCCCGCTCGTCGTGGGCGTCGGCTACACCTACGGCGAGGAAGACGCCGGTGCGGTCGCCGGCGAGACCCAGGTCCAGTTCTGGGACGTGGGCGTTGGCTACACCGTCGCGCCGGGCCTGACCGTTCAGGCTCAGTACACCTACTTCGAGACCGACCAGCCGGCCGGTGTCGTCGAGAACGACGGCAACATCTTCCTGCTGCGCTCGATCCTCGCTTTCTAAGCAAGGGTCCCTCGCGGGAAAGGGCGGTGGCTTCGGCCACCGCCTTTTTTTTTGCCCTGCCGCAAGCCAGGGCGTGGCCGACATGCGGGATGCGGCACCGGCATGCGGAAACTGCGGCACCCAGCCGAGCCTTGCCTCGATGACTGTGTTGGCCCACCGACTGTGTTGCCCTGGAGCCACGCTGTCGCCCCACGACACCGCATACGGCATTTTGCGGCTTGCCCGGCATGGAGAGGGCGGTTTAAGTCATTGCCAGCACATAGCTGTTCCGCCCCTTCTTCGGGGGGCGCCTTTCGGAAGGAATGAACTTCATGAAGCGTACTCTTGCTATCGGCTGCGCCGCCGTCGCTCTGGCCGCCTTCGCCGGCACGGCCTCCGCCCAGACCAAGTTCGACGTCGTCGTCGGTGGTGACGCTCTGTTCACCGGCGGTTGGGTCGTCGACGAGGATACGGACGGCGGTCGCAACGTCGAGTTCAACAATCGCTTCCGTCTGGTGATCACCCCGACGGCCAAGGCCGACAACGGCCTGGAATACGGTGCCCGCCTGCGTCTGCGCACCGGTTCCAACGGCGTCGTCTTCCATGACCGCGCCTTCATGTTCGTGAACGGCGGCTTCGGCTCGGTCCAGCTCGGCACCACCTACGGCCTGTCGGACGACTACGGCATCATCGGCCCGGTGGTCGACGGCATCGCCGGCAGCTGGGACGACCAGGCTCCGGGCTACATCGGCGGCCTTCCCACCGGCAACACCGTCGGCACCGCCCTGCGCAACCCGCTGTCCAGCACGCCGCTGACCCGCGCCATCTACCTGACCCCGAACTTCGGCGGCTTCCAGGCTGGCGTGTCCTACGCTCCGCAGGATGACAACGGCACGTCGATCGACCGTAACCCGGCCGGCGTCAACGACATCGTCGAAGTCGGCGGCAGCTACTCCGGTACGTTCGGCAGCTTCACCGTGGCCGCTAGCGGCTACTACGAGTGGGCCAACACCGACGGCCCGGCTGAGAACATCAAGTCCTGGACGGTCGGCACCACCGTCGGCTTCGGCCCGGTGGCGATCGGTGGCATGTACACCGACATGGGCGACCTGACCGGTGTCGGCGGCGGCACCGATGCCACGGCCTGGAGCGTCAACGGCACCTACACCGTCGGCCCGGTCATCCTCGCCGGCAGCTTCCTGCGCGCCGATGAAGAGAACGTGTTTGTCGGCGGTGTCGACGACAAGCTCGACGTTTGGGAAGCCGGCGTCACCTACACCATCGCCCCTGGCCTGACCGCCGGCGTGGAGTATGGCTACTACGACCGCAACGCCGCTGCCGGTGGCGACTCGCACCTTGTCGTGTTCGACACCCGCCTGGCTTTCTAATCAGCCAAGACGGTCGTTTCCGGAACGGCGGCGGAGCAATCCGCCGCCGTTTCTTTTTGGCTTTCCGGCCAGCTGCGCCCTGCTTTCACCGCGGGTGTCCTGCCCCGGCATGACAAAGCCCGCAGCTTGGCACCGCGGGCTTCGTTGATTGGCACCATGGACCGCCGGAGGCCGCCGGACCTCTTCCCCCGGCGTTCCCCTTGCGGGTCGGCGGCCGCTTATTTCTTCTCCGGGTTGGCCCTGGACGGCAGCGCCTCCGCCTGGCAGAGGAAAAGCATCACGGCGTCCGCGGCCGGAACCCAGACGGTCAGCACGGACTGCTTGCTCTTCTTGCCCAGGAAGGCGAAGACGTTCGGCATCACCGAGGACTCCGCGCTCGCCTTGCTGATGGCATAACCGTTCTTCTCCATGGCGGTCATGGTGGGCTGAACGATCTTGTCCAGCGCGCCCTGGTCGCCGCGCGGAAAGGTCCAGCCATAGCTTTCGAGCTTGCCGCAGCGCAGGCGGTTGTCGGCGGCGACCTGTTCCATGAAGGCCTGGTAGCCGCCGTCATCGGTCAGGGCGAGGGGGCGCACCTCGAAGGGCACCTTGATCATCGGTGACAACGCGACGGTCCCGTCGGACGCCGCCGCCTTCGGGGTGCCGGCCGGGGGCTTGTCCTGCGCGGCCGCCGGCAGGGCGGCCAGAAGTGCCGCGGTCAGTAGAAAGGGTCTGATCCAACGACGCATGGCGTCTCTCCTCGGGGGGCTTGCGTTTGGTTGGCACGTCCGTTACCACGCCGCACCGTCCGGTGTATACCGGGACGGAACAGCCAAGGGACCGCGCCATGTCCTCGTCAAGCAACTCCTCCGCCACGCCCGTTTCCACGCCCGCCAACGCCGCGAACAGCGACTCCGTGACCGTCCGGCTCGCCCAGGTGCGGCACGCGGTGTCCGGCGCCTGCGCCGAGGCGGGCCGCGCCGCCGGCTCCGTCACGCTGGTCGCCGTGTCGAAGACCCACCCCGCCGAGGCGGTGGAGGAGGCGCTCGCCGCCGGGCAGCGCGTCTTCGGGGAGAACCGCGTTCAGGAAGCGAAGGCGAAGTTCCCGGACCTGCGCGGCCGCTTCCCGGACCTTGAACTGCACCTGATCGGCCCCTTGCAGACCAACAAGGTGAAGGACGCCGTGGCGCTCTTCGACGTGATCCAGACCCTGGACCGCCCCAAGCTGGCCGAGGCGCTGGCCGAGGAGATGGCGAAGGCCGGGCGCCGCCCGCGCCTGCTGATCGAGGTCAACACCGGCGAGGAGCCGCAGAAGGCCGGCATCCGGCCCGCGGACCTCGACGGCTTCGTCGCCGCCTGCCGCGAGACCTGGAAGCTGCCGGTGGCCGGACTGATGTGCATTCCGCCGCAGGACGAGGAGCCGGCGATGCACTTCGCCCTGCTCGCGGAGATGGCCCGGCGCAATGGGCTCGCCGAGGTCAGCATGGGGATGAGCGGCGATTTCGAAACCGCCATCCGCTTCGGGGCCACCCATGTGCGGGTCGGCACCGCGATCTTCGGCGCGCGCCCCTACCCGGCAGCGGGATAGGGAACGCCTCTGGTGTCACAGCCTGGCTTTATCGGAGTTGTCGCGGTGAACGCGCACGGTCCAGCACAGGAACCGTGACACCGACAGCCTGGGCGGGGAGGATTTCACGTCCGCCGGCGGCTGTGTATCCCGTGTTTGGGCCGATGCACCGGATGTCCGTGCCATGGCTGCCCGCGCCCTGCTTTCGTTGGAATAAATATCCTTGGCAGGTGTTTAGCTCTTGCATGGCTTGGGAGGGCATCATGAGTGCAAAGCTGCTTGCTACCGCCGCTCTGACCCTTCTGGTGGGTGCCTGCGCACCCCTCACCGACGGATATTACGGGTCCGGCTACAACGAGTATTACGGGTCCGGCTACGGCTCCAGCATGGGATACGAGTATCCGCGCTATGGCCATGGTTACCACGGCGGTGCCGGTTGGGGATCTCGCTACATCCGGCCGAGATACGATCGTGACGACAGGCGTGACCGCGTTGGCGAGCACAATCGCAACGACAGGCATGATCGCAACGACAGGCATGATCGTGACGACAGGCGCAATCATGAGGATCGCCGTGTCCACGACCGTGACCATCAGCAACGTTTGGAGCGGACCCGCGACGTGGCGCGGGACGAAGCGGACCGGCGAAGGATGATGCGGCAGGGAAGCTAGGGCTCAACAGAGCAGAATGCTCGCCGGTGACAGCGCCGGCCGGATCAGGCCGGATCAGTACGAGGCGCGCTCCTGGACCGGCCCACCACTTTCGATGCCGGTATGGCCGTCATCACCGCCGGACGTTTGCTCCTGGCCGTGCCGGAGATCCACCGCCTGCCGCACCAGCTTTTCGGCCCGTCGCATGAGGCCGTGGACCTTCGTCCGGTCATTCCGGCGAAGACGCCATCATCAGCGGGCACGGCGCTCATGTCAGCACACGCTGCACCCGATCCGATGAAGTCCCCCTGCAACTAACCCGCGGCCGGATCCAGCACGGTGAGGACCGTGCCGGGGCCGCAATCCTTCAGAAGGCGCAGCAGGTCCGGCAGGGGCAGCGCCACGCAGCCGGCCGTGGGCTCCCAGGCCGGAGCGTCCGCATCCGCGGCGGCGGGCGCGGCCGCCGGCCGGGTCACATGCAGGAAGACGGCGCTGCCAAGGCCGGGCACCACCGGCTCGTCGTTGTGGCCCATCACCACGATCACGTCGTAGACGCCGTCCTCGCGCCAGAGTTCCTCGTGGCTGGCGGCATGGGGGCGCTTGACCGGGCGGTTGTAGGCGGGGTCGGCGGGATCGTCGCACCAGCCGTCGTCGGGCGCGATCGGCTGGACGGGCAGTCCCGTGTCCGGGCGCTCCAGCCGGTCCGGCCGCCACAGCACCCGCCGCAGGGGGAAGCTCCCGACCGGGGTGGCACCATCCCCTTCCCGCTTGTCCAAGCGGATGCCGCCGCGCCCCAGCGAGCATCGGAACGAGCCGCCGGGCCAGACCAGCCGCCCGTCCGGGTGAACCGTGATCTCCATCGCAACACCGCCTTCCGGTCGAATTCCTGCCTTCACGCGGCGGGGATCTTAACCCGAAACGCGCAGGCGCGGCGCGGCGATCCGGGCACCCCCGCCCTGCGGAGCGCCGGCCTGGGGAAGGCCGGCGGGGGGCATGCCGGTTGCTGGCATGTTCTGGGCGGCCCGCCGGCTCTGCTCGTACTTCGCGAGATTGCGCATCATGGTCTCGGAAATCAGGTCCGGCGCCACCGGCACCGGGCCGGCGGTTTCCCCGGCCGGCGGGGTGGCCGCGGGGACACCGTTTGCCGAAGCCCTGTTTGCCGAGGCTGCGCTGGCAGGGGCTGCGTTCGCCAGGGCTGCGTTGGCCAGGGCTGCGTTGGCCAGGGCTGCGTTCGGCGGGGCGGCGTTGGCCGGAACCGCCGCGCTTGCGGCCATGGCGGCGGCGAGCGTCGCCCCCGGCAGGTTGGCCGCGCGCGCCGGAACGGCGTGCTTGGCCATCGTCGAGCTGGCGAGCACCGTGTCCCGGGCCGGCATGCGCGACGGGCGGCGGCCACCCTCCGGCGCCGCGAAGGGGTCCTCGGCGGACGCGACGGCTTGGGTCGGCGCCGCCTGTTTGGGCAGGCCCGGAGCGGCGGCCGGCATGGCGAGGGAAGACTGGGCGGCGTTGGGCTGGGCGGCATTGGGCTGGGCGGCGAGCCGGGGAAGCTCGGCGAGCGTCGCGGGGGCGGGCTTGGCGGCCGGTGCCTCGGCGGTCGCCCGCGGAGCCACTTCGGTGATCGTCGCCGCGGCGACCGCCGTCGGCGCCGCCTCCGTGCCGTCCAGTCCGAGCGCCGCCATCATGTGGCCGCCGACGTCGCGGCCGCTGGACTGCTCCACCACCTCGTTCGCGATCGCCGCCAGCCCGCCGACCACACCGCCGAACAGGATTCCCCCCATCGCGCTGGCGGCGGGGCTGATCGTGTCGCCGGTGGCCTCGCGGTAGAGGTGGCCGACGATGGGAATGTGCTGGAGCGGGTTGATGACGTCCAGCACATCCCAGAAGGACATGTCCGACTGGACCTCCTTCACCGGAAGGTCGGAGTCGCGGGTCGTCCCGGCCGACCAGGAGGAGTCGTAACCGGAAACCCTGGCGGAGGCCTGGGCTGAAGTCTGGGTGCCGGAGGCCTGGACGTTCTGGGCCGCCGTATTGGGAGCCCGGACAGCCGGGGACCGTCCGGCGGCCAGGGCGGCGGTGTCGGCGGTGGCTGCGGCGATGGTCATGGTCGGGTCTCCCGGCGCTGAACGTCGGAAGAGGGGAAAGCAAGCGCCGTGCCAGGCGCCGGAGGGCGGAAAAGCGGGAAGAAGAGCTTCCCCGGCGGGGGGACCGGGCAGGGATTGGGCGGAATCCGATTCCGCCCACCCGCCGTCGCCCGGCAAGAGCTGCCGGGCCGGTTCAGAACATGTGGCCGCTGCGCTCCGCCTTGGTGCGCAGATAGCCTTCGTTGTGGCGGTTGGAAGGGAAGACGTGGGCGACGCGCTCCAACACCTCGATCCCGCAGCGGGCGAGCTGGCGCAGCTTCTCCGGGTTGTTGGTCAGCAGCCGCACCCGGCCGAAGCCGAGCTGGCGCAGCATCTCGGCGGCGGGAAGATAGACGCGCTCGTCCGCCTCGAAGCCCAGGATCTCGTTGGCGTCCACCGTGTCGAAGCCGCGATCCTGGATGCGGTAGGCGCGCAGCTTGTTGACGAGACCGATGCCGCGCCCCTCCTGCGCCAGGTAGAGCAGAACGCCGCTGCCCTGGGCGGAGATCTCCCGGATGGCGCCGCGCAGCTGCTCGCCGCAGTCGCAGCGCAGGCTGCCCAGCAGGTCGCCCGTGAAGCATTCCGAATGCAGCCGCGCCAGCACGGGCTGGGCCGGGTCGGGATCGCCGATGACGATGGCCAGATGCTCCGGCCCGCCGTCGGCCGGGCGGAAAGCGACGATGCGCGTGTTCTCGGCGCCGTCCAAGGGCACGCGGGCGTCGGCGACGCGGCGCAGCGTGCGCACCACATGGACGCGGTAATCGGCGATGTCGCCGGCGCGCACCAGAAGGACGTCATGCGCGGCGGCCCATTCGGATGCGCGGCCCTGCGCGTCCGGCACCGGCGCCACCACGGCGGCCGGCAGCAGCCGGGCGAGCCGCGCCAGATCCACCGCGGCCGCCTCGCGCGAGCCCGGCTCGACCACCGCGGCCGCCAGCCCCACCGGAAGCGGGCCATCCGGGCGGTGCTCCGGATCGGCCAGCGCGTGCGCCTCGTCCGAGGTCAGGCCGCCGGCCCCTTGGGGGAAGTCCGGGCCGGGGAAGGAGAGCGACACGACACCGGTCCCCTCCTCCATCAGCTTCAGCACGCTGGCGCGGCGGCGCGTGACCGCCAGCACGGGCCGGCCGCCGGTCAGGTCGCGCAGCCGCTCGACCGCGTCCGACGCCACCGCCTCGACCGAGACCACCGCCCCGACCGAGCCGTCGGCGGTCTCGATGGCGACCGCCTCGCCCCGCCGGAGCGCCGCGAGCGCCCGGTCCACCGCCCGCAGGACGGCTTCGTCGATGGTCTGGGCCGCCTGGGCGGCGGGAATCTGGGGGTCTGCGTACATCGTCCGGGCGCGGTGAGAGCGGTAGGCCTTGTGACCATATGACATGGGGTCGGGGTGGCCGCAGCAAAGCGCAGGAGGCGCACGCCTGTCCAGCGTTTCCGGCGCGCCAGTCCGTTGCCGTGGGCGCAACGATGGAAGAGCCCGGCCGGGGATGCGCGGTGACGCGCGCGGGGCCGCCGTGCTAATTTGGTTCCGGTCCGCAACCAAAGAGCCCGCCTGAAACATTCGCTTCGAAGCTCCGATCCAAGCCCCCTCCTCAAACCAGAGAGCCCGACGACACCATCATGACCCTCGCGAAACGCATCCTGCTGGTCGACGATGACGAGGCGCTGCGCCAGTCGCTGGCCGAACAGCTCCAGCTTCAGGAGGAGTTCGAGACGGTCGAGGCGGGGACCGGCGCCGACGGGCTCGACGCAGCGCGCGCGGCATCGTCCGGAATGGGGGGCGGAATGGGGGGCGGAACGGGAGGCGGAACGGGGGCCGGCACCGGAGTTGGCCGGCCGTTCGACGCCGTCCTGCTCGACGTCGGCCTGCCCGACATGGATGGACGCGAGCTGTGCCGGCTGATGCGGCGCGAGGGCGTGCGCTGCCCGATCATCATGCTGACCGCCGCCGGAACGGACGCCGACACCATCCTCGGCCTCGATTCCGGGGCCAACGACTACATCACCAAGCCCTTCCGGCTGGGCGTGCTGCTGGCCCGCCTGCGCGCCCAGCTCCGCCAGTTCGAGCAGAGCGAGGACGCCGTGCTGTCCATCGGCCCCTACAGCTTCCGGACCGCCGGCAAGCTGCTGCTGGACGAGGCGGGCAAGCGCAAGATCCGCCTCACCGAGAAGGAGACGGCGATCCTGAAGCACCTGTACCGGGCGGGCGAGACGGCGGTCGGGCGCGACACGCTGCTGGGCGAGGTGTGGGGCTACAACGCCGCCGTCACCACCCACACGCTGGAGACGCACATCTACCGGCTGCGCCAGAAGATCGAGCGCGACCCCTCCAACGCGCAGATCCTGGTCACCGTGCCCGGCGGCTACCGGCTGGTGCCCTGACGCGAGGGCGGGCCGCCGGCCCGGCCGGCGATGGTGATGGTCCCGGGCAGCGCCGCCGCGCTGCCCGCCCAGCGCCGCCGGGGCGCGTCAACCAAACCGCGCTGAAGCGTGTTGGGCAGCCCGCACCTGGCCAGATTGGGAAGCGCCGGCCGGCCGGCCCAGGCACCGAGCAGGCCGCGCCCGCGCGTCACCACGGGCAGCAGGCGGATCTTGCGGGCGACGATGGCGAGGCGCCGGCGCCAGTGCCCGACGAGGCTGGCCGGCACGCCGACCCGGCGCGCGATCTCCTGGTCGGAGAGGAGCGCGCTTCCCGGGTCGCGCAGATGCTCCAGCACCGCGCGCCGCCGGTCCGCGCCGCTGTGACGGCTGTGCCGCCCTTCCATGGACTTGCCGAGATCCCACAGCCGGTCCGCCGTCTCGCGGGCGATGCCGCGCCAGCGGTCGGCCTCGTCGCGCTGGCGCTCCGCCTCACCGGAGCTGCGGTCGATCTGGCGGCGGAGTGCCGCCACCTCCCGCTCCAGTTCCTGGACCTGGCGGCGCAGCGCCGGCACGAGCTGGTCGGGAGGGGGTGTCCGGCCGGGCGGGGACGGGCGGGCACGCGCGGCCGCCCCGGCGCCGGCGTCCCCGTCGCGCGTCACAGGGCGCGCCACGGGGCGCGCGGCCTGGGCGAGGTCGCGCAGGCTGAGGCCCGAGCGCCCCAGCAGGACGCGCGCGGCGCGCAGGGCGGACAGCGCCTCGCCCTCATGCTCCGACTCGGCCATGGCGAGGACTTTGGCGAGCTTGTCTGGGTCCATCCGTCGGTCCGGGTCCGGCACGCCCTTGCAGCGGCGCGAGCAAAGCAGGATGTTAACACATCCTATGGGATAGGACAGCATGACGAACGGGTCCGCGGCCTTTCCGGCGCGGCCCGGTGTTTCGCGCCCGGCTCCGCCCTCCTGGCCCGCCCAAGGGCGGGCTCCTCCGCCCCGTCCCTTTTCGCTCGACTTGGTCAGGCCCCGCCGCCAACATGGCGCCATCATGACGGAAAGCCCCGTTCCCGACGACACGACCGTCACGCACCCCTTCACGGTGCGTTTCTGGGGCGTTCGCGGCAGCATAGCCTCCCCCGGCCCGCAGACGGCCCGCTACGGCGGCAACACCTCCTGCCTGGAGGTGCGCTGCGGTGGCGCCTGCCTGATCCTCGACGCCGGCACGGGCATCCGTCCGCTGGGCGAGACCCTGGCGAAGCGGGGGCCGGTCGATCTGGACCTGTTCCTGACGCACAGCCATTTCGACCACATCTGCGGCCTGCCCTTCTTCGCCCCGGCCTTCGACCCGGAGAGCCGCATCCGCCTGTGGGCGGGCCATCTGCCGCCGGAACGGCGGCTGCGCTCCGTGCTGCGCGCGATGATGTCCACGCCGCTCTTCCCGGTCCCGGTCGAGATCTTCCGCGCCGACTGCGCCTTCCGCGACTTCGATTGCGGCGAGGTGCTGGAGCCCAAGCCCGGCGTCACGGTGCGCACGACGGCGCTCCACCACCCGGACCGCGCCGTCGGCTACCGGATCGAGTTCGCCGGGCGCAGCCTCTGCTACATCACCGACACCGAGCATGGCGGCGGGAACGGCGACGGCGACCGGCTGGCCGAGTTCGTGCGCGGCTGCGACGTGATGGTCTACGACAGCACCTACACCGACCAGGAATACGCCTCGAAGGTCGGCTGGGGCCATTCCACCTGGCAGGAATGCCTGCGGCTGGCCGAGTCGGCGGGGGTGGGCCGCGCCGTCCTCTTCCACCACGACCCCGCCCGCACCGACGACGAGCTGGACCGCATCGGGGCGGAGGCCGCCGCCCGCCGCCCCGGCACGCTCGTCGCGCGCGAAGGGGTGGAGCTGCCGGTCTGAGGCCGCGCTCCCGTACTCACGCAAAACCCCGTCCCATGTCGTCTTTTTCGCAACAGTCCGCCGCTTTTCGCGCGGGCTGGGACGGATGTCACCGCCGGACCCTGTGACAATAATGGTATCGAGCTTGCACTCAACCCACGGGTGATCCCTCGGGGGATGCATGCGATCCATTCTGCGCGTCACCGTCCTGGCCCTGTTCGCGGGCGTCCTGCTCGCGGGATGCGCCTCGGCCCCGCCATCCGTCACCGCCCTCGGCGAGGGCGGGGCGCGGTCGATCACGCTCCACCACCCGGCCAGCGGCGAGACGGTGGCGGTCACCTACCGGACGGAGCGGGGCTACGACCCGGACGCCTTGCAGGAGATCGCGCTGCTGTTCCGCGACCGCCGCAGCGGCGTCACGGCGCCCATCGATCCCGCGCTGGTGGACATGCTGGCCGACCTGCGGGACGGCTGCGGCGTGCCCGCCGACCGGCCGATCCACGTCACCTCGGGGTACCGCAGCGAGGCGACCAACGTCGCGCTGGCGGGCCGGAACCCCCATGTGGCCGACAACAGCTATCACCTGCGCGGCCAGGCCGCGGACATCTACATTCCCGGCGTCGAGCCCAGGCGCATCGCGGACGAGGCGGCGGCGCTGCGGCGCGGGGGCTACGCTCTTTACCCGCACAGCGGCCACGTCCATGTGGACACCGGCCCCTTCCGCACCTGGAAGCCCAGGGACGGCGGCCGTCCCGTCACGGTCGAGGCCAGGGCGGTCAAGCCCGGCAAGCCGCCGGTGCGTCTCGCGAGCCGGGCGGCACCCGCGCCCAAACCCGTGGCCGCCCTGCCGGCGAAACGGGCCGGACGGCTCGTCCTCGCCCAGGCACCCGATCCGGCGGCGCGCGGCGGGCGGAACTGACCGGCCGGGCCGTCTCTCAACCGGCAGGTCCTGAGGGCCGCTCATCAGGGGGCCGGCGTCTCGGGCTCCTCCGGGTCGATGCCCAGCGCCAGGAAGTTCTCCAGCGTCGCGGGCGTCATTGGAACGCCGTTGCGCAGCGCCGCCCGCGCGGCGCGCTCGGCGATGGCGTCGAAGCCGTCCAGCGTCGAGTCGAGGCGGATGCGCGCACCGTGGCTGGACAGCGTCATCTGCATCCAGCCGTCGTTCCCTCCGCGGCGCAGGGCGTAATAGCGCAGGCTCAGCCCCGACAGCTCGGACCAGCGCAGATACCGGGACCCGAACGGCCCCTCCTGCCGCACCCCCTCCCCGTCCAGCGCGAAGCGGGCGCCGTGGCGCAGCAGCGACCGCGCGCCGAACAGGGCGAAGAGCCCGGCGCACAGCCCCATCGGCAGGGCGATCCAGGGGCTGACCTCCAGCAGGGCGAGCGGCCCCGCCGTCAGCCCCAGCCCGCCGGCCGCCCGCGCGTGGTCGGCCAGAAGGCTTCCCGCCGGGTATCTCAGGAGCGGGGGCGTCAGGCGCGGTTCCCCTTCGCGCGGCGGCTCCGCCAGGGGCGGGCTTCCCTCAGACATCCAGGTCGAGGATGACCGGAACGTGATCCGACGGCTTCGGCTCCCAGCCGCGGGCCTCGCGCAGGACCGTCATGCCGCGCAGCGCGTCCTTCAGCGGCGGCGTCACCCAGATGTGGTCGAGCCGGCGGCCGCGGTCGGACGCCGCCCAGTCCTTCGCCCGGTAGCTCCACCAGGTGTAGAGCTTCTCGTGGTCGGGAACGAAATGCCGCATCGCGTCCACCCAGCCGGCGGAGCGCTGCATGGCCCCCAGCTTCTCCACCTCGATGGGTGTGTGGGAGACGATCTTCAGCAGCTCCTTGTGGCTCCAGACGTCATGCTCAAGCGGCGCGATGTTGAGGTCGCCGACGAGGATCATCCGGCGGTCGGGGCTGCGCTTGGTGCTCAGCCACTCCGTCATCTCGTCCAGGAAGCTGAGCTTGTGCGCGAACTTGTCGTTCAGCGCCGGGTCGGGGATGTCGCCGCCGGCCGGGATGTAGACGCTGTGCAGCTCGATCCCGCCCGGCAGCTCGGCCAGGGCGTGGCGGCAGTCCTGCTTGCCGCACCAGTGCTGCACGTCGCGCGACGCGAAGGGCAGCCGGGAGAGGATCGCGACGCCGTTGTAGCTCTTCATTCCATGGATGTGGGCGTGGACGTAGCCGCGGTCGGCGATGGGGCCGAGCGGGAAGTCCGGATCGACGACCTTCGTTTCCTGAAGGCAGATCACGTCGGGCCGCTGCTCGTCCATCAGGCGCAGCAGCAGGTCCATCCGCATGCGGACGGAGTTGATGTTCCAGGTGGCGATGCGCATGGGATCAGCCGATCGTGACGGTAAGGGTGCCGACGCCCTCGACGGCGCCCTCCAGGACGTCGCCCCGCGTCACGGCGGCAACGCCTTCCGGGGTTCCCGTCATGATCAGGTCGCCCGGCTGGAGCGTGACGAAGCCGGAGAGATAGGCGATCGTCTCGGGGATGGACCAGATCAGGTCGGACAGGTCGCCCTTCTGGCGCGGTTCGCCGTTGACGGTCAGCGTCACCGCACCTCGGTCCGGATGGCCGATGTCGGCGGCCCGGCGCAGCGCGCCGCAGGGGGCCGAGTGGTCGAAGCCCTTGCCCATGTCCCAGGGCTTGCCTTCCTTCTTGGCGGCGTTCTGCAGGTCGCGGCGCGTCATGTCCAGCCCGACCGCGTAGCCGAAGACATGGTCCAGCGCCCGGTCGACGGGGATGTCGGCGCCGCCGCGCCCGATGGCCACGACCAGCTCGATCTCGTGGTGCAGGTTCGCCGTCTTCGGCGGATAGGGCAGCACGGCGCCGTCCGGCAGGATCGCGTCGGCCGGCTTCATGAAGAAGAAGGGCGGCTCGCGGTCGGGATCGGCGCCCATCTCGCGCGCGTGGGCGGCGTAGTTGCGGCCGACGCAGTAGATGCGGCGAACCGGGAACGGGTCGCCGCCGGCGACGGGAAGGACGGGCTGGGGCCACAGGGGAATGGCGTGGGCCATTGGGGCGGCACTTTCGGCAGGTAGGCTGGAGACCTCACACCTACCGGAAAGCCGGCCCCCGACCAAGACTTGAAAACGCCCGGAAAGTGGTCGCGGCCGCCATGCGGCGCAAACCCTTGAGCAGGATGGGACCGGACATGACGACGCCCGGCCTTGGGGAGAGCCGGGCGTCGGGAAGCTCCGGGGGGAGGCCGCTGGCGGCAGGGGGGAGCCGCGGCGCGGACGACCGTCTCCCCGACGCGGTCGGCCCGGCCGGGAAGGGTCACTTCTTACCCTTGACGTGGCGATGCCCGCGCCGTTCGTCAATGCGCTCTCTGCATGGCAGGCATGAGAAACAAGGCGGTTCGGACGGTTCTTGCTGACAAAAGCTTTGGAATCTTTATTCTATTTACCAAATATCCAGGCCCATAACCAACGGCTGAAAACATTGACCGACATCGAGCGCAACTCCCCGCCGGACCGCCGCACCCGCCTGCGTCCGAACAAGAGCGAAAAGCTCGCCCTCGGCCCCCTGCCGGAGCTGTTCGGCTACAACCTGCGCCGCGCGCAGGTGGCCGTGTTCCAGAGCTTCCAGGCCGCCGTTTCGCCGCATGACATCACGCCCGGCCAGTACGGCGTGCTCGTCATGATCAAGGAGAACGAGGGGCTGTCGCAGTCCGACCTGGGCACGGCCGTCGGCATCGACCGGTCCACCATGGTCGCGGTGATCGACCGGCTCGAGTCGCGGGGCCTCGTGGTCCGCGCGCCTTCGCCGAACGACCGCCGCTCCTACGCCCTGCGCCTGTCGCCGGAAGGCGAGAAGCTGATGGACGAGCTGACCCCGCGCATTCAGGAGCATGACCAGGCCATGGTCGGCGGCCTGTCGGCGGAAGAACAGGCCCAGCTCAAGGATTTCCTGCGCCGGATCGTGCGCGGCGGCTGAGCCAAGCCTCGCCGCGGGCCGAGAACGACGAAGCCCCACCCCCATCCGGGAGTGGGGCCTTTTTTGTGCCCGGCCGTCAGTGGCCCATGCTGTTGCCGAAGCCGGAGCCGCTCTTCGGCTCGGCGAAATAGAAGAGGTCGCGGTCGAGGGGAACGCCGGTGCGCGGGTTGAGCAGCGCCACCTCCGTCACCATGCCCTGGGCGTCGCGCACCCGCCATTTGCGGAGCTGGAACGGCCGGTCCTCGAAGATCAGCGTGATGCTGCCCTTGCCCGGATCCTTGGTCTCGGACAGGGTCACCTCGACCACGCCGGGGGTGTGCATGACCTCCTGCACCGTGACGTCGCCCGACAGGCGGATGTCCTTGCGCAGGATGAAGTCCGCCATGGTGGAGCCGATCGGCGCGCTCGACTGCTGGCGCATCTCGCCGTCCCAGTAGAACAGGAAGCTGCCGTCGGCGACGATGAAGTCCTTCAGCGGCGCGTCATACTCCAGCCGCATGCGGCCCGGCCGCGACAGGTAGAAGGTCCCCGTCGCCTGGGCGCCGCTGGACGCCGCCTGCACGAACTTGGACTGCATGGTGCCGATGCCGTTCAGATACTCCTCCACCTGCGCGAGGACGGCGCGGTCCTGCGCGGTGAGCGGCGCCGGCGCCGCCAGTGCCGAGGGCACGGGCAGGACGGCGGGGAGGCTGAGCGCAAGGGCGAAGAGGACGGCAAGGCGGCGGATCACGGTGGGCGTTCCCCTGATGTCGGTCGGCCCCAGGCTATGGGGGCTTCCCGGCGGAAATGGGGCGGGAACGCGCGGGATCCAAGGGAATTTGCGGATAGGGGCGGGGGAGGAGCCGAAGCCCCTCCCCGCCGTCGTCACTCGTCGATGTTCCGCGCCAGCACCTCGCGCTTGCCGGCGTGGTTGGGCTTGCTGACGACGCCCTCGGCCTCCATGCGCTCGATCAGCCGGGCGGCGGAGTTGTAGCCGATGCGGAGCTGGCGCTGGATGAAGCTGGTCGAGGCCTTGCGCTCGCGGCAGACCACCGCGACCGCCTTGTCGTACATCTCGTCGCCGGAGGAGGAGCCGACCGCCCCGCCCTCGTCGAAGGCGCCGCCCTCCTCGTCGTCCTCGGTGATGGCGTCCACGTAGCTGGGCTCGCCCTGCGCCTTGAGGAACTTGACGATCTGCTCGACCTCGCCGTCGGCGACGAAGGGGCCGTGGACGCGGGTGACGCGTCCGCCGCCGGCCATGTAGAGCATGTCGCCCTGACCCAGCAGTTGTTCGGCCCCCTGTTCGCCGAGGATGGTGCGGCTGTCGATCTTGGAGGTGACCTGGAAGCTGATGCGGGTCGGGAAGTTGGCCTTGATGGTGCCGGTGATGACGTCCACCGACGGGCGCTGGGTCGCCATGATCAGGTGGATGCCCGCCGCGCGCGCCATCTGCGCCAGCCGCTGGATCGCCGCCTCGATGTCCTTGCCGGCCACCAGCATCAGGTCGGCCATCTCGTCCACGATGACCACGATGTAGGGAAGCTCGGTGAGGTCGAGCGGCTGCTCCTCGAAGATCGGCTTGCCGGTGTCTGGGTCGAAGCCGGTCTGCACGCGGCGGGTCAGCGACTCACCGTTCTCGCGCGCCTCGCGCAGGCGGGCGTTGTAGCCCTCGATGTTGCGCACGCCGAGCTTGGACATGTTGCGGTAGCGGTCCTCCATCTCCCGCACCGTCCATTTCAGCGCGACCACCGCCTTCTTCGGGTCGGTGACGACCGGCGTCAGCAGGTGCGGGATGCCCTCGTAGACCGACAGCTCCAGCATCTTCGGGTCGATCATGATGAAGCGGCAGCGCTCCGGCGGCAGCCGGTAGAGCAGCGACAGGATCATGGTGTTGATCGCCACCGACTTGCCCGAGCCGGTCGTGCCGGCCACCAGCAGGTGGGGGAAGCGGGCAAGGTCGGCCACGATCGGCTGTCCGCCGATGTCCTTGCCGAGCGCCAGCACCAGCTTGCCGGGATTCCGCTCGAAGACGTCGGACGCCATCATCTCGCGCAGCAGCACCGTCTCGCGCTTGGCGTTGGGCAGCTCGATGCCGATGACGTTGCGGCCCGGCACCACGGCGACGCGCACCGACACGGCACTCATGGAGCGGGCGATGTCGTCGGCCAGCCCGATGACGCGCGAGGACTTGGTGCCCGGTGCCGGTTCCAGCTCATAGAGCGTGACCACCGGGCCGGGGTGGACCTTCTGCACCTCGCCGCGCACGCCGAAGTCGGACAGCACGCCCTCCAGCGACTCGGCGTTGCGGCGCAGCACCGATTCGTCCACCTGCTCGCCGCGCGACCCGGCGGGCGGAAGCTGGAGCAGGTCGAGCGGCGGCAGCTCGTAGCCGTCCGGCTCATCCAGCGGCAGGACATGCTGGTGCGGCGGGACGCTCCGGACCTTGTCCGGCTGGGTCTGGCCGAAGGCGGGTTTCACGACCGCGATGGCGGGACGCTCCGGGTCGCGGTCGCGGTCCGGCAGCGCCGGCGCGTCCACCGCGTCCTCGGTCAGCACGGGCGTCGGCACGGAGGACAGGACCGGCTCGGTCCGGCCGATCACCGGGTCGCGGCGCAGGCGCCGTCCGGCGTGACGGTCCCGTTCCTCCTGCGCGTCGGCGAAGGCGGCCTCGTCGAAATCGTCCAGCGCCGGCCCGCCGGCCGTCCCGAGTCGCGGCGCGTGGCGCATGAGGTCGCCGGTCCGGCGGACGGCGCCGCGCGCCGCACCGGCGACGGCACCGGCGGCCGCCAGGGCGCCGCGCCCGCTCAGCAGCGAAGCACCCGCGCGCAGGCCGCGCCCGGCGGCGCCGACCAGCCCGAACAGCGAGCGGACGCTGCTCAGCCACTCGCGGATCGACAGACCCATGGCGACGAACAGGATCAGGCCGGCGGCCACCGCCGCCGAGGTCGAGACGGCCTCGCGCGCGGAGTCGCCGAACAGGCCGCTGACGCCCTCCAGCAGCACCTTGCCGACGCTGCCGCCGGGAAGCGGCTGGAGAGGGTCCTGCTGGCCGGGCGTCAGGCCCGACAGCGCCATGGCGGCGAGCAGCACGCCCCACAGACCGAGCACGAGGCGGAACAGCGGGTGGCGGATCGTCTTCTGGGCGCCCAGCCGCCAGCCCCAGAACATCGGCACCAGCGCCACCAGGAAGGCGGCCCAGCCCAAGGACTGGATCAGCAGGTCGGCGAGATGGGCGCCGGGCGTGCCGAACAGGTTGTGCGTGTCCGGCTCGCCCGACGGGACCGAGTTCCAGGAGGGGTCGGACGGGTCGTAGCTGCCCAGCACCACCATCAGCGCCAGCCCGACCATCCCGAAGGCGAAGCCCAGCAGTTCCCGCGTGCGCGCCACCACGAAGGCGCGCGTCGCCGGAGAGAAGAAGGGCGGCTTCTCCGGCCGGCCGGAGCGCGGCTTGCGCCCGCCCGCGGCGAGCGGTGCCGCACCCGGCACCGCCGAGGCGCGGCCGGCCGCCGCGCGGGCGCTGGTCGCGGCGCTGCCGCGGGGGGTCGCCGGCTTGGCCATCCTGCTGGAACCTTTTTTAAAAACCACGGACGAAGGTCCTTCGCGCTGTCGGGAACTGTCGGAAAGGTCAGCCGAGGATGCGCACGATGCTGGCGCAGGCCTGGGCGATGGTGTCGGTGTCCTGGACCAGGGCCACCCGGATGAAGGCGGCGCCCGGATTCTCCTGCCCCGGGACGGGGTGGGTCAGATAGGCGCCGGGAAGCACGCGGATGGCGCCTTCCGCCCACAGGCGGCGGGCCGCCTCCTCGCCGTCGCCGACCTCCAGCCACAGGAAGAAGCCACCGTCCGGACGCCTGTATCCGTAGCGGCCGCCGATCTCGGCCTCGGCGGCCTCGAACTTGGCGCGGTAGGCGCGGCGGTTCTCCTCCACATGCGCCTCGTCGCGCCACATGGCCGCACTCGCCGCGACGACGGGCAGCGGCATGCCGGCGTTGGAATAGCTGCGCACCCGCGAGAAGAGCGCGATCAGCTCCGGATCGCCGGCCACGAAGCCGGAGCGCAGGCCCGCCGCACTCGACCGCTTGGACAGGGAATGGAAGACCAGGATGTTGGCCCAGGGCCGGGCCGGGTCGCCCTCCCCCGTGTCCAACATGGAGGCCGCGACCTCGAGCGCCCCCACCGGCGGCCGGTCGAAATAGATCTCCGCGTAGCACTCGTCCATCGCCAGCACGAAGCCGTGGCGGCGGGCGAGCCCGATGGCGCGCCGGATGTAGGCGGCGTTGGCGGCGGCCCCCTGCGGGTTGGCCGGGGTGCAGAGATAGAAGAGCGCCGTGCGCTCCAGCAGCTCCGGCTCCAGCGCGTCCAGGTCGGGCAGGAAGCCCGTCGCGCGCGTCGCCGGCAGGAAGACCGGCTCCGCCCCGGCCAGCAGTGCGGCCCCCTCATAGGGCGCGTAGAAGGGGTTGGGCATCAGCACGGCCGGCTGGCGGCCCGCCTTGCGCTCGGGCACCGCCGTTCCGGCCAGGAGATACAGCCCCTCGCGCGTTCCCGACAGCGGCAGGACGGAGCGCTCGGCGTCGAACAGCCCGGCCGGCAGGCCGTAGCGCCGGGTCAGCCAATCGCCGACGGCGGCCCGGAAGTCGGGCGTGCCGGCCACCGGGGGGTATTTGCCCCAGAGATGGAGGTTGGCGCGGAGCTGCTCGTCCAGCAGGGCGGGCGGCTGGTGCTGCGGCTCGCCGACCGACAGCATGATCGGCGCGACGTTGGCGCGCGGGCGCACGTCCTTCAGCAGGTTGGCCAGCCGCGTGAAGGGATAGTCGGTCAGCCGGCCGAGGCGGTCGTTGCCGAGCGCGGCGGCGTCGGTGGGGGAGGTTTGCGTGGAAATGCCGAAATGCGCGGCACCGGGGTTCGGTGCGGCGCCGGATGCCGGTGTGGCCATGCCGCCTTGGGTCCTTCGCTGGGCTCGCCCGCGCTGGGCTGGATGGTTCAGCGGTGCGGGGAAGCCCCGAGGGCGGACCGTTGCCGGCCCCGGCCCGAACGCAAGGCCCGCACCCATCACCAGCGATCTTACCGGTCGGCGGCGAGGCGGCACAAGGGCACAAAACCGGACAAGTTTTCCGGAAGGCAGGCCTTTGGCGGGGGCGGAAACGGATCGCCCCGCGCGGCGCGTCCCGGCGCCCGCCTGCCGGAGAGGCGGGCGCCGGGACGTGAGGGCGGTTCGCCGCTCAGAGCGCTTCGGAGTTCGTCTCGCCGGTGCGGATGCGGACGGCGTGGGCGATGTCCAGGGCGAAGATCTTGCCGTCGCCGATGCGGCCGGTGTTGGCGGCCTTCTGGATCGCCTCGACGACCTGCTCGAACTGGGCGTCGTCGACCGCGACCTCGACCTTCACCTTCGGAAGGAAGCTCACCGAATATTCGGCGCCGCGATAGATCTCGGTCTGACCCTTCTGGCGTCCGAAGCCCTTGACCTCGCTCACGGTCAGACCCTGGATCCCCAGCGACGTCAGGGCTTCGCGCACTTCGTCGAGCTTGAACGGCTTGATAATGGCCATAACGAGTTTCATGTGGCTCCCCTCAGCAATGTGTTCCGGCCCGATGCGGGCGCCCGTGCGGCCGGTCCGCCCCGCGAAGGGCCGGGCAGCCCAAACCTGCGCCGGACGTCGCCGCCCGGATCGCGGAAAACAACGTTTTCAAGAATCATGCCGCCGCTTTGCGCGCCGCAGCACGGCCCCTCCTCCCGGAGGGGGTGCCGCCGCGAAGGGCAGATGCCTACATAGTGGGCACAAGACATCCGTCGCCGCAAGGCTGGACATCCCGCGACGGGCGGTGGATTGTTCGCACGCGCGGACACAAGCATGAGGGCAGCGTCACATGACCGACCCGGTCACCCCCACGGTGGAAGGCACGGCGAAGGCCCAAACGGCCGGGATCATCACCACGGACGTCGTGGTGCTGGGCGGCGGGCTCGCCGGGCTCAGCATGGCGGCGGCGCTGGCGACCGCCGGCGTGCCGGTGGTCTGCATCGACCGCGACAGCCCGGACGCGCGGGCCGGCGCCGAATTCGACATCCGCACCACCGCCATCTCCTACGGCTCGATGAAGGTGCTGGACGGGGTCGGGGTGTGGGCGCACATGGCCGGACAGGCCGGGCCGATCCTGGACATCCGCGTCGCCAACCAGTTCTCGCCCCTGTTCGTGCATTACGACCACCGGGAGCTGAGCTTCGAGGGGGAGCACAAGCCCTTCGGCTGGATCCTCGACAACAAGGACATGCGCCGGGCGCTCTTCGCCCGCGTGGCCGAACTGCCGGGCTTGGTGCATCTGGCGCCGGCCCAGGCCGTGTCGGTCGAGCGGTCGCGCAACGGTGCCTCGGTCACGCTCGCCGACGGGCGGGTGGTGCGGGCGCGGCTGGTGGTGGGGGCCGACGGCCGACGCTCGCTGGCGCGCGACAGTGCGAAGATCGGGCTGCGCCAGTGGCGCTACGACCAGACCGCCATCGTCTGCACCATCGGCCATTCGGAGCCGCACAACGGCGTCGCGGTCGAGCATTTCCTGCCCAACGGCCCCTTCGCGGTCCTGCCCATGTCGGGCAACCGCTCCTCGATCGTCTGGAGCGAGAACTCGTCGCTGGCCGGCATCTACATGAAGCTGTCCGACGCCGAGTTCATCGCCGAGCTGGACCGCCGCTCCGGCGGCTATCTCGGCGACATCGAGCTGCTGTCCCGGCGCGAGGCCTGGCCGCTCTCCGTCTCGCTCGCCAAGAGCTTCATCGCCGAGCGGCTGGCGCTGGTGGGCGAGGCCGCCCACGCCATCCACCCCATCGCCGGCCAGGGATTGAACCTAGGCCTGCGCGACGTGGCGGCGCTGGCCGAGGTGATCGTGGACGCGCACCGGCTGGGGCTGGACGTCGGCTCGCCCGAAGTGCTCGCCCGCTTCCAGCGCTGGCGCCGCTTCGACACGGTGGTGCTGGCCGCCGTCTGCGACGGGCTGGTCCACCTCTTCTCCAACAACATCCCGCCGGTGCGCCTCGCCCGCGAGGTGGGGCTTGCCGTCGTCAACCGCCTGCCGCCCTTGAAGCGCCTCTTCATGCGCCACGCCATGGGGGTGGTCGGCGACCTGCCGCGCCTGATCCGCGGGGCGCCGCTGTAAGGGGGCGGCGCTGGAATGGGGTGCGGCCGGTTGACGCAACCGGCCGGAGTTCGGGTCAGGGGATCGGCAGAAGCAGCTTGCCCAGGACCAGGAGCGTCAGGGCCGTGTTGGCTCCGATCATCCATTGAAGCAGGGTCATGCGCCCGGCGAGGGTCGTCATCTCCTGCTTCAAACTGCCCGTGTCCTGCTTCAGCTCGCTTCGAAGGTCGGACATCTCCCGCCTCACATTGCCCATGTCCTGCTTCAGCTCGCTGCGGAGATCGGACATCTCCTGCCTCAGTTCGCTCCGGAGATTGGCCATCTCCAGTTTCAGGCCGGAGGCATCCCCTGCCCCTTCGGCGACCTCCTCGGCCGCCCTCATCGCTTCCTGTTCGGGCACGCCGGCGGCACGGAAGGCTTCGTAGACTCGGGCCGACGCTCTCGCCATCGCTCGCTCCTTCTCCGCCGAAGCACGTTCCCCGGACAGCCGCCCGGCCGATCCGTGCGGGATCAATGATGGAAACACCTTACCACGCCCGATGGGCACCGTCTCGCGACCTTCGCCTCCGGCTGCCCCGCCCATTCTACTCGTTGCGCAGCAGCGGGGCCGCCGGCTGGCCCAGGGCGCGCCAGGTGCCGGCGAAGCCGAAGGCCAGCGTGATGGCGGTGCTGAGCAGGGCGGTGGTGACGACGGCCGAGGGGATGAAGGTCCATTCCCAGTTCATCAGTTGCGTCAACACGGCCCAGGCGGTCAGGGTGCCGATCAGCCCGGCGATGGTCGCCGTGATGAGGCCGAGCAGCCCATATTCCAGCAGGAAGGCGCGCAGCACGTCGCCGCGCGTCGCCCCCAGCACCTTCAGCACGACGGCGTCGTAGACGCGGCGGCGGTGGCCGGCCGCCACGGCGCCGGCCAGCACCAGCATGCCGGCGGCAAGCGTGATGCCCGCGGTGATGCGCACCGCCGTGCCGATGTGGCCGAGCATCGTGCTGACCGTGTCGAGCGCGTCCTTCACCCGCACCATGGTGATGTTGGGGAAGCGCTGGAGCACGGCGCGCTGCACGGCCTCCTCCGCTTGCGCCGTGGCGCGGACGGTGGCGATCCAGGTGTGGGGTGCCCCTTCCAGAACGCCGGGCGCCATCACCAGCGCGAAGTTGATGGTCATGCTGGTGAAGTCGGCGTTGCGGATGTTGGCGACCTTCGCCTCGATGGGCCGGCCCAGGATGCTGACGCCCATCCGCTCCCCGACCTCCAGCCCCAGCGCCTCGGCCACGTTGCGGTGGATGGAGATCAGCGGCTCGCCCCGGTAATCCTCCGGCCACCATTCGCCGGCGATGATCTCCGAATGCTCCGGCAGCTTGGCGGACCAGGTGATGCCCCGGTCGCCGCGCAGCACCCAGCCCTGCTCCGGGTTCACCAGCGCGCCTTCGGCCGGCTGGCCGTTCACCGTCTCGATCCGGCCGCGCAGGCTGGGCACCGCCTCGAAGTCGCGGGTGTCCGGGGTTTCGGTGACCAGTTGACGCAAGGGCTCGAACTGGTCGGGCTGGATGTCCACGAAGAAGAAGCTCGGCGCGTCCTTGGGCAACGTCTCGGTGACCCGGCGGGAGAAGTTGCCCTCGATCAGCGCGATGGCGACCAGCACGGTGAGGCCGAGCCCCAGCGACAGCACGACCGTCCCCGTCGGGTTGCCCGGCCGGTGCAGGTTGGCCAGCGCCATGCGCAGACCAGGCCGGCGCGGGCGGCCGGCGCGCGCCGCCAGGCGCGTCACCAGCCAGCCGGCGGCGCGGAAGGCGGCGAAGGTGGCGATGGAGCCACCGACGAACCAGGCGGCGAAGAGCTTGTTCTCCGCCGTCAGCACCGCCAGACCGGCCAGCGCCAGGGCCGACAGCGCCATCGCGGCCATGTAGGAGCGGCGCGGCCGCCCGCCGGCCGGGGTGATCACGTCGCGGAAGAGGGCGGCGGCCGGCACCTCCCGCGCGCGGCCGAGCGGCCAGAGGGAGAAGGTCAGCGCGGTCAGCAGCCCGTAGACGGCGGCCAGCAGCAAAGCACCCGGATAGACGCCGATGCGCGCCGCGATGGGCAGCAGCCCGTCGAGCAGCGAGCCCAGCAGCAGGGGCGCCAGCGCACCGACCAGGAGCCCGGCCGCGATGCCGACGAGCGCCAGCGCCAGCACCTGGACCAGATAGATCTGGAAGACGAGGTTGCCGGGCGCGCCCACGCATTTCAGCGTGGCGATGGTGCCGCCGCGCGAATCGAGATGCGCCCGCACCGCGTTGCCCACCCCGACGCCGCCGACCAGCAGGGCGGTCAGCCCGACCAGCGTCAGGAACAGGGTCATGCGCTCGATGAAGCGCTCGATCTGCGGTGAGGCGTTGGTGTAGTCGCGGACCTGCCAGCCGGCGTCGGGAAAGCGCTGTTCCAGCGCCTTGCGGAAGGCCGCCGCGTCGCCACCCGGCGGCAGCGCCACCTTGGCGTGCCAATAGACGATGCTGCCGGGCTGGAGCAGGCCCGTGGTCTCCAGCGACTCGCGCGCCACCATCAGGCGCGGCCCCAGGCTGAAGGCGTTGGAGGAGGCGCGGTCCGGCTCGCGCGCGATCACGCCGCGCACCGCATACTCCCCGTCGCCGATCCGCAGGCTGTCGCCGATCTCCAAACCCAGCCGGGCGAGGATGCCCTCCTCCACCAGCGCGCCCCAGCGCCCGTCGCGCTGCGCCAGCGCCTCGCGCGGGTCGCCGCCGTCGCGGATCTCCAAATCGCCGAAGAGCGGGTAAGGGGCGTCCACCGCCTTCAACTCCACCAGCGAGGAGCGGGATTCGTCGGCGGAGCGCGTCATCGCCCGCATTTCCGCCGTTTCCGACACCCGCCCCGCCGCCTCCAGGAAGGCGCGCTGCTCCGGGTTCGGCGGCGCGTAGATCTGGCGGACGGCGACGTCGCCGCCCAGCAGCGCGCGCCCGTCCTGCTCCAGCGCGTCGAGGATGCCGTACGACACCGACTGCACGGTGGCGATCGCCGCCACCCCCAGCGCCAGGCAGGCCAGGAAGATCCGGAACCCCTTCAGCCCCCCGCGCAGCTCGCGGCGGGCAAGGCGGACGGCAAGCGACAGGCTGCTCATGGGCGCTCTCTAAAGGTTTTTCGGGCCAAAAGCCCCGATTTCGACCGTTCTTTCCCTCTCCCCTTGGGGAGAGGGTGGCCCGGAGGGCCGGGTGAGGGGGTTGCCGGGGGACCGGAAAGCCCGGCCGCTGCCGGCCCCCTCACCCTCCCCTCTCCCCGGAGGGGAGAGGGATTCAGTCCCGCCCCGTACCAGGGAACTTGGAGATCGGCGACACCGTCATTCCCCGGCGACCGCGACGGGCCGCGCGTTGCGGGAATCCTCGACGATGCGGCCGTCGGTGACGCGGACGGTGCGGTCGCAGCGGGCGGCGAGCGAGGGGTCGTGGGTGATCAGGACCAGCGTGGTGCCGCGCCGCTCCGCGAGGTCGAAGAGCAGCTTCACGATGCTATTGCCGGTGTCGATGTCGAGGTTGCCGGTCGGCTCGTCGGCCAGCAGCAGCCGGGGCTCGGTCACGAAGGCGCGGGCCAGCGCCACGCGCTGCTGCTCGCCGCCCGAGAGCTGGCCCGGATAATGGGTGATCCGGTGGGCGAGCCCGACCGCCTCCAGCCCGGCCCGCGCGCGCTCGAAGGCGTCCGGCACCCCGGCGAACTCCAGCGGGATGGCGACGTTCTCCACCGCCGTCATGGTGGGGACGAGGTGGAAGGACTGGAAGACGATGCCGACATGGTCGCGGCGGAAGCGGGCGAGCCCGTCCTCGTCCAGCCTGCCCAGATCCTGGTCGGCGATGCGCACGGTGCCGCCGGTCGGCCGCTCCAGCCCGGCCATGATCATCATCATGGTGGACTTGCCCGAGCCGGACGGCCCGACCACCCCGACGCGCTCGCCGGCGGCGATGCGCAAATTCAATCCTCTCAGGATGTTGACGGGTCCCGCCCCGCTGTCCAACTTCAGGTGGATGCCGTCGAGGTCTACGATTGAAGAGGCCGCGGAATCGGATCGGGACATTGGAATGCGTCTCATGAACGTGCGGAAAGGCCTTTCGCCATATGGAATGGGCCGCCGCCATTTCAACATCGCCATGGCCGCGCTCGCGCTTGGCCTGGGCATCACGATTTCGGGAGCGGGCATGGGAGCGGGAGCGGCCGGAGCCGCCGAGGGGGCGCCGCAGCCGGCCCCGGGCGGGCGGCCGCTGAAGCTGCTGGTGCTCGGCGACAGCCTCACCGCGGGCTATGGTCTGCCGCCCCAGCAGGGCTTCACGGCGCGGCTGGAGCAGGCCCTGCGCGGCAAGGGCTACGACGTGCAGGTCATCAACGCCGGCGTGTCGGGCGACACCACGGCGGGCGGGCTGGCGCGGCTGGACTGGGCGCTGGCCGACCGGCCGGACGCGGTGCTGGTGGAGCTGGGCGCCAACGACATGCTGCGCGGGCTGGACCCCAACGCCGCGCGCGCCAACCTGGACGCCATCCTGAAGCGCCTGACGGAGCGCAAGCTTCCGGTGCTGCTGGCCGGCATGCTGGCCGCGCCGTCGCTGGGGCGCGCCTATGTGGAACGGTTCAATTCCATTTACCCGGACCTGGCGGCGAAATACGATGCCGCGCTCTACCCGTTCTTCCTGGAGGGCGTCGCGACCGACGCGGCGCTGAACCAGCCGGACGGGATCCATCCCAACCCCGCCGGAGTGGACATCATCGTGGAGCGCATCGCCCCGCACGTCGCCAGGCTGCTCGACGGCGTCTCCCGGACCGGAGGCTGACCCGCATGGAGGCCGCAATGGACGCCCGAAACGCCCGTTTCCCCTGCGCCGCCGCGTCCGGGGCCGACTGGGAGGCCGTGACCCGGGCCTGCCTCGACGGGCTGGGGCCGGTCGAGGGCTGCAACCTCGGCTTCGTCTATCTCACCGATGGGCTGGCCGGCGACGCCGCCGCCATCGTCGCGCGGCTGCGGGCGGAGACGGGCATCCGCGACTGGGTCGGCACGGTCGGCATCGGCGTCTGCACCACGGGGGCGATGCATTTCGACGAGCCGGCCATGACCGTCATGGCGGCACGCCTGCCTGAGGACGGCTTCCGCCTGTTCCCGACCGTGACGGGCGACATGGAGCCCCTGCGCCAGGCGGCGGGCGGCTGGCTTGACCGGCATGGTGCCTCGCTGGCGCTGGTCCATTGCGACCCGCGTCACCCGGACTTCGCCGACCTCGTGCGCTCCCTGTCGGAGGGGACCGGCGCCTTTCTCGTCGGCGGGCTGTCCGCCTCGCGCTCGGCCTACGCCCAGGTGCTGACGGACGGCGAGGCGGCGGTCACCGACGGCGGCGCGTCGGGCGTGCTGTTCGCGCCGGGGGTGGAGGTGGCGACCGGCCTGACCCAGGGCTGCACCCCCATCGGCCCGACCCGCACCATCACGGCCGCGGAGGAGAACGTCATCCTGGAGATCGACGGCCGCTCGGCCCTTGAGGTCTTCAAGGAGGACATCGGCGAGCTGCTGGCCCGCGACCTGCGCCGGGTGTCGGGCTACATCTTCGCCGGGCTGCCGATCCCCGGCTCCGACACCGGCGACTATCTGGTCCGCGACCTCGTCGCGATCGACCCGCACAACGGCTGGCTCGCCATCGCCGAGCGGGTGGAGAGCGGACAGCCGGTCCTCTTCACCCGCCGCGACCAGCAGAGTGCCGAGGCCGACATGCGCGCCATGCTGGCCGGGCTGAAGAAGCGCGTGAAGACCCCTCCCAAGGGGGCCGTCTATGTCAGCTGCATCGCGCGCGGCCCCAGCCTGTTCGGCGGCGACGCCGAGATCGCCATGATCCGCGAGGCCTTCGGCGACATCCCGCTCACGGGATTCTTCGCGTCGGGCGAGATCTCCCACCACCGCATGTACGGCTACACCGGCGTGCTCACGCTGTTCCTGTAGTCCCCCTCCAAGCCAAGCACCTTACCCAAGGGTTCACGACCATGCAGTACCGCCCGCTCGGCCGTTCCGGCCTGTCGGTCAGCGCCATCGGCCTCGGCACCATGACCTGGGGCCGCCAGAACAGCGAGGCCGAGGGCCACGAGCAGATGGATTACGCCCTGTCCCGGGGCATCAGTTTCTGGGACACGGCCGAGATGTACGCGGTCCCCCCGAACGCCGAGAGCTACGGGCGCACCGAGGAGATCATCGGGAGCTGGTTCCAGTCGCGCGGGGGCCGCGACCGGGTGATCCTGGCGAGCAAGATCATCGGCCTGTCCGACGGCGGCTTCGGCTGGGTCCGCGGCGGCACATCGAGACTCGACCGGCCGAACATCCTGGCGGCGGTGGAGGCGAGCCTGCGCCGGCTGCGCACCGACTACATCGACCTCTACCAGATCCACTGGCCCGACCGCGTCACCAACCGCTTCGGCACGCGCTATTACAAGCACCGCCCGGAGAAGGACGCGGTGCCGATCGAGGAAACGCTCGGCGTGATGGACGAGCTGGTGAAGGCCGGCAAGATCCGCCATGTCGGCCTGTCCAACGAGTCGCCCTGGGGTGTCATGAGCTTCCTGCGCACGGCCGAGGAGAAGGGCCTGCCGCGCGTCGCCTCCATCCAGAACGCCTATAATCTTCTGAACCGCCAGTTCGAGGTGGCGCTGGCCGAGGTCTGCCTGCGCGAGGAGGTCGGGCTGCTCGCCTACGCGCCGCTCGCCGCCGGCACGCTGTCCGGCAAGTATCTGGACGGCGCCCTGCCCGCCGGCAGCCGCCGCGCCATCGACCCGCGCCCGTCGCGCTACGCCACCCCCAACGCCGACGCGGCCACCCGCGCCTATCTGGACGTCGCCAGGCGCCACGGCCTTTCGCCGACGCAGATGGCCATCGCCTTCACCCTGCGGCAGCCCTTCGTCGCCTCCACCCTGATCGGCGCCACGACGATGGAGACGCTGAAGAGCAACATCGCGGCCGCCGAGCTGAGCCTGAGCGAGGAGGTGATGAAGGAGATCGAGGAGATCGGCGCGCTCTACCCGGACCCGTGCCCGTAAAGGGAGAAGGCGGAGTAAATAGGAAGCAGGACCGGTTCCCCCGCATCTTGCGTCATCCCCGCGAAAGCGGGGATCCAGATGCCCGCAAAACGAAACTTGTGGAAGCGTTCTGGACCCCCGCTTTCGCGGGGGTGACGGCTAAGTGGCTGGTTTTCACCGACATTCCGCTCTGAAAAGCAGGAATGCAGCCTTTCACGCCCCCCTGCCAGGGAGACACGCCATGATCCGCCTGTTCGTCGCCATCGACTTCCCCGCGGACGTCCGCGAGCGGCTGGCCGGGCTCGGTGGCGGGGTGCCGGGGGCGCGCTGGACGGAGGCGGAAAACCTGCACCTGACGCTGCGCTTCATCGGCGAGGTGCCGGAGGACCAGGCGGCGGAGATCGACGCCGCGCTGGCGGAGATCCGCGCGCCGGGCTTCGACCTGACGCTCGACGGGGTCGGCGTCTTCGGTTCCAACCGCAGCGCCCGCATCCTGTGGGCGGGGGTGGAGCGCAGCGAAGGGTTGACGCACCTCCAGGCCAAGGTCGAATCGGCGGTCGTGCGCTGCGATTTGCCGGCGGAGGAGCGCCGCTTCTCCCCCCACGTGACGCTCGCCCGGCTGCGCGACGCTCCAAAGGAGCGCGTCGGCCGCTTCCTGGAGGAGCGCGGGCTGTTCCGTGCCGGGCCGATGCGCATCGGCCACTTCACCCTCTACCGAAGCCTGCTCGGCAAGGGCGGGGCCGTGTACCAGCCCGTCGCCGAATACCCGCTGGAAGGCTGAGGCTCAGCCCGCCAGCAACCCTCTCAGCCGGTAAAGCTCCTCCAGCGCCTGGCGCGGCGTCAGCCCGTCCACGTCCAGCGCCTTCAGCGCGTCCTCCACGGGCGACGCCTGCGGCCCGGCGGGGGTTGCGTCAACTTCCCAGGGCGAGGGACCGGCGGGCTGGCGCTTCAGCGCGGCGCTGAAGAGCGGCAGATCCTCGGCCAGCCGGTGGATGGCGGCGTTCTGGTCGCCGGATTCCAGCAGCTTCAGCACGGCCTCCGCCCGCCCGACGACCGCCGGGGGCAGGCCGGCGAGCTTGGCGACATGGATGCCGTAGCTGCGGTCGGCGGCACCCGCCGCGACCTCGTGCAGGAAGATGACCTCGTTCTGCCATTCCTTGATGCGCATGGTGTGGCAGCTCAAGCCCGGAAGCTTGGAGGCCAGCATCGTCAGCTCGTGGTAGTGGGTGGCGAAGAGCGAGCGGCAGCGGTTCACGTCGTGCAGATGCTCGACGCAGGCCCAGGCGATGGACAGCCCGTCGAAGGTCGCCGTCCCGCGCCCGATCTCGTCCAGGATGACCAGCGCGCGCGGACCCGACTGGTTCAGGATGGCGGCGGTCTCCACCATCTCCACCATGAAGGTGGAGCGGCCGCGCGCGAGGTCGTCGGCCGCACCCACGCGGCTGAACAGCCGGTCCACCGCGCCGATGTGGGCGTGCTCGGCCGGCACGAAGCCGCCCATCTGCGCCAGCACCGCGATCAGCGCGTTCTGGCGCAGGAAGGTGGACTTGCCGGCCATGTTCGGGCCGGTCAGCAGCCAGAGCCGGTTGTCCGGCGACAGGTCGCAGTCGTTCGCCACGAAGGGGCCGGCGTTGGCCGCTTCCAGCACCGCCTCGACGACCGGGTGCCGCCCGCCCCGGATGGAAAAGGCGAGGCTGTCGTCCACCACCGGCCGGCTGTAGCGCCGCTCCACCGCCAGCTCGGCGAGCGAGGTGGCGACGTCCAGCCCGGCCAGCGCGCGGGCGGCCTGGGCGATGGCGTCGGCCCGCTCGGCCACGGCGCGCACCAGCTCCTCGAACAGCTCCAGCTCCACCGCCAGCGCGCGGTCGGCGGCCTCGGAGATGCGGCGCTCCAGGTCCGACAGCTCCACCGTGCCGAAGCGCACGGCGTTCGCCATGGTCTGGCGGTGCATGAAGGTCTCGCGGTTCGGGCCGGACAGCAGCTTGTCCGCGTGGGCCGCCGTCACCTCGATGTGATAGCCCAGCACGTTGTTGTGCTTGACCTTCAGGGCCGGCACCCCGGCCATCTCCGCGTATTTGGCCTGGAGCCCGGCGATCAGCCGCCGGCTTTCGTCGCGGAGCGTCACCAGCTCGTCGAGCTGGGGCGCGTAGCCGCGGGCGATGAAGCCGCCGTCGCGCGCCAGCAGGGGCAGCTCCGGCGCCAGCGCCTGGCGCAACCGGTCCACGAGCTGCGCGTGCTCGCCCAGCATGCGCGCCACCGCCGCCAGCCCGTCGGGCAGGGGCGGCAGCCCGCCGTCGCCGAGTGCCGCGCGGATCGCCGCCGCCTGGTCGAGGCCGTCGCGCACGGCGGCGAGGTCGCGCGGGCCGCCGCGCCCGAGCGTCAGGCGCGACAGCGCCCGCTCCAGGTCCGGGCAGCGGCGCAGGTCGGCGCGCAGGCCCGTGCGCAGCCGCTCCTCGTTCAGCGCGTATTCGACCATGTCCAGCCGCTTGGCGATGGCGGCGGGGTCGGTGAGCGGGGCCGAGAGATGGGCGGCAAGCAGCCGCGCGCCGGCGCCGGTCACCGTGCGGTCGATGGTGGCGAGCAGGCTGCCGCGCCGCTCGCCGGTCATGGTGCGGGTCAGCTCCAGGTTGCGGCGGGTGGCGGCGTCGATCTCCATCACCGCCCCCGGACCCAGCCGGCGCGGGGTGGAGAGCCGCGGCATGCGGCCCTTTTGCGTCAACTCGACATAGGCGACCAGCGCGCCGGCCGCCGCGACTTCCCCGCGGGTGAAGCTGCCGAAGGCGTCGAGCGTGCCGACGCCGTAGACGTCCAGCAGCCGCTGGCGGCCGTTCTCGCTGTCGAAGCGCGGGTTGGGCTGCACGGTCAGCCGCGTCTTCCATTCCGCCCACAGCTCGAACAGCTCGGGGTTCTGGGCCAGCCGTTCCGGTACCAGCACCTCCTGCGGGTCGAGCCGGCCGATGGCGGCGCCCAGCCCGGCCAGCTCCACCGGCTGCACCATCAGCTCGCCCGTGGACATCTCCAGCCAGGCGAGGCCGAGCCCGCCCGCCGTCTCCGCCACCGAGGCCAGCCAGTTGGAGGAGCGCGCGTCGAGCAGGCTGTCCTCGGTCAGCGTGCCGGGGGTGACGATGCGCACCACCCCGCGCTTGACCACCGACTTGCCGCCGCGCTTCTTGGCCTCGGCCGGATCCTCCATCTGCTCGCAGATGGCGACGCGGAAGCCCTGGCGGATGAGGCGCTGGAGGTAGGATTCGTGGCTGTGCACCGGCACGCCGCACATGGCGATGTCCTCGCCCAGATGCTGGCCGCGCTTGGTCAGCGCGATGTCCAGCGCGCGGGCGGCGTTCACCGCGTCCTCGAAGAACATCTCGTAGAAGTCGCCCATCCGGTAGAAGAGCAGGCAGTCGGGGTGCGCCTGCTTGATCTCCAGATACTGCGCCATCATCGGGGTGGCGTTGTCGGGGATCGCGGGGGTCGCCGGGGAGGCGGCGGGGGCGGTGAGCGAGTCGGACACGGTGCGGTACACGTAGGGTTGGGGGCGGGGGTTGGGGACCGGAGCCGCACCCTAGCACGGGACGCGGCCGGCATGCACCGCATCCATGGCTTGGCGTTTGCCGGCCAAGGACAACCATATATGGGAAGCAACCCTATAGCTGGAAAGCCCTGCCCGCTTGACGCAAGCCGCTTGACGCAACCGTCAAGCGGCCGCTGGCTTTCGGAAAGACGTGCGTCAAGCGGCCGTCACGGCGCGTGCCCGAGCACCCCCGGCGGCGACCAGCGCCAGCCCCTCGGCCCGGCGCGCCGCCTGCACCAGGGCGGCCCAGCCCATGCGGATCACCGCGACCTTGTCCTCGTACCCGACGTCGCCGTCCGCCACGATGTCCGCGACATGGAGCAGGACGGCGACGCCCATCGCGTCCGGGCGCAGCACGGCCGAGCGCAGCAGCCGCGCCATCAGCGCCACCGCCGGCGGCCGCGGCCCCCAGCCCCGCTCCGCCTCCGTCAGCGCCTGCCCCAGCCCCGCCAGTTCCCGCCGCGCCGCCGCCGCCTTCCCCTCCATCGCCCGATGCTCCCCCGTCCCGGTCACCGGCCCCTTTCTACGCGGCGCGGGACGGGCGGGCAGTGACGGCCGTCACAGGGACGGAAGCATGGCCCTGGCCGCCAGCCCCACCTCTGGGCTTCTCGTCCGTAGGCTTCCCGTGCCACTTCCGATGCGCTGGACAGCGGCGCGGCGCCTCATTAGGGTTTACGAACCCGCCTGCACCCGAAACAAATGCCGTCCGACCAAGCGCATTCCCTCCCCCTCAGCCCGGATCTGGAGCGGCTCATCGCCGGGGAGGTCGAATCAGGCCGTTACCGCGACGCCGGAGAGGTGGTGCGGGCAGCGCTGCTGGCGCTGGCGGAAAAGCGCGGGGAGCGTAGCGAGGATCATCGCGAGAAACGGGACGGGGAAGCGGACGCGCGGGCGTTCGGGCTGTTCCATCGCGGCCTGACCGAACAGGCCGCGGTCGGCATCGCCCACACGGCCTTCGACAACCGCTGGATCGCGCTCAACCGCGCCTTCTGCGACATGGTCGGCTACAACCGCGAGGAGCTTCAGGCCCTCACCTTCACCGACATCACGCACCCGGACGACCGCGCGCGCGACCTTGAGCTGGTCCGCGCGCTGGACGCGGGCGAGATCCCCTCCTACCGGCACGAGAAGCGCTACCTCCGCAAGGACGGAACGGTGATCTGGGTCCTGGTCACGGTCTCGCTGCTGCGGGGCGAGGACGGGCGGGCGGCCTGCCGCGCGGCGCTGATCCAGGAGATCACCGAACACAAGCGCACGGTCGCGGCTCTGGCCGAGCGCACCGCCCACCTCTCCGCCCTGATCGAGCAGACCATGGCCGGCGTGTCGGAGACGAACGCGGAGGGGCGTTTCATCTTCGTGAACGACCGCTACTGCCGGCTGGTCGGGCGGACGCGCGAGGAGCTGCTCCGGCTGCGCATGCACGACATCACGCACCCCGACGATCTCGTGCTGAACGCGCCGCTGTTCCGGCAGGCGATGGCGACGGGGGAGGCCTTCGAGATCGAGAAGCGCTACATCCGCCCCGACGGCTCCATCGTCTGGGTCAACAACAGCGTCACCCCGATCCGGCTGGGCGAGGGCGCGCCGTCCAGCATGTTCGCGGTGACGGTGGACGTGACGGAGCGCAAGCGCGGCGAGGAACACCAGCGGCTCCTGATCAACGAGCTGAACCACCGGGTGAAGAACACGCTGGCGATCATCCAGGGCCTCGCCCGCCAGACCTTCCGCAGGCCGGAGATTCCGGATTCCGCCCGCCGCGACTTCGAGGGCCGGCTGGGCGCCCTGTCCGCCGCCCACGACGTCCTGACCCGGCAGAGCTGGGAGGCGGCCTCCATCCGGGAGATCGTGGCGCAGGCGGCCGGCGCCCACGATCCCGGCGGCGGCCGGCTGGTGATCGAGGGACCGGACCTGCTGCTGCCGCCCAAGACGGCGGTGTCGCTGGCCATGGCCGTCCATGAGCTGGCGACCAACGCCGTCAAGTATGGCGGCCTGTCCGGGCCGGCCGGGACGGTGGAGGTCCGCTGGGGCACCGGCGGCGGACGGCTCGGCCTTACGTGGCGGGAGCGCGGCGGCCCGCCGGTGGCGCCGCCGGCCCGGCGCGGCTTCGGCACGCGCATGATCGAACGCGGCCTCGCGGCGGAGCTGGAGGGGGTGGTGGCCATCGACTTCCACCCGGAAGGGCTCGTCTGCACGGTGGAGGCCCCCCTGCCCGGCCCGGCCGATGCGCCGCCCGCCGGTCCCTCACCGGGTGAGGGCGCGTGACCCTGCTGGACGGCAAGCGCATCCTCGTGGTCGAGGACGAACCCATCGTGGCGATGATGCTCGAAGACATGCTCGCCGACATGGGCTGCGTCGTCGTCGGCCCGGCGGCCCGGGTGGCCGAGGCGGTCGCGCTGGCCGAAGCGGAGGCGATCGACGCCGCCATCCTGGACGTCAACATCAAGGGCGGCTGCAGCTACCCCGTGGCCGACCGGCTGCGCCGCCGGGGCATCCCCTATCTGTTCGCCACCGGCTACGGGCTGGAAGGGCGCGCGGCGGAGCATGCCGAGGTGCCGGTGCTGCAGAAGCCCTACCAAGAGGGCACGGCCCAGGACGCCCTGCGCCGGCTGCTGGCACCCGCCTGAAGGCAGGCGCCAGAGAGGAACGATCCTGCCGGCGAGCGGCTTGGCCTACGCCTTTCCTGCTGTGCGGGAGCCTCTCCCTGCAACCCGAAAGACAGGGTCGTCTGCGCTTTCTTCCCGTGTTAACAGGAAAAACTCCGCCCGGACCGCCCCTTCCCGAACGCTCCCCCATCCGAAGCCGCGCAGCTTTGACCGACCGGAAAGCCCCTCTCTCCGGCGCCGATCCCGGCGCCGACGCCGTCCATGACCGCCGCGGCGCCGCGCGGCTGCTGCGCGGCCTGCTGGCCGTCTGCGTGGTGGCGCCGCCGCTGCTGTTCCTTGCCGCGACCTGGCGCAATCACGAGCAGCAGATCGGGGTGGCCGAGGCGCAAGCCAACGCCACCGCCAACATGCTGCGCGAGCATGCCCTGCGCGTGCTGGACACCCATGTGCTGGCCCTGAAGCAGATCGCCGAGCGCACGCGCGGCATGAGCCTCGAGGAGATGCGGGACAGCCGGGAGCTGCACCGCTACCTCGCCGACCTCAGCCGCGATCTCGGCTCGCCCAACGCCCTGTGGATCACCGACGCGGAAGGCAAGGCCCGCGCCGGCAGCATCGCCTTCCCAGCGCCCGAGGTGGACGTCTCCGACCGCGACTATTTCCTGGAGCAGAAGGACCGGGACGCCGGCATCTTCATCAGCGTGCCCTACCGCCGCCGCGAGGGCACGGAAAGCTGGGCCTTCGGCATCAGCCTGCGGCGCACCGCCTCCGACGGCTCCTTCGGCGGCATCCTGCACGTCTCGCTGGACACGACCTTCTTCTCCGATTTCTGGGAGACGGCCGGGCCGGTGGCGGAGCATCTCGTGCCGCTGATGCGCGATGACGGGGAGATGCTGGTCCGCTACCCGGCCGAACCCGGCCAGCGCCTGCGCCTGCCGCCCGACTCGCCCTTCCCGCGCGCGGTCGCCCGCAACCCGAACGGGCTCTACACCGCCGTGTCGCGGGTGGACGGGATCGAGCGCATCAACGCCTACCGGCGCGTCGGCCCCTACCCGCTCACCATCAGCTACAGCTTCGCGACCAACGCGGTGCTTGGCCCCTGGTGGCGCGGCATCGCCGTCTACGGCGCGCTGGCCTTCCTCACCTGGATCGGGCTGATCGCGGCGACCTGGCAGGCCCTGCGCTACACGCGGCGCGCCGCCGCCGCCTACGACGAGCTGCGCGCGGAGACGCTGCGGCGCGACCTCGCCGAGGCGGCGCTGCGCCGCGCCCAGCGCTTCGAGGCCATGGGGCAGCTCACCGGCGGCGTCGCGCACGACTTCAACAACCTCCTCCAGGTGATCTACGGCGGACTGCGGCTGCTGTCGCGCCCTCCCAAGCCGGACGGCAGCGACGAGGCCGCGCGCGAGAAGGTGATGGAGTCGCTGAACGGGGCGGTCCAGCGCGGCCAGGCCCTGACCCGCCACCTGCTGAGCTTCGCGCGGCGCCAGACGGTCACCCCATCGGTTACCTGGCTGAAGGCCGAGTTCGAGCGGCTGGAGCCGCTGCTGGCGCAGGTGCTGCGCGGCCGGATGGGCCTGACGGTCGCGGTCGAGTCGGACGGGCCGGTGCGCGTCGATCTCGGCGAGCTGGAGCTGGCGCTGCTGAACCTCGTGGTCAACGCCCGCGACGCCATGGAGGAGGGCGGGCGCGTCGCCGTCACGGTGCGCGACGCGCGTCGCCCGCCCGCCGAGGGCGCGGAGGCGGAGCCCTTCGTCGCGGTCGCCGTCACCGACACCGGCTCCGGCATCCCGCGCGAGCTGCTGGACGCGGTGTTCGAACCCTTCTTCACGACCAAGGCGGAGGGCAAGGGCAGCGGCCTCGGCCTCAGCCAGGTCTACGGCTTCGCCCGGCAGGCCGGCGGCCATGTCACCATCGACTCGGAGGTCGGGCGCGGCACCACCGTGACCATCCACCTGCCCCGCGCCGAGGCGCCGCCGGATGGCCCACGCACCCTGCCGGAGCAGCCCGCCGCCCCGCCGGCCGCGCCCCTGCGCATCCTGCTGGTGGAGGACAACGCGGAGATCAGCTCCATGACCGCCGCCGTGCTGCGCCACCAGGGCCACACGGTGGAAACCGCGCCCGAGGGCACCGCCGCGCTGGAGCGGCTGGACGGCGGCGCCGGCTTCGACCTCGTCTTTTCCGACATCATGATGCCCGGCGGGCTGGACGGGCTGGAGCTGGCCCGCCGCGTCCGCGCCGACCGTCCGGACCTCCCCGTCCTGCTCGCCACCGGCTTCAGCGACCGCGCCCGCGACGCGGCGGCCGAGGGCTTCCGCATCCTGCGCAAGCCCTATGACTACGGCGAGCTGGACCGCGTGCTGCGCGAGTTGGCGGCGGGGATGAGGGCGGTTCCGGGGGCGTGAGGGGCCGACGACGCCCACGAGGCGGGGTGGCGACGACCACTGTTCAATGCCGTTCGGCTATATGGACCTTTTATAGCCGAATGACCATAATTCCAGCCCATAGCCTGTCGTCGATGGAGCCCGCGATGATCGTGAGGACGGCAACCGAACTCGGAGCCCTGATCCGCGACACACGCCGACGGGGCGGCCTCAGCCAGGCGGCGCTCGCCAAGCGCCTTGGCACCAGCCAGGGGTGGGTGTCGGAGGTCGAGAACGGCAAGCCGACCGCCGAGATCGCCATGGTCCTGCGCCTGCTCGCGCATCTCGACATCCAGTTGGACGCGCGGAGGCCGGGGATCGACCCCGAGAGGTCGCAGGGTATGGCGGAGGCTGCTCAGGCTCCGCTGTTCCTTGATCTCGACCAGGATATCGATTCGGTGATCGACGAGTAGGAGGCACGGTCGTGGCCGAGAAACTGAACGTGCTCCTTGGTGGCGTAAAGATTGGCGAGGTTCGCAAGAACGTCTCGGCCGGTGGGTCGCTGAACTTCTTCTATGAGGCGGCCTGGGTTGGCCATGATCAGGCCGTACCTCTGTCGCTTTCCATGCCCCTCACCTCATTGGAGCATGGAAACGGCAGGATCCTGCCCTTCATGAAGGGACTGCTGCCGGACAACGACGACATCCTGGCCTCAATGGGCAGGCAGTTCGGCGTTTCGGGAAACAGCCCCTTCGCTCTTCTCGAACGGATCGGCAGGGATTGCGCCGGAGCGGTTCAGTTCGTGACCGACGCGGACCTTCCGGAACTCGGCCAGGACGGACCGGTGCTGTGGTTGAGCGACGACGAGGTCGGGCAACGCCTCGCGGAATTGCGCCGCGGCATGACGTCGGGACGCCGCTACCGCGATCCGGGACAGTTCAGCTTGGCCGGCGCGCAATCGAAAACGGCCTTCTATCACGACGATGCCGGTAACCGATGGGGCATCCCGACGGGCCGCACGCCCACCACGCATATCTTCAAACCACCGATGCCGGACTTCTCGGGCCACACCGAGAATGAGCACTTCTGTCTTCGTCTGGCGCGGCGCGCAGGCCTCCGGGCAGCGGAAAGTAAGGTGCTCCGTTTCGCTGGAGAGAAGGCGATCGTGGTCGAGCGGTACGACCGCCGCCGCAGGAACGGGCGCGTGCTCCGCATCCATCAGGAGGACATGTGCCAGGCGCTGGCAGTGCTTCCGACGGACAAGTATGAAAATCAGGGTGGACCGGGGATCATCGACATCGTGAATGTCCTTTCCGCGGCTGGCCGGCATGCGGACACCGACCGTTTGCGGTTCGTCGAAGCAACCGTCTTCAATTTCCTGATCGCCGGTACCGACGCGCATGCCAAGAACTACTCCGTGCTCCTGTCCTCCGCCGGAGCCCGGCTGGCGCCGCTCTATGATGTCTCCAGCATTCTGCCTCACCTGAAGACAGGAGAGGTCAAGGTGGCAGGAGGTGGTGCCGCCGGTATGCGGGACATTCGCCTGCCGATGCGCATCTCCGACGTCTATGCGATCGACGGCGTCATGCCGAGGCACTGGCAAAGGATGGCGGCCAAGGCAAGACTGTCAGGCGATGCGGTGCTGGGCTTTGCTCGCCATCACATTTCTACCCTGCCGGATCTGGCCGCCGACGTCGCGCGGGAGTGCGACGCGGATGGCATCGATCACCCGATCGTCGGTCTGCTGGTCGACTGCATCGCGGAGCGCGCCAACGCGTTGAAGCGTTTCTACGGTTCCGAAGCCTTGCCCGACGGGGCTCTGCCCGCCCGGCCGAGGAAAGCCGCGACGCTGAACGGCATGGATTGATCGCCGGCTGCGCGAACTCGTTCTTATAGCCAAACGCCAATAAACTTGTCTTATCGCCTGACGGCTATTTTTGGTCGGGAAACCGAAGGCAGAAAACAGCCTACCCCTCGAACCCGAACTCCCGGCGCACGGCGAGGCAATCGTCGCTGCCGGCGGCGAATTCGCGGCAGACCAGGGGGCGGTCCTCGTAGACGGTGCAGTGGACCTCCTCGCCGATGGTGCCGGCGAGTGCCGCGCAACGGTTGCCATTGCAGCGCATGCGGCCGTCCTCGATGAGGTGGCGGGGCAGGCCGTCGCCGTCGCCGAAGCCGATCAGGGTCGGCCATTCCCAGCTGTAGGAGCAGCAGGCGCCGCAGCTCTGGCAGTCCGGGACGGGGGTCTCCGGAATCGGGGCGTCGGGGAGGTCGGCCTCCGTCACTCCATGCTCTCGATGCGGTCCATGTCCTCGTCCGACAGGCCGAAATGGTGGCCGATCTCATGGATCAGGACGTGGCGGACGATGGCGAAGAGGTCCTCGCCGGTCTCGCACCAGTAATCCAGGATCGGGCGGCGGTAGAGGAAGATCATGTCGGGGGTGGTGCGCGTGTCGGCGACGCTTTGCCGGGTCAGGTCCACGCCGCGGTAGAGGCCCAGCAGGTCGAAGGGGCTTTCCAGCTCCATCTCCCGTTCGGTTTCCTCGTCGGGGAACTCCTCCACCTGGATCAGCACGTCGCCGACCGGGGCCAGCAGTTCCGGCGGGATGGTTTCCAGGGCTTCCTCCGCCATGCGTTCCAACTCGGCGAGCTGCGGCGGGAGGGCGTGGGTGCGGGAGGGTGTCTGCGTCATGGCGGCGAAGCTAGCGGAAAAGCGGACGGCGGGGAACCCGCCGAAACGGTGACAATCGGCGACCCGGGCGGGAACCCGGTCTCCCGGCCCCTAGAGCCAGCCGCGCTTGCGGAAATACCAGAGCGGCAGGACGGCGGACAGCACCATGGCGAGCAGCGCCATGGGGTAGCCGAAGCGCCATTCCAGCTCCGGCATGAACTGGAAATTCATGCCGTAGGCCGACGCGATCAGGGTCGGCGGCATCAGCGCGACCGAGACGACGGAGAAGATCTTGATGATCGCGTTCTGCTCGATGTTGATGAGGCCGAGCGTGGCGTCGAGCAGGAAGTTGGCCTCGTGCGACAGGAAGCCCGCATGCTCGTTCAGCGAGCGCACGTCGCGCGTCAGCGTCTTCAGCATGGCCTTCTGGTCCTTGGACAGACGGCCGCTGGTGACGGTGCCGAGGAAGGCCACCAGCCGGTCGAGCCCGGCGAGGCTGTTGCGCACCTTGTGCGTCAGATCGCCGGCGCGGCCGATGCCGCGCAGCACGTCCTGAAGCTCGTCCGGCTTCTTGGCGGCGTTGCCGAATCCGGCGGGGTCGAGGGAGTCGTTGAAGATCTGCGCGGATAGCGCGTCGATGCGCCCGCCGATCAGCTCCAGCACGTCGGCGATGCGGTCGGTGATCGCGTCGAGCAGGGCCAGCAGCGCGTCCTCGGCACTCGCCAGCATCTCCGGCTGGCGCTGGGCGCGGATGGCGAAGGCGGACACCGCGCGCGGCTCGCTGTAGCGCAAGGTGATCAGGTGCCGCGGCGTCAGCACGCAGGTCAGCTCGCTCTGCTCCGGCTGGGCGCTGTCGGCGCGCGCCAGGACCGAGGCGGTAAGATAGATGGCCTCGGCCTCGGCGTAGAGCTGGCTGGAGGCCTCGATCTCCTTCATCTCCTCGCGCGTCGGCAGGTCGCAGCCGGTCAGCGCGCCGACATGGGCGCGCTCCGCCTCGTCCGGGCGCAGCAGGTCGATCCACACCGTGCCGGGGGGCAGCGGGTCGCCGACGGCGATCCGGTGCTCGGCGACGCGCCCTTCCGCCCGCGCGCGGACGGTGATCATTTCCCCGATCCCAGGACGGCTTCGGGCGGGACCGGCGCGCCGGCGGCGCGGCAGGCGGCGGTCAGCGTGTTCAGCATCAGGCAGGCGATGGTCATCGGCCCCACCCCGCCCGGCACCGGGGTGATGGAACCGGCCACCTTCACGGCCTCCGCGAAGGCGACGTCGCCGACCAGCCGCGTCTTGCCGGGCTCGGCCGCGGCCACGCGGTTGATGCCCACGTCGATGACGCAGGCGCCCGGCTTGATCCAGTCGCCGCGCACCATCTCGGGCCGGCCGACGGCGGCGACCAGGATGTCGGCGCGCCGGCATTCCTCGGGGAGGTCGGCCGTGCCGGAATGGGCGATGGTCACCGTGCAGTCCGATTGCAGCAGCAGCTGCGCCATCGGCTTGCCGACGATGTTGGAGCGGCCGAGCACCACCGCGCGCTTGCCGCGCAGGTTCGGACCCAGCGCGTCGCGGATCAGCAGCAGGCTGCCCAGCGGCGTGCAGGGCAGGATGGCGCCCGGCTGGCCGGTGGAGAGCAGCCCGGCGTTGACCACGTGGAAGCCGTCGGCGTCCTTTTCCGGCGCGATGCGCGCCAGCACCCTGGCCGAGTCGATGTGGCGCGGCAGGGGAAGCTGCACGAGGATGCCGTGCACCGCCGGGTCGGCGTTGAGCCCGTCGATGAGGGCCAGAAGCTCCGCCTCGGTCATGTCCGCGTCGCGGTGGTGATCGAAGCTGTTCATGCCCAGCTCGACCAGCGCGCGCTCCTTGGAGCGGACATAGACCTGGCTCGCCGGATCCTCGCCGACCAGCACGACGGCGAGGCCGGGCGTCACGCCGTGGCTCGCCTTCAGCGCCTTCACGCCCTCGGCGACGCGCGCCCGCAGCCCCGCCGCGAAGGCCTTGCCGTCGATGATCGTCGCATCAGCCATATGACCCCCCATCCTCCGCACTTGCGCCGCCCGCGCCTTCCGGCAGGGCGGCGGTCAGGCGGCGCATCAGCTCGGCCGGATCCCCGGCCACCTGCAAGATCTTGTTCCGGTCGGTCGCCCCGGCCACCAGCGCGATGCTGCTTCTCGGCAGCTTCCAGTGCTTGGCCAGCAGCTTCACGACCGCCTCGTTGGCCTTGCCGTCCTCCGGCACGGCCGTCACCGACACCTTCAACGCCCATCCCCCCGCCGCCGTTTCGGCCAGCCCGGCGACGGCGTTGCGCGACGCCCTGGGCGTCACGCGCAAGGCCACCCGCACGCCGCCGGCGACCGGCTCGAAGGGACCGGCGCTCATGGGCGCCATCTCCTCGGGGGCCGTTTCCTTAGAAGCCGCCCCGGATCTGCATGGCATAGCCGGCGATCAGGTTCTGCACGAAGCCCAGCAGCAGCAGCACGACCAGCGGCGACAGGTCGATCCCGCCGAAATTCGGCAGCACGCTGCGGATCGGGCGCAGCACCGGCTCGGTCACGCGGTCGGCGAAGTCGCCGATCATGTAGATGAACCGGTTGCGCGTGTTGATCACGTTGAAGGCGATCAGCCAGCTCATCACCACCTGGATGATCAGGATCCACCAGAACAGGTCGAGAATGGTGAGCACGAGAATGAGCAACGCACTGACAAGCGGTTCCATGGTGGTGTCGGCCTCCAAACGCGCGGGTTGCGCCGCACCCTAATCGCTGGGGTGCGGGGCCGCAAGTGCGGTTCGGGCGGCGCGGATGCGCCATTCCGGCGCATCCCCCTCGGAGGCGGCCGCCTTCCGGCTCCCTTTCCGGCACCGGGATGACATCCGGCGGGCCGCGTGCGATACCGGCGGCGGATTTGCCAACCGGACCCACACGGAACGACGCCGCGATGCGCCCAACCCCTCCCCCGGCCGCCTTCCCCCCGCCCGGCCCGCGAGGCCCCGGCGGGATCGCCGCCCTGCCCTGGTGGGCATCCTGCGCGCTGCTGGCGGCCGCGCTGCTCGCCTCGGCCTCACTGCTGGGGCTGCGCCTGCCCTACTGGTGGAACGCCGACCAGGATCTCGTCCTGGCCTATCACGGGCTGCTGCTGAACGAGGGGCTGCCGCAGGAGTATTTCGACCACCCCGGCTACACCTATTTCCTGGTCATCGCCGGCTGGTACCGGTTGCTGCACGGGCTGGGGCTGCTGCCGGTCCACACCCTGTCGGCCCTGCCGCCGCTCGCCGACACGGCGGCCTACGATCTGGCTTGGCAGCAGCTCGTCGAGGCCGGGCGGGTGCTGTCCATGCTGCTCTGCGCGGCCTGGGTGGTGGCGGTGGCGACCCTGGTCCGACACCTGCTGGACGACCGGCGGATCGGCTTCCTGGCGGGGCTGGCGCTCGCCTTCGCGGTGGGCGTCGCCTCCCAGGCGCGGCAGATGCGCACCGACCTGCTGTCCGCCGCCTTCGCCGCCCTGGCGCTGCTGCTGGTGCTGGTGGCCTTGCGCAAGCGGCCGGGCGCCGTCCCGCTGCTCCTCTTCGCGGGGGCCGGGGCCAGCGCGTCGCTGGCGATGATCAGCAAGGTGCAGGCGATCTTCCCGCTGATGGCCCTTCCGGTCCTGGCGCTCGCCTTCGGCCGGCGGCCGGTGGACGGGGCCTCCTGGACGCGAGGTGGCGGGGCCTGGCTGCGGGCCGGCGCGGCCGCGGCCCTGGCGGCGCTGGCGCTGGTGCCGGCGGCGGGGCTGATCCTGGAGGGGATCGCCGCGGCCGGTCACTCCCTCTTCCCCTACGCCAAGGTGGGCGGCGGTCTGTCCGGTCTCTATCAGGGGGTGATCGCCGGCTGGGCGGCGCTGGGGGTGCTGGTCTATGCCGCCGTCTGGCGGGTGCCCGCAGCCTATGCGGCCTCGGTCCTCGCGGCGGTGGCCGGCGGGCTCGGGCTCGGGCTCCTGGTTCTGACCCTGCGCTGGCACGAGCAGAACGCCATCGCCGTCGCCAACCCGATCGAGCACATGTACGTCTTCTCCAGCTGGCGCCACGCGGCGACGCTCGGCGCCGAACAGCAGGTGCTGAACGAGTCCCTGCTGATGGTGCTGCTGAACGGGCTGTGGCGGACCTTCGCGATCCGCACCATCGTGCTGCACCCCGACAACATTCCGCAGACGCTGATCCTGGAATGGTTCGCCATCGCCGCCGCCGCCGTGGCCTGGCGCCGTGGGGACCGGGCCACGGCCCTGCGGGTCGGATTGCTGCTGCTGACCGCCTGGGGGCTGGAGACGCTGTTCGCGCTGCGCGGTTTCAAGCGCGCCTACCATGTGTACACCGACCCGCTGGTGGTGCTCGCCGCCGCACTCGCGCTCGCGCGCTTTCCGGCGCTGCTGGAAGCCGCGCGCAACCGGCGTCAGGTCTACGGCGTGCTGGCGCTCTATCTGGCGCTCGCCCATGTCTGGCCGGTCATCGCCGAACGCCGCCGCCCGGATCCGGCCGCCCATTGCGACTGGATCCCCATCTACATGACCAGGATCCAGGGCTTTCCCTTCTGCCCGCCGCGCCCCTGAAGGGGCGCGGCTGTTTTCTATGCCCTCAGACGCCGGGCGCGGCCGTCCGGCCGCTTGGCTTCGCGCACACGTGTGCGCGGGCCGCAGTCGCGGCCTCCGGCGGCCTGACAGGCCGCTGGCATCAAAAGGCCTTCAGCTTGCGCCAGGCGAACAGCACCATGCGGGCAAGCAGCGCGCCGTGGCGGAAGCGGGAGATCTGCGTCTCGCCGTAGGAGCGGTCGGCGTAGCGGATCGGCACCTCGACGAACTTCAGGTTCAGCTTGGCGGCGCCGAAGATCAGGTCGAAATCGCCGAACGGGTCGAAGTCGCCGAAATAATGCCGGTTCGCCACGATCTGCTCGTAGTCGCGCTTCCAAAGCACCTTGGTGCCGCACAGCGTGTCGGTGAAGCGCTGGTTCAGCAGGAAGGAGAAGATGCTCGCGAAGCTGCGGTTGGCGATGAGGTTCAGGAAGCGCATCGCCTGGCCGGCCATCGGGTAGACCAGCCGGGTGCCGTTCACGAACTCCCCCTGGCCCGAGGCGATGGCGCGGTAGAATTTCGGCAGGCTTTCCGGCGGGACGGTGAGGTCGGCGTCGAGGATCATCAGCACCTCGCCGCGCGCGGCGGCGAAGCCCGCGCGCACCGCGTCGCCCTTGCCCTTGCCGGGCTGGCGCATGACCTTGATGTCCCAGTCCGGATGGGCGTCGCGCACGCGCAGGCATTCCTCGTAGGTGCCGTCGCGGCTGTGCCCCTCGACATAGATCACCTCCAGGTCGGGGGCGAAACGCGGCAGGCGGAGGATCGCGTTCTCGATGTTGCCGCGCTCGTTCCGGCAGGGGACCAGCACGGTACAGGAGGGCGGCGGCACCAGTTCCGCTTCCGGCTCCGGCCGCGCCACCACATAGTTGCGCAGGCAGAGCCGCCGCACGCCCGGAAGCGGCGCCAGCACGCGATTCACCAGCGTGCCGAGCCCGAGCAGCCGGACCGGCAGCAGCTGGCGCCACTCGCGCTTGATCGGCTCCCAGCCCGCCAGCTCCATCAGGTTCATGGTGTCGGCGGTGGACAGCCAGTTCTGCTGGGCCTGGGGCATCTTCATCCCGAGCCGCTCGGCCAGCCGCAGCACCGGCTCCCACAGGCGGGAATGGTAGCTGGCGATCACCCGCGTGCGCGGCGTCGCGAAGCGCCGCAGCAGCCGCAGCGTCTCCTCCGCGTCGTCGAGGAAGCCGATGGTGTCCGACAGCAGGATGACGTCGAAGGTCCCCTCGATGGCCGCGAGATCCGCCGGATCCTCGGCGTTGCCGACATGGAACTCCAGATTGGGATGGCGCACGCGCGCCCGCTCGACCATGCGGGGCGACAGGTCGATGCCGACCCCGCGCGAGGGCGCCAGGAAGGCAAGCACGTCGCCCGCCCCGCAGCCGACCTCCAGCACGCTGGCGCCTTCCGGCACCAGGAAACGCAGGTAGGCGCGGTCGGCCTCGTGGAAGGCGCGGTGCCGGGACACCCAGCGGTCGATCCCCGGCGCCAGCGCGTCGAAGAGCGCGCGCACGGATTGCTGACGGGGGGAAAGCGGGCCGCCGGTGGGGGCCGCGGTCGTCTCGATCATCTCTCGTGCCGTTCTTATGGCTTGTCTTAGGGCTTCGTGCCGGGCGGGTGGGCCGGCGGGAGGGAGCGGTCGGTGGACACGCGGTCCAGGCTCAGCCACAGCAGCCCGCCCGGCAGGGTGGCGATCATCACCGACAGCCCGATCATGACCGACACCAGCGTCGCTTCCCCGGCACCCACGCCGTAGAGCGCGAGCCCGGCGACCATCGTCCCCTCCCTGGCACCCCAGCCGTTCAGCGAGATCGGCAGGGCCGCGGCGAAGATGGCCGCGGGCACCACGGCCAGCGCGTCCCAGCCGGACAGGGGCACGCCGAGCGCGTGGGCCGAGGCCAGGACCGAGCCCACGGTGCAGAGATGGACCGCGACGCTGCACAGGAAGCCGAGCGCCGTCTCCCGCGTCGCCAGCGCCGCGCGCAGCCGCGCCAGCTCGGCCAGCGGCCGCTCCAGGGCGGGCCGGCGCAGGGCGGAGGGCAGCGGCAGCCGGTCGGCCTGGAGACCCAGGGCGACCGCGAGCGCAAGGCCCAGCGTCGCCAGGGGCGCCGCCCAGGCCAGCGCCGCGGGCGCCGTCGCCATGAGGTGCGGCAGGCCGAGGAAGAGAAGGAGGATGACGCCGGCCAGCGCCAGCAGCCGGTCGAGCACCACCGCCGTCACCGCCGTTGCCGCCGGGCAGCCCGCGCGGTGGGCGAGCCAGCCGCGCACCACGTCGCCGCCCAGCCCGCCCGGCAGCACCTGGCCGAAGAAGAGGCTGGCCAGCATCAGCCGGTAGGCGGTCCAGCGGGAGAAGCGCACGCCCGAGGCGGCCGCCCAGAGCCAGCGTTCCGCCGCCAGCAGCACGCTCGCCACGTTCAGCGCGAAGGCGAGAAGCAGCAGCCCGGGCGAGGCGCCGGACAGCCGCGCGGCCAAACCCGGCCAGTCGGCGCGGGACAGCAGCAGGACGAGGACCGTAACGGTGACGGCGGCCTTCAAGGCCAGCGGCAGATACCGCGCGGGCGTCCCGCCGGCCGGAAAGCCCGGCCGAAAATCCCGGGCCGCCAAGGCGTCGGTGTCGTGCATCGTCAACGGCCGGTGTTCACCTAAGGTGGGGCGTTCGGGGTTCGGTCGTGCAAGCTAGTCGCTGCCCCCGTCAAAGTCACTGTCTTTCGCCGCCCGGCTCCTTCCCCGGCCCGGGCGTGCGGCTGGCTGGAACGGCGGACCGGGGGTCTTGACAGCCCGCGCGCGTCTGCGCGATTATCCGCGCCACGCCGGAAGTGGCGACGTGGGGCCGTAGCTCAGCTGGGAGAGCGACGCGTTCGCAATGCGTAGGTCGGGAGTTCGATCCTCCTCGGCTCCACCAACAATCCTCAAGACGCCGATGTGACGCCGGAATTCGCCCGGAATGCGCTGAATCCTCCTGGCGTGCCATCCCTTGCCGCACGCTACGGCAGCCTGATCGCTCCCCTCGCGCCCGAAACCCGCTGTTTCATGGAGCCGGCGCGTGAAGGGTTCCGAAGAAGCGATTTGTCAGGAACGCTTCCGGTCGGTCTCTGGTCTTGCTGATGCGCGGGCATCGAGCGCGACGTGCCGCCGGACATTGCCGTTGCTCCCAGGTCATACGGAGATGTGGTGATGCTGGATGATCCCGAGAAAACCGATCGTTTGCTCCTGGCCTTGAAGGCCGCCCTCCCCTTCGAGGTCCGGCTCACCCCGATGCTGGCCAAGCATCTGCAAACCAGCGCCGCTGGCGTGGACGGACAGGGCCGCCACCGCGTCACTCAGCTGTCGTACCTCGGCGACGAGGGTGGGATCGTCTGCCATCTTGATCCGGGAGGCGGAAAAGAGCGGCTTCTGGCCTCCCTGACCCATCTGCTGCTTCCACCCACCAATCCCTTGGCCGCGGAGGTGGCCCGCTACCAGAAGCACCGGATCAAGAAGCTCAAGAAACAGGGCAAGGGGTGAAGCGGCGGCGAACCGCTCGGTATCCGCATCCGGGATGCCGCCAGCTCCACGTGAAGGCCGAGGCCCTTGTTTCATGCCGGACGGGCTGGCTGGCCGCAGATGTTCAAGGCGGCGTTCCGACAGCCGGGCTGCGGCGGGCTGGACGGCTCATTCCTCGTCGTCGATGTCGTCATCGAGATCTTCGTCGGGGTCCGGATACTGTGGCGGGGCCTTGCCGACCGACGCGATCACCTTGGGGTAGCGCTTGCGTGGCTCCCGCTCGCCGCGAGCCAGGACCTCGACGCGGAAACGCCATTCGTCCCCATAGTCGAACAGGAAGGTCATCGCCTTCCCCACCTTCGGGAACGCCTGGGCCACCGTCGTCTTGTTGACGCTCAGGGAGTCTTCAGCCTCGCCTTCGGCCATGTCGGCGAAAAGCTCGTACCGGGGCTTGGCGGTGAAGATGTTGCCCGTCAGCTTGGGGAAGAAGCCAAAGGCATGATCCAGGTCGAAGCCATAGGCCCGGATGATCGCCGCGGCGAGGTCGTGGAGAGAACGGTCGCTCGGGATCTCGATGTCGCGGTAGAGCTTGGGCCGAAGGGCGGCCCGGACGATGTGAGTGGCGGCTCCGGCCCTGGCGTTGCTCCCTTGCCGGTGCGGAGGCTCTTCGTGCGGAGCGTGCGGCAGACTCTCCCGAAGGTCGGGAACGCCGGCCAGGAAGATGGCGTCGCTCCGGTGATTGGAATAGGCCTGGAAGATATACTCGTTCCAATAATTGATGGTCGGGCCGTGTTTCAACAGGGTTTCCGCGTCCGCCGCCTTCCGCCCGCCGGACGCGGCCATCCGGGCGACCTCGCGCCCGATGTAATCCAGGAACCGCTGTTCCGTTCCGTCCAGAACCACGTAGGGCGTGGTGATGACCACATGGTGGCCGATGTCCAGGACGGGCGGCGGCAGCAGGCGTGTGTACCAGAGTTGGCCGCGTTCCCCGACATAACCCGTGGCCGAGTGGCACCGCAGGATGTCCTGGGTCACGATGTCCTTCAGCAGCACCAGCGGGCCATCCAGGCCCATATGGAGGTAGAACCCCATGCGGGAGTCCTGCATCGGCCGGACGATGCCGGCGATCCAGGCCGGCATGCCGACGGTCTCCGTCACCCGCAGGATGCAGGTCCCGATGGTTTCCCGGCTCGACCCGAACTGGAGGTCGAAAAAGGCCCACATGTTGAAATGGCTCGCCGTGAGAGGGCTGATCGGAGGCCCTTCCGGCATGTACTCGTTCTCCGCCTTCACCAGGGCCTTGACGTACCCCTTCGCCTCGGGCATGGCGGAGATCGCCTCGGCGAACAGGGACACCAGCCTCAGCCCCTGGGCGTAGAAGGCGAAGGCGGGATCGTAGCCCTGTTCGATGAGCTCCCTGAACCGGCTGCCGTCGAGGCCGGCCTCATGGGCAAGTTCCCGGCCCGCCCGGAATTCGCACAGATCGATCACATTCGACCGGATCTGGGTCGCCACCTTCCTGGCGATCTTGTCGGCGACGCTTCCCATGGGGTTTCCTGCCTTCCGAGCTCGCAACCGCCAAGTTCCGGTTGCCTTCAAAATCGTTGCCTACAGGCAACCGGCGGGGACAGCAAGCGGATCGGCCGGGTGTCACAACGGCCTTCCCTATGCCCGCTCCCCGGCAGGGAACTCGGCACCGCTTCGTCTGCCGCCGTCCTCCGTTGACTTCAGACCCTACCCCACCACCTCGCCCGCGCGGGCCCCGGCCAGCGCGTCGGCGATGGCGCGGCGCAGTTCGCCCGAGGCGACGGGCTTGTGCAGGACGCGGAAGTTGCCGGCCTCGCCCTCCTGGAGGCGTTCGGGGGCGGTGTCGCCGGTGACGAGGATGCTGGGGACGGGGCGGCCGAGCGCGCGGCGCAGCTCGCGGATGACCTCGGTCCCGGTCTCGCCGTCCTGCAGGCGGTAGTCGGTGACGACGATGTCCGGGCCGCCGTTCTGGCGGCCCAGCCGCAGGGCGGCGGCGCGCCCGTCCGCGACCAGCACGTCGTGCCCCCATTCGCGCAGCATGGCGCGCATGCCCTCGCGCACGATGACGTCGTCCTCGACCACCAGAACGGTGGCGGACGGAGCCCGCGCCGGCTCGGCCTGGGGGACGGGCTCCGGTGCCGCGGGCGGCGCCTCGGCCAGCGGGACCAGCACCGAAAAGACGGATCCCCGGCCGGGCTCGGAGCGCAGGGCCACGGTGTGGCCCATCATCTGGGCGAGGCGGCGCACCACCGCCAGACCGAGCCCCAGCCCCTGGTCGCGGTTGCGGCTGGCGTTGCCGACCTGGACGAACTCCTGGAAGATGTCCTCCTGCCGGTCGGCTGGGATGCCGATGCCGGTGTCCCACACCTCCAGCCTCAGGAAGCCGCCGGCGCGCCGGCAGCCGATCAGGATGCGGCCCGTCTCGGTGTAGCGCAGCGCGTTCTCGACGAAATTCTGGAGGATGCGGCCGAGCAGCATCGGGTCGCTGTGCACATGGGCCGAGCAGGGCACGATGTGCAGGATCAGCTCCTTGCGCAGCGCCACCGGACGGGAGTTGGCGGCGACGCGCTCCAGCAGCTCCGACACGGGGAAGACCCGGGGCTCCGGCTCCACCGCCCCGGCGTCCAGCCGCGACACGTCGAGCAGCCCGTCCAGCAGCATCTTCAGGGCGCCGAGCGCCCGGTCCATGGTGCCCAGCACGTTGCGCGACACGGCGTCGGTCGTGCGGCTGGACAGCACCTCCAGCAGCAGCAGCAGCGACTGCACGGGCTGGCGCAGGTCGTGGCTGGCGGCGGCCAGGAAGGTGGATTTGGCGATGTTCGCGCGTTCCGCCTCGCGCCGCGCCTCGACCAGTTCGGCCTCGTTGCGCTTGCGCTCGGAGATGTCGCGGACGATGGCGATGAGGCTGACCATCCGCCCGCCGTCGTCGCGGACGGGCGAGGCGCGGAGTTCCAGCCACCGCTCGGCGTCCTCCCCGCCCGGCCGCCCGGCCGCCCGGTCGCCCGCCCGGTCGCCCGCCCGGTCGCCCGGATGGGTGTTGCGGAACTCCACCGTCACATCCTGGCCGGCGGCGATGGCCCCGCGCAGGGGCTCGAGCACGGTGGCGTCGTGCAGCGGGCCTTCCAGCACGCGCAGCACGCCGTGTCCGGCGACCTCCGCCAAGGGAAGGCCGAGCAGCCGCTCGATGGCGGGATTGCCGTAGAGGATCGGCATTCCGGGCAGGGTCGCGTCGGCGACGAGGATGCCGTCGCCGCTCGACGCCATGGCGCGGTTGCGGATGCCCAGCGCCCTTTCCGACCGGCGGCGGCGCTGGAACTCGATCAGGAAGCCCGTGGTGAAGAGCAGGATCACCGCCGTCGCGGCGCTGGCCCAGCCGATGTAGAGCCGGGCGCTCTCCCGCCAGGCCGCGAAGGTGGCCTGCACCGACTCCCCCACCAGCACGATCAGCGGGTAGCTCTCGGCGCGGCGGTAGGTGTGGATGCGCTCGATCCCGTCCACCGGGCTGGTGGTCCGGTAGGTGCCGGCGGGCTCCCGCTCCACCAGGTTCCAGAGCATGAGGTGCGGGAAGGTCTTGCCGACGGTCTCCTCCTGCCGCGCGTTGCGGGCGAGCGTCTGGCCGTCGCCGCGCAGCAGCGAGACCGAGCTGTCCGGCGGCAGGCCGATCATCGCGTAGAAGCGCGAGAAGGTGCCCGCGGGGATGTCGGCGACGGCGACGCCGGCGAAGCGGCCGTCGGGGCTGCTGATCCGGCGCGACACGGGGATCACGATCTCCTCCGTGCCCTCCGCGAACAGGGCCGGCGCGATGACCAGCCCCAGCCGCGCGGCGGCGCGGTGCCTCAGGAACTCCTCGCGCGTGGCGACGGACGCGCGCGCCCGGCCGGCACCCAAGGTGTGGCCGGCGGCGTCGCGCAGCTCACCCCGCTCGTCGTAGAGCCGGACGGCGGTGACCACCCCCTCCTCGAAGACCCGCCGGTTGTCGAGGCGCTGGGCGAGGTTCGGCTGGTCGGAGCGGGCGACGTCGAGAAGCAGGTCGTCGACCTGCCGGAAGGTGGCGACCGCATGCTCCTCGACCAGCCGGGCGACGATGGCGGTGTTCTGCCGGGCGGTGCGGGCGAGAAGCTGCTCCTCGCGGTGCAGCCGGTCCAGCAGGTTCCACCAGAGCGCCCCGATGGCCAGCGCCACGGCCAGCCCGGGAAGGACCAGCCGGGCGTCCAGCCGGCGCGGAATCCATGCAACCCGTCCCAATCGCTCGCCCTCGCCCAATCGTCCGCCCGCCTCCGGCCAACCCAGGAGAGCAGAATGCCCTTTTCATACCACTTCTTCAAAGGCGCGGGCTGTTATATCTGCCGATGGTCCTATATCGGCCCAAAAGTTCAGGGCTTGGCCGGCCTTGCGCGGGCTGGCCTTCGCCAAGCTTTCCAGCGGGCGCGGGCGCGGCTATACGGGGCCGGACATGAGCTTCGCCCGCGCCATCGCCACCGTCGGCGGCCTGACCCTGCTGAGCCGGCTGGCCGGCTTCGCCCGCGACATCCTGACCGCCGCACTACTCGGCGCCGGGCCGGTCGCCGACGCCTTCTTCGTCGCGCTGAAACTGCCGAACTTCTTCCGCCGCCTCTTCGCGGAGGGCGCCTTCGGCGTCGCCTTCGTGCCGCTCTTCGCGGCGACCCTACAAAAGGACGGGCGCGCCGCCGCCGTGGCCTTCGCGGAAGAGGCGATGGCCGTGCTGCTGGCGCTGCTGATCCCCTTCACCGTGCTGGCGGTCGCGGCCATGCCCTGGCTGATGGGAGGGCTGGCGCCGGGCTTCGCCGACGACCCCGCGAAGTTCGAACTGGCCGTCGATCTCGCGCGGCTGACCTTCCCCTACCTGGCGCTGGTCTCGCTGGTGGCGCTGCTGGGCGGGGTGCTGAACGCGCTCGACCGCTTCGGCCCCTTCGCCGCGGCACCCATCGCCTTCAACCTGACGCTCATCGCGGCGCTGCTCGCCGCCCCGCATCTGGGGCTGGAGCCCGGCCGGGCCATGGCTGCGGCGGTGACGCTGTCGGGCGTCGTGCAGCTCGCCTGGATGAGCTGGGCCTGCCGCGCCGCCGGGGTGACGCTCGCGATCCGGCGGCCGCGGCTGAGCCCGCGCGTGCGCCGGCTGTTCCGGCTGGTCGGGCCGGGGGCGCTCGGCGCCGGGGTCATGCAGATCAACCTGTTCCTCAACGTGGTGCTCGCCTCGCTCCTGCCCTCGGGTGCGGTGTCCTATCTCTATTACGCGGACCGTCTGAACCAGATGCCGCTGGGCATCATCGGCATCGCCATCGGCACCGCGCTGCTGCCGGTGCTGTCGCGCTTCGCGGCGGCGGGGGACGAGCGGATGGTGCGCTATTACCTGAGCCGCGCGCTGGAGTTCAGCCTGCTGCTCGGCCTGCCGGCGGCGGTGGCGCTGGGGGTGGCGGGGCTGCCCATCGTGTCGGTCTTGTTCGAGCGCGGCGCCTTCGGCCCCGTGGAGGCGCGGGCCACGGCGGCGGCACTCGGCGCCTACGCGCTGGGCATCCCCGCCTTCGTCATCGTCAAGGCGCTGAACGCCGCCTTCTTCGCCCGGCAGGACACCGGCACCCCGGTGCGCGTGGCCGTCATCGTCACCGTGGCGACGCTGCTGCTGGGGCTGGCCCTGCTGCCGGCGCTGGGCCATGTCGGCATCGCGCTGGCCACGGGGCTGACCGCCTGGCTGAACCTGGCCCTGCTCGCCGCGGCACTGAAGCGGGCCGGCCGGCTGGCGCTGGACGAGCGGCTGCTGCGCCGCGCGCCGCGCATCGCGATCGCCGCCGTCGGCATGGGGCTGGCGCTGGCCGGGGCGGAAGCCCTGCTGGCGCCCTGGCTGCAGGCCCCCTCCTCCGGCCCGCGCTTCGCCGCCCTGGCGCTGCTGGTCGGGGCCGGCGCGCTCGCCTTCGCGGGCTTGGCCCAGCTGCTCGGCGGCGCCTCGGTGGCGGACCTCAAGGGCTTCCTGCGCCGCGACGGATCGCCGGCGTCCGTGCGCTGAAGCCGAATAGCGGGCGGTCCGCCCGCCGCGCAACTTGACGCAAGGGACCGCCGGGGGCGATAAAACGCGCCTCCCAGACGTTTCGAGCGAGAACCCCCGTGAACCGCATCTTCTCCGGCATGCAGCCGACCCGGCAGCTTCACCTCGGCAACTATCTGGGGGCACTGCGGAACTGGGTGGACCTGCAGAACCAGTACGAATGCATCTTCTGCGTCGTCGACCTGCACGCGCTGACCATCGACCAGCCGCCCGAGGTGCTGCGCAACAACATCCGCGAGGTCGCCGCGGCCTACATCGCCGCCGGCATCGACCCGGAGAAGAACATCCTCTTCAACCAGTCCTTCGTGTCCGGCCATTCGGAGCTGTCCTGGATCCTGTCCTGCCACACGCCGCTGGGCTGGCTGAACCGGATGACGCAGTTCAAGGAGAAGGCCGGCAAGCAGAAGGACATGGCCAATCTCGGCCTCTACGCCTACCCGGTGCTGATGGCGGCGGACATCCTGCTCTACAAGGCGACGCACGTGCCGGTGGGCGAGGACCAGAAGCAGCATCTGGAGCTGGCCCGCGACATCGCCGGCGCCTTCAACCGCCATTACGAGGTGGAGTTCTTCCCGCAGCCCGAGCCGCAGATCCTCGGCGAGGCGACCCGCGTGATGAGCTTGCGCGACGGCACCAAGAAGATGAGCAAGTCGGACGAGTCGGAATATTCGCGCATCAACATGACCGACGACGCCGACACCATCGCGCAGAAGGTCCGCAAGGCCAAGACCGACCCGGAGCCCCTGCCCGAGACGGTGGAGGAGCTGGAGAAGCGCGCGGAGGCCGACAACCTCGTCACGATCTACGCGGCGCTTGCCGGCCAGAGCCGCGAGCAGGTGCTGGGCCAGTTCGCGGGCGCCCAGTTCTCCGCCTTCAAGGGCTCGCTGGTCGATCTCGCGGTCGAGAAGCTGGCGCCGATGACGAGCCGCATGAAGGAGCTGCTGGCCGACAAGGCGGAGATCGACCGGCTGCTGCGCAAGGGCGGCGAGCGCGCCGCCGCCATCGCCGAGAAGAACCTGAACGAGGTCAAGGACATCATCGGCCTGCTGCGGCCCTGATCCCCTGCCCTTCCCCTCCGGACCTCCGGCGAGGCACCCGCGCGTGACGCACACCATCCTGCTCACCGGCTTCCAGCCCTTCGGGCCGCACGGCGTCAACCCGACGGCCCTGCTGATGGAGCGGCTGTCCGGGGAGCCGGGGGTCGTCACCGCCGTGGTTCCCGTCGAATACGGCGCCTGCGGCGACCTCTTCGCCGAGCTGGTCCGGCGGCACGAGCCGGCCGCCGCCGTCTGCTTCGGGCTGGCGGCGCGCAGCGACTTCATCCAGATCGAGCGTATCGCCTGGAACCGCGACGAGAGCCCCCACCCCGACAACGCCGGGCTGGTGCGCGACGACCTCGCCATCGTGGAGGGCGGCGAGACGGCCTACGGCTCCGGCCTGCCGGTGCCGGCGCTGGTCCAGGCGCTGGGTGCCGCCGGCCTGCCCGCCACCTTCAGCGACTTCGCGGGCGGCTATGTCTGCAACCACCTCTTCTACCGGGCGCGCCACCTGATCGAGACCGAAGGCCTCGACCTTCCCATGGGCTTCATCCACATGCCGCCCCTGCCCCACATGGTCGAAGGCGAACCCGGCCGCCGAGGCCTGCCGCTCGACCGCCAGGAACTGGCGGTGCGCACGGTGCTGGACCTGCTGCGGCGCGGTCTGGCGGCGGTGGGCTGACGATCCAGGGCAGCTTGGTTTCCTTCTTCCCGGTGGAGAGAGGGAAACTTAAACGCCCCTAAACGCCGGCCGGGTCAACCGGCGCGGCGGCGTTCGATGGCGTCCCAGAGGAGGGATTCCAGCTGGACGCCGTCCAGCCGGTTGATCTCCTGGATGCCCGTGGGCGAGGTGACGTTGATCTCCGTCATGTAGTCGCCGATCACGTCGATGCCGACGAAGACCAAGTTCTTCTCGCGCAGGGTCGGGCCGATGGCCGTGCAGATCGCGCGCTCGCGCTCGGTCAGGGTGGTCTTCTGGGCGCTGCCGCCGGCGTGGAAGTTGGCGCGGGCCTCGCCCTGCAGGGGCATGCGGCTGACGGCACCCACCGGCTCGCCGTCGATCAGGATGATGCGCTTGTCGCCCTGGCGGATCTCCGGCAGGTATTTCTGCGCGATCACCGGCTCGCGGTAGAGCTGGCCGAACAGCTCCAGCAGCGAGCCCAGATTCTCGTCATCGGGCTTCAGGTGGAAGACGCCGGCGCCGCCGTTGCCGAACAGCGGCTTGACGATGATGTCCTTGTGCTCGGCGCGGAAGTCCAGGATGGCCTGCTTGTCGCTGGTGATCAGCGTCGGCGGCATCAGGTCGGGGAAGCGCGTGATGAACAGCTTCTCCGGCGCATTGCGCACCTCGGCAGGGTCGTTCAGCACCAGCACCTTGGGCTGGACATGCTCCAGCAGGTGGGTGGCGGTGATGTAGTTCATGTCGAAGGGGGGATCCTGCCGCATCAGGATCACGTCCATCTCCGTGAGGTCCGTCAGCCGCGGCTCGCCCAGCGTGTAGTGAGCGCCCTTCTGCCGGACGACGGTCATCTCCCGCACCCGCGCGCTCAGACGGTTGCCGTTCAGGGCCAGGTCGCGCGGGTGGTAGTGGTAGAGCCTGTGGCCGCGCTTCTGCGCCTCCAGCGCCATCATGAAGCTGGAATCCGTGTCGATGTTGATGGATTCGATCGGGTCCATCTGGAAGGCGACAGCGAGGCTCATCGGTCGGGCGTCTTTCGGTTCGGGTCGCGTGGGAGACGGGGCTTGCCGGCGGGCGGCGTCAGTTCAGTCGGTTCTTCAGCTGCTGGATCAGCGAGGCCGCCTGGTGGCGGTGGTGGTCGGTGTCGGCCAGCGCCAAGAAGATCTCCAGCGCCTTGATGGCGTCGGTCAGGTTGCCGGCGTGGGCTTCCAGCAGGCCGGTCTCGCGCCACAGCGACGGCTCGTCCGGCGCGAAGAGGCGCATCGTCTCCAGCACCTTCAAGGCCTTCGGCACCTCGTGGGAGGAGAGGTGGCGCAGCTTGATGTTGTTCTGGAGCCGCAGCAGCACGTCGCGGTTCGTCACCGGCTGGTAGTGGGCGGGCTCCAGCTCCGCGGCCGAGCCGGCGGTCGCCTTCAGCAGGTCGCGCAGCTCCATGACCGTGCGCACCTGCCCCTCGTTGAAGGGGTCGAGGATGAAGCGCTCGCCCTCATGGTCCATGCGCAGCAGGAAATGGCCGGGGAAGTTCAGCCCGGTGATCTCCCATGTCGCGGCGCGGGCGGCGTGCAGGAAGAGGATGCCGAGCGCCACCGGCAGGCCGCGCCGCCGGTCGATGACGCGCAGCATGTTGGCGTTCTGCAGGTCGTCGTAGGTGTCGTGGTCGCCGGAATAGCCGTGCCGCTCGATGATCACCGCGCGCAGCAGCGCGATGCGCTCGCGCAGGTCGTCCACGCCGGGCGCGCGCTCCTGCATGTCGCGGGCGATGGCGTCGAGGTGGCGGCGGTAGGCGTCGAGGTCCGTGCCCGGCCGGTCCAGCACGCCCAGCGCCAGCGCCGTCTCGGCGACGTCGATCTCGTGGTCCGGCTGCTGCCCGACGCGGCGCAGGATGTCCCGTGCTTCGGCGAGGCTGGTCAAGGTTGGCGTCCTTCTTCCTGGCGGACTCGGCATGGCTGTGTCGGCGCCTTCGGGACCGCCGGGCGGCAACCATGTTCCGCAATCTTCTGCAATGCTCGCGGGGGCCGCCCGGTTCCCGGCGGACCAGCACGGCGCATCACGCGCGCCACGCGTCCCGGAGGTGGCGCGGCCAGGACCAAGGGGTAACGAGCATCACGTCGAAGCGCAAGGCCAAGCCTGCATGGCGCGGATTCGCGGCGAGCCAGGCATGCGCCGCGCGGGCCAGCCGGCCGCGCTGGCGGGCGCCGACCGCCTCGTTGGCGCGGTCCCAGTCGGCGCGCGCCTTCACCTCGACGATGGCCAGCGTGGCCCCGCGCCGGGCGACGATGTCGATCTCGCCCATGGGGGTGCGCAGCCGCTGCGCCAGGATGCGGTAGCCGCGCAGCCGCAGGCTCAGCCGGCACAGCGCCTCGGCGTAGCGGCCGTAATCCTCGGCGCGGCGGCGGTGGTCGCGGGCGCTGGTCACCGCCGTCCCCCTTCGCCGCCGCCGGAAGCGCCTCCCGGACCGGCGTCCCGCGCCAGTTCCAGCGCGCGGGCGTAGACCTCGCGCTTGGGCTGGCCGGTGCGGGCGGCGACGTCGGCCGCGGCGTCGCGCACGGACAGGCGGGACAGCGCCTCGCGCAGCAGCGCGTCCACGTCGGCCTCGCCCGGCGTGTCCTCGGCACCCGGCGGGCCGATCACGACGACCACCTCGCCCCGGGGCGGGCCGGCCTCGGCGTAATGGGCGGCGAGGCCGGGCAGGGGGCCGCGCCGCACCTCCTCATAGAGCTTGGTCAGCTCGCGCGCCACGGCACCCTCGCGGGGGCCGAGCAGCTCGGCCATGTCGGCCAGGGATTCGGGCAGGCGCTGCGGCGATTCGAAGAAGACCAGCGTGGCGGGCACGCCCTTCAGCTCGCCGATGGCGGCGCGGCGCGCGGTCTGCCTGTTGGGCAGGAATCCCGCGAACAGGAAACGGTCGGTCGGCAGGCCGGACAGCACCAGGGCGGCCAGCGGCGCCGAGGCGCCGGGCAGGGTGGTGACCTCCACCCCCTCGGCCACGCATTCGCGCACCAGCTTGTAGCCGGGGTCGGAGACCAGCGGCGTGCCGGCGTCGGTGACCAGCGCGATGGCCTCGCCCGCCTTCATGCGCCCGATCAGGACCGGCCGCATGCGGGCCGCGTTGTGCTCGTGGTAGGAAACCAGCGGCGTGTCGATGCCGTGGATCCCCATCAGCTTTCCGGTCACCCGCGTGTCCTCGCAGGCCACCGCGCCGGCGGCGCGCAGGGTGTCGAGCGCGCGCAGGGTGATGTCGGCGGCGTTCCCGATCGGGGTGGCCACGACGTAGAGCCCGGCCTTAAGAGGCTTCGGGCCGGATTTACTTGTCGCCCTCGGGTCGCTACCTTCACCGGCACCTGAAGCCGGACCGGATGTGGAGACGATTGGTGGCACGCTTGGCAACACCCTTCTCGCGCGGTCGGGAGGGGCACCGCGCCCTCTCCCTGCTGTTCGTCGGCCTGTTGGCCGCCTGCGGGCGGACTGTAACGGTCCCCGCGCCGGTTTCACAAGCGCCTCAACCCGTTCAGGAGGCGCAGCGCCCCACCAAGGTGGCGCTGCTGCTGCCCCTGTCCGGCCCGCGCGCCTCGGTGGGCGAGCCGATGCTGCAGGCAGCACAGCTCGCGCTGTTCGATCTCGCCGGCAGCAATTTCGAGCTTCTGCCCCGCGACACCAAGGGCACCCCGGCTGGGGCGGCCAACGCCGCCCGGCAGGCCGCCGCGGAAGGGGCGACCCTGATCCTCGGCCCGCTCTTCCGCGAGGAGGTCGCGGCGGTGAAGCCGGTCGCCCAGGGCGCCGGGGTGGGGGTGCTCGCCTTCACCAACGACGCCACGCTGGCGGGCAACGGCACCTATGTGCTGGGGCTGACCCCGGCCAACCACGTCGAGCGGGTGGTCGGCTACGCCCGCGCCCAGGGCATCACCCGCTACACGGCGCTGGTGCCGCGCTCCCCCTACGGCGAGCAGGTGGTGCGGGTGCTGCAGGGGACGGCGCAGCGGCTCGGCGGCCAGGCACAGGTGGAGCGCTACGACCCGGCCATCGCCGACCCCGCCCAACCGGCGCAGCAGCTCGCCGGGGCGGCCCCCCGGCCGCAGGCGGTGCTGCTCGCGGAGGTCAGCCCGCGCGTGCAGCCGCTCGCGGCCGCGCTCGCCGGCGCCGGGGTGGACCCGGCGCAGGTGCGCTTCCTCGGCGCCGGGCTGTGGGACGAGCCGGCACTCGCCCAGGAGCCCGCCCTGAACGGCGCCTGGTTCGCCGCGCCCAGCCCGCAGACCCGCGCCGACTTCGAGGCGCGCTTCGAGTCGCTCTACAGCGCCAGGCCCCCGCGCGTCGCCACGCTGGCCTATGACGCCACGGCCATCGCCGCCGTGCTGAGCCAGAACGGCGGCCCGCGCCCCTTCGAGGCGCGCGCTCTCCAGGGTCCGGGCGGCTTCGAAGGCGTGGACGGGCTGTTCCGGCTGACCCCGGGCGGGCTCGCCGAACGCAGCCTCGCCGTGATGGAGGTCACCCCCACCGGCCCCCGCGTGCTCGACCCGGCGCCGAACAGCTTCGACGTGCTGGGGCAGTAGGGTCCCCGCGCGGCGGAAAGCACCCGCGCGCCTTCGATGCCCCTGTTCCGCACCGGCGGGGCAGGGGCATCGCCGTTTCAGGAACCGGGCGTTTCAGGAGAGAGGGGCGGCGCGCTCGTAATCGACGTAGCGGAAATCCAGCCCGTTCTCATGCAGGAGCGGGCCGGTGGCGGCGACGGTCCAGCCATCGCCGAGCGGCGGCATCAGGGTGTCGCCGGGGACCTCCTGTTCGATCCGCGTGAGGTGGACCCGGTCGGCCAGCGGCAGGGTCTCGCGGAAGACCTCGGCGCCGCCGATGACCGCGAGTTCCGGAACGCCAGCCGCCCGGCAGGCGGCCAGCGCGTCGGACAGGCTGGCATGCCAGTGGGCACCGTCGCGCTCGCCCGGCGGCGTACCGCGGCTCACCACATGATGGACGCGGCCGGGCAGGGGGCGGCGGGGCAGCGACTCCCAAGTGCGCCGGCCCATCAGCATGGGCTTGCCCATGGTCAGCTCCTTGAAGCGCTTCAGGTCGCCCGGCAGGCTCCAGGGGAGCGTGCCCTCGCGGCCGATCACGCCGTTGCGCGCCGCCGCCACCACGAGGCTGATCCGCATGCCGTTTCTCCCCTTGCCGTGACGGTCAGGCGAGCAGGGCCGCCAGCACCGCGTTCAACCGCTGCCGCCCTTCGTGCGTCGCGCGCAACGTGCCGTCGCCGATCTCCAGGAAGCCGCCCTCGACGAGGCGCTTCACGCCGGCCGGGTCGGTGAACTCCGTCAGGTCACGGCCGGTCTCCTCGCGGATGCGGGCGAGCGGCACGCCCTCGGCCAGCCGCAGCCCCATCATCAGCAGCTCCGACCCGCGCGCGGCGCGGTCGATGGGCTCCGGCTCGGCGGCGCCGTGGCCATCGCGCTCGACGCGCTCCATCCAGATCTCCGGCGCGCGGTGGGCGCGGGTGGCGAGCTTGCGCCCGTCGAGCGTCAGCCGTCCATGCGCGCCGGGACCGATCCCGGCATAGTCGCCGTAGCGCCAGTAGGTCAGGTTGTGCCGGCTCTCCTCGCCCGGCCGGGCGTGGTTCGAAATCTCGTAGGCCGGCAGTCCGGCCGCGTTTAGAAGCGTTTGGGTCGCCTCGTACAGGTCGCCGGCCAGGTCCTCGTCGGGCAGCACCAGCTCGCCCCGCGCGTGCAGCGGGAAGAAGGCCGTCCCCTCCTCGATGGTGAGCTGATAGACCGACAGGTGGCCGACCGCGTAATCCAGCGCGCGGGTCAGCTCCGCCTCCCAGGCGGCGACGGTCTGGCCGGGGCGGGCGTAGATCAGGTCGAAGGAGAAGCGGTCGAAGCTGTTCGCCGCCAGTTCGATGGCGCCGGTCGCCTCCGCCGCGTTGTGCTGGCGCCCGAGGAACTTCAGCGAGGCGTCGTCCAGCGCCTGGATGCCGAGCGAGACGCGGTTCACGCCCGCGGCGCGGAAGGCGCGGAACTTGCCGGCCTCGACCGAGGTCGGGTTGGCCTCCAGCGTCACCTCCAGCCGGTCGGCGACCGGCCAGCGCGCGGCGATGCGCTCCAGCAGGGCGCCGACGGTCGCCGGCTCCATCAGCGAGGGCGTGCCTCCGCCGAAGAAGACCGAGGTCACCATCCGGCCGGGGGTGAGATCCGCGTAATGGTCGAGTTCGCGCAGCAGCGCCGCGCGCCAGCGGTCATGCTCGACCCGCTCGCGCACATGGCTGTTGAAGTCGCAGTAGGGGCATTTGGCCTTGCAGAAGGGCCAGTGCACGTAGATCCCGAAACCGGGATCCGGAATCACTTGAAGCATCGGTCCACAAGCTGGCGGAAGGCGTCGGCCCGGTGGCTCATCTCGTGCTTCTTCACCGGGTCCATCTCGCCGAATGTGATGTCATGGCCGTCCGGTTTAAACATCGCGTCGTAGCCGAACCCCTTTTCCCCGCGCGGCGGCCAGACCAGCGTGCCCCAGCAGCGCCCCTCCACCGTCTCGACATGGCCGTCCGGCCAGGCGAGGGAGAGGGCACAGACGAAATAGGCGCGGCGGTCCTTGCCGCCGGCGAGCCCCTCCTCGACCTTGCGCATGGCCATGGCGAAGTCCTTGGACGGGCCGGCCCAGCGCGCCGAATAGATGCCGGGGTCGCCGCCCAGCGCCGGCACCACCAGCCCGCTGTCGTCGGACAGGGCGACATGGCCGGCGGCGGCCGTGGCGCGCGCCTTCAGCTCCGCGTTCTCGACGAAGCTGGTCCCCGTCTCCTCGGGCTCCGGCAGGCCGAGCTGGCCGGCCGAGGTGAAGCTCCTGACATAGGGGCCGAGCAGGTCGGCGAACTCCCGCACCTTGCCGGCGTTGTGGCTGGCGATGACGAGAGCGTCGCCGGTGAAGCGGCGGGGGGTGCCGTCGGGCATGGGTCTGACCTCGCGGGTTCGGGGTTGAGCGGATCGTTGAGGGAAGGGCCGGCCTTATTTCGCGCCGATGGCGGCCTTCTGCAATTCCACCAGCTCGCCGATGCCCTTGCGGGCCAGCGCCAGCAGCTCCAGGAACTGCGCCTCGCTGAAGGGGCGGTCCTCGGCGGTGCCCTGGATCTCCACGATGCCGCCCCGGCCGGTCAGCACGAAATTGGCGTCGGCCCCGGCCTTGCTGTCCTCGGCGTAGTCGAGGTCGAGCACGGCGGCGCCCTGGTGCAGGCCGCAGGAGACGGCGGCGACATGGTCGGCCAAGGGCATCGTCTTCAGGGCACCGATCCGCATCAGGTGCTGGAAGGCGAGATGGAGCGCCACGAAGCTGCCGGTGATGGCGGCGGTGCGGGTGCCGCCGTCGGCCTGGATGACGTCGCAGTCGATCTTGATCTGCTTCTCGCCCATGGCGGAACGGTCGGTGACGGCGCGGAGCGCCCGGCCGATCAGCCGCTGGATCTCCTGCGTGCGGCCGGACTGCTTGCCCCGCGCCGCCTCGCGGTCAGTGCGCGAATGGGTCGAGCGCGGCAGCATGCCGTATTCGGCGGTGACCCAGCCCAGGCCCGTGTTCTTCAGGAAGCGCGGCACGCCCTCGTCCACGCTGGCGGTGCACAGCACGTGCGTGTCGCCGAACCGCACCATGCAGGAGCCCTCGGCGTGCTTGCTGAAGCCGGGTTCCAGCGAAATGCTGCGCAGCTGGTCGTTGGCGCGGCCGGACGGACGCATGGAATTCACCCGCGGGTCTGTTGAAAAGGGCCGCAAGCTAACGGCGAACGCCCCCGCCGTCCAGGGTCTTGGCCGGGGTCTCACGGGGAAAGGGCTTTCACTTCCTCTTCCGCCGCGCCAGAATACAAAGGGATGGAAAACCTCGCCCAGGCGATGACGGTGGACCCTTGATGATCCGTGTCGTGCTGGACACCAACATACTGACCGCCGCGATGCGAAGCCCGAATGGGCTTTCCTTCCAAATTCTGGAGTTGGTCAGGCAGGGCATTGTCAGGCCTGTGGTGACGACCACATTGTTTGTGGAATATGAGGCGGTGCTGAACCGTCCGGAGCAGATGTCCGCGCATGGCCTTTCGAGGGATGAAGTCGACCGTTTTCTGTCCAGCTTCGCATTCCTCGCCGAGGGGGTGCTCATCCATTTCCGATGGCGGCCCCTGTTGCCCGATCCGAATGACGATATGGTGCTGGAGGCGGCGGTCAATGGGCGGGCGGATGCTCTGGTGACCTACAACATCAGGGATTTCGCCAGGGAAGGGATCAGATTCGGTCTTTCGGTTCTCACACCAGCGGATTTCTTTAGGGCTCTGAAGCCATGAAAAATGCCACCATCCCCGTGCAGCTCCCGGAAGCGGTTCATGAGATGGCGACGCGCCTCGCTCAACGCGAGGGAGTTTCACTCGACCAGTGGGTGGCTGCCGCGATCAAACAGCGGATCGAAGCGCAGGAGGATCCGCACGAGTTCCTGCGCCGTCGCGCGGGGAACGCGACCGGCGAGGACATGGCCGCGATCCTGGCCCGGGTGCGTCCGGGACCACCCGTCGAAGGCGATGAAATTCCCCCGGATCTGCTCGAACGGTTCCGCAAGCAGCCGCCTCTTGCCTGACCACCGCCCTTCCGGGATAGGCGTGCGTGAACGCACCCATCGGAGCCGTGCACGTTGATTCGGTCCCCGGGGCTTCTTAAATTCCGTCCGGTTCGACGCCGACGCGCGCGGCAGCCGCCGCGCGCGCCTCATCACAGCTGTCCCAGGGCATGATCACCGAGCTGAACAAACGGTCGCGCGAGATCTTCCGGCAGATCGTCGATGCCTATGTGGCGACGGGGGAGCCGGTCGGGTCGCGCACGATCTCGCGCCGGCTCGGCATGGCGCTGTCGCCGGCGACGATCCGCAACGTCATGGCCGACCTGGAGGAGCAGGGTCTCCTTTACGCGCCGCACACCTCGGCCGGACGCATCCCGACCGAGGCGGGGCTGCGGCTGTTCGTGAACGGGCTGCTGGAGATCGGCGCGCTGAGCGAGGACGAGCGCGGCGCCATCGAGGCGAAATGCTCCTCCTCCGGGCGCTCCATGCAGGACGTGCTGGGCGAGGCCTCGACCATGCTGTCGGGCCTGTCGCACTGCGCCGGCCTCGTGGTGGCGCCCAAGACCGACCGGCCCTTGAAGCACATCGAGTTCGTGTCGCTCGGCCCCGGCCGCGCGCTGGTGGTGCTGGTGAACGAGGACGGGCTGGTCGAGAACCGCGTCATCGAGGTGCCCGTCGGGCTTCCGGCCTCCACCTTGCAGATGGTGTCCAACTATCTCAGCGCGAAGCTCGTCGGCCGCACGCTGGACGAGGCGCGCCAGGAGGTCCTGCGCGAGATCGAGGAGCAGAAGACCCAGCTCGACGAGCTGTCGCGCCGGGTCGTCGCCGCGGGGCTCGCCACCTGGGCCGGCAGCGCCGGCAACGACGGCCAGCTCATCGTGCGCGGCCAGGCGCGCCTGCTGGAGGACGTCACCGCCCTGTCGGACCTGGAGCGGGTACGCTCCCTGTTCGAGGCCCTGGAGACCAAGGAGGCCATGCTGCGCCTGCTGGACGCCACGGGGCAGGGCGACGGCGTGCAGATCTTCATCGGGGCGGAGAACGTGCTGTTCAACCATTCCGGCTGCACGCTCATCATCTCGCCCTTCCAGAACAGCCGCGAGCGGGTGATCGGGGCGATCGGCGTCATCGGCCCGACCCGCATCAATTACGCTCGCATCATTCCTCTGGTGGATTATACCGCCAAGGTCATCGGCCGGCTGATCGGCTAGAAACCCTTCACCCCGGCCCCAACGCCATTTCGACGACCAGCCGATAAAGACAAGAGAGAGTCATGAGCGAAGAGCAGAACAAGCCCGCCACCGAAGACACCGGCGCCGAGATCAACGGCGCGGAGCAGGCCGAGGCTCAAACGCCCGGGACCGATGGCGCTTCGGCGCAGGACCGCGTCGCCCAGCTCGAGGCCGAGGTCGCCGCCCTCAAGGACCAGGCGCTGCGCGCCATGGCCGAGGCCGAGAACACCCGCCGCCGCGCCGCGCGCGAGAAGGAGGACGCCTCCAAATACGCGGTGAGCGGCTTCGCCAAGGACATGCTGGGCGTCGCCGACAACCTGCGCCGCGCGCTGGAGGCCGTGCCTGCCGACTCGGCCGAGAACGAGCTGGTCAAGAGCCTGACGGTCGGCGTCGAGGCGACCGAGCGCCAGCTCCTCGCCGGTCTGGAACGCGCCGGCATCAGGAAGCTCGAGCCGATGGGTGAGCCCTACGACCCGAACTTCCATCAGGTGATGTTCGAGATCGAGAACACCGGCAAGCCGGCCGGCACCATCGTCCAGGTTCTCCAGGCCGGCTACACCATCCATGGCCGCCTGCTGCGCGAGGCCATGGTCGGCGTCGCCAAGGGCGGCGCGGACGGCGGACAGCACCTCGACACCAAGGCCTGAAGCTCCCGTCGGGCGGGGCGCCTCCCCCAGGAGGCGGCCCCGCCCGAAAGGGTTGGACCGCAAGACTCGCGGTCCCTATCCCGATACACCGCGTCCTGCACCGTCCGCCCAGGCGAAAATCGGTACGACAAAGTGTAAAACCTCATGAGGTGCGGTACCTCAATGAGGTCGACGATGCAATCCACCGATACGCAAGATCTGGTCACCCGCTACAAGCGCAAGTTCGGCCTGGCGCCGGGCTATCCCCTCAGCGAAAGCATGGTCCTGCAGCATTGGGACCTGGAACGCCGGCTGGCGCGCGAACTGCGCGAGTCGCGGCCGGACGAGCGGTGGAGCGTGTTCGAGCGCTGCTACACCGCGCTCTACAGCAAATGCCCCTGGCTGAACGAGGGCGTGGACGACTCCACCCAGGACGACGAGCTGGACTTCGGGCATTTCCTGACGCTGCTGAAGGGCGCGCGGGACATCTACGAGGTCGGGTCCGGCAAGGCCCGTCTGCTGACCTACCTCGCCCGCAAGGGCTTCCGCTGCGTCGCCACCGAGGTCACGCGGGAACGCGGGGAGCGCTGGACCGACGAGACGACCAACGTCGCCTGGCACTGCTGCGACGGCGTCAATCTCGCGCGATTCGAGCCGCGGGAGCATTACGACGCGGTCGTCTCCACCCACGTCGTCGAGCATCTGCACCCCGAGGACGTGGTCACGCACATGGAGAACGTGCACGCCATCCTGAAGCCGGGCGGGCGCTATGTGCTCAGCATGCCGCACCGGCACGCCGGGCCGATGGACCTGTCGGAGATCTTCGGGCTGGACGAGCCGGTCTGCATGCATCTGCGCGAATACAGCTGGGCCGAGACGGAGGAAGCCCTGCGCAAGGCCGGCTTCGCCCGGATGGAGGCGGCCTACGTCGCGCCGATGGCCGTGCGCCGGCACCTGCCGGTGCGCTTCGCCGGCACGGGCTACCTGTCCTACCTGAAGGCGGTGGAGGGTGCCGTCGGCCGCCTGCCCACGGCGTTGCGCCGCAAGGCCGGGCGGCTCGGCCAGTTCTGGCTCTTCCGCCCGGAGATCATCATGGTCGCGCACAAGGCCGGTTGAGCCGCGTCCTGGATGGGGCGGCAGGCCCGCCGCCCCTTCTCAGAGCTTGTCCGCGAACAGGAAGGCGACCGCCCCGACCAGGCAGAGGAACGCCCCGAGATGCTGCCAGCTCAGCCGCTCGCCGAGGAAGAAGACGGCGAAGCCGGCGAAGACCAGCAGCGTGATCACCTCCTGCATCACCTTGAGCTGGCCGGCGGTGAAGCCGTTGAGATAGCCGAGCCGGTTGGCCGGCACCGCGAAGCAGTATTCGACCAGCGCGATCAGCCAGCTCACCAGGATCACCTGCCAGAGCGGCCGGTCGGGGAATTTCAGGTGGCCGTACCAGGCGACGGTCATGAAGAGGTTGGAGACGCACAGCAGCAGGACGGTCGACACGGGTGCCGGCTCCCTTGATCGCGGATGGAGGATTGCCGCGGGCAAGGTAGGGCCGGTCGGGCCGGCGCGGCAAGCGCGGGCCGAGGGGAGATCCCCTATCCCACCTGCTTCCGATTATCCGGGCCACGCGCGAAGAGAAACTCGCCGTCCGGGTCGTGGGCGGCGAAGCGGCGTTGCGCCAGGGCGCGGCTGGACACGGCGTAGCAATAGACGCAGCCGTGCGGGCAGCTGTCGTAGCCGCCGATGTCCCGGCTCTCCGCGCACAGGCAGCCCGGCCGGTTCCCCTTCTCCCGCGCCCTCAGGGGCCTGCCGGCGACGTCCGACAGGCGCGCGGCGTCCACGCAGCGCGCCGGGGCGGCGCCGGCCGCGTCCAGCAGATCCGGCTGGGTGCAAAGCGTCAGGTCCATGCCGTGGCCTGCGGCAACCGTTGCGAGTTCCGCCAGCAGGTCGCGCTTCTCCTCCGCCTCCGGGTCGCGCCAGGCGATCCCGGCGGCGGCGAGGTTGCGGGCGGTCTTGCGGTAGGGCTGGAGGAAGGACACGGTCACCTCGTCGGTGACGCCCTCCAGCGCGCCGGCCAGCCGGGCGAAGGTCTCTCGGTGCCAGGCGGGCGGAGTGGCGTCGGTCACCGCGATGGGATCGTAGCGCCAGACCACCGCGCGCGGCCCCCATTGCCCGCGCACCCGCCGCATGGCGGCCACCTGCCGTTCCCAGTGGGGCACCGAGCGTTCCAGCGCGGCGGGCAGGGCGGTCGCGCTGTGCTGCACGACGAAGGGGAAGCCGGCCTCCGACACCACCTCCAGCGCCGCCTCGAAAGGCTCCAGGTTCTTGGTCCAGAACAGGAAGCCGTCCACCGCCGCGCGCGTGAGATCGACCCGGTGGCTGCGCCCGCCATAGGGGTTCACCACCCGGCAATGCCCCTCGGCCAAGCGGTTGAGAAACCAGCGGCCGTAGAAGGCCGGTATGTCGGTTTTGTAACTCGCTGAAACGATCATGCAGCAATCAAGTCATTCGGCAGGGGCGCTTCAAGCCCGCCGCCTGTTGCAAAAGAACAACGTTCCGGGGCATGGATCAGCGGGTTTGGCGGTGCGCGCGGCTTCGGCCCAGGGTGCGCGCCGCGTGAAAGGGCAGCATCGGGAGGGCGACGTGATGGACAGCAGCCAGGGCGGCGGGCAGGGCGGCGGGCAGGAAGGCAGCCGGGAAAGCGGCCAGGACATGGCGATCGAATGGGCCGAGCTGGTCCGCTTCCGGCTGCCGCCCGGCTGGCTGCCGGAGGTCGAGGAGCATGAGGGCCATGCGGTCGCCGCCTTCCGCCCGCCGCGCGGCGAGGCCGGGGCGTTGCGGCTGGTCACCGACCGGGTGGCGCCGAAGCCGGGGCAGGGCGGTGTGGAGGAGGTCTTACGCGAGATGGCGCTGCGCTTCGTGCGGCCGGACGATCCCCGCGCGGGCGACCGCACGGTGGAGGACCGCGAGGACGGCGCGCTGATCGCCCAGGCCGTCATGCGGACGGTCGAGGACGGGCGCGCCGAGGCGCATTACCTGTGGTTCGTCGGGGCGGAGCGCGAGGGCCGGGCGGCCGTCGCGATGTTCAGCTACGCCCTGCCGGCCGAGGCGGACGGCGACGAGGAGGCCGCGGCCACGCTGTCGCGCCTCGATCCGGCGATCCGCTCCGCCGAGATTCTGTAGGCCGCAATCCTTCGGGCCGGAACTCTCCGGCCCGGAACGCCAGGGCGGGCGGGCGGCCTCAAGGGGTCAGCAGTGGCCGACGCCGCCGGCCATCAGGGCCTTCATGTGAATGGCCTTCGGATCGGCGGCCACGGCCGCCTCCTCCGCGGCCAGCGCCGCCAGGCTGATGAAACGCGCGAGGTCGTCGAGATCGACCCGGTTCGCGTCGTCCTGAAGGCTGTCGAGGCATGACTTGATCGCCAATGCCACGTCGCGCCGATCACCCCGCATGCTGTCCCCCTTGGACCTTCGTCCAACCCGATCGTGACGCCGGAGCTAACCATTTCGACTGGGTAGCTCATCCCCAACCGGGTATAGCACAGGGGAAAATGGCCTTCACTATTAGATTGTTGGGACAAGGACTGACGAGGGCTTACCCTCAATTGTCCAGCAATAAGAATCTACAACATTCGTCATTAACAAAGGCTTAAGAGGGCGCCCCGCTTCTGCGCCTTTATTACAAGTCATTAACGGTGGGCTGGTTTCTTCGCTTGCGCGGGAACCCGGCGGCGCCCCCTTCCGTTTCGGCTTTAGCGTCCCACCGCTTTCCATCGCCGCGTGCAGGACCGGGCAGTCCGGCACGGGCGGGGAGGCCGGATTATTTCTCCCTTTCCGGGGTTCCGGGGGTGACCAAGACGTTGCAGCCCGAAACGCACCCCCCTATATCTCCGGGCGACAGATCGTGATCTCACCCCAATTCGTTCCACCGAACCCATGGGGATCGCGACGGTGCCGTAAGCGACGGGCCGCCGCGCATCTGCCGAACAACAGAGGCTGAACATGAGCAAAGTCATTGGCATCGACCTCGGCACCACGAACTCGTGCGTCGCCGTTATGGAAGGCTCCTCTGCCAAGGTGATCGAGAACACCGAGGGCGCGCGCACGACCCCCTCGATGGTCGCCTTCGCCCAGAACGGGGAGCGTCTGGTCGGTCAGCCGGCCAAGCGCCAGGCCGTCACGAACCCGGAGAACACCCTCTTCGCGATCAAGCGTCTGATCGGTCGCCGCTACGACGATCCGCTGACGAAGAAGGACAAGGACCTCGTCCCCTACAAGATCATCTCCGGCGACAACGGCGACGCCTGGGTGGAGTCCTTCGACAAGAAGTACAGCCCCTCGCAGATCAGCGCCTTCATCCTGCAGAAGATGAAGGAAACGGCGGAGAATTATCTGGGTGAGCCGGTGACCCAGGCGGTCATCACCGTCCCGGCCTACTTCAACGACAGCCAGCGCCAGGCCACCAAGGACGCCGGCAAGATCGCCGGCCTGGAAGTCCTGCGCATCATCAACGAGCCGACGGCCGCGGCACTCGCCTACGGCATGGACAAGAAGGGCAGCGGCACCATCGCGGTCTACGACCTTGGCGGCGGCACCTTCGACGTGTCGGTCCTGGAGATCGGCGACGGCGTCTTCGAGGTGAAGTCGACCAACGGCGACACCTTCCTGGGCGGCGAGGACTTCGACGCGCGCATCATCGACTATCTCGCCGAGGAGTTCCAGAAGGAGCAGGGCATCGACCTGCGGAAGGACCGTCTGGCCCTGCAGCGCCTGAAGGAAGCCGCGGAGAAGGCGAAGATCGAGCTGTCCTCGTCGATGCAGACCGAGGTCAACCTGCCCTTCATCACAGCCGACCAGAGCGGCCCGAAGCACCTGAACGTCAAGCTGACCCGCGCCAAGCTGGAAGCCATCGTCGACGAGCTGGTGCAGCGCACGATCGGCCCCTGCCAGGCGGCCCTCAAGGACGCGGGCCTGAAGGCGAGCGAGATCGACGAGGTGATCCTGGTCGGCGGCATGACCCGCATGCCCAAGGTCATCGAGACGGTGAAGCAGTTCTTCGGCCGTGAGCCGAGCCGCGGCGTGAACCCGGACGAGGTGGTCGCCATCGGCGCCGCCATCCAGGGCGGCGTGCTGAAGGGCGAGGTGAAGGACGTCCTGCTGCTCGACGTGACCCCGCTGTCGCTGGGCATCGAGACGCTGGGCGGCGTGTTCACCCGCCTGATCGACCGCAACACCACCATCCCGACCAAGAAGAGCCAGACCTTCTCGACCGCCGAGGACAACCAGAACGCGGTGACCATCCGCGTCTTCCAGGGCGAGCGCGAGATGGCGGCGGACAACAAGATGCTCGGCCAGTTCGACCTGATGGGCATCCCGCCGGCGCCGCGCGGCGTGCCGCAGATCGAGGTGACCTTCGACATCGACGCCAACGGCATCGTGAACGTCACGGCGAAGGACAAGGCCACCAACAAGGAGCAGCAGATCCGCATCCAGGCGTCGGGCGGCCTGTCGGACGCCGACATCGAGAAGATGGTGAAGGACGCCGAGGCCCACTCCGCCGAGGACAAGAAGCGGCGCGAGCTGGTGGACGCCCGCAACCAGGCGGACGCGCTGATCCACTCGACCGAGCGGACCATCAAGGACGGCGGCGACAAGATCCCGGCGTCAGAGAAGACCGCGGCCGAGGCGGCCATCGCCGAGTTGAAGGGCGTGCTCGACAGCAACGACCTCGACGCGGTGAAGGCCAAGACCGAAGCGCTGTCCCAGGTCGCCATGAAGCTGGGCGAGGCCATGTACAAGGCCGGCCAGGGCGAGGAGGGTGCCGCCGGGGCCGGTGCGGCCGGTGCCGGCGCGCAGCCGAACGAGCCGGGCGTGGTCGACGCGGACTTCGAGGAAGTCGACGACGACAAGAAGAAGTCGGCGTAAGTCACGCCGCTTTCTTCCGGCCCCCGTGTCCGGCATGCTCCGGCCCGTCGCCCCTTCCGGGCGGCGGGCCGGAGATGTTCGGGCCTCAAGCCGGGCCGGGGGAGACGGGGGTTCAAGGCTGGGTGTGGATTAGGTGAGGCGCGCGGTCCATGGCGAAGCAGGACTATTACGAGCTTCTTGGTGTTCAGAAAGGCGCGAGTGCCGATGAACTCAAGAAAGCCTATCGCAAGATGGCGATGCAGTATCACCCTGACCGCAACCAGGGTGACAAGGAAGCCGAACGCAAGTTCAAGGAAATCAGCGAAGCCTATGAGGTCCTGAAGGACGATCAGAAGCGCGCGGCCTACGACCGCTTCGGTCACGACGCCTTCGAGGGCGGACGCGGCGGCGGTGCGGGCGGCGGCTTCGGCGGCTTCGATTTCGGCGGCGGCGGTGGCGGCGGCTTCGCGGACATCTTCGACGAGATGTTCGGGGAGTTCATGGGCGGGCGCCGTGGCGGCGCCGGCCAGGGCGGGCGCGGGCAGGATCTGCGCTACAACCTGGAGATCGGGCTGGAGGAGGCCTTCAAGGGCTCCCAGGCGACGGTCCGCGTGCCGACCTCGGCGCAGTGCGACGTGTGCAGCGGGTCGGGTGCGGCGGCCGGCACCCAGCCGGTGACCTGCCCGACCTGCCAGGGCCACGGCAAGGTGCGCGCCCAGCAGGGCTTCTTCACGATCGAGCGCACCTGCCCGGGCTGCCACGGCCAGGGCCGCGTCATCAAGGACCCCTGCAAGGCCTGCGGCGGCGCCGGGCGCCAACGCAAGGAGAAGACCCTCCAGGTCAACATCCCCGCCGGCGTCGAGGACGGCACCCGCATCCGGCTGGCCGGCGAGGGCGAGGCGGGGCTGCGCGGGGCGCCTCCGGGCGACCTCTACATCTTCCTGTCGGTGGCGCCGCACCCGCTGTTCCAGCGCGACGGTGCCAACATCCACTGCCGCGTGCCCATCCCGATGACGACGGCGGCGCTGGGCGGCACGGTGGAGGTGCCGATCATCGACGGCACCCGCGCCAAGGTGACGGTGCCCCCCGGCACGCAGAGCGGTCACCAGTTCCGCCTGAAGGGCAAGGGCATGTCCGTGCTGCGCAGCCCGCACCGGGGCGACATGTACGTCGAGTCGGTGGTGGAGACGCCGGTCAACCTCACCAAGCGCCAGCAGGAGCTGCTGCGCGAGTTCGAGACGGCCGGCAAGGACGGCGGGTCCAGCCCGCAGTCGGAAGGCTTCTTCGCCAAGGTGAAGGAGCTGTGGGAAGACCTGAAGGAGTGAGCCGGTCTCCGGTTTGCTCACGGTAAGCGAAAGGGGCCGCGCCTCGTGCGCGGCCCCTTTTTTCATGCCCGGCTTAACCCTGGTTCAAGGCGTCAGGCGGCTTCGGCGAGGAGGAGCCCGTCGATCTGCGCCTTGGCGGCGCCCAGCGCCTTTTCCCGCGCTTCCGGACCCATGGCGACGCCCTCGGCGCGGACGACCGTCACGTCCGTCACGCCGATGAAGCCGAGGAAGGCGCGCAGGTAGGCCTCCTGGTGGTCCATCGCCGTCTCATAGGCGGTGCCGGCGTAGGCGCCGCCGCGCGTGGAGGCGATGATCACCTTGCGGCCGCCAGCCAGCCCTTCCGGACCCTTTTCGGTGTAGCGGAAGGTGCGGCCCGGCTGGGCGATGCGGTCGATCCAGGACTTGAGCTGGCTCGGGATGGAGAAGTTGTACATCGGGGCGCCGATGACCACGACGTCGGCGGCCAGGAACTCGTCCACCAGCCTGTCGGTCAGCGCGAGTTCGCGCTTCTGCCGATCGTTCAGCCCTTCGAGGTTCCGGAACTTCACGACCTGGAGAAGCTGGCCGTCCAGATGGTCCGGCGGGGCGATGGCGAGGTCGCGCTCGACGATTTCGATCGCCGGTTCGGCGCGCGTCCAGGCCTCGACGACGGAGGCGGTGAGTTCGCGGGAGACGGAGTTGGCGCCGAGCGGGCTGGAATCGATGCGCAGGAGCTTCATGGTGGATCTTCCTTCGTTTGAGCGGCGGGTCCGCCCCGCGCTCCGTTGACAGGAAAGGTAGATTCGGAACGCTGCGCCCGTAAGACGGCGTTTTCCGCACAGATCGTCCTATTTTCTGGAACGATGGCCCGTGCTTCAATGGCACGCCGATTGAGCGGCCGGGCGAAACGGTCGCTCGACGGATAGCTGGCGGATGCGATGCAGGACCTGAACGATCTCTATCTCTTCGCCCAGGTGGTGGAGCATGGCGGCTTCGCCGCCGCGGGCCGCGCGCTCGGCGTGCCGAAGTCGAAGCTGAGCCGGCGGGTGGCGGTGCTGGAGGAGCGGCTGGGCGTCCGGCTCATCCAGCGCTCCACCCGCAGCTTCGCGGTCACCGAGCTGGGCCAGGCCTACCACCGCCATTGCCTCGCCGTCGCCGCGGAGGCCGAGGCCGCCCAGGAGGTCATCGACCGCAGCCGGGCCGAGCCGCAGGGGCTGATCCGCGTGAGCTGCCCGGTGTCGCTTGTGGAGGACCGCGTCGGCCCCATCGTCGGCCGCTTCATGGCGGAGCATCCGCGCCTGCGGGTCCATCTGGAATCGACCAACCGGCGGGTGGACGTGATCGAGGAGGGATTCGACGTCGCCATCCGCGTGCGCATGCCGCCGCTGGAGGACACCGACCTCGTCATCCGCCGGCTGGACCTGCACGGGTCCGTCCTGGCCGCCAGCCCGCGCCTGTTCGAGAGCTCGGGAGGGGGGCCGGGAGGGGGGCGGGAGCGTCCCCGCCAACCCGCCGACCTCGCGGGCTTCGACAGCCTGGACATGCCGCAGGCGTCGGGCGTGCATGCCTGGCGCCTGCTGGATCCCGAGGGCCGGCCGCACAGCGTGCCGCACAGCCCCCGGCTGGTCACCGACGACCTGCGGATGGTGCGGCAGGGGCTGCTGTGCGGGGTCGGCATCGCGGTGATGCCGCGCATCCTCATCGCCGGCGACCTCGCGCGCGGCGACCTGGAGGCGCTGCTCCCCGGCTGGACGCTGCCGTCGGGGATCGTCCATGCCGTCTTCCCCTCCCGGCGCGGCCTCCTGCCATCGGTCCGCCTGTTCATCGACCGGCTGGCGGCGGGCTTCGGCGGGGAGGGGGCGGCGGAGCGGGGACGGGAGCGGGAAGGAGCGTGAGCGGGCGCGGCGCCACGGAAAAAAGAAACCGCCCGGAGGCGGGGTGCCTCCGGGCGGTTCATCAGCCGGTTCCGGCCCGGGTGGGCCGGACCCTCATGCTTACTCGTCGCGCTGCCCCAGGAAGCTCAGCAGGAACTGGAACAGGTTGACGAAGTCCAGGTAGAGCGTCAGTGCGCCCATCAGCGCCAGCTTGCCCTGCGCCTCGTGGCCGTAGCCCTCGGCGTATTCTTCCTTGATGCGCTGGGTGTCGTAGGCGGTGAGGCCGGTGAAGATCACCACGCCCAGCGCCGAGATCGCGAAGTGCAGCGCGCTCGACTGGAAGAACAGGTTGGCGAGGCCGGCGATCAGGATGCCGATCACGCCCATCATCAGGAAGGAGCCCATCTTCGACAGGTCGGCCTTCGTGGTGTAGCCGTAGAGGCTCATCGCCAGGAAGGTCGCGGCGGTGACGAAGAAGGTCAGCGCGATCGACGCCCCGGTGAAGACCAGGAAGATCGCGGCCATCGACAGGCCCATGGCGCCGCAGTAGGCCCAGAAGACCATCTGCGCCGAGGCGAAGGACAGCCGGTTGATGCCGAAGGACAGCACCATCACGAAGGCGAGCGGCGCCAGCATGACGACCCACTTCAGCGGCGTGCCAAAGATGGCGGCCATCATGGAGGGGCTGGACGAGACCAGGAAGGCCACGAGGCCGGTCAGGACGAGGCCGGCGCCCATGTAGTTGTAGACGCGCAGCATGTGCTGCCGAAGGCCTTCGTCGAAATACCCCCGATCAAACGCGCGGCCTTCGGTCGCGTAGCGGTTATAGGTCGGGTCAGCCATGGTGAACCTCGAAAGGTGGGTTGTTCCCAGAACGACCACCATATTGGCAAGTCCTAGGCCAAGTTCAAGAGGAACCACGCGGAGTCCGGCTTCATGAAAAAGCCATAATCAGCCAGGGCTTTCATTGCACGCGCGTGAGTGAAAGCAGTGGCCGCGCGGCTCTTTCACTTCAGCGCTGCATGAACTTCCCTGGGCGCGCCGCTCCCTTCGGAAGGCGGCACCCTTTTCCCTCCATGCTCCGCCGGGGAAGACCGAGGCTTCAACCCCCCACTTGACGCACGCGCGGAGGTGGGCGTACAACCGGACCAACGTGGTGATTTGGTCGGCCGGCTTGCGGGCCACGTAAAACAATCCGCTAAAAAGGTCCGAGATGCGTCCGCGCCTCGACCCTTCGGTCGGGGCGTTTTTTGTTTGGCCGGTGGGCCCCGCCGGCTTGTCAGGAGCAAATGGCATGGCGCGCACCGATCATCGCACACCCAACGTCGCGGGGCTGCGGCCCCGGTCCAAGCTGGTCCATGGCGGCATCCAGCGCTCGTCCTTCGACGAGACCTGCGAGGCCCTGTACCAGACCTCCGGCTTCGTCTACGGCTCGGCGGAGGAGGCGGAAGGCGCCTTCGCCAACGACGGGTCGCGGCTCGTCTACTCGCGCTTCGGCAACCCGACCTCGAACATGTTCGAGCAGCGCCTGGCGACCTACGAGGGCGCCGAGTGGGCCTACGCGACGGCGAGCGGCATGGCGGCGGTGCACGCGGCACTCTGGAGCAACCTGCGCACCGGCGACCGCATCGTGGCGCCCCGCGCGCTCTTCATCTCCTGCTACTGGGTGATAAAGGAGCTGTCCGCGCGCTTCGGCGTCGAGGCGGAGTTCGTGGACGGCACCGACCTCGGCGCCTGGGAGGCCGCCCTGTCGCGGCCGGCGAAGATGGTGTTCCTGGAGACGCCGTCGAACCCGGGCCTTGAGGTCGTCGATCTCGCCGCCGTCTGCGAGCTGGCCCACAAGGCCGGGGCCAAGGTGGTGGTGGACAACGCCTTCGCGACCCCGGTCCTGCAGCGCCCCTTCGAGTTCGGCGCGGACGTCGTGGTCTATTCCGCGACCAAGCACATCGACGGGCAGGGCCGCTGCCTGGGCGGCGTGATCCTGACCAAGGAGAAGGCCTACGGCGCCGAGGTCATCCACCCCTACCTGCGCCACACCGGCCCGACCATCAGCCCCTTCAACGCCTGGCTGCTGCTGAAGAGCATGGAGACGCTGGAGCTGCGCGTCGCCGCGCAGAGCGCCTCGGCGCAGAAGGTGGCGGAGTTCCTGGAAGGCCACGCGAAGATCGAGCGCGTGCTCTATCCCGGCCTGGACAGCCACCCGCAGCGCGACCTCATCAGGAAGCAGATGACCGGCGGCGGCAACATGCTGTCGATCTTCGTGAAGGGCGGCAAGGAGCAGGCCTTCCACGTCCTGAACGAACTGCGCATGGTGATGATCTCCAACAATCTCGGCGACTCCAAGTCGCTGAGCACCCACCCGGCGACCACCACCCACTCCAAGCTGACGCCCGAGGAGAAGGAGCTGGCCGGCATCACGCCGAACCTGCTTCGCCTGTCGGTCGGGCTCGAGGATCCGCAGGACATCATCGACGACCTGGAGCGCGGCCTCTCCACCCTGTGACGCTCAACCGCTGACGCGACCGGCCCGCGGGCCGGTTGCGTCAAGTGTCAAGTCCCGCACCGGAAGCCCGGACCTTTCGCAGCCTGCCGCTGTTCGAGGGGTTCGGGCTTTTCGCATTCGGGAGGAAGACGGCATGACGCGCCGAAGGGGTGGAAAACGGGTCACGCCGGCGCGGATGCTGGCGCTCGCGGGCGAACTCGCGCGCACCGGCGTGCAGGGCGGGGAGGTGGGGATCGCCGCGGCGCGGACCATCACCCACCGGACCGCGATGATGGCCGCCGCGGCCGGCGATCCCGTCGCCATGGCCAACCCCGAATTCGTCCGCATGGGGACCGAGAAGCTGGAAGCCGCGGTGGAGGCCGGGCAGGCGATGGCGAAGGGAATGGCCGAGCTGGGCCAAGCCTGGACGGCGCTCGCGGCCGGGCCGCTCCTGCCCGGATCCCCGGCCTTCGGGCGGGTGCCCACGCCCGCGGACTGGCTCGCTTGGCAGAGCCGGGCGGCCGGCGCCATGGCATCGGGCATGATGATGGGGGGCATGGCCGCCGGGCTGCGGCTCGCCGAGGCCTGGTCCGCCGTGGCGAGCGCGGGGCTGGCGCCCGTTCACCGCACGGTCAGCGCCAACGCCCGCCGTCTGGGGCGCGAACGCGGCTGACAATCACTCGACGACCTCATTTTCGTAGACGCCCCAGAAGGCGTCGCGAGGGAGCCAGCCCTTGTAGCCCTGGAGATTGACCTCGCACCACGGACCCTGGCAGCGCTGCAGCCAGCCCATCACCCCCGGTTCCGCACGCGCCACGGCCGGCGCGCCGTCGCGCGCCTCCTTGAGGATGGTGCGCGTCTCCCCGCGGATCATGATGCTGCGCTTGCCCGACAGCATGCTCTGGTGGACCCAGCCCTCGCTGCCCTCCCAGTCGCGGATGCGGCGCCAGGTGTCGAACTCCGCCGTGATCTCGACCGGCATTTCCTTGCGCACGAAGACCCATTCCACGGGGTAGCGGACGCCCGGCCCGCTGCGTGCGTTGACCTCGTTCGAGCGCAGCGTCACGAAGCGGGGCAGGGGCAGGCCGGTGCCATGCACCGGCGACTTGTCCGCCTTGTCCGGCGCCTTGCCGCCGCTCTCCGGTGCCGCGGCCGGTGCGGCGGGGGGTGCCGCCGGTGCCGCGGCGGCCTGTGCCGGCTGGGTGGCGGGGGTGGCCGCGGACGCACCCGACGCGCCGACAGCCGCGCCGGCGAGAGCCAGAGCCAGGGCAAGCGGAAGGCGGAACGTGGACATCCTCTGCACGCGCGAAATCCCTAAAGCAAAAGCCGAATTCAGAACACTATAGTTAGGGGTAAAGCCCGGCGGCAAGGTGCGGCGGCCCCTGTCCCGCCTTCGTCACACCGCTGTTGCAAGCGCGCACCCACGTGGTGTCTGGACAGCCCGTGGACTGCTTGCTATGGCAACAGTGCGCCGCGAAGAGCCGGCCTGGAAGGGATCAACGCAAGATGGCCGAAAAGAAGAAACCGGTGGTCGTCGTGACCCGGAAGCTGCCCGACGTCATCGAGACCCGGATGATGGAGCTGTTCGACACGCGGCTCAACCCCGACGACACGCCGATGCACGAGGCGCAGATCGCCGACGCGCTGAAGACCGCCGAGGTGCTCGTGCCCACCGTGACCGACCGCATCAGCGCCGAGCTGATCCGTGGCGCCGGTCCGCAGCTGCGCATGATCGCCTCCTTCGGAACGGGTGTCGACCACATCGACCTGAAGGCCGCGCGCGAACGCGGCATCTGCGTGACCAACACGCCCGGCGTCCTGACCGAGGACACCGCCGACATGACCATGGCGCTGCTGCTCGCCGTGGCGCGCCGCCTGTCTGAGGGCGAGCGGCTGGTCCGCTCCGGCCAATGGGGAGGCTGGGGGCCGACGACGATGCTGGGCCACCGCATCTCCGGCAAGCGGCTGGGCATCCTCGGCATGGGGCGCATCGGCCAGGCGCTCGCGCGTCGCGCCCGCGCCTTCGGCATGTCGATCCACTATCACAACCGCCGCCGCGTCCATCCGGACGTCGAGAACGAGCTGGAAGCGACCTACTGGGACAGCCTGGACCAGATGCTGGCGCGCATGGACGTGGTTTCGGTCAACTGCCCGCACACGCCGGCCACCTACCATTTGCTGTCCGAGCGCCGCCTGAAGCTGCTGCGCCCGCACTGCTACATCATCAACACCGCGCGCGGCGAGGTGGTGGACGAAACCGCCCTGACCAGGATGCTCGCCAAGGGCGAGATCGCCGGCGCCGGGCTGGACGTGTTCGAGCATGAGCCGGCGGTCAACCCGAAGCTCCTGCGGCTCGACAACGTCGTGCTGCTGCCGCACATGGGCTCGGCCACCATCGAGGGCCGCATCGACATGGGCGAGAAGGTCGTCATCAACATCAAGACCTTCGTCGACAACCACGCCCCGCCCGACCGGGTGATCGAGACGCTGCTGTAAGGGCGGCTTCCGGGCAAGGAAAAGGCGGCGATCCGGATGGGACGCCGCCTTTTTTCGTTCCTGCCCTTCGGCGCAAAGCACCCACTTGTCCGTCACCCCCGCGAAAGCGGGGGTCCAGAACTTAGCCATGTCGTCCCTTTTGAGGAGTTCTGGATCCCCGCTTTCGCGGGGATGACGGGACAGTGCTTGTAACCCAAGGAGGGCTAACTCTTCACTCCCCGCCACCGAGCCGGCGCAGCACGTCGTCGAGCTGGTCGAGCGTCTGGTAGTGGATGGTGATGGTGCCGCGCTTGCCCTGGGGGGTGATGGCGACCTTCAGCCCGATGCGGGCGGAGATCTCCTCCTCCAGGTTGATGAGGTCCACGTCCTTCAGCGCGGGATCGCCGCCGCCTGCGGCACCGGGCTTCTTGGCCTTGGGCGCCGCGCCGCGCATCAGATCCTCGGTCTGGCGGACGTTCAGGCCGCGCTTCACGACCTCGCGGGCGACCGCCGCCGGGTCGGAGGCGGTGAGCAGGGCGCGGGCGTGGCCGGCGGTGAGGTCGCCCTCCTGGACCATCGTCTTGACCGGATCGGGCAGGGCCAGCAGCCGGAGCATGTTGGCGACGTGGCTGCGGCTCTTGCCGAGCGCCTTCGCCAGATCCTCCTGCGTGTGGTCGAACTCGTCCATCAGGCGCCGATAGCCCTCCGCCTCTTCCAGAGGGGTGAGGTCCTGACGCTGGATGTTTTCGATCAGCGCGATTTCCAGCGCTTCACGGTCGGTGAAGTCGCGGATGACGACCGGCACCTCGTGCAGGCCGGCGATCTGCGCGGCGCGCCAGCGCCGCTCGCCCGCGATCAACTCATAGGACGTGGTCGAGTCCGGGTCGCGGCGCACCAGAAGGGGCTGGAGGATGCCCTTGTCGCGGATGGACTCGACGAGGCCCTGGATGGCCTCCTCGTCGAACTGCCGGCGCGGCTGGTACTTGCCGGGATGGATGAACTCGATGGGCACCTGCTTGGACTGGCGCACCTTGTCGAGGGCGGTGTAGTCCTCCGTCTCCTCCCCGAACAGGGCGGAGAGGCCGCGACCGAGGCTGGCGCGCCGCGCGCCGGTCTTGTTGTCTTCCATCAGGCGCTCAGCCTCTTTTCACGGCGCAGCACCTCGCCCGCCAGGTGGATGTAAGCTTGGGAGCCAGGGCAGCGCATGTCGTAGATCAGCACCGGCTTGCCGTGCGACGGCGCCTCCGACACCTTGACATTCCGGGGGATGACGGTGTCGTAGACCTTCTCCCCGAAGAAGCCGCGCACGTCGGCGGCGACCATGTCCGACAGGTTGTTGCGCTTGTCGAACATCGTCAGCACGACGCCATGGATGTCCAGGCCGGGGTTGAAGCTGCGCTTCACCCGCTCGATGGTGCGCACCAGCTGGCTGAGGCCTTCCAGCGCGTAGAACTCGCACTGCAACGGCACCATGACGGCGTGCGACGCCGCGAGCGCGTTCAGCGTCAGCAGGCCCAGTGCCGGCGGGCAGTCGATCAGCACGTAGTCGTATTCCAGGGCGCTCTTGTCCACCGCCTGGCGCAGGCGGTACTCGCGCTTGTCCTCGTTCACCAGTTCCAGCTCCGCACCCGAAAGGTCGGCGGACGAGGTGACGATCGACAGGTTCGGCACGCTGGACGCGACCGAGGCGCGCTCCAGCGGCAGCCCGTCGAACAGCACATCGTAGATGCCGACGCGCCGGTCGGACCGCGGGATCCCGAGCCCGGTCGAGGCGTTGCCCTGCGGGTCGAGGTCGATTACCAGCACGCGCTTGCCGATGGCGGCGAGGGCCGTGGCGAGATTGATGGTGGTGGTTGTCTTGCCGACGCCGCCCTTCTGGTTGGCGATGGCGATCACCCGGGCGGCTGGCGCGCCGTCGGACGGGTCGAGATCCTCCAGGGCTTCGGTCGGGGGGAGAGAGTCGAGTTCGGTCTCAGGCACGGTCGAGGCCCCTCACGCGCAGGATGGTTCCGGTGGAGTCGGTCCGGCTGTCGAAACGTTCAGCCGTGAACCTCCAATGTGGGGTGGAATCGGTCAATTCGTCTTCCACGGTCTGGCCCTTGGGAAACAGCCCATGGCCACGGTCCCCGATGAAGGGATGGGCCCAGGCGAGCAGATCCTTGAGCGGGGCGAGCGCGCGGGCCGAGACCACGTCGGCGGGGAAGGCGGGCACCGCCTCGATCCGCTTGTTGTGGACGGTCACCTTGACGCCGGCCTCCCGCGCGGCTTCACGCAGAAAGGCGGCCTTGCGGCTGTCGCTCTCGATCAGGTGAACCTCCGGCACGCCGAGGATCGCCAGCACCAGGCCGGGGAAGCCGGCGCCGCTGCCAAGATCGACCAGCACGCGCGCGCCTTCCGGCAGCAGCGCGTGGAGCTGGGCGGAGTCCAGGAAGTGGCGGCTCCACAACTCGCGCATGGTGGAAGGGCCGACGAGATTGATCTTCGGCTGCCACTTGCGCAGCAGCGCCTCGTAGGCGCTCAACGCGTCCAGTGTTTCACGTGAAACGCCGGTCGCCGCCTGGAAGGCGGACGCGTCCATCACACCACTCACGCCGCCACCTTGGAGGCCGGGTTGCTGTCGCGGCGGCGCACATGGCGCAGCAGCGCCACAAGGGCGGCCGGCGTCATGCCGGGGATCCGCGCGGCGGCACCGAGCGTCGCCGGACGCGACTGGCGCAGCTTCTGGCGGATCTCCGCCGAGAGGCTGCCGATGGCGTCGGGGTCGAGATCGTCGGGAAGGGCCAGCGCCTCATCCTTGCGGAAGGCGCGGATGTCGGCCTCTTGCCGATCAAGATATCCCGAGTACTTGCCGTCGATCTCCACCTGCTCGGCGACGTCCGCGGGGATCTCGGCCAGCTCCGGCCAGAGGCGGGAGAGGGTGGCGAGGTCGAGGTCGGGATAACGCAGCAGGTCGGCGACCGAGCGTCGCACGCCATCCTGGTTCACATGGACGCCCTGACGCGCCAGCTCGACCGGCGTCGCCTGGAGCGAGCCGACCAGAGCGCGCGCGGCAGCCAGCGCCTCCGCCTTCGCGGTGAAACGCTCGCGCCGCTCCGACCCGACGCAGCCCACGGCGAGGCCGCGCGGCGTCAGCCGCTGGTCCGCGTTGTCGGCCCGCAGCAGCAGACGGTATTCGGCGCGCGAGGTGAACATGCGGTAGGGCTCGTTGGTGCCGCGCCCGATCAGGTCATCGATCAGCACCCCGATGTAGGCGTCGGCGCGGTCCAGCACGAAGCCCTCGTCGGTCCGGTCGGCAGAAGCGCCGGCGCGCAAAGCGGCGTTGATGCCGGCCATGAGGCCCTGCGCCGCCGCTTCCTCGTAGCCCGTGGTTCCGTTGATCTGACCAGCGAGGAAGAGCCCGGGAGCGCGGCGCGTCTCCAGCGTCGGCTTCAGCTCGCGCGGATCGACGAAATCATATTCGATCGCGTAACCGGGACGGACCATCACCGCGCGCTCCAGACCCGGCATGGTCTTCAGGATGCCGAGCTGCACGTCGCGGGGCAGGGAGGTCGAAATGCCATTCGGGTAGACCGTGTCGTCGTCCAGCCCTTCCGGCTCGAGGAAGATCTGGTGACGCTCCTTGTCGGCGAAGCGAACCACCTTGTCCTCGATGGACGGGCAGTAGCGCGGGCCGGTGCCCTGGATCTGCCCGGAATACATCGGCGCCCGGCTCAGGTTGGCACGGATCAGCGCGTGCGCTTCCGGCGTCGTCCAGGTGATGGCGCAATCGACCTGCGGCGTGTCGATGCGGTCGGTCATGTAGGAGAAGGGCGGGGGCGGCAGATCGCCAGGCTGCTTCTCCAGTGCGGCCCAATCGATGGTGCGGCCGTCGAGCCGGGGAGGCGTGCCGGTCTTCAGGCGCCCAAGCGGGAAGCCGAGCCGCGCCAGCGTCTCCGACAGCCCCAGCGCCGGAGCCTCGCCGACGCGGCCGGCGGGGGTGGTCTCCTCGCCAATGTGAATTACGCCGCGCAGGAAGGTGCCGGTGGTGAGCACGACGGCACCCGCCGCGATGCGCTCGCCCGTGCCGGTGACGACACCGCGGACGCGCTGCTCCGCGTCAAGGATCAGGTCCTCGGCACCGCCGGCGGCGATGGTCAGGTTCTCCTGCTCCGCCAGAATTTGCTGCACCGCCTGACGGTACAGCTTACGGTCGGCTTGGGCGCGCGGGCCGCGCACGGCGGGTCCCTTGCTGCGGTTCAGGATACGGAACTGGATGCCGCCCCGGTCGATGGCGCGGGCCATGACGCCGTCCAGCGCGTCAATCTCGCGCACGAGATGCCCCTTCGCCAACCCGCCGATGGCCGGGTTGCAGGACATCTCGCCGATGGTTTCCACCTTGTGGGTCAGGAGAAGCGTGCGCGCGCCGAGCCGCGCCGCAGCCGCCGCAGCCTCGCACCCTGCGTGGCCGCCGCCGACCACTATGACATCGTATTTCTGCATGGCGCGACCATAACCGAGTGCGTGCGGCGCGCCAAGAGTCCGCGCGGGAATGGGTGCCGTGATAGGGTCTTTGGTCACAGGCATGTTGGCATGGTTCTCGGCAAGGACGTTACTGGCCGAAGCGTTCCAACGCAGCCTGTTCGATTGAACTTTGCACCTCACCGTCACCCCCGCGAAAGCGCATAGGCGCTAACTTTCACGGCTGACTGACTGAAGCAAGCATCCGACCACCCCTCCACCGTCATCCCCGCGGACGCGGGGATCCAGGGTTTCCAACGGTTCCGCTTGGGGAGGAACTGGATTCCCGCTTTCGCGGGAATGACGAGGAGGGAGGTTGCAGGCTTCGGATAACCGGGCCGATGTGCAAAAGTTAGCGTCTATGCGCGAAAGCGGGGATCCAGATCACCTTCGACAGCTTCGCGCTGTGGGGTTCTGGATCCCCGCTTTCGCGGGGATGACGGGTGAGTGATAGCTGCCGGTCCGGCAGGCCTACATCGGCCCGTGTTTCACGTGAAACACCGCGTCACTTGCCGATGCAGAAATCCCGGAAGATCACGTCCAGCAGATCCTCCACATCGACCCGTCCGGTGATGCGCCCCAGCGCCCGGCTCGCCAGGCGGACGTCCTCCGCCGCGAGTTCGGGGAGTGGTGCGCCGAGCGCGCGGGTCAAGGCGTCGCGGCACTCCTCCAGGGCGGATCGGTGGCGGGCGCGGGTCAGGGCAGGGACACCGCCGGTGGACAACCGATCGGCGGTCAGCGCGGTCAGCCGCTCCTCCAGATCGCGCAGGCCCGCACCGGTCCGGGCGGACACCGCGACGGCGGGATGGCCGGCGACCGCCGGTTCAGCCACGCCCGCCACGTCCAGCTTGTTCAGGACGGGAAGGGTGTTGCGGTCGAGCAGGGCGAGCGTGGCGGCGTCCGGCACGGGAGCCGTGGCGTCGAACACCGCGATCTTCAGGTCGGCGCGGGCGGCGCGGTCAAGGGCGCGGCGGATGCCTTCCTCCTCGACCTCGTCCGCGGCCGCCTCGCGCAGCCCGGCGGTGTCCGCGAGGATGACGGGATAGCCGCCGAGGTCCAGATGCACCTCAATCACGTCGCGGGTGGTGCCGGCGCGCGCGGACACGATGGCCGCCTCCCGCCGGGCAAGCGCGTTCAGCAGGCTGGACTTGCCGGCGTTCGGCGCGCCGACGATGGCGATGTGCAGCCCCTCGCGCAGCCGCTCGCCCCGGCCGTTGTCGTTCAGGTGCGCCTCGATCTCCGCCGCAAGCCGTTCGATCTGCGGACGCACCGCGTCGGCGACGCCCCCCGGCAGGTCCTCGTCGGGGAAATCGATGTCGGCCTCGATGTGGGCGAGCGCGCGGGTGAGAGCCTGGCGCCAGCCGTCATAGAGCGAGCCGAGCGCGCCTTCCATCTGCCGCAGGGCTTGGCGGCGTTGCGCCGCCGTCTCCGCGTCGACGAGGTCGGCGACGGCTTCGGCCTCCGTCAGGTCGAGCTTTCCGTTCTCGAAGGCCCGGCGGGTGAACTCGCCGGGCTCGGCGACGCGCAGGCCGGGCAGGGCGGCGAGCGCCTCGATGACGCCGGCCGTCACGGCGCGGCCGCCATGCAGGTGCAGCTCGACAACGTCCTCGCCGGTGAAGCTGCGGGGGCTCACGAACAGGATGGCGAGGCCGCTGTCCAGCACCTCGCCCGTTTCCGGATGGCGCAGGCGCAGGAAGGTGGCTTCGCGCGGTTTCGGCAGCGGACGGCGGGTGAGGGCCGTCAGCGCTCCGGCGGCGCCGGGACCCGAAATGCGAACCACCGCCACACCGGCGCGGCCGGGGGCGGTGGCGAGGGCGAAGATGGTCGCGGTCATGGGGTTCGGATCAGCCCACCTGTTCGGGCCGCAGCTCGGTCTGCTCCGGCGTCAGCATCAGCCGCTCCACGCGCCCGCCCTTCAGGAGATGCGTGTCGATGATCTCATCCAGGTCGGCGTTGCTGCGGTAGCTGTACCAGACGCCCTCGGGATAGACGACGAGAGTCGGGCCGAGTTCGCAGCGGTCGAGACAGCCCGCGGAGTTGATCCGCACCCGCGCGCCGACGCCCAGCTCCTTGGCGCGGGCCTTCATGTAGTCGCGCAGCTTCTCCGCCCCCTTGGCGGCACAGCTCCCGCGCTTGTGCCCGGCCGGCCGCTCGTTGGTGCAGACGAAGACATGCGCTTCGAAATAAGGCTTGGGATCCGTCACTTCCGTCCATCCTGTCCCATGGCCGTGGCCATCTGGTTCCAAAACATCTTCTGTATCTGCTCCATGCCCTGGATGCCGGCAGGCAGCCAAGTCTTGAGCATGGTGTCGGGGTCCATGGCGCCGAGGCTCGCCTGCATGCGCGCCTGGATCTCCCGCATCATGGCGTCCTGCATCGGCTTAACGTCGGGCAGGCCGAGGAACTGGCGCGCCTCGTCGGGCGTGCAATCGATGTCGACGGTGATCTTCATGGCCGCTGTCTCCCATGAGCCGGGGGCGGGACGGCCGGAATGAAAAAGTCCGGCCGGTCCGGCGAGCGGCCCGTTTGCCGCCGCGCGATCCCGCTCCACTATACAGTCGGAACAAGAGATAGGAAGGCCGGGGCGCAACGGCAGCGCCGCCGGGCCGGTTACCGGAGGAAAGGACCGTCCGGGCCACACCAAAAACGCCGACGCAGAGGAGCAACGCCATGTCCGCCAACATGCTGGATCAGGAGACCAGCCCCTATCTGCTCCAGCACAAGGACAACCCCGTCCACTGGATGGCCTGGGGAACCGAGGCGTTCGAGCGGGCGCGGGCGGAGCGCAAGCCCATCCTGCTGTCGGTCGGCTACGCGGCCTGCCACTGGTGCCACGTGATGGCGCACGAGAGCTTCGAGAACCCGGAGGTCGCCGCGCTGATGAACGACCTCTACGTCAACGTGAAGGTGGACCGGGAGGAGCGGCCGGACGTCGACCAGATCTACCAGGCGGCCCTGGCGCTGCTCGGCCAGCAGGGCGGCTGGCCGCTCACCATGTTCCTCACCCCCGATGGGGAGCCCTTCTGGGGCGGCACCTATTTCCCGCCGGGACCGCGCTATGGCCGACCGGGCTTTCCCGACGTGCTGCGCGGCATCGCCGAGACCTACCGCGACGAACCCGACAAGGTGGTGCGGAACGTCGGCGCGCTGAAGGACGCGCTGTCGCGCATGTCGCGGAGTGCCTCGGCCGGCGCGCTCGACCCCGCGCTGATCGACCAGATCGCGGAGCGGCTGCTGGAGGAGACGGACCCCATCAACGGCGGCATCGGCTCGGCACCGAAGTTCCCGCAGGTGCCGGTGCTGGCGCTCTTCTGGCGCGCCGGGCAGCGGACTGGCCTCTCGGCCTACCGCGAGGCGGTGGAGACGGCGCTGACCCACATGGCGCAGGGCGGCATCTACGACCATCTCGGCGGCGGCTTCGCGCGCTATTCGACGGACGAGATGTGGCTCGTGCCGCATTTCGAGAAGATGCTCTACGACAACGCCCAGCTCGTCGAGTTGCTGACGCTGGTCTGGCAGGAAACCCGCGATCCGCTCTACGAGCAGCGCGTGCGCGAGACGGTCGGCTGGCTGTTGCGGGAAATGGTCGCCGAGGGCGGCGGCTTCGCGGCGACCCTCGACGCCGACAGCGAGGGGGAGGAGGGCCGCTTCTACGTCTGGAGCGAGGCGGAGATCGACGCCCTGCTCGGCGCCGAAGAGTCGGCCCTGTTCAAGCGCGTCTACGGCATCGTGCCGCAGGGCAATTGGGAGGGGAAGAACATCCCCAACCGGTTGGGCTCGCTCAAGATGAAGCCGGCGGACATCGAGGCGCGGCTCACCGCGGCGCGGGCGATCCTCTGGGCCGAACGCGAGAAGCGCGTCCGGCCGGGCTGGGACGACAAGGTGCTGGCGGACTGGAACGGGCTGATGATTGCGGCACTCGCCGAAGCCGCGCTCGTCTTCGACGAGCCGGGCTGGCTCGCCGCGGCGGAGCGCGCCTTCGATTTCGTGCGCGGCCGCATGACGGTGGAAGGCCGGCTGCGCCACAGCTGGCGCGCGGGCCAGGCCAAGCACGCCGCCACGCTGGACGACTACGCCCACATGGCGCGCGCCGCACTGGCGCTCCACGAGGCGACCGGAGATCCCGCGCGGCTTGACCAGGCCCGGGACTGGGTCGCGGTGCTGGACCGGCATTTCTGGGACGGGGAGGCCAGCGGCTACTTCTACACGGCCGACGACGCCCGCGACCTGATCGTCCGTACCAAGTCCGCCGCCGACAGCGCGACGCCCAGCGGCAACGGCACGATGCTCGCCGTGCTGGCGCAGTTCCACCACCGCACGGGCGAGGCCGCCTACCGCGAGCGGGCCGACGCGCTGATCGCCGCCTTCTCCGGCGAGCTGGGCCGCAACTTCTTCCCCCTGACGACCTTCCTCAACGCGGTCGAACTGCTGGAGGAGGCGGTGCAGGTCGTGATCGCCGGCGCGCCGGACGCGCCCGACACGCTGGCGCTGCGCCGTGCGGTGCTCGGCCGTTCCCTGCCGAACCGCGTCATGACCGTCCTGGCACCCGGATCGGCGCTGCCGAAGGGGCATCCGGCCGCCGGAAAGGGGATGCGGGACGGGGCCGCCACGGCGTATGTTTGCCGTGGAACGACCTGCTCGCCGCCGGTCACGTCGCCGGACGACCTCGCGCGGGCGCTGCAAACGGAGTGATCCCGTGGGACGCCTGACCGTCGAAAGCCCCCTTGGCCCGCTGACCCTCACCAGCGCCGGGGGCGCGCTCGCGGCGCTCGACTGGGGACGGGTTGGTGCTGACGATCCAGACGCGCTCCTCGCGGAAGCCGCGCGGCAGCTCGACCTGTACTTCGCCGGCCGGATCACCGATTTCGACCTGCCGATGGCCCCGGCTGGCTCGCCCTTCCGCCAGAAGGTCTGGGCGGCGATGCGGACCATCCCCTACGCCCGTGTCGCCACCTACGGCGACCTCGCCCGCGGCATCGGCACCGCGCCACGCGCCGTCGGCGGCGCCTGCGGCGCCAACCCGCTGCCCATCCTCATCCCCTGCCACCGCGTCGTCGGCGGCTCCGGCGCACCCGGCGGCTATTCCGGCATGGGCGGACTGGGGACCAAGTCCTGGCTGCTGGAGCATGAGCGGCGCTTCGCCCTGGCACCGGCGGAGGCCGCCGTTTGAGCGGAAGGGCACCCGAAAGCAATGCATCATCGTTCCCTCTCCCCTTGGGGAGAGGGCTAGGGTGAGGGGGTTGCAGGGGGACAGGAGAGTTCGGCAAATGCGGGACCCCCTCACCCTCCCAGCCCTGGCGGGCTGGGTCCCTCCCTCTCCCCAGAGGGGCGAGGGAGATAACAGCCGTTGAAGTTAGCGCCTTTGCGCAAAAGCGAGTTGGCTCTCCTCAATGAGAGCCGGTTCAAACAACGACACCGGAGGAAAAGGCGACATGGTTCACGCGATCCGCATTCACGAGCATGGCGGGCCGGAGGTGATGCGCTGGGAGGAGGTGGCACTTGCCGACCCCGGCCCCGGCGAGGTGCGGCTGCGGCAGACCGCGGTCGGGCTGAATTACATCGACACCTATCACCGCTCCGGTCTCTACAAGCTGCCGCAGATGCCGGCGATCCTCGGGACGGAAGGGACGGGCGTGGTCGAGGCGGTGGGGCCGGACGTCACGACGCTGAAGCCCGGCGACCGCGTCGGCTACGCCGTGCCCTTCGTCGGCGCCTACGCGGAAGCGCGGGTGATGCCCGCCGACCGGCTGATCCCGCTGCCGAGCTGGATCGAGGACCGGCAGGCGGCGGCGATGCTGCTCCAGGGCATGACGGCGCAGTTCCTGCTGCGCTCCACCTACGCGGTGCAGCCGGGCGACACCATCCTGGTGCAGGCGGCGGCCGGCGGGGTGGGGCTGATCCTCTGCCAGTGGGCCAAGCATCTCGGCGCCACGGTCATCGGCACGGTCAGCTCGGACGAGAAGGCCGAGCTGGCGAAGGCCCATGGCTGCGACCACGCCATCGTCTACACGCGGGAGAATTTCGTGGCGCGCGTCCGCGAGCTGACGGACGGGAAGGGCGTGCCGGTCGTCTATGACGGCGTCGGCAAGACGACCTTCATGGACAGCCTCGACTGCCTGCGGCCGCGCGGCCTGATGGTGCTGTTCGGCGCCGCGTCGGGAGCCGTGCCGCCGCTGGATCTCCAGACGCTCGCGGCCAAGGGCTCGCTCTACGTGACGCGCCCGACGCTCTTCACCTACGTCGCCCAGCGCGACGAGCTGATGGCGAGTGCGGCCGACCTGTTCGAGGTCGTCCATGCCGGCGGCGTGTCGATCCAGGTGAACCAGACCTTCCCGCTGCGCGACGCCGCCGAGGCCCACCGCGCGCTCCAGGCGCGGCAGACCACCGGCTCGACCGTCCTGCTTCCCTGAGGGGAAAAGGAGGGGCTACTCGGCGAGCCAGACCGGGTTCTTGAGCTTGCCGAGCAGCTCCGCGTGCGCCGCCAGTTCCTCCGCCGTCGGGGCGTGGGGGCGTGCGGCGCGGAAGGGGCGGTCGATCCGCGCGCCGGATCCGCCCTTCGCCGCCGGTCCGGCAGCGAGCGCGAGGCCCGCCTGGCGGCCGCCCAACAGCTCCAGATAGCATTCCGCCAGGAGCTGGGCGTCGAGCAGTGCCCCGTGAAACGTGCGGCTGGAGTTGTCGATGCCGAAGCGCTTGCAGAGTGCGTCCAGCGTGGCCGGCGCGCCGGGGAACTTCTGGCGCGCCATGGCCAGCGTGTCCACGGACCGCGTCATCGGCATCACCGGATATCCCGCGATCTTCAGCTCCCAGTTCAGGAAGGCCATGTCGAAGGCCGCGTTGTGGATGACCAGCGGCGCGTCGCCGATGAAGTCCACGAAGGCCTGCGCCACGTCGTTGAAAACGGGTTTGTCGGCCAGGAACTCGTCGGTCAGCCCGTGCACCGCGGTCGCGTCCGGCGGCACCGGCCGTTCCGGGTTGATGTAGACGTGGTAGCGGTTGCCGGTCGGCACCTGGTTGACCAGCTCCACGCAGCCGATCTCGACCAGCCGGTGGCCTTCCTCGGGCTTGAAGCCGGTGGTCTCGGTGTCGAGGACGATCTCACGCATGCATCACCTGTCCGGGTTGATAACCGCGCGGCGGCCAGTGCCGGCCGCGGCGGCCCTTCACATCTCTCACTATGCGCGCCAGAGCGCGCAGGGTCGGGCGCCGGCCGAGCCCCGTGGGCACGAGGTGGTCGGCGCGCCGCCGCTTTTCCACGTCGGGCGTCTGGCGGCGGAGAATAGCGGCGAACTTCTCCGGCGTCATGCCTGGCCGCGCCAGCACGCGCGCCTTCTGCACGAGGTAGGGGGCGGAGACCACGACGGTCCGGTCCACCCGCCGCTCCCCGCCGGTTTCGAACAGCAGGGGGATGTCCAGAACGGCGACCCGCGCGCCGCGCCGCGCGGCACGTCGGAGAAAGCCGGCCTGCGCCCGCTGGACCAGCGGGTGGAGGATCCCTTCCAGCCGGTTCAGCGCCGCAGGGTCTGCGAACACCGCCGCGCCCAGCGCGCGCCGGTCCACGGCACCATCGCGGACCACGCCGGGGAAGGCGGCATCAATCGCCGGCACGGCGCCGCCGCCTCGCGCGAGCAGCCGGTGGACCATTGCGTCGGAGTCACAGACCGGCGCGCCCATCCTCGCGAGCATGCGCGCGGCGGTGCTCTTGCCCATGCCGATGGATCCCGTCAGGCCGAGCACTATCATGGCGCCTCAGCCCTCCAGCACGTGGCGCTTCAGCTCCTCCGTCACCTCCGGCTCGACGCCGAACCAAGCTTGGAAGCCAGGGCGGGCCTGATGCAGCAGCATGCCGATGCCATCCACGATGGCGTTGCCGCGCGACTTGGCCTCGGCGAGCAGGGGCGTCAGCAGGGGCACATAGACGGCGTCGGTCACCACGGCGTTGACGGGCAGGGCGCGCAGGCTCAGCTCCAGCGGCGGCTCCCCCGTCATGCCCTGGCTGGTGGTGTTGACCAGCAGCGCGGCGCCCTCCAGCAACGTTTCACGTGAAACCCAGTCGCCGACGGTGACCGCACCCCCGATTTCCCGCGCCAGCTCCTCCGCGCGCTCGCGCGTCCGGTTGACCAGCCGCACCTCCGGAACGCCGCTGTCGAGCAGGGAGGCGACCACCGCCCGCGACGCCCCGCCGGCGCCGATCACCACCGCCGGCCCGCTGCCCGCGCGCCAGCCCGGCGCCCCGGCCCGCAGACTCTCCAGGAAACCGAAGCCGTCCGTGTTGCGCCCTTCCAGCGTGCCGTCCTCCAGCACGACGATGGTGTTGACCGCCCCCATGCGCTTGGCCGTCGCGTCGAGCCGGTCGACCGCGCGGCAGGCCGTCTCCTTGTGCGGGACGGTGACGTTGCAGCCGTGGAAGCCCAGGGCAGGCAGGGCGCGGATGGCCGCTGCCGCGTGCTCCGGACGGACGGCGAGCGGAACATAGGCGCCGTCGATCCCGTACTGTTTCAGCCAGAACCCATGGAGACGGGGGGAGCGCGAATGGCCGACCGGCCAGCCCATGACGCCGGCCAGTCTGGCCTTGCCGCTGAAACTCATTCCTTGACCACTCCGTGAACGCGCAGGAAGCCCAGAAGCGGCAGAAGCGGCAGCCCCAGGATCGTGAAGAAGTCGCCCTCCACCCGGTGGAAGAGCTGCGCTCCCAGCCCCTCCAGATGATAGGCGCCGACCGAATGCAGGATGTCCTCGCCGGCTTGGTCGAGATAGTCGTCCAGGAAGGCGTCGGTGAAGGGGCGCATGTGCAGCCGCGCGCGGTCGGTCTGGTGCCACAGCCGTTCCCCGTCGCGCACAACCACGGCACAGCTGATCAGCCGGTGCGGCTTGCCGCGCAAGGCGCGGAGCTGGTCGCGCGCGCCGTCGCGGGTCGCCGGTTTGTCGAACCACTGCCCGTCGCATTCCAGCATCTGGTCGGCGCCGACGACGAGCGCCCCCGGATGGTGCCGCGTCACGCGTTGCGCCTTCAGCTCGGCGAGCGCCTCCGCGACCTCGTCGGCGGAGAGGCCTTCCGCCCGGCAGGAGAGCTTGACCTCCTCCTCGTCCACCGCAGCGGGGTGCAGCGTGACGGAGACGCCCGCGCGCTCCAGCATCGCGGCGCGGGTTTTCGAGCCGGAGGCGAGAACGATGCCGCTCATGGCATGTCCCCGGTCTGGCGGCGGGCGAGCAGCATCATGATCTCGGCCGCGGTCTCCTCGATGGAGCGGCGCGTCACGTTGATCACCGGCCAGCCGCGCTTGGTGAAGAGGCGCCGGGCCTCCAGCAGTTCCGCCCGCACGACCTCCGGATCGACATAGTCGGAGTTCTCCGTCTGGTTCAGCAGCTTCAGCCGGTTGCGGCGGATCTCGATCAGGCTGTCGGCGTCCTTGATCAGTCCCACGATCAGCGGGCGGGTCAGCTTGTCGATCTCCGCGGGCAGGGCGACGCCGGGGACGATCGGGATGTTGGCGGCCTTGATACCACGGTTCGCCAGATAGATGGAGGTGGGCGTCTTGGAGGTGCGCGACACGCCCATCAGGATCACGTCGGCCTCGTGCAGGTTCCAGTTCGCCTGGCCGTCGTCATGGGCGAGCGCGAAGTCCATCGCGTCCATGCGGCCGAAATACTCGGCGTCCAGCGCGTGCTGCCGGCCTGGCTGGCGCTGCGACTCCTCCCCCAGGAAGGCGGCGAGCGCGTTGATCAGCGGATCCAGCACGGGGATGCAGGGCACCTGACGCTCGCGGCAGAAATCCTGGAGCCGGCGGCGCAGCTTCTCGTCCACCAACGTGAACATGACGAGGCCGGGATGGTCCGCGATGCCCTCCAGCGCCATGTCGAGCTGGCGCTCGGTGCGCACGAGGTTCCAGAAATGCTCGATCGGCCGCACGTCGAACTGGATGACGCAGGCCCGCGCCACGCTGTTGATGGTCTCGCCCGTCGCATCGGATACGAGATGTAGATGGAACTGTTTCATCCGTCCCCAACATCCTGTGAAGAAACCGGCCGGATCCTGTGGATAAGCCGGATCCCCGGCGAAAACCCGGCTTTCATCCCCGCTGCGGCCACCCGCCGCCCCCCGGAGCGCCCCCTGGAGAACAACAGGCGCCGACCCTTCGGAACACGGGCAACAGCCGCCGGACGCCGCATCCTTATCCACGGGATCCCCGCGCTTCGAGCTATAGCATTTCCGCCGTTTCGCGCGGTAGCCTCTGGAGTCGTCCACAGCTTTTCCCAGGGGTCCGCCGGGGGATCCCGAAGCCTGTGGATGAATCGCGGCCCAGCGGGGATCCCTGATATCCACAGGGATCCACATCACCTTCTTCCTTTCCTAATTTAAAAAGACTAGTGAAGATGATGGGTGAAAGGCCCATTCCCGGCCCTGAAATCCTGTCCGCGGAACGAAGGCGTCCCAAGGCGCGTTCCGACCCACCGCGCAATCGATCAAGGAAGCGTCCCACGGTGTCCGATACGGTGTCCAAGCCCCGCAAGCCGATGCTGGCAGCCCTCGCCGGTGAAACCCGCCAGCGTCCGCCCTTCTGGCTCATGAGGCAGGCGGGCCGTTACCTGCCGGAATACCGGGAGCTGCGGGCCAAGGCCGGCAGCTTCCTCGATCTCTGCTACAACCCGGCCTTCGCGACCGAGGTGACGCTCCAGCCGCTCCGCCGCTACGGCATGGACGCGGCGATCCTGTTCTCCGACATCCTGGTGGTGCCCCACGCGCTGGGCCAGCCGCTGGACTATGTCGAGGGCGAGGGGCCGAAGCTGGATCCCGTCCGCAACGCCGAAGGCCTCTCCCGCCTGTCGGCGGCCGAGCTGCACGAGCGTCTGGCGCCGGTCTACGAGACGGTGCGCCGCCTGACGCGGGAGCTGCCGGAGGACACGACGCTGATCGGCTTCGCGGGCGCGCCCTGGACCGTCGCCTGCTACATGGTCGAGGGCGGCGGGACCAAGGAGTTCGCCCACGTCAAGCGCTGGGCCTACGGGGATCCGCAAGGCTTCCAAGCGCTGATCGACCTGCTGGTCGACGCGACGGTCGATTACCTGTCCGCGCAGATCGAGGCGGGTGCGGAGGCCGTGCAGGTCTTCGACAGCTGGGCGGGCGTGCTGCCGGCGGATCCCTTCCGCCGCTGGGTCATCGAGCCGACCCGCCGCATCGTGGAGCGGCTGCGCGCCAGGCATCCGGGGGTGCCGGTCATCGGCTTCCCGCGCGGCGCCGGGCTGTTCTACGTCGAGTATGTGGAAAAGACCGGCGTGACCGCCGTCGGGCTCGACACGACGCTGCCGACCGACTGGGCGGCGCGCGAGCTGCAGACGCGGCTTCCGGTGCAGGGGAACCTCGACCCGATCATGCTGGCGGCCGGTGGCGACGCCCTGCGGACGGCCGCGACGGGGATCCTTGCCGATCTCGCCGGCGGACCCTTCGTCTTCAACCTCGGCCACGGCGTCATCCAGACCACCCCGCCGGATCATGTGGCGGAGTTGGCGCGGCTGATCAAGCAATGGCCTGAGCGGGGCTGACGCGAAAGAGCCGCCGGAAGGCGGGGAGGGGATCCCGACGGGCACTGGACAGGGCAACCCCCACGCTCCAGTTTACCGCTCCATGCCGATCAAGACCCCTCCCGCCCGGACCGCGGTCGTGCTCCTTGGCCTCGGCGAGCCCGACGGCGAGGAGGCGGTGCGGCCGGTGCTGTTCAACCGGCTCGCGGATCCCGCGGGATCCCGCCTGCCGGATCCCATCCGCACGATGCTGGCGAGCGTCCTGTCCGGACGGCGCGCCAAGGCGGCCAGGGCCGTGCAGGCGCAGCTCGGCGGCCGTTCGCCGCTCCTCGAGAGCACCGAACTGCTGGCCGCGGCGCTTGAAGCAGCCCTGGAGGAGGGGTTCGGCGCGGGGCAGGGATCCCCGCCCCGCGAGCTGCGGGTTTTCATCGCCATGCGCCACTGGCATCCCCTACCGCCGGACACCGCCGCGCGGGTGCGCGACTACGGCCCGGAACTGGTCGTTCTGCTGCCGCTCCACCCGCAGCATTCCGCCGCGACCACCGGCGGCTCGGTCCGCGCCTGGCGCGAGGCGGCGCAGACGGTCGGGCTGGAGGCGGACACGCGGCTGCTCTGCTGCCACCCGACGCAGGCGGGCTTCATCGACGCCCTGGCCGCGGCGATCCGGCCGCGCTACGACCGGGCGCTGCGCCACGGCCGGCCGCGGCTGCTCCTCTCCGGCCAGGGGCTGCGGGCGCGGCTCGCCAAGCAGGGGGATCCCTTTCCCTGGCAGTGCGAGCGTACGGCGGAATCGCTGATCGCGGCGCTGGGCATCGACGATCCGGACTGGGTTCTCTGCCAGCACGGGGCGGGCAGGGAGCCGGCCTGGCTCGGCCCGTCCACGGAGGAGGAGATCCGCCGCGCCGGCCGCGACCGCGTTCCGGTCCTGGTCGTGCCGATATCCTTCCCGTCGGAGCGCATCGAGACGCTGGTGGAGATCGAGTCCGGACAACGGCGGCTTGCGGAGGAGGCCGGCGTGCCGCACTTTGTCCGCGTGCCGGCGCCCGGCGCCGACCCCGCCCATGTGGCCGGGCTGGCGCGGCTGGTGCGCAGGGCCATCGAATCCGGACTGCCGGTCTGCGCGCAGAATGGCGGGCGGATCTGCCCCGACGGTCTCGCCGGCTGCCCGCAGCAGCGTTCCCGGTGACGCGACGCCCGCTCGCCTTGGAAAATCCACCAGAACATCCACCACCCGAGAAGAATGGCAAGGATCCCCGATGTTTGAGCTGTACCCCTGGGTCAAGGCGCTGCATGTGATGAGCATCATCGCCTGGATGGCCGGGCTCCTCTATCTGCCGCGGCTGTTCGTCTACCATTGCGGAGTGGCGCCGGGCTCGGAGGCCTCGGAGACCTTCAAGGTCATGGAGCGCCGGCTCCTGCGCGGCATCATGAACCCGGCCATGATCGCGGCCTACCTGTTCGGCATCACCATGATCGCGATCAATCCCGCGCTGATGCAGGAGGGCTGGCTGCACGCCAAGATCCTGTTCGTGCTGCTGCTGACGGGGATCCACATGATGTCCGCCCGTTGGCGCCGTGACTTCGAGGCCGGGCGCAACCGCCACTCGCAGCGCTATTACCGCGTGATGAACGAAGTGCCCGCGGTGCTGATGGCCGGCATCGTGATTTTCGTGATCGTGCGCCCGTTCTGACGCGAAACGGGCCAGGGAATACCTCCAAAGCCTGTCACCGGACGGATCGCTTTCGTTTGACTTGCGGGGCGCGATCCGCTAACCATCTCCTCACCACGGGTCCGCAAGGCCCGTGGCTCCATCCCCCTACCTGCCGTTCCGTCCCTTCTCATTTGAGCCGGGCGCGGCGACCGCCGGGCGCATCACGCCGGCCTGGTCGCCCCGCGCCCTTCCGACGCTCCCGCTGTCGGCTCCGGACCTGGCACTCCCCCGCATGACGATCCCTTAGGTTATTCCCCATGCATCTCCAAGACCTGAAGTGCAAGAGCCCCGCCGAACTGCTGGCGTTCGCGGAGGAGCTGCAGATCGAGAACGCCAGCACGCTGCGCAAGCAGGACATGATGTTCGCCATCCTGAAGCGGCTGGCCGACGACGATGTTCCGATCTATGGCGACGGCGTGCTGGAGGTGCTTCAGGACGGGTTCGGCTTCCTGCGCTCGCCGGAATCCAACTACCTGCCGGGTCCCGACGACATCTACGTCAGCCCGAGCCAGGTGCGCCGCTTCGGCCTGCGCACCGGCGACACGGTCGAGGGGCAGATCCGCTCGCCCAAGGACGGCGAGCGCTACTTCGCGCTGCTGAAGGTCAACACGATCAATTTCGATGCGCCGGACAAGGTCCGCCACCGCATCAACTTCGACAACCTGACTCCGCTCTACCCGGATGAGCGGCTGCGCATGGAGGTCGAGGATCCGACCAAGAAGAACTACACCGGCCGCATCATCGACCTGGTGGCTCCGCTCGGCAAGGGTCAGCGCGGGCTGATCGTCGCCCCGCCGCGCACCGGCAAGACGGTGATGCTGCAGAACATCGCCCATTCCATCGCGACCAACCATCCCGAGGCCTACCTCATCGTGCTGCTCATCGACGAGCGGCCGGAAGAGGTGACGGACATGGCGCGCTCGGTCCGCGGCGAGGTCATCAGCTCCACCTTCGACGAGCCGGCGACGCGCCACGTCCAGGTCGCGGAAATGGTGATCGAGAAGGCGAAAAGGCTGGTCGAGCACAAGCGCGACGTGGTCATCCTGCTGGACTCCATCACCCGTCTGGCGCGCGCCTACAACACGGTCGTGCCCAGCTCCGGCAAGGTGCTGACCGGTGGTGTGGACGCCAACGCGCTGCAGCGGCCCAAGCGCTTCTTCGGTGCGGCCCGCAACATCGAGGAGGGCGGCTCGCTGACCATCATCGCGACCGCGCTGATCGACACCGGCAGCCGCATGGACGAGGTGATCTTCGAGGAGTTCAAGGGCACCGGCAACTCCGAGATCATCCTCGACCGCAAGCTCTCCGACAAGCGCACCTTCCCGGCCATCGACATCTCCAAGTCGGGCACCCGCAAGGAAGAGATGCTGGTCGACAAGGGCACCATGTCGAAGATGTGGATCCTGCGCCGCATCCTGATGCCGATGGGCGTGACCGACGCGGTCGACTTCCTGGTCGACAAGCTGAAGCACACCAAGTCGAACAACGATTTCTTCGACTCGATGAATCAGTAAGCAGGCGAACCGGTAGGCCGTAAACGCGGCGAATGGAAAAGGGCGGCCATCCCCAGGGGGTGGCCGCCCTTCTGATGTCTGCACGCCGGCCGGTCCGCGCCTCAGCCGAACTTCACGAGGTTGTGGACGGGCAGGGCGCCGCCGGGGAACTGGGCGAGGCGGCCGCCGCCGGCCAGGCTTCCCAAATCGATGCCGAAGAAGCCGAGCCGTTCGATCAGCGCCGCCACCTCCGCCTTCGCCGGGGCGTCGTCGCCGGAGTAGAAGAGGACGCGCCGCCCGCCTTCCGACCGCGGGTCGCCGGCGAGCGTCTGGGCCTGGAGGTGGTTGAAGGCCTTCACGACCCGGGCGCCGGGCACCAGCTCGGCGAAGACCTCGCTCGAGGCGCGGCCGTGCAGTTCCACGGGCCGGAAGAGCGGGGATTCGATGGCGTTGTTCGCGTCGATGACGATGCGGCCGTTCCAGTCCGGCAGCCCCGCCATGGCCTCGGGCAGCTTCGTCCAGTTCACCGCCACGAAGACGATGTCCGCCGCCGCGGCCTCTTCCCGCGTTCCCGCCTTGATGCCGGGTCCGAGATCGCGGACGAGCGCTTCCAGCGAGGCGGGGCCGCGGCTGTTGGCGATGGTCGCCTCCAGCCCGGCCCGGACGATGTTGCGGGCGAAGGCCGCGCCGATGGCGCCGGAACCGATGATGCCGATGGTCATGATCTTCAATCCTTCTCAGGGTGCGTCGGGCCGGCGATGCGCCGCCCGTTCCGATGGATTGGATCTTGCCCGCTTGATTGCCCCGTGATTAGCCGGTAATGGGTTGGATCACTTGCAAGCGACCGTTGAAGGTGGACGCATGGAGACGCTGGCCAACCTGGAGTCCTTCGTGCGCAGTGCCGAGAGCGGCAGCTTCTCGGGTGCGGCGCGCCGGCTCGCCCTGACGCCGGCCGCGGTCAGCCGCAACGTGGCGATGCTGGAGCGGAACCTCGGCGTCCGGCTGTTCCAGCGCAGCACGCGCCGGCTGACCCTGACCGAGGCGGGGGAGCGCTTCCTGCTCGGGGTGTGCGGCCATCTGGAAGGGCTGCAGGCGGCCATCTCCGGCATGGCGGGAGACGGGGGCGAGCCGGCCGGCCTGCTGAAGGTCAGCATGAGCCCGACGCTGGGGCTGGGCTATATCCTGCCGCTGCTGCCCGGCTTCCTCGCGCGCTATCCGGGGATCCGTCCGGAATGGCATTTCGAGAACCGGCCGGTGGATCTCATCGCGGAGGGTTACGACGCGGCGGTCGGTGGCGGCTTCGAGCTGGCGCCGGGCGTGGTGTCGCGGGTGCTGGCGCCGGCGCACATCGTCGCGGTTGCCTCGCCCGCCTATCTGGAGGGGCGCGTGAAGCCGCTGGATCCCGCCGGGCTGGCGGGGTTCGACGGCATCCTGATGCGGTCGGCGCGCACCGGCCGGGTGCGGCACTGGACGATGCGCGACGCCATGGGTGCCGAGATGCCCGTGACGCTCGCCGAGACGGTCGTGGTCAACGACCCGGCGGCCATGTGCCGGGCGGCGCTGCTCGGCCTCGGCGTGGCGCTGGTCGCGGTGCCGGACGCGCTGCCGCACCTGGAGAGCGGCGATCTGGTCCGGCTCGTTCCGCACTGGTACGCGGATGCCGGACCGATCTCCCTCTACTACGCCAGCCGCACGCTGCTGCCGGCCAAGACGCGCGTCTTCGTCGATTTCGTGGCCGAGGCTTTCCGGCGGGAGCGGCTGGCCGAGCGCTTCGCCGGCAGCCTCGGCTGAAGCCTGCGGGGGAGGGATCCCGCAAAAATAATAAAGGCGGGGAGCCCTGGGCCCGCCCGCCTTTGTTCTCGGTCGCCGTTCCCTTGATGCCGGGAATCAGAAGGGCGGCTGGCCCTGCGGGGCCTGGCCCCCCTGGTTCTGCTGCGCCTGGGCGGCCATCTGGCGGCGGAACAGGTCGGCGAAGTCGATCGGGTTGATCATCAGCGGCGGGAAGCCGCCATCGCGCGTCGCGTCGGAGATGATGGCGCGGGCGAAGGGGAACAGCATGCGCGGCGCCTCGATCATCAGGACCGGGCGGTGATGCTCCTGCGGCAGGCCCGGAAGCTGGAACAGGCCGGCGTAGGCCAGCTCGGCCAGGAAGGCCACGGACTCGCCCTGCTTGGCTTCGGCGCGGAGCTGCAGCACCACCTCGTAGACGTCCTCGCCGACCGGCCGGACCTGCACGTCCACCCCGATGTTGACCTGCGGCTGGGCCTGGTTCGGCATCAGGCTCTGCGGCGCGTTCGGATTCTCGAAGGAGAGGTCCTTGACGTACTGGGCCAGCACGTTCATCGGCAGGGAGGTCGGGCCAGCCTGGTCCTGGCCGTTGCTCTGGGTATCGGACATGGGCGAACTCCTGGCCGCGTCGCGGCCCGTCTGAAAGGGTGTCGGGATGCCGGCCGCGTGGCTGCGGCCGGCGCGCTGATGGGACCCGCTGGCTAGCATGGATCCGCCGGCCCGACAATGGGCGCGGGACGGGTTCCCGCGCGGGACATGCGCCCGCAGGCCGTGGATCAGGGCCGGGGGTCAGGGTCGGCCGCCACCGTTCCCGCCGCCCGGCCCGCCCCAGCGCGACTCCTCCAGCCTGGGAACGCCGGCGGTCCCGTCCGGATCCACCTCCTGGAACTCGCCCTCGATGACGCCGGGCTGATGGGCGGGCTGATGGGGAGGCCGCCGGGCGCCCCCGTCCCGCGGCCAGGAGGCGCCCGGTGCCGTGCCGGCGGTCCACATCCGCATGGTCCCGCCGCTCGCCATCCGCTTCAGAAGCCACAACCCGAGCGCGTTGCGGACCGGGCGCACGAACAGCAGCAGGCCGACGATGTCCGTCAGGAAGCCGGGCACGATCAGCAGGAAGGCGGCCACGACGATGCAGAAGCCCTCGAAGACGGCGCCCACGGGGTCCTCGCCGCGCGCGGCGGCCTCCTGCGCGCGGCGCAGGACGGACAGGCCCTGGCGGCGCAGCAGCAGCGACCCGGCCACGATGGACAGAAGCACCAGCCCGACGGTCGGCAGGGCGCCGATCCAGTCGCCGACCTGGGCGAAGGCCGCGATTTCCGCGATCGGCAACAGGAGGAACAGCAGAAGCGGTTTCATGGGCGTCCTTGCTCTTTGGGTGCCAAGCCCCTATCTAGACTTGGATGCGATCCCGCCCGGTCGCGTGGCTTTGAGCGGTCTCTCCGGTGCGCCGTCACGGCGCCTTCCGAAGCGTACAGTTAATGCCGGCCGGCCGGGGGGTCCAGAGGCGCATCGATGCGGATCAATAACGACCGGCTGCCCGATCAGCCCGGCAGAGGGGAAATCCCGGAAGGACTGAGTGATGGACGATAGCTTCGTTCTCATCGAGATCGTCATTTTCGCGATGATCGCGGCGTTTCTCGTCTATCGCCTGCGCAATGTGCTCGGCCGCCGCACCGGCGAGGAGCGGCAGCGCCCCAATCCCTTCACGCCGTCCGAACAGGTGCGGCCCGACAACGTCGTGCCGATGCCCGAGCGCGCCCGCGCCGCGGGCGAGCCGCCGGCCGCCGACGAGCCCATGTCGCTGGGCATGGCGCTGGACCGCCTGCGCACGATGGATCCGAGCTTCGAGGAGAAGCACTTCCTCCAGGGTGCCCGCGGCGCCTTCCAGATGATCGTCGAGGCTTTCGCCGCCGGCGACACCGCCACCCTGCGCCCGCTGCTGTCGGACGAGGTGTACGAGCGCTTCGCCGCCGTCATCCGCCAGCGTCAGGCCGCCGGCGAGGTCTGGGAGACCCGCGTCCTCGAAGTCCGGGACGCCGACGTCACCGCCGCCCGCTTCGAAGGCCGCACCGTCTATGTCACGGTGCAGTTCCTCTCCACCCAGAACACGGTCGTGCGCGACGCCGCCGGCGCGCTGGTGGAGGGCGACCCGAAGGAGGTGGAGGAGGTCACGGACGTCTGGACCTTCGCCCGCGACACCCGCGCCCGCGACCCCAACTGGGCGCTCGTCGGGACCGGAGCCGCCGCCTGACCGCCCTCCGCCCGATCCCTTCCGACCGGTAATCACACCCTCATGCCTCTTCGTCCCTTCCGGTTCGCCGCGCTGGCCGCCACCATCCTCATGGCCGGCTGCGCCGGAAAGGAAGAGGAGGCCAAGCCACCGCCCGAGGCGCTCACCCTGGCTCCGGTGGCCTTCGCCGACCTGCCGGGCTGGAACGCCGACCGCGTCGCCGAGGCCGTGCCGGCCTTCCAACGTTCCTGCGCCCGCTTCAAGGCCGTTCCGCCCGACCGTCCCGTGGGACCCGGCGGCATCGGCGGGCGGGCCGCCGACTGGCAGGCCGTCTGCGCGCGGCTCGCCGCCTTGCCGCCCGGCGACGAGGCCGCCGCCCGCGCCTTCTTCGAAACCGAATTCATCCCCTACGCCGCCGGCAACAACGGCAAGCGCGAGGGGCTGTTCACCGGCTATTACGAGGTCGAGCTGGAGGGCAGCCGCACGGCTGGCCCGGCCTATCCGGTGCCGCTCTACAGCCGGCCCGCCGATCTGGTGATGGTCGATCTGGGCGAATTCTCCGATCGCTGGAAGGGCGAGCGCACGGCGGGCCGCGTGCTGGACGGCCGGCTGAAGCCCTACGAGGACCGGGCGGCGATCGAGGCCGGCGCGCTCCGTGGCAAGGTGCCGGAGCTGGTCTGGCTCAAGGACCCCATCGCCACCTTCTTCCTTCACATCCAAGGGTCCGGCCGCGTCCGGCTGCCGGACGGGACGGAGATGCGCGTCGGCTACGCCGCGCAGAACGGGCACAAATACGTCGCCATCGGCCGCGAGCTGATCGACCGGGGCGAGCTGAAGCGCGAGGAGGTCTCGCTCCAGACCATCCGCGACTGGCTGCGCGCCCATCCGGACCAGGCCGCCGCCCTGATGAACAAGAACCCCTCCTACGTCTTCTTCCAGGAACTGAAGGGCGAGGGACCCGTCGGCGCGCAGAACGTCGCGCTGACGCCGGGCCGCAGCCTCGCGGTCGACTCCAAGTTCCTGCCCTACGGCGTGCCGGTCTGGCTCGACGCCGAGGATCCCCTGGACAAGGACGCGCGGCTGCGCCGGCTGATGGTCGCCCAGGACACCGGCGGCGCGATCCGCGGCCCCGTGCGCGGCGACGTCTTCTGGGGCCATGGCGCCGACGCCGAGCTGCGGGCCGGCGTCATGAAGAGCCCCGGCGCCTATCATATCCTGCTTCCGCGTGGCGTGACCCCGCCGGCACCCCCGGCACCCCCGGCGTCGTAAGCCGGGAGAGCCGCCGCCCGCGCCGGAACGCTCCCCGTCACCCCGGGTTGTGCGGGTGGGGGAGGATGCCATGAACCGGACCAGAGCGCTTCACGACACGCTGAACGAGATCGAGGGGCTGGCGCGGCTGGGCTATGCAGCGCGCGGCCTCGTCTACCTGATCGTCGGATGGATCGCCCTGACCGCGTCCCAGGACGGCGGCAGCCTCACCGACACGCAGGGCGCGCTCGTGAAGCTGATGCTCGGGCCGTTCGGCTCGGTGCTGCTGGCGGTCACGGCGCTCGGGCTGGCGGGATACGCGCTCTGGCGCTTCGTCCAGGCCGTGCTGGACGTCGACGATCATGGCACCTCGCCCAAGGGGCTTGTCGTCCGCGCCGCGCTCTTCGTCACCGGCATCATCCATGCGGGCCTTGCCGCGACGGCGGTGCGGCTGCTCGCGGGGCGCGGGGCCGGCAGCGGCGGGGAGGCGTCGGCCCAGGACTGGACCGAATGGCTTCTCGACGTGCCGCTCGGGCGCCTGCTGGTCGCCGCCGTCGGCCTCGCCGTCTTCGGCGCGGCCATCGCGCATTTCGTGCGGGCCTGGACGGCGAGCTTTTGCCGCCGCCTCGCCGCGGACGAGGACCGGATGCGCTTCATCGAACCCATCGGCCGCGTCGGGCTGACCGCCAAGGGCGTCGTCTTCACGATGGTCGGCTGGTTCTTCGTCATCGCCGCCTGGCAGACGGACTCCTCGGAGTCCGGCGGCCTGGTGAAGGCGCTGCGCACGCTGCAGGAACAGCCCTACGGCCCTTGGCTCCTGGCGCTGCTGGCCCTCGGCCTGCTCGCCTTCGGTGTCTACAGCTTCGTCGAAGCCGCCTACCGCCGCATCGACGGGCAGAGCGTGGCGCGCCGGCTGCGGGCGATGGCGTAGAGAAAATTGTGCCTGTCACGCTCGTGAGGCGTCTTTGCTGAACTGTATCGATCCTGATACAGCTCAGCATGAAGCGGATCACCTTTCTGGGAGACAGTCTCGATTGCGTCCGGGATTTTCCGGATGATGCGCGTTCAACAGCCGGTTTCCAGCTTCGCGAATTTCAGGCGGGCAAGGAGCCGGCGGAAGCCGCGAACTTGAAGGTCCGCGCCGATTTGCTCGCGCATGTGATCGAGCGCGTGAAGTCCTGGGACCTGCCTCAAGGCGAAGCGGCGGCGCGCCTGGGAATCACACGTCCCCGCCTCAACGACCTGATGCAGGGCAAGCTCCACAAGTTTTCCCTGGACGCCCTGGTGAACCTCGCCTCGGCCGCCGGCTTGGTGCTGGAGATCCGCGTGTCGGCCGCCGCTTGAGTCCGAGCCGGGACCGGAGCGGCGCCGGCGCTCACGCCGTCTTCAGCATCCGGCCCAGGTCGCGGCCGCCCACGACGTGGACGTGCAGGTGGGGGACTTCCTGGTGGGCGGCGGGGCCGCAGTTGCTCAGGGCGCGGTAGCCGCTCTCCACCACGCCGGCCATGCGCGCGACCTCGCCCACGGCGCGCATGAAGTCGGCGATCTCGGCGTCGGTGGCGCGGGCGGTGAAGTCGTCCATGTCGATGTAGGCACCCTTGGGCACGACCAGCACATGGGTCGGGGCCTGCGGGGTGATGTCGTTGAAGGCCAGGGAGTGCGCCGTCTCCAGCACCTTCTTGCAGGGGATCTCGCCGCGCAGGATGCGGGCGAAGACGTTGTTCTGGTCGTAGGTCCTGGCCATGTCGTCCCTCTTGGTCTTGGTCGCCCCGCGCCGGCCCTTACTTGGCCTTGCGCGCCTTCTTCTCGTCGATGCCGCTCGTGCCCTCCCGTCCGGCCAGCAGTTCCCAGACCTGGGCCGGCTCCAGCCCGGCGTCGGCCCACAGCACCGTCAGATGATAGAGCAGGTCGGCGGATTCCGCGGCGAGCTTGTCCTTGTCGCCGCGCATCGCCTCGATGACGGTCTCGACCGCCTCCTCGCCGACCTTCTGGGCGATCTTGGCGGTGCCGCGCCCGAACAGCTTGGCGGTGTAGGAGCTGTCGGGATCGGCGCCCTTGCGCGACCGGACGGTCGCGTAGAGACGGTCCAGCACCTCGGCGTTGTGTTTCACCTTCGCGCCCTCAGCCATGGACCGGCGCCTTGGCCGCGATGGTCGGGCGGACGGGAATGGCGCCCTTCGCCAGGGCGGCCTTCGCCTCGCCGATGGTGTAGGTGCCGAAATGAAAGATCGAGGCGGCGAGCACCGCGCTGGCGTGGCCCTCGCGGATCCCCTCGACCAGATGGTCCAGCGTGCCGACGCCGCCGGACGCGATGACCGGCACCGGGACCGCATCGGCGACCGCGCGGGTCAGCTCCAGGTCGAAGCCGCTCTTGGTGCCGTCGCGGTCCATGGAGGTCAGCAGGATCTCGCCCGCGCCATAGGAGGCGAGGCGCTGCGCCCATTCGACGGCGTCCAGCCCCGTGGCGTTGCGGCCGCCATGGGTGAAGACCTCCCATTTGCCGGGAGCGGTGCGCTTGGCGTCGATGGCGACGACGATGCACTGCGCGCCGAACTTCTCGGCACCCTCGCGCACGAACTCCGGCCGGTGCACGGCGGCGGTGTTGATCGACACCTTGTCGGCGCCGGCCAGCAGCAGCTTGCGGATGTCCTCGACCTGGCGGACGCCGCCGCCGACGGTGAGCGGCATGAAGACCTGCTCGGCCGTGCGGCGCACCACGTCGTAGATGGTGTCGCGGTTCTCGGAGCTGGCCGTGATGTCGAGGAAGGTCAGCTCGTCGGCACCCTCGCGGTCATAGATGCGGGCCTGCTCGACCGGATCACCGGCGTCGACCAGATCCACGAAGTTGACCCCCTTGACGACCCGGCCGTCCTTGACGTCCAGGCAGGGGATGACGCGCGTCTTCAGCATCACTTGGCCTCGCTGGGCACGGCGGGGGCCGACAGCAGCGCCAGGGCTTCGGCCGGGTCGATGCGGCCATCGTAGAGCGCGCGGCCGCAGATGACGCCCTCGATGCCGGTGTGCTCTTCCGTCTTCAGCGCCCGCAGGTCGTCGATGGAGGAGACGCCGCCCGACGCGATCACCGGGGTGGTCAGGTGGAAGGCAAGGTCCGAGGTCGCCTCGACGTTCACGCCGGCCATGGCGCCATCGCGGTTGATGTCGGTGTAGATGATCGCGGCCACGCCCGAATCCTCGAACTTCAGCGCGAGGTCTAGCGCCTTGATGTTGGAGGTCTCGGCCCAGCCGGACACGGCGACGAAGCCCTCGCGCGCGTCGATGCCGACGGCGACCTTGCCGGGGAAGGCGCGGCAGGCGTCCTTTACCAGGGCCGGGTCGCGCAGCGCGATGGTGCCGAGAATGACGCGGCGCACGCCGCGCTCCAGCCACATGCCGATGGTCTTCAGGTCGCGGATGCCGCCGCCGAGCTGGACCGGCATGGAGACCGAGGCGAGGATGCGGTCCACCGCCTCGGCGTTGACCGGGCGGCCCTCGAAGGCGCCGTTCAGGTCCACCAGGTGCAGCCACTCGAAGCCCTGGTCCTGGAACTGGCGGGCCTGTTCGCCGGGGTCGGTGTTGAAGACGGTCGCCTGGCTCATTTCGCCGCGCAGCAGGCGCACGCAGGCACCGTCCTTCAGGTCGATGGCAGGGTAGAGGATCATTGCGGCGTCTCGTCCAATGGCGTGTCTTGCGTCAGGTGCTTGGCGTAGAAGTATCCGGCCAGCCGGCGGCCGTTCACCAGCGCGTAGAAGGGATGGCTTCCCCAGCGCTTGAAGCCCAGCGATTCATAGAGCGTGATGGCGGCGTCCTGGGTTTCCCGGACGTCCAGGTTCAGGATGCGGAAGCCGCCGTCGAGCGCCTCCTTCTCCACCGCCAGGGTCAGCAGCCGGGCGAGCCCATGGCCGCGCGCCCAGGGGGCGACGAAGGAGGTGGTGAGGCTGGCGGCGTGGGCCTGCGCCTCGTTGTTGCGCGGCGGCTTGACGAGCTGCGCCGAGGCGCAGATCACCCCGTCGAGCCTTCCGACGAACAGGATGCGCTCGGGCACCATCAGGACGCCCTTCCAGTAGCGCTCCATCACGTCGCGCGGCGGCGGCTCGACCCAGCCGAAGCCGCCGCCGGCCTTGATGGCGTCGTCGGCGGCGTCGCAGAGGTCGTGCAGGTCGGCGCCCTTCAGCGTCTCGATGCGGTCGACGGAGATGGCGGCCATGTCAGGCCCGCCATTTCAGGAAGTTGGCGATCAGCGCGAGGCCGGTCGCCTGGCTCTTTTCCGGGTGGAACTGCGTGCCGACGAGGTTGTCGCGCCCGATCACCGCGGTGAAGGCCCCGCCGTAATCGGCCGTCGCGATGACGTCGCGCGGATCCGCGCAGGCGATCCGGTAGGAATGGACGAAATAGGCGTGGGCGCCCGGCTCGATGCCGTCCAGCACCGGGTGCGCGCGGCTGAAGGCCAGCTCGTTCCAGCCCATGTGCGGGATCTTCAGGGAGGGATCGGCGGGCTCCAGCGGCACGACCTCCGCCTTCATCCAGCCCAGCCCCTCGTGCACGCCGTGTTCGTGCCCGCGCTCGGCCATCAGCTGCATGCCGACGCAGATGCCGAGGAAGGGACGGCCCTTGCGCAGCACCACCTCGTCCAGCGCTTCCAGCATGCCGGGGACGGCGGAGAGGCCGCGCTTGCACTCGGCGAAGGCACCCACGCCGGGCAGCACCACGCGGTCGGCCTTGCGGACGACGTCGGCGTCGTCGGTGACCAGCACCGTGCAGGCCAGCCCGCCGTCGGCGGCCGCGCGTTCCACCGCCTTGGCGGCGGAGCGCAGGTTGCCGGAACCGTAATCGATCAGAGCAACGGTAGACATCAGCTCAAAACCTTGCTGGAGGGCGGCACGGACGCGGCGCCCTCATGAAAGCCGCCCGTCAGAGGGAACCGCCGAGGGTGCCCTTGGTCGAGGGAATGGCGTCGCGCTTGCGCGGGTCGATCTCGATGGCCGCGCGCACCGCGCGGGCGAGCGCCTTGTAGCAGCTCTCCACGATGTGGTGGTTGTTCTCGCCGTAGAGGTTTTCGACGTGCAGCGTCACGCCGGCCGCCACCGCGAAGGCCTGGAACCATTCCCGGAACAGCTCGGTGTCCATGTCGCCGATCTTGTCGCGGGTGAACTCCACCTTCCAGATCAGGAAGGGCCGGTTGGAGAAGTCGAGCGCCACGCGCGTCAGCGCCTCGTCCATCGGCAGGTAGCTGTGGCCGTAACGCTGGATGCCCTTGCGGTCGCCGAGCGCCTTGTTCAGGGCCTGCCCGATGGCGATGCCGCTGTCCTCGGTCGTGTGATGGAAATCGATGTGGAGGTCGCCTTCGGCCACCACCGTCAGGTCCATCAGGCTGTGCCGGGACAGCTGTTCCAGCATGTGGTCGAGGAAGCCGACCCCCGTCCGCACGTCGTAGACGCCGGTTCCATCCAGGTTGATCGCCACCCGGATGCGGGTTTCGTTGGTGTTCCGCTCGATCGTGGCGCGGCGGGCGCCGTTCGCAAGGCTCTGGTCCATGGAAGGGATTTCTAGCAGGAAGACCGCGGGGGCGCCAGCGGTCCGACGAAGGAAATAGGCAGCGCCCCAGACCCCCGGTTGCGGCATTCGGACGCATGCGCTATCGTTTCTTACACGCATAGCGAGCATATCCCCTTATGCTGACACGCTTCCTCCCCAGGCTTTCCGCCCTCGCCGCACTGCTCCTGGCCTCCTGCGGGACATGGCTGCCGATGCCGCATGATGCGTCCGGCCCCGGTGCCTCGCCCGCCGTGCCCGGACCGCCGCCGGTCGCGCGTGACGCAACCGAACCCCTGCGCTTCGGCGGGCTGGGCTTCGGCGCCCTGCGGCGCGGGGCGGAGATCGGGCGCTACAACTGGAACATCGACTGCGCGCCGCCCTACGAGCGCGTCTTCTGGACCTCGGGCTGGAACCTGCGGCAGGGATCGGGCGTGGAGGGCCGGTTCCGCGAGGTGATGGCCGACGCCGGCTTCCATGTCGCGGGATCCCCCGGCGGCGCGCTGGCGCCCGCGCAGGACCGCCGCCGCGCCCGGTACGAGGTGACGGGGGAGTTGCGTCACGTCGCGTTGGAGCTGTGCCGGCGCCGCCACTGGCTGACCGGCAGCGACCAGGGCGTTTCCGGCACCGGCGCCGTTGCGGTGGACTGGTCGGTCTTCACGGCGGGCGAGGGGCGGCTGGTCCACCGGCTCTCGACCCGCGGAACCGCGGCGCTGGATGGCGGGGTGGCGCAGGGCGACATCGCGCTGCTGGAGGAGGCGGTGGCCGCCGCGGCCGGAGCGCTGGCCGCCGATCCCGGCTTCCGCGCCGCCCTGTCCCGCGGCGGCGGCGGGTTGCGTCACGCCCCCGCCGGGCCGGACGCCGCCGACCCCCTGGCCATGGACTTCCACGTCCCGGAATCCTGGGCCATGAGCGTCAACCCGCTTGCGGCCGTCAACCCGGACGCGCCGGTTGACGCCGTTTCGCGGGTTGACGCACCCCTGCCGGCGGCGCATCCGCCCGCAGGGCCGGTCGCGCCCGGCGGATCCTCCGCCGCGATGGGGCATTCCGGCGCAGCATTGCTCGTCCAAAGCCCACCGCCCTCCGGCGAAGCCCTGCTCGACCCGGTCGAACGGGCGGCATCGGCGCTGGTCCGTGTCGGCAACGGGCGCGGCGTGGTGATCGGGGAGGCGGGCGGCGGGTCGGTGATCCTGACGGCGTCCGCGGGGGTTGACGCAACCGTCAAGGTGCGGCCCGCGACCGGCGTGTCGCTCGACGGCACGGTGGAGGCGCGCGATGCCCCGACCGGGCTCGCGCTGGTCCGGGTGCCGGCGCGGCTGCCGGCACTGCCGGTGCGCGGCCGCGCGGCACGGGTCAGCGAGATGGTGCTTCTGGCCCTGGCCGGCGGCGGGGACCAGGCGGCGGGCATCGTCGCGTCGGTGCGGACGGACCCGCGCTCCGGCCTGGAGCTGATTCAGGCGGATCTCGCCGGGAACGGGGAGGGGAGCGGGGAGGCGCACGGGAAGGGGACGTCCGGGCCGGAGGCCGGCGATCCGCTGCTGGACGAGTCCGGCAACCTCCTGGGCGTCGCCGTCGGGGCCGGCGCGGAAGCCCGCCCGCTCGACGGGGCGGCGCAGGGCTTGACGCACGTGGCGCCCGCCGCCGGGCTGCTGCGGCGCATGGGCGCGGACCTGTCACGGTCTTGACGGGCAGGGGCGTCCCCCCACATAGACCTCACTCCTTTGCCCCCGCCGGGCGCGGCCCCGCCCGCCGGCGGAGGGCGTCACACTTGACGGTCCCTTCCATGACAGCCGGTCCTTCGATGACAGCGCACGATCCCATCCAGTGGCATGGCACCACCATCCTGTCGGTCCGCAAGGACGGGCAGGTGGTGATCGCCGGCGACGGCCAGGTGTCCGTCGGCCAGACGGTCATGAAGGCGAACGCGCGCAAGGTGCGCTGGCTGGCCGGCGGCACGGTGATGGCGGGCTTCGCCGGCGCCACCGCCGACGCGCTGACCCTGTTCGAGCGGCTGGAAGCCAAGCTGGAGCAGCATCCCGGCCAGCTCACCCGCGCCTGCGTGGAGATGGCCAAGGACTGGCGCACCGACCGCTATCTGCGCCGGCTGGAGGCGATGATGATCGTCGCCGACCGCAGCGTCAGCCTCGTGCTGACCGGCAACGGCGACGTGCTGGAGCCGGAGGACGGGGTGGTCGCCATCGGGTCCGGCGGCTCCTTCGCCCTGTCCGCGGCGCGGGCACTGGTGGACGTGGACGGCATGGACGCGGAGGCCATCGCCCGCAAGGCGATGCGGATCGCGGCCTCGGTCTGCGTCTACACCAACGAAAACATCACCCTCGAAAAGCTCTAAGGCACCCGCCATGACCGCCGCCAGCACCGCCGCCTTCAGCCCCCGCGAGATCGTCTCCGAACTGGACCGCTACATCGTCGGCCAGCAGGACGCCAAGCGCGCCGTCGCCATCGCGCTGCGCAACCGTTGGCGCCGCCAGCAGCTGCCCGAGGGCCTGCGCGAGGAGGTCCTGCCCAAGAACATCCTGATGATCGGCCCGACCGGCGTCGGCAAGACGGAGATCGCGCGCCGCCTCGCCAAGCTGGCCCAGGCGCCCTTCCTGAAGATCGAGGCGACCAAGTTCACGGAGGTCGGCTATGTCGGCCGCGACGTGGAGCAGATCGTCCGCGACCTTGTGGAGGCCGCCATCGGCCTGACCAAGGAGCGGCTGCGCAAGGAGGTCGCCGCCAAGGCGGAGCTGCGCGCGGAGGACCGCGTGCTCGACGCGCTGTGCGGCGAGAACGCCTCGCCCGAGACGCGGCAGAAGTTCCGCAAGATGCTGCGCGAGGGATCGCTCAACGACAAGGAGATCGAGATCCAGGTCGCGGACAGCGGCCCGGCCCTGCCGACCTTCGACGTTCCCGGCATGCCCGGCGCGCAGATGGGCATGCTCAACCTCAACGACATGTTCGGCAAGGCCTTCGGCGGCCGCACCAAGACCCGGCGCATGACGGTCGCGGACAGCCACAAGATCCTGCTGACCGAGGAATCCGACAAGCTGCTGGACCAGGAGACGGTGGTGGCCGAGGCCATCCGCTCGGTCGAGCAGAACGGCATCGTCTTCCTGGACGAAATCGACAAGATCTCCGCCCGGTCCGAGAATCGCGGCGCCGACGTCAGCCGCGAGGGCGTGCAGCGCGACCTGCTGCCGCTGATCGAGGGCACCACCGTCAGCACCAAGCATGGGCCGGTGAAGACCGACCACATCCTGTTCATCGCCTCGGGCGCCTTCCACGTCGCCAAGCCGTCCGACCTGCTGCCGGAGCTGCAGGGCCGCCTGCCGATCCGCGTGGAGCTGAAGCCGCTGGTGGAGGCCGACTTCAAGCGCATCCTGCTGGAGCCGGAGGCGAGCCTCATCAAGCAGTACAAGGCGCTGATGAAGACGGAGGAGGTGGATCTCGTCTTCACCGACGACGCCATCGACGAGCTGGCGCGGCTGAGCACCGAGATCAACGCCACGGTGGAGAACATCGGCGCCCGTCGCCTGCACACCGTGCTGGAACGGCTGCTGGAGGAGATCAGCTTCCACGCCAGCGACCGCGGCGGCCAGACCGTCACCATCGACGCGGCCTATGTGCGCGAGCATGTCAGCGGCCTCGCCAAGAACGCCGACCTGTCGCGCTTCATCCTGTAAGGCGCCGGGGAGGCGGGGAGGGGGCGCGGTCGCGCTTCCTCCCCCGTGATGCCCGTGGAAGGCGGGGGCGATGCGCGAGCGCCCGTCCTGCGGTAGAGTTCCTTCCCGCAGGAGGACCGCCCATGCGCCTGACCGCCGAGGAAATCGCCGCCATCAAGACGACCGCCGCCGAGATCTTCGGCCCAGCGGCGGCCGTGCGCCTCTTCGGCTCGCGGGTGGACGACGATGCCCGCGGCGGGGACATCGACCTCTACCTGGAGGTCGATGCGGGCCTCGCCGGCTGGACGCGCGAGAGCGCGTTCCGCCTTCTGCTGGAAGACCGCATCGGCGAGCAGCGGATCGACGTCGTCCTCCAGGAACGCGGCCAGCCCCTGCCGCCCATCGCCGAGATCGCGCGCGACACCGGGGTGCCGCTGTGACGCAAGTGCGGGGGTAGTCAATGCGCTCCCGTGACCCTCAGCGCCTCTTCGTCCCTGTCCGCCGGCGGCGCGAGGGCGTGCTGTCGGCCAGCAGTTCGTCCACGAGCGCCAGAAGCCGGTCGAGCGCCGGGTCGTTCAGGTCGTGGATGCGTTCGGACAGGCGGTTGGCGAGTTCGGTCGCCTTGGGCGACAGGCCGGAGGTGTCCACCGTCACGCGGGGGTGGGAGATCTCGGCAAGCCGTTCCAGCTCCTCCGCCTCGTCCCAGATGATGCTGAAATAGGCGCAGATCTGACGGACGAGCTGGGCCGAGGGCTGGCCGCGCTTTCCATGTTCCAGGGCGGAGAGGTAGGCCGAGGAGATGTGCAGGTCCGCCGCCATCTGCTTGAGCGTCACGCCCTTGCCATCACGCAGCGCGCGGACCCGTTCGCCGAAGGGGGTCATGGCCGCCTACTTGCGGTCCCGCCGCCGCTTGATGAGGACGTAGAGCGCGCCGTCGCCGCCGTCGCGCAGCTGGGCGGTCTGCACCGCCAGCACCATCGGGCGCAGGGGGGCCTCGGCGAGCCAGCGGGGCACCGCTTGACGCAACACGCCGCCCTGCGCGCTGTAGCTGCCCTTGCCGGTGATGACCAGAATGCAGCGCCGCCCCTCGTTCCAGGAGCGCAGCACGAAGGAGGCGAGCGCCGTGTGGGCCTGGGCCTGCGTCATCCCGTGCAGGTCGATGCGCCCGTCCAGCACCAGATCGCCCCGGCGGAAACGCTCCGCGGTGCGGCGGTCGATGTTGGCGGTGGAGCCCGGCGTCAGCGGCGGCAGGGAAGGGCGCGGCGCCGGCCGGCCGGTGGGGGCCGGGGCGAGGCTGGTCTTGACCGGCTCGGGCTCCGGTTCGGCGGGTGGGGGCAGCTCAGACGGCTCCGGCTCGAAGGCGCGGCCCGGCAGCGGCTCGGCGTCGCGCATGGCAAGACGCCACAGCCGCTTCTCGCCCTCGGAAACGGAACGGCGGCGTCTCATGGCCGGGCCTCCGCCACGGGAGCGTCAAGCGCCCGAGCGCCGCTTGACGCAACCGCACTTGACGCACGCAAGCGGTCCCAGGCCTTCACCTGTATGCCGATGATCCGGGAATCCGCCATGACCGCTGTCGTTCCATCCTCGTAGGCGCCGTGCCAGGAGGCCCGACAATAGGTTGCGGTGCGGTGGAAGGCAACGGGCGGGCGGCGTTTCCGCCGTTTCGCGGCGAAACGCGAATTTCCTGATCCAATGGATTATATTGTCTTCACGACCGCTGATGGGGGAGCGGAACCTTGGCCCGAACAGGCGCCTCGGGCGGATAAGGCTAAGACTCCGTGATCACCTCCGGACCGGCACCAGCGAACTCGCCAGGAACAGGGCCGCCGCGGCGACCACGACGCTGGGGCCGCCGGGGAGGTCCCAGTTGAGGGAGGCGAGCAGGCCGGCCAGCACCGCGGCCATGCCGAAGACGGCGGCCAGAACCGCCATGGATTCCGGTGTGCGGGCGAAGCGGCGGGCGCTGGCGGCGGGGATGATCATCAGCGAGGTGATCAGCAGGATGCCGACGATCTTCATGGAAACCGCGATCACCAGCGCGATCAGCAGCATGAAGGCGAGCCGCAGAGCTTCCACCGGCATGCCCTCCACCCGCGCCAGATCCTCGTCCACCGTCACGGCCAGCAGACGCCGCCACAGCAGCACGACTCCCAGCAGCGCCACCGCACCACCGCCGTAGATGCCCGCGAGGTCGGCGGGCGTCACGGACAGGATGTCGCCGAACAGGTAGGCGATCAGGTCCACGCGCAAGGTTTCCAGGAAGGCCATGGACACGAGACCCAGCGACAGGGCCGAGTGCGACAGGATGCCGAGCACCGTGTCGGTGGCGAGCGCGCGGCGGCGCTGGAGCGCCAGAAGCGCGAAGGCGAGCGCCACGCAGACGCCCACCACCCCGACCATCGGGTTGACGCCCAGCAGGAAGCCGAGCGTCACGCCGAGCAGCGCCGAATGGGCCAGCGTGTCGCCGAAATAGGCCATGCGACGCCACACCACGAAGGAGCCCAGCGGCCCGGCGAGCAGGGCGATGCCGCAGCCCGCGGCGAGCGCGCGCAGCACGAAATCATCCATGGCAGCAGTCTCCATGGTCGTGGCGCACGACGCTGCCGTCCGGGTCGTGGGCGTGGTCGTGCTGGTGGAGATAGACGGCGAGGTCGGCGGCGTGGCGGCCGAACAGGGCATGGTATTCCGGGTGGCGGCTGACGTCCTGGGGCGGGCCGGAGCAGCAGACATGGCGGTTCAGGCACAGCACGCGGTCGGTGCGCGCCATCACCGTGTGCAGGTCGTGGCTGACCAGCATGACGCCGCAGCCGCGCCGGCGCCGCACCGTCTCGATGCGGTTGAACAGCTCCGCCTGGCCGTGCATGTCCACGGCCTGGTCGGGCTCGTCGAGCACCAGCAGGTCCGGGTCGCCGATCAGGGCGCGGGCCAGCAGCACGCGCTGGAGCTCCCCGCCGGAGACCGACTGGATCGGCGTGCCGGCGGTGTGGGCGACGCCGGCCTCCTCAAGTGCGGCGTCGATGCCAGCGCCGGGTGCGGCGCGCCACAGCCCGAGGAAGCGGCGGACCGTGAGCGGCAAGGTCACGTCGATGTTCAGCCGCTGCGGCATGTAGCCGATGCGCAGCGCCTTGCGGCGGCTCACGCTGCCCGAAGAGGGGCGGACCAGCCCGAGCATGGCGCGGACCAGCGTGGTCTTCCCGGCACCATTCGGGCCGATGATGGTGACGATCTCGCCCGGCTGCACCGCGAAATCGACCCGGTCCAGCACCGAGCGGCCGCCCAGCATGACCGACAGGCCCTTCGCCTCGAGCAGGGGACCATGGGGGTGCGGCGTAGAGGATGCGGCCGGCAAGGCGGACGCGGAGGTGCCGGAGAGCGGGATTGACATGTTATGTTATAACGTGACATTTGGTGGAACGGCTTAGCTATGCGCCCAAACGGCGCGGCTGTCCAGCCGGACCGACAGCAGAGAACGGAACCCACCCATGCGCCGCAACACCGCCCGCCTGAGCCTGATCACCGCCGCCCTGTTGACGGTTGCGTCAACCGCCGCCCGCGCCGAGGCTCCGCGGGTCGTGACCTCGATCAAGCCGGTGCACTCGCTCGTGTCCGCCGTGATGAAAGGGGTGGGGGAGCCGGTGCTGCTGGTGCGCGGCGCGGCATCCCCGCACACCTATTCGATGAAGCCGTCCGACGCGAGGGCGTTGGGCAACGCCGCCCTGGTCTTCTGGGTCGGGCCGACGCTCGAGGGCTTCCTGGAAAAGCCGCTCGCGGCCAACGCGGGGAAGGCGCGCGCCATCGCCCTTCTGGACCAGCCGGGCATGACGCTGCTCGAAGGCCGCAAGGGCGGCGCCTGGGAACCGCATGATCACGCCGACGGGCATCATGGCCATGGCCATGCCCACAAGGAGCACGGGCACAAGGAGCACGCGCACAAGGAACACGCTCATGGGAACCACGGCCACGACGATCATGGGCACGACGATCATGGGCACGACGATCATGGGCACGACGATCATGGGCACGACGATCACGACCATGACGCGATGGACACCCACATCTGGCTCGACCCGGACAACGCCAAGCGCATCGTGGCGGTGGCCGCCGAGGCGCTGGCGGGCGCCGACCCGGCCAACGCCGCGGCCTACCGCGCCAACGCCGCCGCCGCCGAGGCGCGGATCACGGCGCTCGACGCGGAGCTGAAGGAGCTGCTCGCCCCCGTCGCGAAGAAGCCCTTCATCGTCTTCCACGACGCCTACCAGTATTACGAGACGCATTACGCGCTGAACGGGGTGGGCGCGATCACCGTCAACCCGGAGCGCCGCCCCTCGGCCAAGCGCCTGACGGAGATCCGCGCGCGCATCACCGAGCTGGGGGCCGCCTGCGTCTTCGCGGAGCCGCAGTTCGAGCCGGCGCTGGTCAACACCATCGCCGAGGGCACGCCGGCGAAGAAGGGCGTGCTGGACCCCGAAGGTGCGGATATCCCCGATGGGCCGGACCTCTACCCGGCGCTGATGCGCAACATCGCCACCGCGCTGAAGGGCTGTCTCGGTTCCTAAGCTCGCCCCTTAAGCGCGGCGCCCGGCTGTGCTAGACCCCTATCCGGCATTTCCAGGGGAGCAAGCCATGAAGATCGGGGTCGTCGGGTGCGCGGGGCGCATGGGTCAGATGCTGGTGCGCGAGATCGCCGCCACGCCGGGCTGCACGCTGGCCGGCGGCACGGAGCGGGTGGGCGGCCCGGCGCTCGGCCGCGACATCGGCGAGCTGGCCGGGCTCGACCCGCTCGGCGTCACGGCCATCGACGACCCGGCGCTCCTCTTCGCGGAGGCCGACGCGGTGATCGACTTCACCAGCCCGGCCGCGACCGAGCGCCACGCGGCGCTGGCCGCCCAGGCCCAGACGGTGCTGGTCGTCGGCACCACCGGCCTCAACCCGGCGCAGCAGGCCTCTCTCGTCCAGGCGGCCTCCCACACCCCGATCATCCAGTCGCCCAACATGTCCGTCGGCGTGAACCTGCTGATGGCGCTGGTCGAGCAGGTGGCCCGCACGCTCGGCGAGGATTACGACATCGACGTGCTGGAGATGCACCACCGCCACAAGGTGGACGCGCCTTCGGGCACGGCGCTGGGCCTCGGCCACGCCGCGGCGGCCGGCCGTGGGGTCGCGCTGGAGGATGTCTGGCGCAAGAGCCGCGACGGCCACACCGGCCCCCGTCCGGCCGGCGAGATCGGCTTCGCCACCCTGCGCGGCGGCGACGTGATCGGCGACCACACCGTGATGTTCGCGGGCGACGGCGAGCGGATCGAGCTGACGCACAAGGCGTCGGGCCGCGGGATCTACGCCAAGGGCGCCGTGCGCGCCGCTCTTTGGGCCCGCGACAAGACGCCGGGCCTCTACAGCATGCGCGACGTGCTGGGGCTGTGACGGCGGCGCCCGGGACGTCTCCGCCGACCCACTCCTTTTCCGGAAGCTTCCGGTTTTCCGCCTCTGGCGCCGTGCACCATATGGCGTGTACCGCCAAAGGGTGGCGCCGCTCCGGGCGTGAACGCTCAACCCATTGAAAATACGGATGGAAAGCCGCTTGAAGGAGCTGCGGATCACGGTCGGGAAGGGCGCCCCGGAGGAGGAGACGGGACCCACTCCCCCTGCCTTGCAGGGGGAGACAGTGCCCCAGCCGGAGGAGACGGTCGGAGCCGGATCCCCGATAGCCGTCGCGGATCGGGCCATCGCCGATTGGGACACGCTGGCGCGGACGCTGACGGGGCGGCGGCTGGACCTGCTCCGCCATCTGCGGCGCCATCCGGCGGCGAGCGTGCGGGCGCTCGCGGCGGCGCTCGGCCGCGACTACAGCAACGTCCACGCCGACGTGCGGCTGCTTGCGGAGGCCGGCCTGATCGCGCGCGGCGCGGACGGCGGGCTGCGCGTCGAGCATGACGCCATCCAGCTGCGGATCGCGCTCTGACCGGGGGAGCTGGCCGCCCTACGCCTCCTCGCCCAGGGCGCGGCCCTGTTCCCAGGCGAGCAGGGCGCGCTTGCGCGGCACGCCGTAGCGGTAGTTGTGGATGATGCCCGATTTCTGGATGACCCGGTGGCAGGGGATCAGCACGCAGACCGGGTTGCGCCCCACCGCCGCCCCCACCGCCCGCGAGGCGGTCGGCTGCCCGACGGCGCGCGCGACGTCCTCGTAGGAGACGACGGCGCCCGGCGGGATGCGCATCAGCGCCTCCCACACCTTGATCTGGAAGTTGGTCCCCTTCAGGAACAGGCGCAGCGGCTCCCCGGGCTCGCCGCTGCGCCAGCCGAAGGCGCGGGCCGCCGCCTCGCCGGTCGCGGCGGGATCCTCCTCCAGCCGGGCGGCGGGCCAGGCCTGTGCCATCTCTTCGAGCGCGGCGGCCCGCTTCGCCTCCTCCGCCTCGTCACCGTCCAGGAAGCTCAGCCAGCAGACGCCGCGTCCGGTGGCGCCGATCAGCGCCGTGCCGAAGGGGCTGCCGTGCAGGCCCCAGCGGATGGTGATCCCGCCGCCCGCCGCCTTGTAGGCGCCGGGGGTCATGGCCTCGCAGGCGACGAACAGGTCGTGCAGCCGCGACGGGCCGGACAGGCCGACGTCGAGCGCCACGTCCAGCACGCTGCGGCTTTCCGCGAGCAGCCGCTTGGCGGTGTCGAGTGTCAGGAACTGGATGAAGCGCTTGGGGCTGATGCCGGTCCAGCGGGTGAAGAGGCGCTGGAAATGGAAGGGGCTGAGCCCGGCCATCTCCGCCAGTTCCTCCAGCGAGGGCTGGTCCTGCCAGTTGCGCACGAGATGGTCGATGGCGGCGGCGATGGCGCGGTGATGCTGCGCGTCGCCGGACGGGCCGGCCGGAGCTTCGAGGGCGAGGCCCGTAGCGGGAATGGGGGACGGCATGGCGGGCTGTCCTGCTGACCGTGGAACCGGCCCCGAGGATGCTGTGCCAAGCGGCGGGGGCCAACCCGATTCTTGCGCCCCGCCGTGGCCTGCGGATCCGGGCAGCGGCGGAAGCCGGCACTCACCGGCTGGCGGCTGCCCGGATCCGGAGGCTTACCAGGTCCGGCTGTCTACCAGGTCCAAGTGTCGACCGGAGCGTCGGAGATGCCGTTCGTGGACAGGTTCACGGCAAGCTCGCCCAGAGTGAGCGAGCTGGCGCCGTGCGTGATCTCGGCGCCGAGCTGGACGCCCGAGATCCAGTCCTCACCGTTGATGATGCCCGCGGATTCCAGTTCATTCACGATGCTGCCCAGGTCCAGCTGGCCGGAGTGGATGTCCGCGTCGTATTGGACCGCCGTGTAGTCCCAGCCGCGGCCGACGCTGTTGCGTTCCTCCGGTTCATGGAAGATCCGGGCCGAACCGAGATCGTCGCTGTGGGTGCCGACGACCTCGCCGTCCGGGTCGAACCAGCCCGTATGGACCCACACCATGACCTCGTCCTGGATGTTCTGGCCGACAGCGTTGGGGTCGGGCTTGGTCCAGAGGGAGAAGGCGACGTTGTGGCTTTCCGGGTTCGCGCCGAGGTCGAAGTCGAAATCGACCGTCAGATCCTTCACGTCCTTGACCTGGACCGGGAATTCCTCGTGCGTGGTGTCGAAATCCTCCCAGGTGTCGCGGCCGGCCGTGAGGGTCGGGTAGGACAGCACGGGGAACTCGGCCCACGGGTTCTCCCACCACCTCTCGCTGGACGGGTCCCCATCCGGGAAGTCCCATTTCATCGTGGTGCCGGAGACGTCCTTTAAATCCGGAACCGTGATCGACTGCGTGTAATCCTCCCCGTTCTGCATGTTCCATGCGTTCCACACGTTGTTGTGCGCAACGAAGTCTTCCATGCGGATTTCATCATCGATACCGGTGATCGTCTGGGCCATTTTCTTCCCTAGCGGTAATCAAGCCGTATGGCGGCGGCACTTCTACACCAGGGAGGAAATCGGATCTTTGCCTCGGTCGGGGTGCGCTACTCCCTAGGATGAGCTATCGATGGGTCGGATTACGGGAGCTGGATTAACCCCCCGGTTTGTACCACCACCCCTGGGATGGAGGCCGGCCGCCGTGCCCGACGCCTTGGAAACCATGGCTTTCCGGCCTTGGGAGCGCGCGCCGGGGGCCGTCGGGGTGAGCTGTACCTCGGCACAGGCGCCGGGAGGCCCCCTGCTCAACGTCATAGAGGCGGCGGTTCGGAAGGGTAGGGGAGCGTCCGGCGCGGGAGCCGGAAAAGCCGTTTCCGGCGTTCCTCCGGGGAACCGGCGGCGTTCACGCCTGTTCTTGGGGCATGGACATCATACGCATCATCCTGGCGCTGCTCCTCCCACCGGTCGGCGTCTTTCTGCAGGTGGGCTTCGGCGCGCAGTTCTGGATCAACGTGATCCTGACGATCCTCGGCTATATACCGGGCATCATCCATGCCCTGTATGTGATCGTGAAGTACCGCTGACCGCGGAAGGCCGCCGGGCGTGAAACCACGCCGACGGACGGCGTCCGGCCCGGCCGTTCCGCTTCGAAATGCGGCGCTTCACGTGAAACAGCGCACGGCGGACAGCATGGGCGGACGGCACGCGAAGGGGCGCGCCGCCCCTTTTCCGCATCGGTTTTTTCCGCATCGGTTTACCGGCCGGCCAGAAACCCTCTCAGGCCGTCGCGCCGGGGCCGCCCCGCCAGTCGGCGAGGGCGCCCTTCAGCGCCTTGGCGAAATCCGCCCGCTCGTCCGGCGACAGGAAGGACCCGACCACCAGCGACTGGCCGTGCGAGGACAGCACGACCTGGCTCTCGTGGCGCGCCGGCTCGTCCATGGAGACGCGCAGCCAGAAGGGCTGGAAGCTCCAGCGCCGTTCCGGACGCTTCCAGGCGACACGCTGGACCGTCAGCTCCGTCTCGGTCAGCTGAACCCGCTCGTACAGCCGGGCGGCGCGGTAGTTGACGCGGAAGGCCAGCCAGAGCGCCAGTATGTCCATGCCGCAGAAGGCCAGGATCGGCCAGGCGCCCTGCGCCAGGAAGATGCCCCCGACCATCAGATTGATGAGGATCACCACCCCCATCAGGATGCGGAAGCCCCTGGCGCTCAGGCTGCGGTGCGGGTGCAGCACCGCGTCGAACAGGACGGGGGCGGGCGGCTGGTCCGCGGTGCGGGATGTGTCCTCAGCGGCCATGCGAAGCGCTCCGGATGGGGGTAGCCGATGTGCGGGCGGAATCATCGCCGGGAAAGATCGTGACGCTTGGACAGGCCCGCAAGCCGAGTTTAAAGTCCGCGCCCATGAAGCCCGCCGCCGTCGAAGAATTCTTCCGCCGCCTCAGCCTCGCCAACCCGGAGCCCCGGAGCGAGCTGGAGTATGTGAACCCCTACACGCTGCTGGTGGCCGTGGTGCTGTCGGCTCAGGCGACCGACATCGGTGTCAACAAGGCCACGGGTCCGCTGTTCCGCACCGTCACCACGCCCGAAGCGATGGTGGCGCTGGGCGAGGAGGGCCTGCGCGGCTACATCAAGACCATCGGCCTCTTCAACACCAAGGCCAAGAACGTCATCCGCCTGTCGGAGATCCTGATCGCCGAGCATGGCGGCGAGGTGCCGCGCGACCGCGAGGCGCTGGAGACGCTGCCGGGCGTCGGGCGCAAGACGGCCAACGTCGTCCTCAACGTCGCCTTCGGGGAGGAGACGATCGCGGTGGACACCCACATCTTCCGCGTCGGCAACCGCACCGGCCTGGCGCCCGGCAAGACGCCGGACGCGGTGGAGCAGAAGCTGCTGAAGGCCGTTCCGGCCCACTATCGCCGCCACGCCCACCACTGGCTGATCCTGCACGGCCGCTACGTCTGCAAGGCCCGCAAGCCCGATTGCCCGGCCTGCCCGGTGCGCGACCTCTGCGCCTTCAAGGAGAAGACCCCGCCGGGCGCCGCCCTGCCGGCCTGACCCCGTTTCCGGCTCCGCCGGAGAGAATACCGAGGCGCGGAAACGACAAAGCCCGGCGCGGCTGGTGGCCGCGGCCGGGCTTTCCCGTCGAAAAGGCTCTCCTTCGGGGAGCCGCCCTGGAGAGCCGCCTTACTCGCCGGCCGACGCGAACTGCGTCTGGACAGGGGCCGGGGCGGCCGCCGGAGCGGGTGCCGCCGGGGCGGTCTTGGCGGCGCCGATCGTCTGGACGTCGCCGCTCAGCTGGCCGCCGGCCTCGACCGCCAGCTCGCCGTAGCGGATCGAGCCGGTGATCTTGCCGGTCGAGCGGACGCGCAGCCGGCCGCGAACGCTGATGTCGCCTTCGAAGCGGCCGGCGATGTCGGCCTCCTCGATCTCGACCGAGCCCTTGAAGAGGCCGGTCTCGGCGATCTCGATGGAACGGCCCTCGCGCAGCTTGGCCTCGACGGTGCCCTCGACGACCAGCACGTCGCAGGAGCCGATCTCGCCGGCGAGCGAGATGTCGCGGCCGACGATCAGGCGGCGCTGGTCGTTCGACAGCGGGGCCGCGGGCGCCGGCGCCGGTGCTGCCTGGGTGGCGGGGGCGGGAGCCGCGGCCGGAGCGCCGAAGCCCGGGCGGGCGCCCGGCATGTCGACCACGCGGCGCGGGACGTCGGTCTTGGCGCCCGAAGGCGCGGAGGCCGGCATGGCGCCGGCGGCGGGCTGGCCCATGGGCGGCTTCGGAGTGCTGGTGTTCATCTCGGGTCCCTTGTCGGAAGTCGGCGGGAGCGGGGTCGATGCCGCGGACGGAGCTGCCGACAGGGCCGACGGAGGCGCGGGCCGCGAGGCCGGCGCCGCCACGGGCTGGGCGGCGGGAGCGGCGCTTTCCGGCTTGGGCGCACCGGCGGGCGGATTCTTTCGTCCGAACAGCATGAACCTAGTTCCCCAAATCAATTCAGATCAGAACAAAGCGTCAAGGCGGCTGCGGATGAGGGGCCAGGACAGGAAGCCCGTCCCTTGCGGGTTAACACGCTCATCCGGCCGGCCGCAAGGGCGCTCTCATGGACTGAAGGACATGGACCATGAAGGCGCTCGCGATCACCGGCACCAGCAGGTTGAGGAACGGAATTGTCGAAAGAAAGGCGATTATGACACCAGCCGAAAAAGGTTTCAGCGGGTGGCTGCGCCGCAGAAGCCGCGCATCCCGCTTTCCCAGCCGCCGCACGGCCACCATCTCGAAATATTCACGGCCCAGAAGATAGCCGTTCACGCCGTAGAACAGGATGATGTTCAGGCCGGGTGTGGCGATATACAAGGGAAGCGCCAGGAGGTTTACAACGGCGACTAGAAGGAAGAAGCGCAGGGCCGTTCCCAATTCTTGCCACAGGCTCACATGCAGGGGCGGCGGCAAGTGCGGGTAATGGCGCGCTTCGGCCGCCTGGACGACGTCCTCCAGCAGGAGGCCGGACACCATGCCGACGGTGGCCGGGAACAGGAACCAGGCCAGCACGAGCACCACCAGCCCGCCCGCCGCGTCGAGCGCCCAGTCGACCCACTCGTAGCCCGTGAGCGTCGTGTGGAAGAGCGCCCACCAGACCACGGCGGCGAGCAGCGCGTAGAGCGTCGCGGCGGCGAGCAACGAGATTCCGATCACGCGGCGCGACGCGGGATCGGAGAGCTGGGCGAAGGCGCGGAACAGCGCGCGGATCATCGGCGGCGTCTCCCTGGTGGCCCGAAGGCCGAACCCGTCGGTTCTAAGCGCGGCGCGCGGCGGCGGCAAGCTTGTGACGGCGGGGCGGGCCGCTATACTGCCCTCCAAACTCCAGGGCGGCTTTCCGCCTTTTCCCGATCCACACCCGTAAGGACCGTTCATGCCCAGCGCCGCTTTCGATGTCACCGGCATCGGCAACGCCATCGTCGACGTCATCGCCCACGCCGACGACGCCTTCCTCGCCGCGAACGGCATTGAGAAGGGCGCCATGACCCTGATCGACGCCGCCCGCGCGGAGGAGTTGTACGGGCGCATGGGGCCGGGGATCGAGATCTCCGGCGGCTCGGCCGGCAACACGATGGCCGGGCTGGCGGCGCTGGGCGGCCACGGCGCCTACATCGGCAAGGTGCGCGACGACCAGCTCGGCGGCGTCTTCCGCCACGACATCCGCGCCGCCGGGGTGCGGTTCGAGACGCAGCCCTCGTCGGAGGGCGCCCCGACCGCCCGCTGCCTGATCCTGGTGACGCCGGACGCCCAGCGCTCCATGAACACCTTCCTCGGCGCCTGCGTGGAGCTGGGGCCGGAGGACATCGACGAGACGCTCATCCGCGACAGCCAGGTGACCTATCTGGAAGGCTATCTCTGGGATCCGCCCCGCGCGAAGGAGGCCTTCCGCAAGGCCGCCGACATCGCGCACGCCGCCGGCCGCAAGGTGTCGCTGTCCCTGTCGGACAGCTTCTGCGTTCACCGCCACCACGCCGAGTTCCTGGACCTCGTGGAGCGGCACGTGGACATCCTCTTCGCCAACGAGGCGGAGATCGGCGCGCTCTACGGCACGGATCGTTTCGAGGACGCGCTGGAGGCGGTGAAAGGGCTCGGCAAGGTGGCGGCCCTGACCCGCAGCGAGAAGGGCTCGGTGATCGTGTCCGGCGGCTCGGTGGTCGAGGTGCCGGCGGAGCCGGTCGAGCGGGTGGTCGACACCACCGGCGCCGGCGACCTCTACGCCGCCGGCTTCCTCTTCGGCTTCACCCGCGGCCGGGCGCCGGAGCTGTGCGGCCGTCTCGGCGCCATCGCCGCAGCGGAGATCATCGCCCATGTCGGCGCGCGGCCAGAGGCGAACCTGGCCGAGCTGCTGCGCGCCAAGGGCATCGCGGCCTAAGGACGGCCCGGCCGGCCGGAAGCGCGCCCGCCTGTGCCGCTGTGCTGCCGGGCGCGTCGCGGGCGGTGGGATCCCTGCCGCAATCCCCTTGGATCCCGCGGGCCGCCGGGGATAAGCTCACGCCACCGCTTCCGGACCGTCCACCGGGTTCCACCTCGCCGATGCAAGTCTATCTCCCCATTGCCGAGATGTCGGTCAATGCCCTGCTCGTGCTCGTCATGGGCGGGCTGGTCGGCTTCCTGTCGGGCATGTTCGGGGTGGGTGGCGGTTTCCTGATGACGCCGCTGCTGATCTTCATCGGCGTGCCGCCGGCCATCGCGGTCGGCACTCAGGCCAACCAGCTCGTCGCTGCCAGCGTCTCGGGCGTGCTGGCGCACTGGCGCCGCAACAACGTCGACGTGAAGATGGGGGTGGTCATGCTGGCCGGCGGCTTCGTCGGCACGGCGATCGGGGTGTGGATCTTCGGCCTGCTCCAGCGCATGGGCCAGATCGACTTCGCGATCACGGTCTCCTACGTGTTCTTTCTCGGCACCATCGGCGCCATGATGCTGGTCGAGAGCAGCCGGGCGATGCTGCGGCGGCGCGCGCCCAGCGGCGGGCGCGGCAAGCTGCACCGCCACAGCTGGCTGCACGGGCTGCCGCTGAAGATGCGGTTCCAGCGCTCCAAGCTCTACATCTCCGCGCTGCTGCCGGCCGGCATCGGTCTGGTCGGCGGCATGCTGGTGGCGATCATGGGCATCGGCGGCGGCTTCATCCTGGTGCCGGCCATGATCTACATCCTGAATATGCCGACGGGGCTGGTGGCCGGCACCTCGCTCTTCCAGATCATCTTCACGACCGCCGTGGCGACGCTGCTTCAGGCCGCCTCCAACCAGACGGTGGACGTCATGCTGGCCTTCCTGCTGCTGGTCGGCGGTGTGGTCGGCGCGCAGTTCGGCACGCGGACGGGGACCCGGCTGCGCGGCGAGCACGCGCGGCTGATGCTGTCGCTCCTCGTGGTGGGGGTGGCGCTGATGCTCGCCTGGGGCCTCGTCGTCCGCCCGGACGACCTGTTCAGCATCACCTCCGGGGTCTCCTGATGCGCCTGCCGGGAACGCGCCTGCCGGGCAAAGCCATGATCGTCCGCGCCGCCGCCGGGCTCGCCGGGCTGGCCGCCGGGGTGACGCTGGCGGCCAACGTCTGGGGGCAGCAGCTCGTCGCCGACCTGTCCAGCCACCTCGTCGCGATCAACACGGGTTTCACCGGCACCGACGTCGTGCTGTTCGGCTCGACCGACGGGCAGGGGGACGTCGCCATCGTGGTGACCGGCCCGCGCGGCAGCGTGACCGTGCGCCGCAAGGACCGGGTCGCCGGCATCTGGCTGAACACCCAGAGCGTCCGGTTCGAGCAGGTGCCGGCCTATTACGCGGTGGCGACCAGCCGCCCGCTCGACCAGGTCGTCGACCGGCCGATGCTGGAGCGTCACCAGATCGGGCTGCCGCACCTCCAGCTCGACCCCGGCCGCGTCCTGCCGGCCGAGGACCTCGCGGCCTTCCGCGCCGCGCTGATCCGCAACAAGCAGCGCGAGGGGCTGTACGGCATCACGCTGGGGCAGGTGGCCTTTCTCGGCGAGCGGCTGTTCCGGACCAACATCTACTTTCCCGCCAACGTGCCGACCGGCATGTACACGGTGGAGGCGATGCTGATCCGCGACGGCGAGGTGGTGACCGCCCAGACCACGCCGCTGGTGGTGTCCAAGGTCGGCTTCAGCGCCGAGATCTACGAGATCGCCCGCCACGAGCCGGTCGCCTACGGCGTCGCGGCCGTGATCGGCGCGATCGCCGCCGGCTGGCTGGCCGGCGCCATCTTCCGGAGGATATGACATGAGCGACACGATCCCGGCCGAGACCGGCGCCGGACCCGGCGGGAAGCCGGTGCGCATCTTCCTCGTCGTCGTGGACGACAGCCCCGAGGTGAAGGTGGCCCTGCGCTACGCCTGCCTGCGCGCGCGCAAGTCGGGCGGCACGGTGGCGCTGCTCTACGTCATCGAGCCCGGCGACATGCAGCATTTCCTGGCGCTGGAGACCCTCATGCGCGAGGAGCAGCGCACCGAGGCCGAACAGAAGCTCCAGAAGGTCGCGCGCGAGGTCAACCAGCTCACCGGCACGCTGCCGGTGCTGTACGTGCGCGAGGGCAAGCGCAACGAGCAGATCGCCGAGCTGATCAGCGAGGAGCCGACCATCTCCATCCTCGTGCTCGCCGCCGGCACCGAACAGGAGGGTCCCGGCCCGCTGATCGCCCACTTCACCGGCCGCGGCATCTCCAACCTGCGCATTCCCCTGACCATCGTCCCGGGCGGCCTGAGCGACGAGCAGCTCGACGCGATCACGTGAGAATCCGGCGCCCTTCCGCGTTCCTTGAAGGCGGGATGTGGCTCACCGTGATCCCGGATGACCGGAGGAAGCATGCCGACCGTCCACACGCCGACCGCAAAGACCGGGAAGGCCATGGCTGAACTGGAGAAGGGCGAGGGCAAGCGCTTCGTCTCGCCAGCGGAACTCCTGAAGGATCTGGGAATCCCGGCCCCTTCTTCCCGGCCGGAACCGGCAGCGGCTGCTCACTCCCCGTAGAGGGCGGCGAGGCTGCGCAGGTCGATGTCGCTGTGATCGTCGGTCAGGACGGGGAAGCCGGCCGTGTCCATCCGCTCCAGCGTCGCGGCGAGGCGCGCGGCGGCCTCGGCGGCGGCGGGTGGGACCGACTCCAGGCGGCGGCGCAGGTCCTCCGCCTCGCGCGGCTCCTTGGTGGCGATGAGGATGTGGTTGCCGATGCGGGCGTCGGCGGCGAAGACCGTGGGGAAGGCGGTGGCCTGGGTCGCCGCCAGCGGCCCCAGCAGCCGGTCGCGCTCCTCCAGCGCCACCACGTTCATCATCAGCACGCCGCCGGGGGCGAGCCGCCGCTCCACCGCCTGGAAGAATTCGGCGGTCGCGGTGAAGAAGGGGATGGCGGCGGTCGAGTAGAGATCGACGATGATCACGTCGTGCAGTTCGCTGGAGGTCTCGACGTGGCGGCGCGCGTCGGCGACCTCCACGCGCACGCCCTCGAGCCCGAAGCGTTCGCGCGCGACCTCCACCACTTCCGCGTCCAGCTCCACGCCCAGAAGGTCGGAGTCCGGCCAGGCGGCGCGGATGCCGCGGGTGATCGCCCCGCCGGCCAGCCCCAGCACCAGCACGCGCCGCCCCTCCGCCAGGGCCGGGGCGGCGGCGAACAGGTCGTAATAGAGGCCGGTCGCCGAGCCGTCCTTGCGGATGCGCGACTGGGTGATCCAGGGCGTGTTCAGGTGGAGGGTGATCTCCTCGGCCGTCTCGCGGACCATGATGGTGTTGTGCGGCGTCTCGCGGTAGACGGCGAAGCCCTGCCCCTCCCACAGCGCCGCCGCCCAGGCGAGCGGCGCCAGCAGCGCCACCGCGACGCCCCGCGGGCGGCCGCCCGGCACCAGCAGCAGCGCCAGGGCCGGCACGAGGGTGGCGATGGCGTAGCCGGCGGACAGCCCCAGCTCCGGGATCGCGTAGAAGGAGGCGAAGAAGGTTCCGCCGATGCTGCCGAGCGTTCCCACCGCGTAGACCCGGCCCGCGGCGGCGGCCGTGCCGGACCGCGCGCTCAAGCCCGCGCAGATCGGCGACACCATGGCGAGCGCGAAGGAAGGGACGGCGAGGATCGCCGCCGCCCCGAACAGCGACCCGTCCACCGGGCCGAACTCGAAGGCCGCACCCGCCAGCAGCGGCCTGCCGAGCCAGGGGGTGAGCGCCGCCGACAGGGCCGCCGCGAGCAGCGCGCCGCGCAGGGCCGGAACCGCGCGCGGCCCGTCGCCGAGCCGCCCGCCCTGCCAGTAGCCGGCGGCCATGAAGCCCATCACCACCCCGATGATCGCGCCCCATTGATAGACCGAATAGCCGAAATGCGGCGCCATCAGCCGTCCGCCGAGGATTTCCAGCATCATCAGCGTCCAGCCGCCGGCGAAGGCGGCCAGATGCAGGGCGAGGAAGCGCGCCTGGTTCGTTCCTTCCGGCATGGCCGCATCCGGCGCGGGCGGGGCGGGGGAGGGGATGGGGGGCACGGGCCGGGTCACCGTTTCAGCTCGAACACTTCGACCGGATCGGCCAGCCCCTTGACCGGGTGGCGGCCGAGTGCGGCCAGCCGGCTGCCGCATCCGGTGCAGGCGTCGGCGAAGGCCGCGGCGAAGGCGGCCGAGGTCAGCACCGTGCGGTCCAACTCGGCGCAGAGCCCCTCGATCCGGCTGACCAGGTTGACGGCCGGGCCGATGACGGTGAAGTCGAGCCGGGTGGGGGAGCCGATGTTGCCGTACATGACGTCTCCGATGTGCAGGGCGATTCCGCAGCGCAGGGTCGGCTGGCCCCAGGCGGCGCGCGCGGCGTTCAGCCGCTCCATGGCGGAGATGGCGGCGATGGCCGCCTCCAGCGCCTTGGCGCAGGCCCGCGCCTCGCGCCCGGCGCCGGCCTCGCCCGGGCCGGCGGGCGCCGGCTCCTCCTCCTCGCCGTCCTCGCCCTCGCGGTCGAGCGGGAACAGGGTCAGCATGGCGTCGCCGATGAATTTCAGGATTTCGCCGCCATGCTCCTCCACCGCGCCGCCCATCGCCTCGAAATAGCCGTTCAGCAGCGCGATCAGCTCCTCGCGCGGCAGCCGGTCGGCGAGCGAGGTGAAGCCGCGCAGGTCGCAGTACCACAGCACGGCGCGGACGTTGGCGCCGGTGCCGCGCCGGATGTCGCCGGACAGGATGCGCGTGCCGGTGCGCCGCCCGACATAGGTGTCCAGCACCGTGGCCGACAGCCGCCGCAACGCCATCGTCTCCAGCACGGTCCCGAAGGCCGGCAGCACCGAATCGACCAGCGCCAGATCCTCGGTGGAGAATCCGCCGGGCCGGTCGGTGGCGAGGCTCAGCACGTTGCGGCGCCCGGTGGCGAAGCGCACGGTCATGACGACATAGTCGGTGGCCCCCTCCGCGCGCAGCTCGCCCAGCACCGAGTAGGGCCAGGGCGCTTCCATCCGCTCCAGCCGGTAGCGCATGCCGTCGGCCCCGCCCTCCATCAGCACGGCGAAGGGGCTGGTCCGGTCGCCGGGGTCGGATTCGCTGCCGTGCAGCCGGTTGCGCATCTCCACCGCCGCGCGGTCGCGCCGCCAGAAATAGCTGGTCGAGCGGATCTGCGGGTGCAGCAGCTGCAACCCGCACACCGCCCGCCAGAGCGGCAGACCCGCCTCCATCAGCCGGCGGCAGAAGGCGTCCAGAAGCCGTTGCGTGCTGATCGACTGCCGCCCTTCCTGGAGCAGCCAGTCGATGACCGCGACGCGGTCATGCCCCCGGAGCATGGCTGGTCCGGCGGCGGATGTCGCCGGCGGGGGAAGGTCCTGCGGAAGCGGGGACTCGGCGGTCGGGGGCTGGCTGGCGATCCGGGGCAAAAGGAGGGAATCCGCTGGTGACGGGGCCATGGGCGGCGGCGCGGCCGCCCTTGGGGGCGGTCCCGCAGGGTGCGCCGCCGCGCGGGGGAGACCTGTGGACGCGGTGCTTGATCTGACCGGGGATTCTGCCCAAGTTTCCGGTACGCCGCCAGTGCTCTTCGGCGTCAATGGAGGATTCCCAGATGTTTATCCAGACCGAGCAGACGCCCAACCCGGCCACGCTCAAGTTCCTGCCGGGTCGTGACGTGCTCGGCGCCGGCACCGCCGATTTCCCCAGCCGCGAGGAGGCCGCCCGTTCACCGCTCGCCGAGCGCCTGTTCGACGTGGACGGCGTGGAGGGTGTGTTCCTGGGCTCCGACTTCGTGACCATCACCAAGTCCGACGCGAAGGAATGGTTCCTCCTCAAGCCGTCGATCCTCGGCGTGATCATGGAGCATTTCACGGCCAACCGCCCGGTCCTGCTGGACGGCGCCGAGGCCGGCAGCGGCCATGTGGACAGCGAGGACGACGACGAGGTCGTGTCGCAGATCAAGGAGCTGCTGGACACCCGCGTGCGCCCGATGGTCGCCCAGGACGGCGGCGACATCACCTTCCACGGCTTCGACAAGGGCGTCGTCTACCTGTCGATGAAGGGCGCCTGCTCCGGCTGCCCCAGCTCGACCGCGACTCTGAAGGCCGGCATCGAGAACATGCTGCGCCATTACGTCCCCGAGGTGGTCGAGGTGCGCGCCGCCCGCTGAGGGCGGCACCGCTATGAGGGCGGCGCCGCTATCGGTATGCTGTTGAGGAAGCGCCGCCCCTGAACGGGCGGCGTTTTCATTCCGGGATCACGAACTGCACGCCGAACCAGCGCCAGTGGCCGTCCGCCGCCGGCAGCGTGCAGTTGACGCGGGCGCGGCCGGGCGGGAAGGGGTCGCGCAGCCGGACCTCGATCCGCCGCTCGCCGAGCCGCTCCAGCGAGGCCCGCCCCTGGCCCGAGGCGAAGCAGGCCAGCCGGGACAGGTCGCCCACCTCCTCCGACACGGTGAAGCCGAGCGCCGGCGGGTTGACCGACAGCAGGGGGTCCTCCGGCGCCAGTTCGGACACCGGCAGCGGCAGGGCGCCGGCAGCCAAGCGGAAGCGCTCCACGCTGCCGAAGGCCTCGTTCATCATGAAGCGGGGCAGGGACCGCCGGTCGGCGGCGCGGTGCAGCACGCCCGACTGCTGGCCGAGGGCGCCGCCGAAGGCCCCGGACTCCATCCGTTCCTCAACGATTTCGTGCAGGGCGAGCGACTGCTCTCCCTGGGGATAGGCCAGGAGCGCCGGGCGGCGGCCCAGCTCGGCGAGGATCCGCTCCTCCATCCGCCGCAGCTCCGCCCTGACCTCCGCCTCCGGCCGCTGCGCCAGGGACAGGCCGGAGGCGCCCAGCCCACCGATGGTGACGCCGCGGTCCGACGCCATGCGGCGGATCTCGTCCCAGCTCATGTGCGACGGCGATCCCCGGTCCACCGGGTCGGGCGCCACGAAAAGCGTCACCGGCAGCCCCGCCGCCCGCAGGCGCGGCCAGGCCTCCCGGTAGGCGGAGCGGCTGGCCTCGTCGATGGTGAGCGCGACCGCGCCTTCGGGCAGAGGCCGGCCGGCCCGAAGCGCCTCCAGTATGGCGGGCAGGGGCATCACCGTGTAGCCGCCGTCCGTCAGCTCCTCCAGATGCGCTTCGAACTGGTCGAGCCGGATGCTGACGTTCGGCGCCTCGTCCTCGCCGAAGCGGCCGTAGGCGAAGACCACCGCGCTTTCCGCGCCGAGCGCCCGGGCACCATGCGGTGCGGCACCGGCGAAGAGCGCGGCGGTCCAGGCGAGCAGGGCGGCGGCACGGCGAAGCATGGGACGCGGGATGGATCCGGTGGCGACGGGGGAAAGCCGGTGGGGCAATGAGTCGGTGTGACACAGCCGGAACACGGGCGGCAAGCCCGCAACACCGCTTTTCCACGGCACGCCCGCCCTGCGGTGCAACGCGGCAACAGGGCCGGCCGGCCCCCGCCGGCTCACCCCATCAGGACGCGGCCGAGTGCCGCGTCCGTCAGGATCGGGTAGCGGCCGGCCTCGGGGAGCTGGTAATGCCACCATTCCGTGCGGTAATGGTCCCAGCCGGCGCCGGCCATGATGCCGAGCAGGAGCGCGCGGTTGCGCTGCTGCTCGGCGGACAGGTCCGTGCGCCCGTGGTGCGAGCGCTCGGTCATGTCGTCGAAGCCGGTGCCCATGTCGAGCGGCTGCCCGTCCTCCCCGACCAGCGTCAGATCCACCGCCACGCCGCGCGAATGGTTCGAGCCCTGGCGGGGATCGGCGACATAGTCCGGGTCGGGCAGGGCCTCCCAAAGCCTCCATTGCGCCTCGACCGGGCGGAAGGCATCGTAGACTCGCAGCCGCAGGCCGATGCCGCGGGCGAGCGCTATGGCGCGCTCCAGCCGCTCGGCGGCGTCCGGATGCAGGAGGCAGTCCTGCGTCCGGTAGATCGGCGCGCCGGTCAGGTTGTGCGGGGTGGCGTAGACCAGCTCGACATCGACGTCGAAGGCCGGGGGAAGGATCCTGGTCAGCATGGGCGGGGTTCCGCGGGCGGAAAAGGAATGGACGGTCGTCGGGCTGCCCTTGTAGCACGGGCGCGCCGGGGTGCGGGGGCAGTGGTTTTTCAGGGAATGAGGGTTTTGGATCGATGAGGGTGCTGGGACTGGATACGGCGACGGCGGGCTGCTCGGTGGCCCTGTGGGACGGGGACCGCGTCGTCGCCCGCCGCGCCGAGCCGATGGCGCGCGGCCAGGCCGAATGGCTGGTCCCCATGGCGCAGGCCGTGCTGGCCGAGGCCGGGATCGGTTTCGACCGGCTCGACCGCATCGCCGTGACCGTCGGGCCCGGCGCCTTCACGGGGCTGCGCATCGCGCTGGCGGCGGCGCGCGGCTTCGCGGTGGCGGCGGGGCTGCCGGTCGTCGGGATCACCACCTTCGACGCCGTGGCGCACGGGCTCGATCCCGCCGAACGCGCGGGGCGCGCCCTTCTGGTCGCCGTCGATTCCCGCCGCGCCGAGCCCTACCTGCAGATGTTCGGCCCGGACCTCGCCCCGTTGGGCGAGCCGGCGATGCTGGAGCCGGCGGCGGTGCCCGGCTGGCTCAGCCCCGGCCCGCTCCTGGTCGCGGGCGACGGTGCCGCGGCGCTGCGGCCCCTGCTGGAGGGGCGGCCGGACACCGCCTTCGCCACCGGCCCCGGCCTGCCGGACGCCGCCGTGGTGGCGGCGCTGGGGGCGGCGCGCGCGGCCGGGCTGCCGGCGCAGCCCTTCTACCTACGCCCGCCCGACGTCTCCCTGCCCAAGGCGAAAAGCTGACGGAGAAGGCCATGACCGAAGGGCAGGGGAACGGCGCCGCAGCGCCCGGCAATGCGGGGTCCGGCCCTATGGAACTCAGGCCGGCGGGGCCGCTGGATTCCGAACTGATCGCGGCGATCCAGCAGGCCTGCTTTCCCGACGATCCCTGGAGTGCGGACTCCATCGCCACGCTGGCGGGCCAGCCGGGCTCCTTCGCGCTGCTGGCCCTGCGCGGCGGGGAGCCCGCGGGATTCGTCCTGGCGCGGGTCGCGGCGGAGGACGGCGAGATCATCGCCCTGGGCGTGCTGCCGGAGGCGCGGCGGGGCGGGGCCGGGGGTCTGCTCGTCGAGGGGGCCATCGAGGGCGCCGGAGGGCTTGGCGCCACCGCCCTTTTCCTGGAGGTCGCCGAGGACAACGACGCCGCGCGTTCGCTCTACAAGCGCTGCGGCTTTTTTTCCGTTGGCCGGCGTCCCGGATATTACAAGAGGCCCGATGGACGGATTGCTGCGCTGGTCATGCGCTATTCTTTCGCATGCAAATAAAGGCTTAACCTAATCTGTTAAGATTTCCGCACCCAAAGACGGTGGATGCCCTGCGGATGACTCGCATTCTCGGGCTCGATCCCGAGAATGCTGTGGCCCAGCTCGGCCAAGGAACGGGGCACATTCTCCAAGGGTTCGCCCGCATTCAGCCGGACTTCGAGGGTCTGCCCGACCTTCATTCTCTCCACCGACAATTTGGCCTTGACGAAGGTTAACGGGCACAGGTCGCTGGTGATGTCCAAGAACAAGTCCACGGAGTTTCTGTCCAACACGGTTTCCTCTTTGCCGAAAGAGAATGGATATTGCGTGTCGCCACAAACCTCTTTATATGGAGAGGAAACGCCAGGCGACGGAGCAAGCTTACATGACCGCTGAGACCCCTTCCAACGCGCTCTTATCTCTGACCACGGAAATCGTGGCGGCGCATGTCTCGAATAATACCGTCCCCGTCGGCGATCTTCCGACGCTGATCGAGCAGGTCTACAAATCGCTCTCGAACGTCGGCGTCGAGCCGGTGGTCGTGGAGGAACGCCCGCAGCCGGCCGTTCCGATCAAGAAGTCGGTGACGCCCGACTTCATCATCTGCCTCGAAGACGGCAAGAAGCTGAAGATGCTGAAGCGGCATCTCAAGACGGCCTACAACATGTCGCCGGAAGAATACCGCGACCGCTGGGGCCTGCCGGCCGATTATCCGATGGTCGCCCCGAACTACGCGCGCCAGCGCAGCTCGCTCGCCAAGCAGATCGGGCTCGGCACCCGCGCCCGCCGCGGCGGCGAGTGACGCCCGGCCGGCCCGCCCAGGGTCCGCGAGCGACTGTGAGGAAGGGACGGCCGCTACCGGCCGTCCCTTCTTCTTTGCCGGTTTCAAACACTCCCGGAGCCCCGCGCCGTCGAGTCGGTTGACCGGCGTCGGGCTCTTCGTGTTATCCCTCTTGGCGCAAGTTCCCCTGCGGGGCGCGACCGGCCTTCTTGAAGGGGCTGGGTGGTCCGGCCGGGAGGATGGTGTGGTGAACAGGTCCGGGCGGAGACCGCCGGCGACCGTCGAGATGGCTGAGGCGAATGGCTGAGACGAGCATGGACCAGGTCGGCTTTCCCGAGCTGAGGATGGGGTCCCTCGAGGTGCGGCTGGCCGAGAGCGCCGCGGAGATCGATTGGGCCCAGGCGCTACGCTACCGCGTCTTCTACAACGAGATGACGGCGGTCCCGACGCCGGAGATGGCGGCGCGCCACCGCGACTTCGACGTCTACGACACGGAGTGCGACCATCTGCTGGTCCTCGACCACGCCCGCGCCGACGGCTCGGGCGCGCTCAACCCCGACTGCGTGGTCGGCACCTACCGGCTGATCCGCCGCCCGGCGGCGGCGCGGGTCGGGCGCTTCTATTCCAGCGACGAGTACGACATCGGCGCGCTGGAGCGTTTTCCGGGCGAGGTGCTGGAGCTGGGCCGCTCCTGCGTCGATGCCGGCTACCGCACGCGCGGCAGCATGCAGCTGCTGTGGCGCGGCATCGCGGCCTACGTCTTCCAGCATGACATCGCGCTGATGTTCGGCTGCGCCAGCCTGCCCGGCACGGACGTGCGGGCGCTGGCGCAGCCGCTCTCCTACCTGCACCACAACCATCTCGCCCCGCCGGAGCTGCGGCCCACGGCCCTGCCGGAGCGGCATGTCTCCATGGACCTGATGCCGCGTGGCGAGGTCGACGCCAAGCGGGCGCTGGTCGAGCTGCCGCCGCTCATCAAGGGCTATCTGCGGCTCGGCGGCTTCGTCGGGGACGGGGCGGTGATCGACAGCCAGTTCAACACCACCGACGTCTGCATCGTGGTGAAGACCGACCTGGTCACCGACAAGTACTACCGGCATTACGAGCGGTCGAGCGGCCGCGACGCGCCGGCGGCGTGAGCGCGGGCCGCGCCATGGCGTCGCCGCCCAGATCATCCTCGCCCGGTTCATTCCCGCCGGGATCCGCGCTGCTGGGGGGCCTGCGCCTCGCGCTCTATCTCGCCTGGACCTTCCTGCTGATCCCCGTCCAGGCGCTGGCCGTCGCCTTGCGCCTGCCCTTGCGCGACCGCCTGCCGCTTCTGTACCACCGCGTCTGCGCCCGCCTCGTCGGCATCGAGATCCTGGTGCGGGGCACTCCCGCAGGAAGCGGGCCGGTGCTGTTCGTCTCGAACCATTCCTCCTACCTCGACATCACGGTGCTGGGGGCGCTCATTCCCGGCTCCTTCGTCGCCAAGAGCGAGGTGGCCGGCTGGCCCCTGTTCGGGATGCTCGCCAAGCTGCAGCGCACGGTCTTCGTCGAGCGCAAGGCGCGCGGCACCGTCGGCCGGCAGCGCGACGAGCTGAAGGCGCGGCTGGAGGCCGGCGACAGCCTGATCCTGTTCCCGGAGGGCACCTCGTCGGACGGCAACCGCACGCTGCCCTTCAAGACGGCGCTCTTCGCCGCGGCCGGCCTGCGGATCGCGGACCGGCCGCTGACGGTGCAGCCGGTCAGCGTCACCGCGACGCGGCTGGACGGCATCCCGATGGGGGTGGCCTTCCGCCCCTTCTACGCCTGGTACGGCGACATGGACCTCGCCCCGCACCTCTGGCAGGCCTTCCGGCAGGGCCGCATGACGGTGGAGGTGGAGTTCCACCCGCCGGTCACCATCGACGATGTCGGCAGCCGCAAGGCGCTCGCCGAGCATTGCCGGGCAGCGGTGGCGGCGGGCGTCGCGCGCGCCGTCACCGGGCGGCCCCAGCCTCTCTCCCAACCCGCCCCGCAACCGCTTGCGGCAAAGGCCGGCGCGGTGCCCCCGGCCGCCGGGGCGGAGGAAAAGGCGGGCGTGGAATCCGCCGCGCCGCGCTCCGCCCACCGGTCGGGCCATGAAACCGAAGCGGACGCCGCCTGTTGACTCGATTCCGCGGCCTCGTGATACCATATGCGCGTTAGGGCGGACGCGGGTCCGGCCGGTGCGCGCCGAGCGGGAGTGTTTGGCGCGCCTTTTTTGCTTTGGTGCGGAAGGGACGGGGTTGAGTAAGAAGCTCTTCATCAAGACCTGGGGCTGCCAGATGAATGTCTACGACTCCGCCCGCATGGCGGATGTCCTGGCACCCCTGGGCTACCGGCCGGTGGAGGAGCCCGAGGGCGCCGACATGGTGATCCTCAACACCTGCCACATCCGCGAGAAGGCGTCGGAAAAGGTGTTCTCGGACCTCGGCCGCCTGCGCGGCCTGAAGGACCGGAAGGCCGCCGAGGGCGACGGGCGCATGATCGTCGCGGTCGCCGGCTGCGTCGCCCAGGCGGAAGGCGAGGAGATCCTCGCCCGCATGCCGCACGTGGACATGGTCTTCGGCCCGCAGAACTACCACACGCTCCCGGAGATGGTGGCGCGCGTCACCCGTGCCGCCGGCAGCGTGCTGAACACCGACTTCCCCGCCGAATCCAAGTTCGACTTCCTGCCGGAGGAGGAGGGCGCGCAGGGTGTGGCAGCCTTCCTCGCGGTGCAGGAGGGCTGCGACAAGTTCTGCACCTTCTGCGTCGTGCCCTACACGCGCGGCGCCGAGTTCTCGCGCCCGGCGGCCCAGGTGCTGGCCGAGGCGCGCCGCATGGTCGCCGCCGGCACGGCCGAGATCACGCTGCTCGGCCAGAACGTCAACGCCTGGCACGGCGACGGACCCGACGGCTCCAGCTGGGGGCTCGGACGGCTGATCCGCGAGCTGGCGGAGATCGACGGGCTGGCGCGCATCCGCTACACCACCTCGCACCCCCGCGACATGGACGAGGACCTGATCCGCGCCCATGCCGAGGTGCCGCAGCTCATGCCCTACCTGCACCTGCCGGTGCAGTCCGGCTCCGACCGCATCCTCGCGGCCATGAACCGCAAGCACACGGCCGACGACTACCGCCGCGTCATCGACCGGCTGCGCGCGGCCAAGCCGGACCTGGCCCTGTCCGGCGATTTCATCGTCGGCTTCCCCGGCGAGACCGACGCCGACTTCGCCGAGACCCTGCGGCTGGTGACCGACGTCGGCTACGCCCAGGCTTACACGTTCAAATACAGCCCGCGCCCCGGCACCCCGGCCTCGGTGGACGGCGGCCAGCTCTCCGAAGAGGTGAAGGGCGCGCGGCTGGAGGCCTTGCAGCAGCTCATCGCGGCCCAGCAGATCGCCTTCAACCAGGGCTTCGTCGGGCGCACCGTGCCGGTTCTGTTCGACCGCCGCGGCAAGCAGGACGGCCAGCTTCTCGGCCGCAGCCCCTGGATGCAGTCGGTGTACGTCCAGGGGAACGACCGGCTGTTCGGCCGCATGGTGGAGGTCCGGATCGACGCGGCCTACTCCAACAGCCTGACGGGTGCGGTCGTGACGGGCGAATGGACCTCGGGCGCACCATATACCGGAAGCGCCCCCCATTCCGGGAACACCCATACGGGAAATCAGGGCATCGAAGTGGAGGCACTCGCTTGAACGGAACGCCGGAGCGGCGCATCGACGTGCAGTTCGACGACAACCGGCTCCTGCCGATGTTGTACGGGGAACATGACCGCCACCTCGCGCGCATCGAGAACCAGCTCGGCGTCTCGCTGACCTCGCGGGGCAACAGCCTTTCCATCGCCGGCCCGGCCGACGCGGTGGAGACCGCGCGCTCGGCGCTGGACGCCCTGTACGAGCGGCTGAAGCGCAACATGACCGTCGGCCCCGGCGAGGTGGACGCCGCCCTCCGCATGGCGACCGCCGGCGACGACGGCGCGCGCGACCAGAACCTCGCCTCGCTCAGCCGGCCGGACTTCACCGTCCGTACCCGGCGCAAGGGCGTCATCACCCCGCGCTCGCCCACCCAGGCGGCCTACCTCCAGGCCCTGACGGAGAACGAGCTGGTCTTCGGCCTCGGCCCCGCCGGCACGGGCAAGACCTACCTCGCCGTGGCGCAGGCCGTGGCTCTGCTGACCACGGGGCAGGTGGACCGCATCGTGCTGTCGCGCCCGGCGGTCGAGGCCGGCGAGCGGCTGGGCTTCCTGCCCGGCGACCTGCGCGAGAAGATCGACCCCTACCTGCGCCCGCTCTACGACGCGCTGCACGACATGCTGCCGGCCGAGCAGGTGAAGCGGCGGCTGGAGTCCGGCGAGATCGAGATCGCGCCGCTGGCCTTCATGCGCGGCCGCACGCTCGGCAACGCCTTCGTCATCCTCGACGAGGCGCAGAACACCACGCCGATGCAGATGAAGATGTTCCTCACCCGCCTGGGCGAGGGCGGCCGCATGGCGGTGACCGGCGACGTGTCGCAGATCGACCTGCCGTCCGGCACCAAGTCCGGGCTGAAGGAGGCCATCGAGGTGCTGGACGGGGTGGATGGCGTCAGCTTCGTCCGCTTCACCGACGTCGACGTGGTCCGCCACCCGCTGGTCGCCCGCATCATCCGCGCCTACGACAAGGCCGATGCCCAGGGAAAGACGGCGGGCACCGAAACGAACGCCCGGCCCAGGGGTTATTCCGGGCGGGGGGAGCAGTCCACGTGATGGCCGTCGACGTCAGCGTATCCCGCGAAGCCGGGGATTGGCCCGAGGATGCCGAGTGGCTGGCCGAGAAGGCCGCGCTCGCGGCGCTGGCCGCGACCTACGACGATGACGACGGGCCGGCCGAGCTGTCGGTCGTGCTCGCCGACGACGCGCTGGTCCAGCGGCTGAACCGCGAGTACCGCGGCAAGGACAAGCCCACCAACGTCCTCTCCTTCGCGCTCACGGAAGCCGAGGATCCGGACGCGGGCGAGGGCGCGCCGATGATGCTGGGCGACGTGATCCTCGCGCGGGAAACGGTCCTGCGCGAGGCCGCCGAACAGGACAAGGCGCCGTCCGACCACATGACTCATCTTGTGATCCATGGCGTTCTGCATCTGTTGGGCTATGATCACGAAGAAGACGCCGAGGCGGAGGAGATGGAGGGTCTGGAAACCCGCCTTCTCGAGACGCTGGGCATCGCCGATCCCTATGCCGCCGGACGGGCGGACAGCGGGCACCCGATCAACGACGAACCGCCGGAACGATGACCGAAGCATCCGACAGTCGCGCGCCCCGTGAGGACGGGGCCGAAGACCACCATTCCCTGGGCCGCCTTTTCAAGGGCTGGGTCCGCTCCGTTGTCGGAGGGCGTGGCGACACCACCTTGCGCCACACCATCAAGGAGCTGATCGCCGATCAGCCGGACGAGGATGATCAGGCCATGGGGGCCGCCGAGCGCGCCCTCTTCTCGAACATCCTGAAGGTCCACGACCGCACGGTCGCCGACGTCATGGTGCCCCGCGCCGACATCGTCGCGGTCGAGATCGGGACCCCCATGCCGGCGCTGGTCAAGCGCCTGTCGGAGGAGGCCCATTCCCGCCTTCCCGTCTACCGCGAGACCCTGGACGACGTCGCCGGCCTCGTCCACATCAAGGACGTGCTCGCCTGCATCGCCAACGGGCGGAGCTGCGAGCTGAAGGACCTCGTGCGCGAGGTGTCGGTCGTCGCCCCCTCCATGCCGGTGCTCGACCTGCTGCTCCAGATGCGCCAGACCCGCCAGCACATGGCGCTCGTCGTGGACGAGTTCGGCGGCATTGACGGGCTCGTGACCATCGAGGACCTCGTCGAGGAGATCGTCGGCGAGATCGAGGACGAGCACGACCTCGACGCCGCACCCCGCCTCGTCGCCCGCGCGGACGGATCGCTGGTCGCCGACGCGCGCGTCTCGGTGGAGGAGTTCGAGGCCCGGGTCGGCCCGCTGCTGACCGAGGACGAGCGGGAGGAGATCGACACGCTGGGCGGCCTCGCCGTGTCGCTCGCCGGCCGGGTGCCGGGCCGGGGCGAGACGGTGACCCATCCCTCGGGCGTCGAGTTCGCCATCATCGAGGCGGACTCCCGCCGCATCAAGCGCCTGCTCATCCGCAACCTGCCCGCCGCCGCCAGGGCGCTGGCCGCCGCGCAGTAGGGGCGCTTCACGCCCGCCTCCCCCGGGTTGGGGAGGCGGGCGCATTTTCCGCATGGCCATTTGGGCGGCGACTCTCCATCCAGGCGGGTGGAATCCGCGCCGCCCCATGGCCATCTGCGACTCCGTATCAGCTGCTTGATCCTGCCCCGTCCCCTGCGAAGAGCCGCCCGTGCACGCCACCGATGTTCTGACCGAAGAGGGGGCGCCGGCGCGCCTCGCGCGCGGCATGGCCGCCCTGGCCGGCTGGCGCCGTCTGGCCGCCGCCTTCCTGCTGGGCGGGCTTTCCGCCTTCGCCCTGCCGCCGGCCAACGCCGTGCCGGTTCTGCTGCTGGCCTTTCCGGGGCTGCTCTGGCTCCTGGACGGGGCGCGGACGGGGCGCCAGGCCTTCGCCGTCGGCTGGGTCTTCGGCTTTGGGCACCATCTGCTGGGGCTCTACTGGATCAGCTTCGCGCTCTTCACGGACATTGAACGTTTCTGGTGGGCGCTGCCGCTCTCGGCGGCGGGGCTGCCGGTGGTGCTGTCGGTCTATGCCGGGCTTACGGCGCTGGTGCTGTGGCGGCTGCGCGCGTCCGGCCTCGCGCGTCCGCTGCTGTTCGCCGTGGCCTGGGCGGCCTTCGAGTGGCTGCGCGGCTATCTCTTCACCGGCTTCCCCTGGAACCTCATGGGCTACGGCTGGGTCGGGGTGCTGCCGGTGCTCCAGTCCGTCTCGATCTTCGGGATCTATGGGCTGAGCCTGCTGACCGTGCTCGTCGCGGCTCTGCCCGCGGCCTTCGCCGACACCGACGCGCGCCGGGCCGGTGCGGCGCTGGCGGCGGGGCTGCTGCTCTTCGCCGGTTTCTGGGGGTGGGGCGAGGCGCGGCTCGCCGGCCCGGGCCTCGGCACCGTGCCGGAGGTGCGGCTGCGGCTGGTCCAGCCGGCCATCGAACAGTCCCTGAAATGGGACCCGGCGGAGCGCGACCGCAACATCCAGGCCCAGCTCGCCCTGTCGGCGGCGCCCTCGGCCGAGCCGGTGACCCACGTCATCTGGGCGGAAACCGCCGTGCCCCTGTTCCTGGAGCAGGACGCCCAGGTGCGCCAGGCGCTCGGCGCGGTGACGCCGCCGGGCGGGCTGGTCGTGACCGGCGCGCCGCGCGCCGGGCTCGGCCCGGACGGCGACCGGCGCTACTACAACAGCCTTCTGGCGGTGGACGGGTCCGGAGCGGTGACGGCGCGTTTCGACAAGTTCCACCTCGTGCCCTTCGGGGAATACATGCCCTTGCGGCGCTGGGTTCCGGTCGGGGCCATCGCCGGCAACGGTGCCGAATTCTCGGCCGGCGGCGGCCCGGTGACGCTGCCGCTCAAGGGCCTGCCGCCGGTCAGCCCTCTGATCTGCTACGAGGTCATCTTCCCCGGCGCGGTGACCGACGCGGCGGACCGGCCGAACTGGCTGCTGAACCTGACGAACGACGCCTGGTACGGCCGCTCCGCCGGCCCGCACCAGCATTTCGCCATCGCCCGCGTGCGCGCGGTGGAAGAGGGATTGCCGCTGGTGCGCGTCGCCAACAGCGGGATCTCCGGCGTGGTCGACGCGCATGGCCGCATCACCGCCCTGCTCGGACTCGGCGAGCGGGGATTCGTGGATGCCCCCTTGCCGAAGCCCATCTCCGACCCCACCCTCTATGGCTGGGCTGGTGACTGGTTGTTCGGGTTAATGCTAATTAGTGTTTTAGGACTGGGACTCGTTGCTCGACAACGGGGCTGACTCAACCCAAACTTTTTCACAACCCTCAGCCACACGTGGAGCGATGCAGCCCTTGACTGCATACACGGATATGCCGTAAAAAGGTTGCATAACTCTAAAGGAAAAAAACCATGCCAGCAACGACAGCAGCAGCAGCGCCGCGGGGCCGTCGCGCTTCCGCCGGCCGCCCCAAGACCGGCAAGCCGAACCCGATCGACGTCCATGTCGGCTCGCGCGTCCGGCTGCGCCGCACCCTCCTGGGCATGAGCCAGGAAAAGCTCGGCGAGGCCATCGGCCTGACTTTCCAGCAGGTGCAGAAGTACGAGCGCGGCGCAAACCGCATCGGCGCCTCTCGCCTGTTCGACCTCAGCCGCGTGCTCGACGTGCCGGTGTCCTTCTTCTTCGACGACATGCCGGCCGACGCCGCCAACGCGCCGGTGGACGACGACGACGCGCCCGCGACCGAGGAGAAGGCGGGCGGCTACGAGCCCGACCCCATGGCCAAGCGCGAGACGCTGGAGCTGGTGCGCGCCTACTACCGCATCAACGACCCGTCCGTTCGCAAGCGCCTGTTCGAGCTGACCAAGGCCGTCGCCAACGCCGGCGTGCTCGAAGCCGCCGAGTAAGGGACGCCGACCAAGGGCCGCCGAATACTGGTGGCGGGCGGCCGGAAACGGCCGTCCCACGCTCTTGTGGGGGCGGGAATGCGACCGAAGGGCCGCGCTCCCGTCCCTTGCCTTATCCGGGGCATTTCGTCGAGCGAGGTGGTTGAACGCTTGACCCACAATCACGTGATTGTCTAATACCACCCCCGGTCGGCTATCCGTCACAGGGGCACCGATCACGCCTTCATGACGCAGAACACACCTCTCAGAAAGCCGAGGTAGCCGTGGCTAAGCTCAATTACGTTTTCACCAGCGAATCCGTGTCCGAAGGTCATCCGGACAAGGTCTGCGACCGCATTTCCGATGCCATCGTCGACCTGTACCTGTCCCAGGATCCCTACGCCCGCGTCGCGGTCGAGACGATGGCCACGACCAACCAGGTGGTTCTGGCCGGCGAGGTGCGCGGCCCGGCCTCCATCACCGCCGACCGGCTGGTCGAGGTGGCGCGCGAGGCGGTGAGGGGCATCGGCTACGAGCAGGACGGCTTCCACTGGAAGAACATGGACGTGAAGTGCTTCGTCCACTCCCAGTCGGCCGACATCGCCGTCGGCGTGGACGCCGCCGGCAACAAGGACGAGGGCGCCGGCGACCAGGGCATCATGTTCGGCTACGCCTGCCGCGAGACGCCGGCCCTGATGCCGGCCCCGATCCACTACAGCCACGCCATCCTGAAGTCGCTGGCCGACGCGCGCCACTCCGGTGCGGCTCCCTGGCTCGGCCCCGACGCCAAGAGCCAGGTGACCCTCCAGTACGAGAACGGCAAGCCGGTCCGCGCCACCGCCGTGGTGGTCTCCACCCAGCACGCCGAGGGCGTGTCGCAGGAGGAGGTGCGCGAGCTGGTGCGCCCGCACATCCTGAAGATCCTGCCGGAAGGCTGGATGTGCGGCGAGGACAGCTTCTACGTCAACCCGACCGGCCGCTTCGTGATCGGCGGCCCGGACGGCGACGCCGGCCTGACCGGGCGCAAGATCATCGTGGACACCTACGGCGGGGCGGCCCCGCACGGCGGCGGCGCCTTCTCGGGCAAGGACCCGACCAAGGTGGACCGCTCGGCCGCCTACGCCGCGCGCTACCTCGCCAAGAACGTGGTGGCGGCCGGGCTGGCCGACCGCTGCACGATCCAGGTCTCCTACGCCATCGGCGTGTCCAAGCCGCTGTCGGTCTATGTGGACACCTACGGCACCGGCACGGTCGACGAGGACCGTCTGTCGGTCGTCCTCCAGCAGCTGGTCGACCTCAGCCCGCGCGGCATCCGCACGCATCTCGGGCTGAATCGGCCGATCTACGCCCGCACCGCCGCCTACGGCCATTTCGGCCGCGAGCCGGACGCCGACGGCGGCTTCTCCTGGGAGCGCACCGATCTGGTGGACCAGCTGCGCGCCGCCTTCTGAGCCGGCTTCCGCACCGATGACCGCCGCGCAGGGGCCTCATGGCCCCTGCGTTCGTTTTCGGGGTCCCGCTTGCGGGAAACCCCAGCACCCTGCTCCCGTGTTGCCCGTCATGACCGACCCCCAGACCGATCCCGCCGACCCGAACGCCGATCCTGCCGACGCCCCTTCCGCCGACCAGTTCCCGGATCCCGCCAAGCGTCTGTTCGGCCGCCGCAAGGGCCGCCCCCTGCGCAAGCGCAAGAGCGGGCTGCTCGACACGTTGCTGCCGACGCTCCAGATCGCGCCGCCCGAGGAGGGGAGCCGGATCGAGCCGGCCGGCCTGTTCGCCCGCCCGGTGGAGGATGTCTGGCTGGAGGTCGGGTTCGGCAGCGGCCATCACCTGGCCTGGCAGGCTCAGCACAATCCGACGGTCGGGCTGATCGGCGCCGAGCCCTTCCTCAACGGGGTGGCCGCGCTGATGGCGCTGATCGAGGATGCGGGCGTGGCGGACACCGTCCGCGTCCTGCCCGACGACGCGCGCCCGCTGCTGGACGCCCTTCCCGACGCCTCCATCGGCCGGGCTTTCGTGCTCTTCGCCGACCCCTGGCCGAAGAAGCGCCACTGGGAGCGCCGCTTCATCGGCCCCGCCAACCTCGCGCGCCTGTCGCGCGTTCTGAAGGACGGGGCGGAGCTGCGGCTCGCCAGCGACGACATGGGGCTGGTGCGCTGGATGCTGGAGCACACGGTCAAGCATCCCGATTTCGAATGGACCGCGCGCGGCCCGGCGGACTGGCGCGAGCGCCCCGCCGACTGGCCGCCGACCCGCTACGAGGAGAAGGCCATCGCCGCCGGGCGCAAGCCGGTCTTCCTGCGCTTCCTGCGCAAGGCGCGGGCGGGGCAGGCCGCGGCCGGCTGAAGGCGCCGGGGCAGGGACCAGCGCGCGCGTGCAGGTCTGCCCGGCGCGGTGGGAAAAGGCTTGCGACCCGTCCCGGAATGGCTATATTCACGCTCAGTGAACCCATACGGATCGGCGGCTCGGGAAACCGGGCCGGCGGGACGCTTTGCGGGTGGGCCTTGGCCCACTATTTTTTTTATCAGCGTGTGGAATCCCCGAAGGCGTGGCTCCGGAATGGAACGCCGCGCCGAGGGTCAGGTCAGGTGGAATGGACGCAACAGGTCGTATCGAGCAGATCATCACGCCGTCGGTCGAGGCCATGGGCTACGAGGTCGTGCGTGTGCAGCTGTCCGGTGGCCAGCGGGCGAGCCTCCAGGTCATGGCGGAACGCACCGACGGAGCGCCGATGACGGTGGAGGATTGCGCCGATCTCAGCCGCACCATCTCCGCCCTCCTCGACGTCGAGGATCCGATCAAGGAAGCCTACACGCTGGAGGTCAGCTCGCCCGGCATCGACCGGCCCCTGACCCGCCTCAAGGATTACGAGCGCTTCGCCGGTTTCGAGGCGAAGCTGGAAACCCGCATCGCCGTCGACAACCGCAAGCGCTTCAAGGGGCTGCTGAAGGGCGTCGAGGACGGGCAGGTGGTGCTCGACACCGAGCAGGGACCCGCCCGGCTGCCGTTCGACGACATTCACCGGGCCAAGCTGGTCCTGACCGACGAGCTGATCCGCGCCAGCATGGCGCCGGCCGGCCCGGCCGGGGACGACGGCGCGGACGAGGCGGACCCGGAGCAGCCCGGCACGGCACCCGGCCCGCACTGAGCGGCGGACCGCGAGACGGGCGCGGCGCCATCGGCGCCCCCAAAAAAAGACAACTGCCAGACAACGCCAGTTCAGGAAGTGTGACGGATGGAACTCCTGCAAGTCGCTGACGCGGTCGCCCGCGAAAAGAACATCGACCGGGACGAGGTCCTGGAGGCGATGGAGCAGGCCATTCAGAAGGCCGGCCGCTCCAAGTACGGCCACGAGCACGACATCCGCGCGCGCATCGACCGCAAGACCGGCGACATCCACCTCTCCCGCTTCCTGGAAGTGGTCGAGGCGGTGGAGAACGAGGCGACCCAGGTCACGCTGGACTACGCGAAGCGCCGCAAGACGGACGCGAAGGTGGGCGATTTCCTGATCGACCCGCTGCCGCCGATCGACTTCGGCCGCATCGCCGCCCAGACCGCCAAGCAGGTCATCGTCCAGAAGGTCCGCGACGCCGAGCGCAAGCGCCAGTTCAACGAGTACAAGGACCGCATCGGCGAGATCGTCAACGGCCTCGTCAAGCGCGTCGAGTACGGCAACGTCACGGTCGATCTCGGCCGCGCCGAGGCGACGCTGCGCCGCGACGAGCTTCTGCCGCGCGAGCATTTCAAGAACGGCGACCGCGTGCGCGCCTACATCTACGACGTGCGCGAGGAAGCGCGCGGCCCGCAGATCTTCCTGTCGCGCACCCATCCGCTCTTCATGGCGAAGCTCTTCGCCCAGGAAGTGCCGGAGATCTACGACGGCATCATCGAGATCAAGGCCGTGGCCCGCGACCCGGGCAGCCGCGCCAAGATCGCCGTGATCAGCAACGACAGCTCCATCGACCCGGTCGGCGCCTGCGTCGGCATGCGCGGCAGCCGCGTCCAGGCGGTCGTCGGCGAGCTGCAGGGCGAGAAGATCGACATCATTCCCTGGTCGCAGGACACCGCGACCTTCGTCGTCAACGCGCTGGCCCCGGCCGAGGTGGCCAAGGTCGTGCTGGACGAGGAGAACAACCGCATCGAGGTCGTGGTCCCCGATGACCAGCTCTCGCTGGCCATCGGCCGGCGCGGCCAGAACGTGCGGCTCGCCACCCAGCTCACCGGCTGGGACATCGACATCATGACCGAGGCCGAGGAATCGGACCGCCGGTCGGACGAGATCCGCACCCGCTCGCAACTCTTCATCGACGCGCTGGACGTCGACGACGTCATCGCCCATCTCCTGGTGGCCGAGGGCTTCACGACGGTCGAGGAGATCGCCTTCGTGGAGACCGAGGAGCTGGCGGAGATCGAGGGCTTCGACGAGGACGTCGCGGACGAGCTGAAGCAGCGCGCCCTGAACTACCTCGAGGAGCTGGACGGCCGCATGAACGAGCGGCGCCAGGCGCTCGGCGTCGACGACGCGGTGGCGGAACTCGGAAACTTCACCCCGACCCAGCTCGTCAAGCTGGGCGAGAACGGCGTGAAGACGCTGGACGACCTGGGCGACCTCGCCGGCGACGAGCTGCGCGAGATCCTCGGCGGCGACGCGCTGACCGAGGAGGAGGCCAATGAGCTGATCATGGCCGCTCGCGCCCACTGGTTCGACGGCGAGGGCAACGGGGAAGGCGCCGTTCCCGCGGCGGGTCAGCCGGAGGCCGGCGGCCAGCCGGCCCAGGGTTGAGCCGGTGTAGGCGGCCAGAGACGGGTTTGAGCGGAGGTTGCTACGGAACGCATGACGGGGTTGAACGACGCGATCGGGGATGAGGCCGGGCAGGTCCCCGGCGGGGTGGGGGTGCCGGCGGACGACGAAAAGGGTCCGCTGCGCCGCTGCATCGCCACGGGGGCCGTGCAGCCGAAGGACGGCATGATCCGTTTCGGGATCGCGCCGGACGGCGAGGTCGTGCCCGATCTGGAGGAGCGGCTCCCCGGCCGTGGCTTGTGGATCTCCGCCGACCGGCAGGCGCTCGCCAAGGCCGTGTCGAAGAATCTCTTCTCGAAGGCCGCCCGCCGCGCGGTGCGCGTCCCGCCGGACTTCGCCGGGCGCATCGCCGGGCTGCTGGAGCGCCGCTGCCTCGACGCGCTGGGCCTCGCCCGGCGCGCCGGCCAGGCGCTCGCCGGTTACGACAAGGTGCGTGAAGCACTCAAACACAATCAGGTCGCCCGGGCGGGCGCGCCGGCGTTGCTGCTGGAGGCCCGCGACGGCTCTCCCGACCAGCGCGGCAAGATCCGGGCGCTTGCGCCCCGCCTGCCCGTGGTCGACCTCTTCGACTCGGCCGCGATTGCGGCCGCGATGGGCCGAGAGCACGCGGTCCACGTTGTGATCGCCCGCGGGCGGCTGGCCGATGGGCTGGCCCGCGACGTGGCGCGTCTCAAAGGGCTGCAGGAATTCGCCGCCGGCGCGCCGCCGGCCGGCCAGGAAATAACGTCTGACGATTTGGGTACCGATGACCGATAGCAACGACCAGGACCAGAAGAAAGTCTTGCACCTCTCCGGCCCCGGCAAGGGTAAGTTGGAGTTGAAGAAGCCGGTCGAGACCCAGGTTCGGCAGAGCTTCTCCCATGGGCGCTCCAAGCCCGTGACCGTCGAGGTGAAACGCAAGCGCACCATCGAGAAGGGCGCCCTTCCGGGCGTCGCCGACGGTGGCGCCGCAGCGCGCCAGGCGGCCCAGGGGCTGCCCGTCCGCGGCGGTCCGGGCCAGCGTGCCCGCGGCAACGCCGGCTCCGGCGTGCGCCAGCTGACGACGGAGGAGCGCGACGCGCGCATCCGTGCCCTTCAGCAGGCCGCGACCGACGCCGAGCAGCGCCGCGCGCTGGAAGCCGAACGCGAGGCCGAGCGCCAGGCGTCGGCCGCCGCCGCCGCCGAAGCAGCGGCCGCCGAACCCGCGGTCGAGGAGGTTCCGGAAGTCCTCGACGCCGAGACGCTCCGCCAGCGCGAGCTGGCCGAGCTGCGCGGCATCCAGGAAGCCGAGCGCGCCCAGGCCGAGGAGGCCGAGCGCCGCCGCAAGGAAGAGGAAGCCAAGCGCAAGGAGGCCGAGGAGGCCCGCCGCCGCACCGACGAGCCGGCGCGCCGCGACGGCGCCCGTGGTCCGGCCGGCGCTGGTGCCGGCGCCCGCGGCCCGGCGGGTGCCCGCCCGGCCGCCGCCACCCCGGCGACGGAAGCGCCGTCGGCCCGCCCGGCCGTGGGCGGTGCCGCCCGTCCCGCCGTCGAGGACGAGGACGACGGCCGCGGTCGCGGCAAGCCCGGCAAGGTGGCCGCCAAGGCTCCGGCCGCCCGCAAGAGCCCGGGCGGTGCGCCCGGCGGCGACCGCCGCAAGGGCGGCAAGATGACCGTCTCCCAGGCGCTCAGCGACGAGGGCGGCGAGCGCACCCGCTCGCTGGCCGCCGTCCGCCGTGCCCGTGAGCGCGAGCGCCTGCGTCAGATGAGCATGCAGGAGACGCAGAAGGTGACCCGCGACGTCATTCTGCCCGAGGTCATCACCGTCCAGGAGCTGGCGAACCGCATGGCGGAACGCGGCGCCGACGTGATCAAGAGCCTGATGCGCATGGGCGTGATGGCGACGATCAACCAGACCATCGACGCCGACACGGCGGAGCTGCTCATCAGCGAGTTCGGCCACCGCGTGCGCCGAGTCTCGGAGGCCGACGTCGAGATCGGCATGCGGGGCGAGGAGGACACCGACGAGAACCGCGTGCCGCGCGCCCCGATCGTCACGATCATGGGCCACGTCGACCACGGCAAGACCTCGCTGCTGGACGCCCTGCGCCAGACCGACGTGGTCAGCCGCGAGGCCGGCGGCATCACCCAGCACATCGGTGCCTATCAGGTGACGCTGGAGTCCGGTGCGAAGATCACCTTCATCGACACGCCGGGCCACGCCGCCTTCACCGAGATGCGCGCCCGCGGCGCCAACGTGACCGACGTGGTCGTGCTGGTCGTGGCCGCCAACGACGGCGTCATGCCGCAGACGATCGAGGCGATCCATCACGCCAAGGCCGCGAAGGTTCCGATCATCGTCGCCATCAACAAGATGGACCTGCCCGACGCCAAGCCGGACCGCGTCCGCCAGGAGCTGCTCCAGCACGAGCTGGTGGTGGAAAGCCTGGGCGGCGACGTGCTCGACGTCGAGATCTCGGCCAAGTCCAAGCTGAACCTGGACCGGCTGGAGGAGGCGATCATCCTCCAGGCCGAGATCCTGGAGCTGCGCGCCAACGCCAACCGCGCCGCCGAGGGCGTCGTGGTCGAGGCCAAGCTGGAGCGCGGCCGCGGTTCGGTCGCCACCGTGCTGGTCCAGCGCGGCACGCTGAAGGTCGGCGACGTGTTCGTCACCGGGTCCGAATGGGGCCGCGTCCGCGCGCTGATCAACGACCGCGGCCAGAACGTCACCGAGGCCGGCCCCGCCGTCCCGGTGGAGGTGCTGGGCCTGAACGGCACGCCGCTCGCCGGCGACGACTTCACCGTGGTCGAGACCGAGGCCCGTGCCCGCGAGATCGCCGAGTTCCGCGCCCGCAAGAAGCGCGACGTGGCGAACGCGGCGACCGCCCGCGGCACGACGCTGGAGGACATGTTCAGCCGCATCCAGGCGGGCGAGATCAAGGAACTGCCGGTCGTCATCAAGGGCGACGTGCAGGGCTCGATCGAGGCCATCTCGGGTGCGCTGGAGAAGCTCACCAGCGGCAACACCGAGGTCAAGGTCCGCATCCTGCACGCCTCGGTCGGCGCCATCAACGAGTCGGACATCACGCTGGCCAACGCGTCCAGCGCCTGGGTGATCGGCTTCAACGTCCGCGCCAACCCGCAGGCCCGCGATCTCGCCAAGCGCGACGGCGTGGACATCCGCTACTATTCGATCATCTACAACGTGATCGACGACGTGCGGGCGGCCCTGACCGGACTGCTGGCCCCGACGCTGCGCGAGCGCTTCATCGGCTACGCCACGATCCGCGAGGTGTTCAACATCACCAAGGTCGGCAAGGTCGCCGGCTGCATGGTCACGCAGGGCACCGTCAAGCGTGGCGCCGGCGTGCGCCTGCTGCGCGACAACGTCGTCATCCACGAGGGCACGCTCAAGACGCTCAAGCGCTTCAAGGACGAAGTCCGCGAGGTCCGCGAGGGTTACGAGTGCGGCATGGCCTTCGAGAACTACGACAACATCCAGCCGAACGACGTCATCGAGGCCTTCGAGATCGAGGAGGTGGCGCGCGAGCTGTAAGCCCGCCGCCCGATCCACTCGGCAGGCCGCACGTCAGCGACCGCGGGGGGCGCCGGAGACCTTCTCCGGCGCCCCTTGCCCTTGACACGAGAGGGAGCAATTCCCTCTCGTGCCGTTTTCGGCCCATTTCGGGATCGACAGATGCGTAAGAAAAGCAACCACGAAGCCGGCCGGGCCCCGTCCCAGCGGCAACTGCGCGTCGGCGAGGAGCTGCGCCACACCCTGGCCGCCCTCTTCCAGCGCGGCGACTTCCACGACCCGGATCTCCTGAACCTCAACGTCACCGTGACCGAGGTGCGGATCAGCCCGGACCTGCGCAACGCGACCGTCTTCGTCACCCCGCTCGGCGGCGGCAACATGGGCGAGGCTCTGACCGCGCTGCGCCGCGCGGCGCCCTTCCTGCGCGGCCAGATCGCCCGTGCCATGAGGAACCTGCGCAGCGTCCCGACGCTGAGCTTCGAGGGCGACACGTCCTTCGACTATGCCAGCCACATCGACAACATCCTGCACAGCCCGGAGGTCGCCCGCGACCTGAGCCACGAGGGACGCTACCGCCTCCCCGAGGAGGATGAGGACGAGGAGGACGGCTGGGACGAGGACGAGGCCTCCACCGTCCGCGTCAACGGCGCCGATGACGACCACGAGGACGATGAGGACGACGACCTCGGCGAGGACGGCGACCTCGGCGAGGACGGCGACCTCGACGGGGAGGAGGCGGACGAGGACGGCACCGGCCGGGATGGCCGCCGTGGCGCGTAAGCGGAAGGGCCAGCCGGTCCATGGCTGGCTGGTGCTCGACAAGCCGGAGGGCGTCACCTCCACACAGGCGCTCGCCAAGGTGCGCTGGCTGCTGAACGCGGAGAAGGGCGGCCATGGCGGCACGCTCGACCCGCTGGCGAGCGGCGTCCTGCCCATAGCGCTGGGCGAGGCGACCAAGACCGTCTCCTACGCCATGGACGGCCGCAAGACCTACCTGTTCACCGTGCGCTGGGGCGAGCGGACCACCACGGACGACCGCGAGGGGCCGGTGGTGGAGCGTTCCGGCGTGCGTCCGGACGCCGCCGCCATCCGCGCCGCCCTGCCGGACTTCCTGGGCGAGATCGACCAGGTCCCGCCGCAGTTCAGCGCCATCAAGGTGGACGGCGAGCGCGCCTACGACATGGCGCGCGGCGGGGAGACGGTGGAGTTGGCGGCGCGGCGCGTGCGCATCGACCGCTTCGAGCTGGCGGGGGAGCCGGACGCCGACAGCGCGACCTTCGAGGTCGATTGCGGCAAGGGCACCTACATCCGCTCGCTCGCCCGCGATCTCGCCCGGAAACTCGGCACGGTCGGCCACGTAACCCTTCTTCGCAGGCTCCGCGTCGGCGGATTCACGCTGGAACGGTCGATTTCCCTGGACGATCTGGCCGCGATGGAGCAGGGTGCCGCCGTCGAAAGACTTCTGCTTCCGATCGAGACCGCGCTGGACGACATCCCGGCGCTGGCCCTTACGGAAGCCGAAGCGCACCGACTGAAACACGGCCAGACGGTGGCACTCCTCACCCGCCAAGACCAGGAACGCCTCGCGGCGCTCCAGGCTTCCGCGGGCGCGGATGGCGCCGTCATTGCGCTTTTCGCCGGCAAGCCGGTGGCGCTGGCCCGCGTGGAGGGGGCGGAGGTCCGTCCGGTGCGCGTACTCAACCTTTGAAACTTAGGAGACCCCGATGTCGATCACGGCTGAGCGCAAGCAAGAGCTGATCAAGGAATACGCCCGCGCCGAGGCGGACACCGGTTCGCCCGAGGTCCAGGTTGCCATCCTGTCGGAGCGCATCCGCAACCTCACCGAGCACCTGCAGGGCCACAAGAAGGACTTCCACTCCCGCCGTGGTCTCCTCGTGATGGTCGGTCAGCGCCGCAGCCTGCTGGACTATCTGAAGAAGAAGGACCAGGGCCGCTACGCCACGCTCATCGAGCGCCTGGGCCTGCGCCGCTGATCCCTCGAAGCCTCAAGGCCTCCGAGCTTCAGTGACAGGAAGAACGCCCCGATCAGCCGCCTTTCCCCCGCGCTTCACCGCGCCACAGGGAAGAGCGCGCCGATCGGGGCGTTTTTCTGTTCTCGTCGTTACGCTCCCGCCAAGCCGCCGGCCCGGATGACCGGGACCGGCGGCTTGGCTTTTTGTTATGCGGGATCCGGGGGAGGGTCCCCCTAATCCCGGCCCGTGGCGCCAATCCGGGCGGCCCGGGTGCCGGATGGAAGGAAGTGAAAGATGTTCAAGGTTTACCGTAAAGAGATCGATTGGGGCGGGCGCAAGCTGACGCTGGAGACCGGCAAGATCGCGCGTCAGGCCGACGGCGCGGTGCTGGCCACCTATGGTGAGACCACCGTGCTCTGCACGGTCGTCGGGGCGAAGGCGCCGAAGCCCGGCGTGGACTTCTTCCCGCTGACCGTCAACTACCAGGAAAAGGCCTTCGCGGCCGGCAAGATCCCCGGCGGCTTCTTCAAGCGCGAGGGGCGCCCGTCGGAGAAGGAGACGCTGGTCAGCCGCCTGATCGACCGTCCGATCCGCCCGCTCTTCGCCGACGGCTTCCGCAACGAGACGCAGGTCGTCTGCACGGTGCTGAGCCATGACCTGGAGAATGACCCGGACATCGTCGCGATGGTCGGCAGCTCGGCGGCGCTGACCCTGTCGGGCATCCCCTTCCTCGGCCCCATCGGCGCCGCCCGCGTCGGCTACATTGACGGCCAGTATGTGCTGAACCCGACGATGGACCGCATCGGCGACTCCGCGCTGGAACTCGTCGTCGCCGGCACCACCGAAGGCGTGCTGATGGTCGAGTCGGAAGCCAAGGAGCTGACCGAGGAGGTCATGCTCGGCGCCGTCATGTTCGGCCACAAGGGCTTCCAGCCGGTCATCGAGGCGATCATCGACCTCGCCGAGGAATGCGCCAAGGACCCCTGGGACCTGCCGGAGCCGGCCTACGACCGCGCCGCCGTCAAGGCCCGCCTGCGCGCCACCGTCGGCTCCGACGTCGAGGCCGCCTACACCGAGACGCTGAAGCAGGTCCGCCAGGAGAAGCTCGCCGCCGCCAAGGCGAAGGCGCTGGAAGCCCTGTCGGAGGAGATCGAGCCGGGCGCCATCTCGACCGAGTTCAAGGAGCTGGAGAGCGACATCCTGCGCGGCGCGGTCCTGAAGACCGGCCGCCGCATCGACGGCCGCGACACCAAGACCGTGCGCCCGATCGTGTCGGAGGTCGGCATCCTGCCGCGCGCCCACGGCTCGGCCCTGTTCACCCGCGGCGAGACCCAGGCGCTGGTCGTGACCACGCTCGGCACCAGCCAGGACGAGCAGATCATCGACGCGCTCGAGGGCGAGTACCGCGAGCGCTTCATGCTGCACTACAACTTCCCGCCCTACTCGGTGGGCGAGGCCGGCCGCATGGGCTCGCCGGGCCGCCGCGAGATCGGCCACGGGAAGCTGGCCTGGCGCGCCATCCACCCGCTGCTGCCGAGCAAGGAGCAGTTCCCCTACACCGTGCGCGTCGTGTCGGAAGTCACGGAGTCGAACGGCTCGTCCTCGATGGCGACGGTCTGCGGCACGTCCTTGTCGCTGATGGACGCCGGCGCCCCGCTGGAGCGCCCGGTGGCCGGCATCGCCATGGGGCTGATCAAGGAGGCCGACGGCTTCGCGGTCCTGTCCGACATCCTCGGCGACGAGGACCATCTCGGCGACATGGACTTCAAGGTAGCCGGCACCGAGAAGGGCGTCACCGCGCTCCAGATGGACATCAAGATCACCTCGATCACCGAGGAGATCATGAAGATCGCGCTGGGCCAGGCCAAGGACGGCCGCCTGCACATCCTGGGCGAGATGTCCAAGGCCCTGACCGGCGCGCGCGAGGGCGTCAACGCCAACGCGCCGCGCATCACCGTGATCAACATCCCCAAGGAGAAGATCCGCGACGTGATCGGCTCCGGCGGCAAGGTGATCCGCGAGATCGTGGAGCAGACCGGCGCCAAGATCGACATCGAGGACGACGGCACCGTCAAGGTGGCGGCCGTGGACCAGGTGGCGGCCCAGAAGGCCATCGACTGGATCAAGGGCATCGTCGCCGAGCCGGAGATGAACGTCGTCTACACCGGCAAGGTCGTGAAGGTCGTCGATTTCGGCGCCTTCGTGAACTTCCTGGGTTCGCGCGACGGTCTCGTCCACATCTCCGAACTGGCCCAGCAGCGCGTCGCCAAGACCTCGGACGTGGTCAACCAGGGCGACGAGGTGAAGGTCAAGGTCATCGGCTTCGACGACCGCGGCAAGGTCAAGCTGTCCATGAAGCAGGTCGACCAGGCCACCGGCGAGGACCTGACCAAGAAGGACGCCCCGGCCGCCGACTGAGGCTGCCACGGGGCAGGATGGTTGCAGGGGATCGTGGGGGCGAACAGCCCCCGCGGGTTCCTGATACGGAAAAGGCGCCGCGAGGCGCCTTTTTTGCTGGGCGGAGCTTGTCGAGCGGGGAGGCGGGATTACCCGCCCCGGAGCGCCGTCCGGTAAACCACGGCCAGCGGCACCTCCACCCCGAAGCGGCCGATGCGCAGGCTCGCGCCGGTGCCGAGGTGGCGTTCGGGGGCGTTCCAGGGCTGGCCGGGGCGGCGGGTCCAGTGCTCGGCGTAGGCGCGGTCCTGGTCGAGGACCAGGATGTCGGTGATGCTCTCCACCGACTGGTAGGCCCGCAACTTCTGGAGCATCTCGGACGCGCTGTTGGAGGGAGACAGGATCTCCGCCACCAGAACGGGTTCGCCCGGATCGCCGCCGCAGCGGACCATCAGGTCGGGGCCGAGGCTGAAGTCGCTCTCCAGCCGGACGTCCAGTCCCGTGCCGGACTCCACCGCGCAGTCGGCACCGGCCTCCTCGATGGCGGCGGCCAGCGCGACGGTGAGGCCGGCGGTCACGCGGCCATGCCGTGAACTCGGAAAGGCCTGCGCGACGACGACCAAGCCGCCGATCAGCTCGGCGGTGCGGCCGCCGAACTCCATGGCTCGGAAGTTTTCGAGCGTGACCGGTTCGATTTTGCGCGCGGCGTCTGCCATGGGGCACTCCTGCTCAGGAAAAGGTGCCGCGCGCGCGTGCCTCGTTCAAGCCCCGAATGGAGGCCCTTATAGCCGGTCCGCGCTGAAGGTGTCGCAGGCGCGCAGGTCGCCGCTTTGCAGGCCGGTGCGGAACCAGCGGACGCGCTGTTCGGAGCTGCCGTGGGTGAAGCTGTCCGGGGAGACGGTGCCGCGCGACTGGCGTTGCAGCCGGTCGTCGCCGATGGCGCTGGCGGCGGTCAGGGCTTCCTCCACGTCGCCGGGCTCCAGGATCTGCCGCTCGCGGTTGGCGTGGTTGGCCCAGAGCCCGGCGAAGCAGTCCGCCTGAAGCTCCAGCCGCACGGACAGCTCGTTGGATTCCGCGCCGGACCCCGCGCGCCGCTGGGCGGTCTGCACCTGCTGGGAGATGCCCATGAGGTTCTGCACATGGTGCCCGACCTCATGCGCGATGACGTAGGCCTGGGCGAAATCGCCCGGCGCGCGGAAGCGGTCGCGCAGGTCGCGGTAGAAGGCGAGGTCGATGTAGACCTTCTGGTCGGCCGGGCAATAGAAGGGTCCCATGGCCGACTGGCCGGTGCCGCAGGCCGATTCCACCGCCCCGGAGAAGAGCACGAGCTTCGGCTCCCGGTACTGCTCCCCGGCCCGCTGGAAGATGGCGTGCCAGCTGTCCTCCGTGTCGGCCAGCACGACGGAGACGAAGCGGCTCAGCTCGTCGTCGGCGGAGCTGCGGGGCAGGTCGCCCTGCTCGTAGCCGGACTGCTGCTGCATCGGCGCGCCGCCGCCGTTCAGCAGAACGGTCGGGTCCACCCCCAGGAACATGGAGATGGCGAAGAGCACAAGCACGCCGCCGATGCCGAGCCCGCCCCGGCCGATCCGGAAGCCGCCGCCGGGCAGCCCGCCACCGGGAAGGCCGCCCCGGCCGAACCCGCCGAATCCGCCCGACCCGCGCCGGTCCTCGACATTCTCGCTCTCGCGTCCGCCCCGCCACCGCATGCCCGTTCCTCCCCGTCCTGTGCAGCGCATGAACCGCGCGGCGCAGGCGGAGGTTCCCCGGAAGCGTTCCGGCCCTTGACCGCCAATGCCCGCGTCACAGCTTACTGGCCATGACCCAGGCAAGCTCCTACCGGGCCGAATCCGGCTCCTTTCCCTTCCGCGTGCGCTGGTGGCACGCGCTCCTGTTCTGGCTGGCCTTGAACGCCTATGGCTTCTTCGAGCGGGGAGGGGAGCCCTATCCCGGCTACCGGCCCTCGCCGCTCCAGCCGCCGGGCTGGGTGTTCCCGGCCGTGTGGCTGTCGATGAGCCTCGTCCATCTCTGGGGCGGGGTGCGGCTGTTGAACCGGGGCGGGGCGATCGCGCAACGGCGGGCGCTGATCGGCGCGCAGGCCGCGACCTGGGCGCTCTACGCGACCTTCAACGCCGCCTATTTCACGCTGGGCAGCCCAATCCTGGCGGCGGCCTGGACGGTGGCCTTCTTCATCCTGACGGCCTGGAGCATCGCCCTGGTCCGGCGCGACGACCGGGCCATCGCGCTGAGCTGGGTGCCGCTGCTGCTCTGGACCGGCTTCGCCTCGGTCGTCGGTGTTCACGGCGCGCTGCTGAATCACGACCCGCTGTTCGGGACGCCCGCCGTGCTTCCCTGACGGTCAGGGACCGTATCTGTGCCTGGCCCCGGTGAAGTCTTCCACGACGTGCCCGCCTTCTCCGTCCGGCTCGATCCAGGATGTCGCGGCGGGGGCCTTGCCGTGGCCGCCAGGGATGTCCAGCACGTAGGTCGGCTGGCAGAGGCCCGACAGGTGGCCGCGCAAGCTCTTCACCAGCGCCTGCCCCTCGGCCAGGGTCGGGCGGAAATGGCTGGTGCCGGCGGCGAGGTCGGGGTGGTGCAGGTAGTAGGGTTTCACCCGGTTGCGCACCAGCCCGCGGAACAGCGCCTCCAGCGCCGGGGCTTCGTCGTTGACGCCCTTCAGCAGCACCGTCTGGCTCAGCAGCGGGATGCCGGCATCGGCGAGCCGGGCGAGCGCGCCGCGCGCCTCCGGCGTCAGCTCGTCGGCGTGGTTGACGTGGACGGCCACCCAGCTCGCGACGTCCTCCGCCTTGAGGGCCGCGACCAGCTCATCGGTCACGCGGGCCGGGTCGGCGACGGGGACGCGGGTGTGGAAGCGCACGACGCCGACATGCGGCATGTCCGACAGGCTGCGCACGATGTGGGTCAGGCGGCGCGGGCTCAGCAGGAAGGGATCGCCGCCGGTGACCACCACCTCCCACACCTCGGCATGGGCGCGCACATAGGCGAGCGCCTCGTCCAGCTCCGCGTTGGACAGGGCGTCGCCGCCCGGCCCGACCATCTCGCGCCGGAAGCAGAAGCGGCAATAGACGGCGCAGGCGTGCAGGGGCTTCAGCAGCACCCGGTCGGGATAGCGGTGGACGATCCCCTTCACCGGGCTGCGCGCCACGTCGCCGATGGGGTCGGCGCGTTCCTCCGGGGCGGTGTACCCCTCCTCCGGGCTCGGCACATACTGCGCGTACAGGGGGTCGGACGGACCGGCCCCGGCGAGCTTGTCCAGAAGGTACGGGGTCAGCGCCACGGCGTAGCGGTCGGCCACGCGTGCCACCGCCTCGCCCCCTTCCGGGGTCAGGAGGCCGGCGTCCACCAGGTCGGACACGCTGTGCGCAGCCTTCATCGCATTCTTCCCATCCGCCGCGCTCTCGGCGATAAGTCGGGCATCCACGACCCCGGGGTTCATCGAACCGCAACGTCCCCAGGGTAAAACGAGCCCCGCTCTTACTCCCGGGATGCCCATGCTGTCGACTCTTCCCCGCCTCATCGGCCACCGCGGCGCCAAGGAAAGCGCGCCGGAGAACACGCTCGCCTCGATCCGCGAGGCGGCCCGCCAGGGCGCCCGCTGGGTGGAGCTGGACGTGATGCTGACGCGCGACCGCGTGCCGGTGCTGATCCACGACGACACGCTCGACCGCACCACGAGCGGGCGCGGGCCGGTGGCCGATCTGGATTTTTCGGACCTTCGCGCGCTCGACGCCGGCTCCTGGTTCGGCCCAGGCTTCGCGGGCGAGCGCGTGCCGGCGCTGGAGGAGGCGCTGGCGCTGATCCTCGACCTCGGGCTCGGTCTCAACCTGGAGATCAAGCCCTATCCCGGCCAGGAGGTTCCGACGGCGGAGGTCGCCATCGCCACGCTGAAGCGGCTGTGGCCGGAAGCGCGGCCCCTGCTGCTGTCGAGCTTCGAGGTGCCCTGCCTGGAGGTGGCGCAGGCGCTGGCGCCGGAGATCCCGCGCGGCTACCTGCTGTGGGACCCGCCGGCCGACTGGGCGGAGATCGCCGACCGCGTGGCTGCGGCGACGCTGAACGTGGACCAGGAGCGCCAGACGGCCGAGACGGTCGCCGCCTACCGCGGCACCGGGCGTCCGGTGCTGTCCTACACCGTCAATTCGGTCGAGCGCGCGCGGGAGCTGCTGGGCTGGGGCGTGTCGGCGCTGTTCACCGACGCGCCGGGGCGGCTGGCCGACGGGCTCGGCCCACGGTTGTAGGAACAGGGGGTGGAAACGGGCGTCCGCCGCTTTTCCGTGCTGTGACAGAAAATTCCCACGAGGTTCGAATCCACTCGTCGGCACGGGGATTTCAACATATATATGCGCCTCACGGCGCCGCGACGCTGGGGACCGGCTGGTTCCCGGCGTGGCTTTCTGCCGTTTTTTTGGGGCCGACCTACCCTATGGCGGCCGTCGGGTTTTGGAGGTTTCGTTGAAGGCGCTGAAGCCGCTGGTCATGTCAGGCCGGGAAGTTCTGCCGCTCGTCGAGGGTGGCAAGGGAATTGCCGTCTCCAACGGCGAAAGCTCCGGCGCCTGGGCGGCGGCCGGAGGGATCGGCACCTTTTCCGGCGTGAACGCCGACAGCTACGACGAGAACGGCAATCTTCTGCCGCAGATCTATTACGGCAAGACGCGGCGCGAGCGGCACGAGGAGCTGATCCGCTTCGGCATCGAGGGCGGCATCGCCCAGGCGCGCATCGCGCACGAGCGGTCGAACGGCCAGGGCCGCATCCACATGAACGTGCTGTGGGAGATGGGCGGGGCCGAGCACATCCTGCACGGCGTGCTTGAGGGCTCTCAGGGCCTGATCCACGGCGTCACCTGCGGCGCCGGCATGCCCTACCGCGTGGCCGAGATCGCCGTGCGCTACGGCGTGCACTACTATCCCATCGTGTCGTCGGCCCGCGCCTTCCGCGCCCTGTGGCTGCGCGCCTACAACAAGTTCAGCGACCATCTCGGCGGCGTGGTCTACGAGGACCCCTGGCTGGCCGGCGGTCACAACGGCCTGTCCAACTCCGAGGATCCGGAGCGGCCGGAGGATCCCTTCCCCCGCGTCCTGGCGCTCCGCCAGATGATGAACAGCTTCGGGCTGAACGACACGCCGATCGTCATGGCCGGCGGCGTCTGGAACCTGTCGGAGTGGGAGGACTGGATCGACAACCCGGACCTCGGCCCCGTCGCCTTCCAGTTCGGCACCCGCCCGCTGCTGACGCAGGAAAGCCCGATCTCCATGGCCTGGAAGCGGCGTCTGCTGACGCTGAAGGAGGGCGATGTCTTCCTCAACCGCTTCTCGCCGACGGGCTTCTATTCGTCGGGCGTGAAGAACGCCTTCATGATGGACCTGATGGCGCGGTCGGAGCGGCAGATCGCCTTCCTGCCCAAGCCCGTGGGCGAGCATTCGGCCGAGTTCCCGGTCGGCCCGCGCGGCCGCCCGATCTACATCACGGAGACGGACAAGGCCCGCGCCGAGTCCTGGGTGGCGCAGGGCCACACGGTCGCGCTGAAGACGCCGGACAGCACGGTCGTCTTCGTCACGCCGGAAAAGTCCGAGCAGATCCACCGCGACCAGGTGGAGTGCATGGGCTGCCTGTCGCATTGCGGCTTCTCCAACTGGGCGCAGAACGAGGAGGGGACGACCGGCAAGAAGGCCGACCCGCGCTCCTACTGCATCCAGAAGACGCTGCAGGCCGTCAGCCACACCGACGACTGCGAGAATCAGCTGATGTTCGCGGGCCACAACGCCTACCGCTTCGCCAGCGATCCCTTCTACCGCGACGGGTTCATCCCGACGGTGAAGGAGCTGATCGAGCGGATCGCCATCGGCGGTTGAGGCCCCTTCGGGGTAAGGAGCGAAGGGAAGGCGCGGCAATAAGGGAGAATCGGGACGCCCTTAACCCAATCTGTTGCGCCCCACCTTGAAACTGTTCTAAAGTGAACGAGCCGTGACAGAGGTCGCGGCTCGTTTTTCTTTTTCGTTGTCAGGGCGCAGCCGATGCAGACGACCGGCACAGACAATCTCCAGCGCGCGCTCGACCGGCTGCAAGCCGCCGGGTTGCGCCCCACCCGCCAGCGTCTGGACCTGGCCCGCCTCCTGTTCGAGGGCTGCGACCGCCACGTCACCGCCGAGCAGCTGCATGGCGAGGCGCTGGCCGCGAACCTCCAGGTGTCGCTGGCGACCGTCTACAACACGCTGAACCAGTTCACCACCGCGGGCCTGCTGCACGAGGTGGTGGTGGAGTCGGGCAAGTCCTACTTCGACACCAACATCACCGACCACCACCATTTCTTCATGGAGGACACCGGCCGGCTGGAGGACATCCCCGCCGACTCCATCGTGGTGGAGAATCTGCCCCAGGCGCCGAAGGGCACGCGCATCGCGCGGGTCGACGTGATCATCCGCCTGGCGCCCGACGACGGCTCCGCGCACTGATCCCGGCCATCTTGGCGCCAGCCTTATCGGCGGCGGCGACGTGAAGAAGCCCTCTCCCGGCCTCCGGGGGAGGGCTTTCGTGTGTTTCGCGCATGGGATGGCGGATCTGCGCGCGGCGGTGCCGGGGATGCGCGTGCGGTCGCGCCTGTTTGCGGCTATAGTCCGGCCTTCCGCGCGGCCCGGGCCACCGCCCCGTGCGCCGGCCGCGCGCGCCGGTATTCCGTTCCGCCGTCCGTGAAAGGCTCTGGTCCGCCGATGTCGTCCGCCCTCGCCCTGTCCGACGCCTCCCCCTCCGCCATTCCGAACAAGCGGGCCATCCTGTCCCGGCGCAAGCTCGCGGGCGACCTGGATGCGCTGGTCGCGGAACACGGGGTGGACGGCAAGGGGCTGCGGCCGGCGCTGATCGCGCGGCTGCGCCAGGCGCTGGCCGACGGGCGGGCGGAGGTGCGCTCGCGCTTCGACGCGGGCGCCTCCGGCGAGGAATGCGTGCTGCAGAACTGCTACCTCGCCGACGGGGTGGTCAAGGCGCTGGCCGAATTCACCGTCGCCCACATCTTCCCGGCCGCCAACCCGACCGCCGGCGAGGTGTTCGACATCGTCGCGACCGGTGGCTACGGGCGCGGCGAGCTGGCGCCTTTCTCCGACATCGACCTGCTGTTCCTGCTGCCCTACAAGCAGACGGCGCGGGTGGAGCAGGTCGTCGAATACATGCTCTACGTCCTGTGGGACCTCGGCCTGAAGGTCGGCCATGCGGTGCGCAGCGTGGACGAATGCATCCGGCAGGCGCGCGGCGACGTGACCATCCGCACGGCGATCCTGGAATCGCGCTTTCTCTGGGGCAACCGCAAGCTCTTCACCGAGCTGACGACGCGCTTCGACCGCGAGGTGGTCGCCGCCTCCGGCCCGGAATTCGTCGAGGCCAAGCTGGCCGAGCGCGACGCCCGCCACCAGAAGATGGGCGACAGCCGCTACGTGCTGGAGCCCAACCTGAAGGACGGCAAGGGGGGGCTGCGCGACCTCCAGACGCTGTTCTGGATCGCCAAGTACCTGTACCGCGTGGGCGAGGTGGAGGAGCTGGTCGGCAAGGGCGTGCTGCTGCCGGAGGAGGCGCAGCGCTTCGCCAAGGCGCAGAACTTCCTGTGGACCGCGCGCTGCCACCTGCACTATCTCGCCAACCGGCTGGAAGACCGGATGACCTTCGACGTGCAGAGGGAGATCGGCGCCCGCATGGGCTACACCGATCATGCCGGCACCAAGGGCGTCGAGCGCTTCATGAAGCATTATTTCCTGGTCGCCAAGGATGTCGGCGACCTGACGCGCATCTTCTGCGCGGCACTGGAGGCCGAGGCCAAGCGGCCGGCGAAGTTCAACATCATGAAGCTCGCCGCGCTGGCCCGGCGCAGCAAGGACAAGGACGTGGACGGCTTCGTCCTGGACGGCGAGCGTCTGAACGTCCACCACGACCGCCAGTTCAAGGACCAGCCGATCGACATGATCCGGCTGTTCCGGGTGGCCCAGCAGCACGACCTGGACATCCACCCCAACGCCTTGCGCGCCATCACCCGTTCGCTGTCCTGCATCGGGCCGCGCCTGCGCAACGACCCGGAGGCCAACCGGCTGTTCCTGGACATACTGACCAGCCGCCGGGATCCGGAGATCTCGCTCCGCCGCATGAACGAGGCGGGGGTGCTGGCGCGCTTCATCCCCGACTTCGGGCGTGTCGTCGCACAGATGCAGTACGACATGTACCATGTCTACACGGTGGACGAGCACACGCTGTTCGCGCTGGGCATCTTGCACAAGGTGGAGTCGGGCGCGCTGAAGGACGAGCTGCCCTTGTCCTGCGAGGCGGTCCACAAGCTGGTGTCGCGCCGGGCGCTCTATGTGGCGGTGCTGCTGCACGACATCGCCAAGGGGCGCGGCGGCGACCATTCCGTCCTCGGCGCCCGCGTGGCGGAGAAGCTCTGCCCGCGGCTCGGCCTGACGGCGGAGGAGACGGAGACGGTCGCCTGGCTGGTGCGCTGGCACCTCGCCATGTCGCACACCGCCTTCAAGCGCGACCTGGAGGACGACAAGACGGTGCGGGACTTCATCTCGCTCGTCCAGTCGCCGGAACGGCTGCGGCTGCTGCTGGTGCTGACGGTCGCCGACATCCGCGCGGTGGGGCCGGGCCGCTGGAACAACTGGAAGGCCACGCTGCTGCGCGAGCTGTACCACCGCTCCGAGGAGCTGATGTCCGGCGGCCTGTCGGCGGAAGGGCGGGAGCGGCGCATCCAGGCCGCCCAGGCCACCCTGCGCGAGGCGCTGGCCGGCGAGTTCAGCCCGGAGGATTGCGAGACGCACCTGACGCTGGGCTACCCGGCCTATTGGCTGGCCTTCGACACCGACACGCTGGCGCGCCACGCCCGGCTGGTGCGCGAGGCCGAGGGGGAGAAGCGGGCGCTGACCATCGACACGCGGGTGGATCCGGGGCGCGCGGTGACCGAGGTCACCATCTACACCGCCGACCATCACGGCCTCTTCTCCCGGCTGGCCGGGGCGCTGGCGTCGGTCGGGGCGGACATCGCCGACGCCAAGATCTTCACCATGACCAACGGCATGGCGCTGGACGTCTTCTCGGTGCAGGACGCCGTCACCGGCGGCGCCTTCGAAAGCCGCGAGAAGCTCGCCAAGCTGTCGGTGATGATCGAGAAGGTGCTGGGCGGCCAGCTGAAGCCCTTGCAGGAGCTGGCCCAGCGCAAGGCGCCGCACGCCAGCCGAACCCGCGTGTTCCAGGTGCCGCCGCGCGTGCTGATCGACAACAACGCCTCGACCACCCACACGGTGATCGAGGTGAACGGGCGCGACCGGCCGGGGCTGCTCTACGACCTGACCCGCGCGTTGAGCAGCCTGACGCTTCAGATCTCCTCGGCGAAGATCTCGACCTACGGCGAGAAGGCGATCGACGTCTTCTACGTGAAGGACCTGTTCGGGCTGAAGGTCACGCACGACGCCAAGCTGGCGCAGATCCGCGAGCGGCTGCTGCAGTCGCTGGTCGACGCGAGCGGCGACGCGCTGCCCCCGCCCAGCAGCAGCGTGCGCCGGCGGCGTCCCCGCGCGGCGGATGAGGATGCGGCGGGCTGAGAGGGCAGGGCGCGCCGGCTGCGGGCGCGCCTGAATTCTTCTGATACCGGGTTCGGAAAATTCCGACCTCCGAACCCGGTATAGGGCCGTGACTGCGGCCCCGCGCCCCGCCCCCCGGCGCCACGGGGCGCGGAAGTCCTGACCACAGGTCAGGACTTCATGAAAATCGTATGAGTTCGCGGGGGTCAGGCCGAGCGGGCCTGGCGCTCCGTCCCGCGCGTGTCGGGCGGGTTGACGATGGCGCGCAGTTCGTCGAGGAAGGCGCGGCCCGTGTCGGTCAGCGTCACGACCTTGCGGCGGCGCTCGCGCGGGTCCTCGACCGCCTGGACGAGGCCGAGCCCGGCCTTGCCGAAGCTGTGCCAGCGGCTGAGCGCCGCGACGTTGCGCGACGCGGAGGATTGGGCGATGCCGAGGCGTTCCGCGAGTTCTCCGATCGACAGCCCCTCGTTGCGGGCGATCGTCATGAAGGACAGCGCGTACTGGATCGGCAGGTCGGGGTCGAGCCTGCGGAACGCCTCGAGCACATGGACCAGAGTCGCGACCTCGTCGAAGCGCGCCTCAGGGCGGGTTCGGGCCGGCATCAGCGAGCCCCCCGGACCGCGGACCCCATCGGGCCGGCGTGTAGATGATGTGCAGGCGACCAAGCCATATCAGATATTCCCCGTTTTCCTGCCGGATGTCGAAACCAACACCGGATGAGGCCCACTGGGCATGCTCAAGGAAGAGGCGACGGCCGCAAAAACCCAGATAGACGCTCATGATATCCTCTCGATCTCGGGAATTCGCCTTCGGGCGGGGGCAGGAAGCCACGGGTGCGGGAACGTCGATGGCAGGCTTGGCGCATGGCGTGCTCGGCAGTGGCCCAGTCGATAAGTCGACCGGCTCGGTTGATCGGGGTTACGGTTTTCATGTCTGTCTCCAGGGTTGAAGAAATGCCGGTGATGCTGGAACCGGCGGGTTCAGCTATCACCCTTCAGCGATAGGCTTGCAAGCTGCAAAATGTGCGCGGGTCCGAAAACTTCCGGTCCCGGATGCTTTCGGGCGCGGGAAGGCCCGGTTCTGCCTCCGTCAGCCCGATGTCGCGCCGGAGATGGCCGCAGAGGTGGTCCACCCCCGACGGACCACTCGGCAATCCGGTTGAGAATCCGCCGGGATCCAGCCACTTGCGCCACAGGGCGCCCCACAAACTGTCCATGATGATCTTCCTTCTTCCGGCCTGTCTTTCAGCCTGCGGGGCGGACCGGTGCGCCCTTTGCAGGCTGGCAATATATCCGCATGCGGATGCATCCGGTCAAGCGCCGCGAAAGAAAGCAACGGCGTGTGGCGCGTTTGCATCACCCGGCACCACTTCCGCGCGCGCGCGGCCGGGTGGGGCGGGGGCGGCTGGACAAGCGGGCGCGGGCCGGTCAAACAGGGATCATCGAGGCGACCTCCGGCGGCGCTTTCCATGACATCCTGCGCGTTCCGCTCGCGGTTTCCCGGGCCGTTGTTCCTGCTCGCTTCCGCGCTGCTCGCTTCCACTTTCGGCGTGCTCGCGGCCGGACCCGCGGCGGCGGAGCCGCGCTTCACCCCCGGCCCTTGCTTCTTCACCATCCCGGAAGGGGAATCGGCGCTGTGCGGCACGGTCGCCGTGCCGGACCGCCGCGACGCCGAGGCCACCCGCGCCTTCCGCCTGCCGGTCGTGGTGCTGCTGAGCACCGCCGCCGATCCCGCACCCGACCCCGTGCTGTTCCTGGAGGGTGGCCCCGGCGCCTCTCCCTTCGGCAGCGGCGAGGCGGTGGAGGAGCGGATGGAGGGGTGGTGGCTGCAGACCGACGCTTTGCGGCGCCAGCGCAACGTGATCCTGTTCGACCCGCGCGGCGCCGGCCGGGCGGAGCCGGACACCGACTGCCCGGAGCTGGACGTGCTCGGCGCCACGCCGCGCCCGCGCCCCCCGACGCGGGCGGAGCGCGCGGCGCTGGAGCGCGAGGCCATCCTCGCCTGCGCCGAGCGTTTCAAGGCGAATGGGCTGGACAGCGCGCTCTTCACCAGCCCCATCGCCGCCGACGACGCGCTGGACGTGGCGGCGGCGCTGGGCGCCCAGCGCGTCAACCTGTTCGCCGTGTCCTATGGGACGCGGGTGGCCCTGTCGATCCTGCGCCGGCAGGGTGCCAGGGTGCGCAGCGCCGTGCTGGACGCCGTCTACCCGCCCGACGTGAACGCGCTGGAGGAAGCGCCCTGGCTGGCCCAGCGCGCCTTCCGCCGGCTGTTCGAGGATTGCGCGGCCAGCCGCGCCTGCCGCGCCGCCTCCCCCGACCTGGAAAAACGCTTCCTCGCGCGCGTCGCCGCGCTGGAGGACCGGCCGGCCGTGGTGCAGATCGGCGACCCGGACATCCCGCAGGCCGTCGATCTGGACGCTGCGGCGGCGCTCTCCGCCGCATTGGAGGCCATGGCGGCGGGCGAGCCGGTGCCGCGCCTGCCGCGCATCCTCGACCGGGCGGCGCAGGGCCGGCTGGAGCGGCTCGCCGTCTGGGCGCCGCCCCCCTGGATCGGCGATCCCGACACGGCCGACGGGCTGGCCTTCTCCATCGAATGCCGGGAGACGGTGAACGCCGCCGACCCCGCACGTCTGGAGGCGAACGCAAGGCGCCACGCCCCCTACGGCGCCGTCAACGCCGACGAACCCGGCCGCCGCGTCTGCGCCGACTGGCCGGCCAGCCGGCCCGAGCCCGCCGAACTGCTGCCGGTGGCGAGCCCCGTGCCCGTGCTGCTGCTGTCCGGCGCCTACGACCCCGTCACCCCGCCGGACTGGGCCGACCGCGCCGCCGCCACCCTGCCGAAAAGCCGCCACATCGTCTTCCGCAGCGCAGGGCACACGGTGACCGCGACCGAGGAATGCGCCATGACCGCCGTGGCCGCCTTCATCGCCGCCCCGGACGCGCTGCCGGAAGGCATCTGCCCGGAGGCGGCGAGGGCGCCGCGGTTCCTTGGGCCGTGAGGGGGGTGATTTCCGTTCAGACGCCTTTTGCCTGCGCCCAGTCCGCCAGCGACAGGAGCAATCCCTTCATCCTGCTTTCTGGGTGGGCGCGCATTGCCTTGAGAAACGGGCCGTCTGCAACAATGACCCGGTCGGCACCCATGGAGATGGCGAAGGCCACATACAGGCAATCATAGGGGGAGTGGTTCACCACCAATCCGATATCGAGTGCTGCCATATGGAGGTTGAGGTCCGCCGAGGGAGTGGGGGCAGGGCGGACGCCAGAATCTGCAAGCGGACCCTGACTTGGTCTGGAGTCATAAGGCCCTTTCGGACTTGCAGCCAAAGTACGTTGGTGGCCTCATTCAGCCAGAAATCAGGGATCATGAGGCGTTCGTCACTGTCCAGAAGCGCGAGCGCCTGTGGGCTGTCCGCTTCCGGCAGGACCCACTTGAGCCCGACCGACGCATCGACGACGATCATGGATCAGCTTTCCTCTCTGGACCCGGTCAACTGCCGCAAACGCTCCTGACGGGTTTCCTGAAGATCAGCTGCTGAATTGAAGGGCCGGTCTCCCAACTCATTCTGAAGAGCGGTGAGGTGCTTTACGAGGTCCGAGCGGTTCGGCACCGTGTGGTCGCCTTCAAGCGCCTGCCGAAGGATCTCCCGATGTTCGGCTTCGGCTGACCGGCCATTCTCGGCTGCCCGTATTTGCAGCAGTCGAACAAGGCGATCGTCGAGGCTGCGGACGGTGAGGCTTGCCATGTCATTCACTCCTGCATGCAACCGGTGCATTGCGATTATCTTGGCAATTCCAGTCTATCGGACAAGCCATCCCCTCACCGCCCCGGCGCGATGCGGCGGTAGCTCAGGGCTTCGGCGACGTGGCGGCGGGTGACGGCGTCCTTGGCTTCCAGGTCGGCGAGCGTGCGGGCGACGCGCATGACGCGGTGGTAGCCGCGGGCGGACAGCTTCATCCGCTCGGCGGCGTCGGTCAGCAGGGCGCGGCCGGGCTGGTCGGGAGCGGCGGCGCGTTCCAGCAGCTCGCCGTCGGCCTCGGCGTTGGTGCGTACCGGGCGCTGGCCGGGTGCTGGTGGGGCAAGTCGGGCGTAGCGTTCGGCCTGGATGGCGCGGGCCAAGGCGACGCGGGCGGCGACCTCGGCGCTGCCCTCCGCCGGGGGCGGCAGGCTGAGGTCGGCCGGGGTGACCGCGGGCACGTCGATGTGCAGGTCGATGCGGTCGAACAGCGGGCCGCTGATCTTGGATTGGTAGTCGGCCGCGCATTTCGGCGCGCGGGCGCAGGCCAGCGAGGCGTCGTCCAGATGGCCGCAGCGGCAGGGGTTCATGGCGGCGACGAGCTGCACGCGGGCGGGGTAGGTGACGTGGCCGTTGACGCGGCTGACCGTGGCGCGGCCGGTCTCCAGCGGCTGGCGCAGGGCCTCCAGTGTCGCGCGCGGGAATTCCGGCAGCTCGTCCAGGAACAGCACGCCCTGGTGCGCCAGCGAGATCTCGCCGGGCTTGGCGCGCGTGCCCCCGCCGACCAGCGCCGGCAGGCTGGCCGACTGGTGCGGGTCGCGGAACGGACGTCTGCGCAGCAGCTTTCCGCCCTCCAGCAGGCCGGCCACGCTGTGGATCATGGAGACCTCCAGCGCCTCCGATGGGTCCAACGGCGGCAGCAGACCCGGCAGGCGCGCGGCCAGCATCGACTTGCCGGAGCCCGGCGGACCCATCATCAGCATGTTGTGGGAACCGGCGGCGGCGACCTCCAGCGCGCGCTTGGCCGTCTCGTTGCCCTTCACGTCGCGCAGGTCGAGCGGGGAGGCCTCCTCCTCCTGCACGCGCGGCTTCGGCGGGGTGAGGACCTGGCTGCCCTTGAAGTGGTTGACCAGCGCCAGCAGCGTCGCGGGGGCCAGCACGTCCAGCCCCTCGCCGGCCCAGGCCGCCTCGCCGCCGCAGGCGGCCGGGCAGATCAGCCCGCGGTCGTTGGCCAGCGCGTTGATCGCGGCGGGCAGCACCCCCGCCACCGGCGTCAGCGCCCCGTCCAGCGCCAGCTCGCCGAGCGCGCAGTAGCGCTGCATCTCCTCGTCCGGCAGCACCCCCATGACCGTCAGCAGCGCCAGCGCGATCGGCAGGTCGAAATGGCTGCCCTCCTTCAGCACGTCGGCGGGGGCGAGGTTGACGGTGATGCGCTTGGCCGGCAGCGACAGCCCCAGCGCGTGCAGCGACGCCCGCACCCGCTCCCGGCTCTCCCCCACCGCCTTGTCCGGCAGCCCCACCACCGTGAAGGCGACGATGCCGCCGGACATCTGCACCTGGACGTCGATATCGAGAACGTCGATGCCCTGAAAGGCGACAGTCTGGATGCGCGCAACCACGGTTAAGCCTCGCCTGGGGATCAGTGCACGCAAGTGTATGGCAGGGCGAGGGGATGCGCCAGCGCCGGCTGTGACGCGGTGCGGAACGGGCGGCGGGGTTGGCCCACCGGCCCCGCGGCCCTAAGATCCCTCCCACACAACCGTCACCAACCAATCGCCACCGGGGAACAACGCCGTGCAGCTTCTTCTCAGCACCTGGGCCGAGGTCGAGGCCTATCTGAAGACGTCGAAGGGGATCATCCTGCCCATCGGCTCGACCGAGCAGCATGGGCCGAACGGGCTGATCGGCACCGACGCGCTCTGCGCGGAGGTGATCGCGCGCGGGGTCGGGGACGCCACCGGGGCGCTGGTCGGGCCGACCATCGCGGTGGGCATGGCCGTCCACCACATGGAGTTTCCGGGCTCCATGACGCTGAAGCCCTCCACCCTCATGGCGGTGGTGGACGATTATGTGTCCTCGCTGGCCGAGCATGGGTTCGAGCGCTTCTTCTTCATCAACGGCCATGGCGGCAACATCGCCACCCTGCGCGCCAGCTTCTTCGAGATCTACGCCCGGCAGCGCGCCGCCCGTGGCAGGGAGGCGCCCGACCTGCGCTGCACGGTGGCGAGCTGGTGGGAGAACGCGGCCGTCCCGCAGATCTCCCGCGAACTCTATCCGGGGGCCGAGGGCTCGCACGCCACGCCAAGCGAGGTGGCGGTGACGCAATACGCCTTCCCCGACTCGATCAAGTCGGTGCCGATGGAGCCGCACGTCGCCCCATCGGGAAGCTTCTACGACGCGCGCAATTTCCGCCGCCGTTACCCCGACGGCCGCATCGGCTCGGCGCCGTCGCTGGCGACGCCGGAGCACGGCAAGCGCCTCTTTGAGGCCGCCGTGGAGGCCCTGTCCGGACAGTACCGGAGCTTCCTGGAAGAGGCGTGAACGAGGGGGGCCGGCGGGGGCGCCGCCGGCCCGTTTTTTCCGGGCTCACTGCGCCGCGGCGCTGCGCTGTTGCTGCGCCGCCTTCTTCTTGCGGCCCGCGGCGATGAGGTTCAGCGCCTCCACGCCGGCCGAGAAGGCGATGGCGAAATACAGGTAGCCCTTGGGGATGTGGAAGCCCAGCCCGTCGGCGATCAGTGCCACGCCGACCAGCAGCAGGAAGGACAATGCCAGCATCTTCACCGTCGGGTGGCGGCTGACGAAATCGCCGACCGGACCGGAGGCGAACAGCATCACGCCGACCGCGATGATCACCGCGGCCATCATGATCTCCAGATGCTGGGCCATGCCGACGGCGGTGATGACGCTGTCCAGCGAGAAGACGATGTCCAGGAACATGATCTGGACGACCACGCTGGTGAAGCTCACGGCCTTGGCCGAGCCGTGGCCCTCCTCCTTGTCGCCTTCCACGGACTCATGGATCTCCCGCGTGCCCTTGGCGAGCAGGAAGAGGCCGCCGACCAGCAGGATCAGGTCGCGGCCCGAGATCTCCCATCCCGCCACGCTGAACAGCGGCTCGGTCAGGGTCGCCACCCAGGCGATGGAGGCGAGCAGCGCCAGCCGCGTGATCAGCGCCATCCCCAGCCCGACCCGGCGCGCCCGGTGCTGCTGGTGAGCCGGCAGCTTGGAGGCCATGATCGAGATGAAGATGATGTTGTCGATGCCGAGAACGATCTCGAGCGCCGTCAGGGTCAGCAGGCTGGCCCAGGTCTGCGGGTCGGAAAGAAGGTCGAGCATGGGGACGGGTCGGCTCCAGCAGCAGAGTACCTGCCCTTAACCCACGGGCGGGGCGGGCCGTTCCGCCCGTCCTCGCGCCGCCGCGTTCGTCAGTCCTCCTCGCGCAGGGTCTCGATGGCGCGGCGGTCGCGCTTGGTCGGGCGGCCGGCGCCGGGCGCGCGGGACGCGGGCGGCAACGGGTCGGCCATCGCCGTCTCGCGGGCCGGCGGGTCGAGATCCTCGTAGAGCGCCTGCGCCTCCGGGGCGGGGCCGCGCCGGCTGCCCAGCGCCACCACCTTGATGACGCGGATGTGCTTGCCCTGCGGGAAGGTCAGCACGTCGCCCGGCTTGACCGAAGCGTGCGCCTTGGTCACCACCGTGCCGGCGCAGCGCACGACGCCGCCGTTGCACAGCTTGGCCGCGAGGCTGCGCGTCTTGAAGAAGCGCGCGAACCACAGCCACTTGTCGATGCGCAGCCGGCCACCGCCGGCCGGGGAGGCGGCGGAGCCCGGCTTGGCGTCGGCCTCGTCTTCGGCCTCATCGTCGAGGATGTCGTCCTCGGTGTCGTCCTTGATGTCGTCGATCATGTCTTCCTGCGCATCGCGCGGCAGCCTGTTGGAAACACACTTTTCGTCCGTCATTCCCGCGAAAGCGGGAATCCAGGACTTCGGGCCACGTGCCCACGGGGCGAAGCCTGGATCCCCGCTTTCGCGGGGATGACGGCGAAGGGCGGAAACGCGGATGAAGCTGCCATGGACAAATGTCCTTCCCTCATCCGGCTTTGGACAGGTGACGCAACTTGGCAAAGGGGTGGTCGGCGTTGGCCGGGGCCTCGCGGCGGTGCTTGGGGGTGGCGCGGTTGCGGCGGCGGCGCCAGGTGATCTTGCCGTCCTCGGCGACGGAACGGGTGTAGCCCAGCCCCTTCAGCACGCCGCCCAGCTCCTCCGGCTTGACGCCGATCATCTGGCCCAACGCCGGCTCGTTCGCGGCCTCGCCCTCCTTGGACTGCTTCATCATCTCCGTCTCCAGACGGTCCAGCATGTCCACCCGCACGGCGCGCGGGCCGGCGGTGGGATAGCCGATGACCTCCCAGAAGGCGGGCGGCGCCCCGGCCGACTCGACGGAGACGCGGCCGGGCGGCGGGGTGGGGACGGGCAGGGGATGCCCCTTGTGCACGGCCCAGAGCAGCGCGCGCAGTTCCACCGCCGCCGGCTTGGCGAGCGCCGGCAGATAGATGTGCGACACGCCCAGCCGCACGCCCAGCCGGCTCAGCGCCTTGCGGTCGCTCTTCTCCAGCTGCTCGGTCATGGCGGCCACGGGTGCCCGGGGGATCACCCCCAGCCCCTCCACGATCTGGAAGGCGAGGCCGCGCGCGCTGCCGGTCAGCGCTTCCGCGTCGCGCAGGGCGGCCAGCGGCTTCAGCCGGGCGGCGATGTGGGCCTTCAGCCAGCGTTCCAGCCGGGCGCGCACCCGCTCGCGCTGCGCCTGGTCGAGCAGCCCCTCGTCGTGCGGCACGATGGCGGGGCTCAGCGTCGAGGGGCCGGGGGCGAGCCGGGCCACGGGGATGCCGTTGGCGGTCAGCGCGGCGTCCGGGCCGAGCGCGAAGGCCTCGTCCGGTTCCTGCTCGAAGACGCGCAGGCGGTTCTGGATCTCGTCGCGCAACGCGCGGCGCGCGGCGGAGAAGAGCGCCTTCGCCTCCTCCGAGCGCACCGGCGCGTCGGGGACGAAGCGGAACCCCTCCAGCCGCCCGACGCTGTGCCCTTCCACCACCACGTCGCCGTCCGCGCGCACGCCACCCAGCAGCTCCCGCCCGTCCTTCAGCGAGCGCGCGAGCGTGGCCGAGCGGCGGTCGATGAAGCGCTGCGTCAGCCGCTCGTGCAGGGCGTCGGACAGCCGGTCCTCGATGACGCGCGACCGCTCCTGCCAGTGGATCGGGTCCTTCAGCCAGGCCGGCCGGTTGGAGATGTAGGTCCAGGTGCGGATGTGGGCGATGCGCGCGACCAGCGCGTCGATGTCGCCGTCCGTGTGGTCGAGCCGGGCGATCTGCCGGCCCACCCAGTCCTCGTCCAGCCGGCCGGTGCCCGTGCGCAAGGACCGGAACACCTGCGCCAGCAGCCGCGTGTGCGCGTCCGACAGGGTCTTGCGGAAGTCCGGGACTTGGCAGACCTCCCACAGCAGCCGCACGTTCTCCCGCCCCTTGGCGAGGTCCAGGATCTCCTGGTCGCGCACCAGCGCCTGCAGGGTCAGATGGTCGTCGGCGTCGCGGGCGCGGACCAGCTCGGGCAGGGGCGGGCGCTCCTCCAGGGATTTCAGAAGATAGCCCGGCGTCTCGAAGCGCAGCTTGCTGTTGCGCCAGCTCAGCGCCTTCAGGGTCTCGAACTGGTGGTTCTCGACGCGGTCGATCAGCTCGGGCTCCAGCTCGCCCGCCTCGTCGGTGGTGCCGAAGGTGCCGTCGCGCATGTGGCGCCCGGCGCGGCCGGCGATCTGCGCCACCTCGGTCGGGCGCAGCCGGCGCGGGGAGAAGCCGTCGAACTTCACCATGCGCGCGAAGGCGACATGGTCCACGTCCATGTTCAGCCCCATGCCGATGGCGTCAGTGGCCACCAGATAGTCCACCTCGCCCGCCTGGTAGAGCCCGACCTGCGCGTTGCGGGTGCGCGGGCTCAGCGCGCCCAGCACCACCGCCGTGCCGCCGCGCTGGCGCCGGATCATCTCCGCAATGGAATAGACGTCCGTGGCCGAGAAGGCGACGACGGCCGAGCGCGGCGGCAGCCGCGTCAGCTTCTTGTAGCCGGCGTAGGTCAGCTTGGAGAAGCGCTCGCGCTGGATGAACTCGGCGCGCGGCACGAGCCGGCGGATCAGCGGCTGGATCGTGTCCGATCCCAGGAACATCGTCTCCACCATGCCCCGCGCGTTCAGCAGCCGGTCGGTGAAGATGTGGCCGCGCTCCGGGTCGGCGCAGAGCTGGATCTCGTCCACCGCCAGGAAATCCACCGGCCGGTCGAGCGGCATGGATTCCACCGTGCAGACCCAGTAGGTGGCGCCCGGCGGCAGGATCTTCTCCTCGCCGGTCACCAGCGCCACGGCCTTCTTGCCCTTGATCGCGACGATACGGTCGTAGTTCTCGCGGGCGAGCAGGCGCAGGGGGAAGCCGATCATCCCGGTGCGGTGGCCGAGCATGCGTTCGATGGCGAGATAGGTCTTGCCGGTGTTCGTCGGGCCGAGCACCGCGACCACCCGCCCCCCGGCGCCGAGGCCGCCGCCCGCGCTCAGGGGATCGAAATGGGACATCATTTCATAACCATTGGGCGGAGGCGCCTCCAATGCAAGCGTGAGGGCGGCCGTAAGCGGGCCGGCTGTCCGGAAAATCCGCGTCCCGCCCTCCGGCGGCGTGGGCCGGGCGGCGGGGAACGGCCCCGGAGCCCGGTTTTGTCGCGGGGAAGCCGCCGCGAAATCATGGATCGGGGTCGATTATCAGGCTTTACTGAACGGGCTCAAACCCCGAGGAACCCATGCGCCCACACCGATCCCACCGTTTCGCCGCCGTCCTCCTGGTCGCCGCCTCCACCCTCTCCTGGAACACCGCCCGGGCGCAGGTCCCAGCCCAGGTTCAGGCGCCGAGCGAGGCGGGCGCGAAGACGCTGGCCGCGGCGCTCTCCGACGGGCTGAAGCGCTGGTTCCCGCCGCAGGACGGCACCACGGTGAGCTGGAAGGCGCTCCAGGTCGTGCCGTCGGGCGACCATTACGCCGTGACCATCCCGGAGCTGACCGTCAAGGACGCCGAGGGGTCGGGCATCTGGTTCGGCACCGTGTCCATGACGGTCGCCCCGCGCGAGGGCGCCACCTACGCCGTCTCGGCGACCCTGCCGGACAGCATCCCCATCCTGGACAAGGGCAAGACCGAGGCGACCATCCGCCTCGGCCGGCAGCGGTTCGACGGCCTGTGGTCCGGCGGCTTCGAGACCTTCCTGTCGCTCGACGCCGACTACGGCGACCTGTCGGTGACCGGTGCTAAGAACGACGGCGTGCTGCGGATCGGCGCGGTCACCGCCATGTCGGCGCTGAAGCCGGACGCGGCCGGTGCGCCGACCTGGAGCGGCCCCGGCGCGCTCGCCGTCAGCAAGGTCACCGTCACGGACGAGTCCAAGCGCGAGCTCATGTCGCTCGACGGGCTGGCGCTGGAAGGCACCTACAGCCGCGTCGACCTGGCGCGCGTCAACGCCTTCCAGACCTTCGCTCAGCGCCAGGCCGCCGCGGGCACGGAGCCGCCGCCCGCCGAGACGCTGAGCGCCCTGCGCGGCCTGCTCGGAGGGGCGTCCGTCCGCATGCGCATGTCCGGCTTGTCGACCTTCGAACCGGAGAGCGGGACCAGGATCGCGCTGGGGCTGCTCAGCGCCGGAGGCGGGGTGGAGGATCTGGACCAGCCGCTCGGCGGGCTGTCGCTGGGGCTGGAGGCGAGCGGCTTCTCGATGAGCCCGGCCGTCGCCCCGACCGGCTTCGAGCCGCGGAGCCTGCAGCTCCAGCTCGGCATCGCCAAGCTGCCGAGCCCCGCCCTGTGGCGGACCATCGCCGACCTCTCCGCCCTGTCCGACACCCTGGAGGAGGGGGAGGCCGATCCGCGTCAGGAGGCCGCCATGCAGCGGCTGATGGGCGCCCTGTCGCAGGCCGGCACCGAGCTGCGCCTGGACAAGGTGGCCATGGACAGCCCCGCCCTGTCCGGCAGCCTGTCCGGCGCCTTCCGCGCGACCGCGACCGCCGCCCAGGGTGCCGTCGGCGGGATGACCGTTCTGCTGCGCGGCCTGGACGGGGCGGCCCGCGCGCTCCAGCCCGCCTCCGGAAAGCCGGACGAGGAGACGGCGGGGCTGCTGGCCGGGCTGGCCATGGTCCAGGCCATGGGGCAGCCGGGCAAGGACGATGCCGGCAACGAGACGCGCAGCTACAAGATCGACATGACCGAGGACGGGCGCTTCCTTCTCAACGGCACCGACATGGGGCCGCTGCTGGCCGGCATGGGCGGCTCCGACGAGCCGGAGGAGCTGGACGGCGGCGAGTACGAGGAAGAGGAGATCGAGGAGCAGCCGCTCAAGAAAGCGAAGAAGAACTGATCTTTCCGTCCTTTTGGTGGCATGGGGGCTCTTGCATGGGGCGGTGTGCTCGCACATATCTCCGCCGGCTTTCGCCGGGACCCTGCAACGGCCCCCATGGCAACAAAAATGACGGATGGTGAGTTCATGACCGAGGAACGGCTCAGTTTTCAGGCCGAGGTGAGCCGCCTGCTCGACATCGTCGCGCACTCGCTCTACAGCGAGAAGGAAGTCTTCCTGCGCGAGCTGATCTCCAACGCGTCGGACGCCTGCGACCGGCTGCGCTACGCGGCGCTGACCCAGCCCGAGCTGTCGGCGGACGACCCGAACCTCAAGGTGCGGCTGCTGGCGGACAAGGAGGCGCGGACGCTGACCGTCGCCGACAACGGCATTGGCATGAACCGCGACGACCTCGTCGCCAACCTCGGCACCATCGCGCGGTCCGGCACGGCGGCCTTCATGAAGGGGCTCGAGGCCGAGGGGAAGGACGGCGCCAGGAAGGACGTCAACCTCATCGGCCAGTTCGGCGTCGGCTTCTATTCGGCCTTCATGGTCGCGGAGAAGGTCGAGGTTCTGACCCGCAAGGCCGGCGAGCCCCAGGGCTGGCGCTGGACCTCGGACGGCAAGGGCGAGTTCACCATCGCCGAGGCCGCGGACCTGCCGCGCGGCACCCGCATCGTCCTGCATCTGCGCCAGGGCGACGACGAGTATCTGGAGGAGCACCGCCTCTCCGCCATCGTCCGCAAATACTCCGACCACATCGCCATCCCCATCCAGTTCGGGGAAGGCGAGGAGGCGAAGTCGCTGAACAGCGCGTCGGCTCTCTGGACCCGCTCCAAGAGCGAGATCACGGCCGAGCAGTACAAGGAATTCTACCACCATGTCGGCGGCGGCTTCGACGAGCCCTGGCTGACGCTGCACTGGCGCGCCGAGGGCGCCATCGAATACACGAACCTGCTCTACGTGCCCTCGACCCGGCCCTTCGACCTGTTCGACCCCAAGCGCGCCCACCGGGTGAAGCTCTACGTCAAGCGCGTCTTCATCACCGACGCCGCCGAAGGGCTGGTGCCGGCCTACCTGCGCTTCCTGCGCGGCGTGGTGGACAGCGAGGACCTGCCGCTGAACATCTCGCGCGAGATGCTCCAGCACAACCCGATGCTCGCCAAGATCCGCGCCGGCCTGACCCGCCGCGTGCTGGGCGAGATCGGCAAGAAGGCCCGCGACACGGAAGCCGCCGCCGAATACGCGGCCTTCTGGGAGAATTTCGGCGCCGTCCTCAAGGAAGGGCTCTACGAGGATTACGAGAACCGCGACGAGCTGCTGAAGCTGATGCGCTTCCGCAGCACGCACGGCGACGGGCTCGTCTCGCTGGAGGAGTATGCCGGCCGCATGAAGGAGGGCCAGGAGGCCATCTTCACCATCTCCGGCGACGACATCGACAGCCTGATGAAGAGCCCGCAGCTCGAAGGCTTCCGGGCCAAGGGCGTCGAGGTTCTGCTGCTGACCGACCCGGTGGACGAGTTCTGGGTCCCCTCCGTCGGCCAGTATGAGGGCAAGCCCTTCAAGTCCGTCACGCGTGGCGGCGCCGACCTCGGCAAGATCAAGGGCGGCGAGGAGAAGCCGGCGGACAAGGCGCCGGAAGGCGAGCTGACCGACCTGCTGGCGCTCCTGAAGCTGACGCTCGCCGACGCGGTGAAGGACGTCCGCGCGTCGGAACGGCTGACCGACAGCGCCGTCTGCCTCGTCGCCGACGAGAACGACATGGACATCCACCTGGAGCGGTTGCTGAAGCAGCACAAGCAGCTCGGCGCCGACAGCCTGTCCAAGCGCATTCTGGAGGTGAACCCCTCCCACCCGCTGATCAAGCGGCTGGCGGAGCGCGCCAAGGCGGAGGGTGCCGCCGACACGCTGGAGGACGCCTCCTGGCTCCTGCTCGACCAGGCGCGCATCGTCGAGGGCGAGTCCCTGCCCGACCCCGCGGCCTTCGCCCGCCGCCTGGCGAGCGCCATGGAGAAGGGTCTCGCGGCGTAAGGCCACAAGCAAACTTGTCAGGGTCCGTCATCGGACTTATTTTGAGGGCCAAGGGAGAGAGGCGGCTACCTCTCTCCCCGGCCTGGTCTTAGCCTAGGAGATCAAGGATAGCCTTGACCGCCTGAAGGATCAGGACCAGGAGCTTGAGGAATGCGTACATCCTCATTCTCCCTACCGTGTGGTGCGGGCGGTGGCCGATCCGCCGCCCGTGCCTCCACACCCCTCCGCTATAAATGACCCGCAGGGAAGAGCCTAGAGGCTCCGGTCATGCATGCGTGTTTTCCAGCGCCGGCGCATATTCGAATAATCTCTGCATGATTTTCGTTTCATGAAGACACACGCCATGAGGCCATGGACGCCATGAAGACTTGAGCGGCTTGGCGTTCTAAGGATCGGGATTCTGGGGTTTTTGAGGTTCCGCGCGGATGGCGAAAGGTTCCGCCGTCCTGCTGCCTCGATGCGGCAAGCCTAGGCCGCCGCCTTCTCCGCCGGCTCCCTCACCTCGGTGACCTGCACGTCCACCGTCATGCCGAGATAGTCGGCGGCGTCGCCGTACCAGGCGCCGGAGAGCGGGCAGGCCTGGGCGGGGTCGCGGGCGACGGCGACGCGGATCAGGCTCTTGCCGCCGACGATGCCGTTGGTCGGGTCGAACTCCACCCATCCCGCGCCCGGCAGGTAGATCTGCACCCAGGCGTGGGTGGCGCCGGCGCCGACGACCGGGGTGGCGTCCTTCTTCCCGCCTCCGGCCTTCGCCTCGTCCTTGCGCGCGGCGGCGTCGGCCGCCGGGTCGTAGAGGTAGCCGGACACGAAGCGCGCGGCGAAGCCCAGCGAGCGCGCCGCCTCCATCATGAACAGGGCGAAGTCGCGGCAGGAGCCCGTGCCCCCGGTCAGCGTCTCCACCGGCGTCTGGGTCCCTTCGGCGTGGCGCGACGCGTAGGTGAAGGACTCCTTGATGGCGAGCGTCATGGCGGCGAGCATCGCGCGCGTGTCCGGCGGCCCGCCGGCCGTCACCACGAAGCGCTTGGCCCAGTCGTCCACGAGATGGTCGGGGTCGGGGTAGTGGCGCTGGGCGTTGCGGGCGAGGTCCGGGATCTCCTCCGCCGAATAGCTGAAGGGGTAGGTGGCCGCGTAATCCTCGATCTCGAACTGCGGCCCGTCGAGCGGGTAGTGGTTGAGCCGTATGTGGCTCTCGAACCGCAGCTCCTCGGCCTCGGTGTCGAAGCTCGCCACGGCGATGGAGTTGCCGAACACGTCGTGCAGCCAGCGCACCTTTGCCGGCTTCGGCGCGATGACCAGGCCGGTCTCCAGAAGGCGCAGGTCGTGGCTGTCGCGCGGCCGGAACATCAGGCGGTGATCGCCGAAGCGCACCGGCCTGGCGTAGCGGTAGACCGTGCTGTGATGAACCTCGAGCGTCTGCATGATCGTTCCGGAAAATACCGCGCCGGGAGGGACGTCCCCGCGCTGGCGGTCAGCACGAAACACACCCATTTGTGAACTGTTCCAACTCGCATTATGCTGGCGGAACCGGGGGACAAAGGGGCTGTCTGGAAAGAAGATGGCCTCGACGGGCGAAGCTTGCTAGAGACACTGTCCAAAGACAGCGGCAGGGTTCGGCCGTCACGAACAGGGAAGGGGAGCGTCATGGCCTCGCGCCTGGAGGAGCTTTGTGTCCAAAAGGGTCTGAAGATGACCGACCAGCGCCGCGTCATCTCGCGCGTGCTGTCGGACGCGACCGACCATCCGGACGTGGAGGAGGTGCACCGCCGCGCCGCCGCGATCGATCCGCGGATCTCGATCGCGACCGTCTACCGCACCATGCGCCTGTTCGAGGAAGCCAACGTCATCGACCGGCTGGACTTCGGCGACGGGCGCGCGCGCTACGAGCAGAACCGCGCCGAGCACCACCACCACCTGATCGACCTGGAGTCGGGCGAGGTGGTCGAGTTCACCAACGAGGAAATCGAGCGGCTCAAGGAAACCATCGCCCGCGAACTCGGCTACGAGCTGATCGGGCACCGGCTGGAGCTGTACGGCGTGCCGCTCGCCACCCGGAAGGGCAAGCCCGAGGAGTCCTGAGCGCTCCTGCCCATCCGCTAGGCATCACCCCGTTGCGCCCGCACCCACGCGCGGTTCGGTAGGTCATCGCTTGCGGAGTGCGCCGGGTGCGAGGCTAGGCGGACGGGAGGGGCGTGGCTAGCTTAAGGTCGAGAAACAATCGACGAAAGCCGGCCCGTCATGGACGACAGCAGCAACGATCCCCTGCTCGCCCGCATCGACCGCCTGACCGAGCAGGTCTCGCGTCGCCTGGACCAGCTGGAAGAGCGCCTGCGCCTTCTGGAGCAGGACAACGGTGAGATCATCAACCTCCTCATCGCCGTGAAGGCCGGGCTGGAGGAGGCCACCGGGGAGATCCTGGTGGAGGTCGAGGAGGATGGCGAGGGCATGGCGCCCGACGCGGTCCTGCACTGACGCGCTGATCCCGGCACCGTCCCTTCCAGCGCGTCTCTCCGGGCTAAGGGTTCCGGCCATGAACATCGGGAACGCCTCCCTGTGTTGATCCCTCGGCATCGGTCGCGGCCGGAATCCGCTTGCCCGCCGGGCGCCCGCGCCGGATAACCGTTCCATGCGCTCCCTCAACGGCATCCCGGCGGCCGAGGCGGCAGGATCCCACTCCTCCGACCGCCAGACCGACCGTCAGACCGATCCCCTGCCGGAGCCGGGACGGACCCCCGCTCCCGGCGCCGCCTTCTTCGATTTCGACGGCACGCTGATTCACGGCGACAGCCTTCTTCTGTTCATCGGCGAGGTGATCGGCCGGCGCCGCGCCCATCTCGCCTTCGCCGACGCGCTCCGATCCGGCCTGCACCGCCATGTGCGCCGGCGCGGGCCGGGCGTGGATTTCCCCGGCTCGGTCAAGGCCATCATGCTGAAGCGGACCCTGCGCGGGCTGCCCGTGGCGGACGCGCTGGAGGCGGCGGAACGGCTGGTCCACCGCCTGCGCTGGCACGAGCCGATGGTGGAGACGCTGAAGGCGCACGGGCGCGAGGGCCGCCGCGTGGTGGTGGCGACCGGCGCGCTGGACATCTACATGCCGGCGCTGCTGCGCGGGCTGCGGATCGACGACCTGCTGGCGACGGGCATGGAGGTGCAGGACGGGGTCCTGACCGGCCGCCTGTGCACCGGAAACTGCGTGCGGCTGGACAAGGCCACGCGCGTGCGCGCCTGGATCGAGCGGCATGGCCCCTTCCTCCAGACCTGGGGCTACGGCAACCGGCCGAGCGACGTGCCGATGCTGTCCATCCTCGACAACCCCGTCTTCGTGAAGATCTGATCCCCGGAGGATCCGGCGCTGGCCCTTCGCGGCCGGCGGCGTTCCATGTCCTTCCTCCCTCCGCCGTCTTTCCCCCCGCCGTCTTTCCTTCCGCCGGTTTTTCCTGGTGGCGCTTGCCCCCGCCGCGCCGCCGATGCCCGCTCCGGCCCGGCGGAACAGGGACTCTTCCCCAATATTGCGCGCCCGCTCCCGCCGGCTTCTGGCGGCGGCGTGAATCGGCGTGTTGGCGGTGGCCCTTGCACGGCCGTGTCTTCGCTTCATATAACAGTGGAACGCAAGTCTTGCCGCTGTTGTTTATTTGGCATTGACGGGAAAGACGGGTCAAACATGAAGACAACAGTCAATATGAACATATGTTCACATAGACGTTTTCTCGGATGGCCGGGGCGGCGACTCATGCCGTTGCTGCGCCGCGTGCTCGGCCTGTCGCTGCTGGCGGCGCTGCTGGCGGCCTCTCCGGTGGCTTCACCGGCGGGCGCGGCGGAAGCGCGGCTGAAGGCCGTCGCGACCACGGGCATGGTCGCCGACCTCGTGCGGGCGGTCGCCGGCGACCGCGCGGAGGTGGAGGCGCTGATGGGAGAGGGCATCGACCCGCACCTCTACAAACCGACCCGCTCCGACACCGCCCGGCTGCTCGGCGCCGACGTGATCTTCATCAACGGCCTCCTGCTGGAGGGCAAGATGACCGATTCCTTCTCCCGCCTGTCCGGCGCCGGCAAGCCGGTGGTGGCGGTGGCGGAGGCGGTGCCCAGGGACCGGCTCGTCGCGCCGCCGGAGTTCGAGGGCTCCTTCGACCCGCATGTCTGGATGGATGTCGGGGCCTGGATGCTGGCGGTGGCACCGGTGCGCGACGCCCTGTCCCGCCTCGACCCGGCGGGCGCCGACCTCTACGCCCGCAACGCCGAGGCCTACACGGCGCGGCTGCGCGAGCTGGACGGCTACGCACGGCGGGTGCTGGAGTCCGTTCCGGCCAACGCCCGGCTGCTGGTCACGGCGCACGACGCCTTCAACTATCTCGGCCGCGCCTACGGGATCGCGGTGCGCGGCATCCAGGGCATCAGCACCGAGTCGGAGGCCGGCCTCAAGGTCATCGAGGAGCTGGTGGCGCTTCTGGCCGACCGGCGCGTCCCGGCGGTCTTCCCGGAAACCAGCGTGTCGGACCGCAACGTGCGGGCACTGATCGAGGGGGCCGCGGCGCGCGGCCACGCGGTGGCGCTGGGCGGTGCGCTCTTCTCCGACTCGATGGGCGCGCCGGGCAGCTACGAGGGCACCTACGTCGGCATGATCGACCACAACGTGACGACCATCGCCCGCGCGCTCGGCGGGCAGGCGCCGGCGGGCGGCTTCCAGGGCAAGCTGGCCCCGGCGGAACAACGGTAAGGGGTTGGGGAATGCAGCATTTCATCGGGCGGCACGCCGCCGCGGAACCCGGATCCGGCGACGCGGACGCCGGGTCCAGCCCCCTTCCTGATCCTCTCCCGAATCCCTTGCCAAATCCCCTGCCGAGCCCGCTCGCCATCCGCGGCCTGACCGTCGCCTACCACCGCCGGCCGGTGCTGTGGGAGGTCGCCTACGAGGCGCCGCCGCGCGGGCTGATCGCGGTGGTCGGGCCGAACGGCGCTGGCAAATCGACCCTCATCAAGGCCTGCCTGGGGCTGGTGCCGAAGGTCGCGGGAACGGTCGAGGCCTTCGGGCGGCCAATCGGCGAGCAGCGCCGCCGCATCGGCTATGTGCCGCAGCGCGAAAGCGTGGACTGGGACTTCCCCGTCTCGGCGCTCGACGTGGTCGCCATGGGGCGCTACGGCCGGATCGGCTGGTTCCGCCGGGTGTCGCGCGCCCACAAGGAGGCGGCGCTGCACGCGCTGGAGCGCGTCGGCATGGCCGACTTCGCGCGGCGGCAGATCGGGCAGCTCTCCGGCGGGCAGCAGCAGCGCGTCTTCCTGGCCCGCGCGCTGGCGCAGGAGGCGCAGCTCTATTTCATGGACGAGCCCTTCGCCGGGGTGGACGCCGCGACCGAGCACGCCATCCTCGACGTGCTGCGCGACCTGGACGCCGCCGGCCGCACGGTGGTCTGCGTCCACCACGACCTGCAGACGGTGGGTGGCTATTTCGACCATGTGCTGCTGATGAACACGCGGGTGGTCGCGCACGGCCGGGTCGCCACCACCCTGACGCCGGAGCTGCTGGCCCGCACCTACGGTGGCCAGTCCCAGGCCTTCGCGGCGGCTCTTCCGGCACGGCAGGACGCCCGGCCATGAGTGCGGAGGCGCTGACGGGCGGCATCCCGCTGGAGGAGCTTCTGCGCGTGCTCTTCTTCCAGGCCGGCTTCAACACCGCTGTGGTGGTGGCCGGCACGGCGGCGCTCGGGCTCGCCGGCGGGACGGTCGGCACCTTCCTGCTGCTGCGCCGCCGCGCGCTGGTCAGCGACGCGCTGAGCCACGCCACGCTGCCGGGCATCGCCGTCGCCTTCCTGATCGGAGCGGCGCTCGGGCTGCCCGGCCGCTCCTTGCCGCTGCTGCTGGCCGGCGCCGTGGTCAGCGGGGTGCTGGGTCTGCTGACGGTGCAGGCGCTGGCGCGCCACACCCGGCTGACCGAGGATTCCGCCATCGGCGCCGTGCTGTCGGTCTTCTTCGGGCTGGGCATCGTGCTGATCAGCTACATCCAGAACCTGGAGCTGGCCGGGCAGGCGGGGCTGAAGACCTTCATCCTCGGCCAGACCGCGGCGATGGCGCGGGGGGAGGCCATCGCCATCGGACTGCTCGCCGCCGGGGCGGCGGCGGCGGTGGCGCTGCTCTTCAAGGAGTTCCGCGCGCTCGCCTTCGACCCCGGCTTCGCCGCGGTGCAGGGCTGGCCGGTGGCCCGGCTCGACCTCGCCCTGATGGGGCTCGCCACGCTGGTGACGGTGATCGGTCTCCAGACGGTCGGGCTGATCCTGGTGGTGGCGCTGCTGATCATCCCGCCGGCCGCCGCGCGCTTCTGGACCGACCGTCTCGCCCTCATGACCTGGCTCGCCGCCGGCATCGGGGCGCTCAGCGGCTGGCTCGGCGCAACCCTGTCGGCGCTCCTGCCGAAGATGCCCGCCGGGGCCGTCATCGTGCTGGTGGCGGGATTCTTCTTCCTGCTGAGCTTCCTGTTCGCCCCGGCGCGCGGGCTCGCCGCCGCGGCGCTGCGCGGCCTGGCGCTGCGCGCCGGCTACGCCGAGCGCGCGGCGCTGGTCCGGCTGCTCGCCGCGGAGGGCGGCGCCCCGGCACCGGTTCTCGCGGCGCCGCTCCGGCTGGCGCTGGCCGCCCGCGGCCATCTGCGCGGCGGGCGGCTGACCGGGCGGGGCCGCGCCGCCGCCCGCCGGGCCGAGCGCAACCGCCGGCTCTGGGAGCGCTTCCTCATCGACCACCCGACGCTGCTCCCCGGCCAGCTCCGCTGGGGCATCGACGACATCGACGAGGCGCTGCCCGGGGATCTGGTGCGGCTGCTCGAAGAGCGCGATGCCCAAGAGCGGAACGCTTTGGCACGGCAAGCACCGGCCCCCGGACGGCTCGCGTCCTGATCGGAACCCTTCGGAGACGGCCATGGAACTGACGCTTCTGGATTTCCTGCGCATCGATTTCCCGGCCCTGCTGGCGGCGGTGCTGGCCTGCGCCGCCTGCGCGCTGGTCGGCAATTTCCTGGTGCTGCGGCGTCAGGGGCTGATGGGCGACGCGATCAGCCACGCGGTGCTGCCGGGCATCGTCGGCGGCTTCCTGGTGGCCGGCACGCGCGAGACGCTGCCGATGATGGCGGGCGCCCTGCTGGCCGCCGCACTCGCCGGCGTGCTGATCGAGGCGGTGCGCCGGCTCGGCCGGCTGGAATCGGGTGCGGCCATGGGGGTGGTCTTCACGGTGATGTTCGCGGCCGGCGTCGTGCTGATCGAGCGCGCGGCGGCGAGCGGCGTCGATCTCGACGCCGACTGCGTGCTCTATGGCCAGCTTGAGACCATCCTGTGGCTGGAGCCGACCGGCTGGGGCTCGCTGCTCGACCCGGCGGCGCTGGCCGGCCTGCCGCGCGAGGTGATGACGCTGGGCTTCGTCCTGGCGCTCTGCGCGGGGCTCGTGCTGCTCTTCTACAAGGAGCTGAAGATCACCACCTTCGACCCGGCGCTGGCCAGCACGCTCGGCATTCCGGCGGGCGCCTTCCATTACGGGGTGGTGCTGCTGGTGGCGGCCACCGCCATCGCCGCCTTCGAGGCGGTGGGCTCCATCCTCGTCATCGCCATGCTGATCTGCCCGGCGGCGGCGGCGCGGATGCTGACCGACCGCTTCGCGGCGCAATTGGCCTTGAGCGTGCTGCTGGGCGTGCTGGCGGCGGTGCTGGGCTACGGCGGGGCGGCCTTCCTGCCGCTGTGGCTGGGGGCGGAGCATTCCCTGAACGCGGCCGGAATGATCGCGGTCGCCTCCGGGCTGATCCTGGCGCTCGCCGTCCTGTTCGGGCCGCGCCACGGGCTGGTGGGGCGCCGGCGCGGGCTGCGGCGCGTCCGCGCGTCCGCCACCCCCGCTTCCTCCCCCGGCCCCGCCGTCCTGGGCGGGGAGGCGTGATGGGGCCGCTGCACCGCCTCGCGGGCCTGTTCCGGCGTCCGGCGCGGGCGAAGCCTTCGCGGCCGCCGGGGGCGTCGGGCGCGGCGGGCGCGGCGGACCTCCTTCAGGCGACGCTCGGCGCCATGACGCAGGGGCTGCTGGTGTGGAGCGCCGACCAGCGGCTCCTCGTCTGCAACGCGCGGCTGGCCGAGATCCTGGAGCTGCCCCCGGGCCTTCTCCGGCCGGGCCTGCCGCGGGAGGCCTTCCTGCGCCACCTTGCCGAGCGCGGGGATTTCGGCCCCGGCGTTCCGGCCGAGCTGGCGGCGCAGCGCATGGCCGACATCGGGCCGGAGACCGTCGCCCGCGCCGAGCGCGTGGGGCCGGACGGGCGAGTCCTGGACATCGTCTGCACGCGCATGCGTGACGGCTCGATGCTGATGACCTACACGGACATCACGGCGGCCCGCCGGGCGGAGACGGAGCTGCGCGAGAGCGAGGAGCGCTTCCGCAAGCTGTCGGAAGCGTCGATGGACGGCATCCTCGTGCATGACCAGGGCCGCATCGCCGACGTGAATGGTGCCGCGGCGGCGATGCTCGGGCTGGCGCCGGAGGAGATGATCGGGCGCAGCCTGCTGGCGCTGGTGGCTCCGGAGGACCACGGCATCCTGCGCGAACGCTTCGTCGCGCAGGCGGAGACGCCCTTCGAGCTGGGCGCCTTCCGGGCCGACGGCACGCGCATCACGGTCCAGGGCGAGTCGCGCTACGTCCAGTACCGCGGGCGGCGGATGAGCATGGTGTCCTTCCGCGACATCACCGCGCAGCGCCGCGACGAGGCGCAGCTCCGCCTCGCCAAGGAGCAGGCCGAGCAGGCCAACCAGGCCAAGTCCGAGTTCCTGCGCATGATCAGCCACGAGATCCGCACGCCGATGAACGGCGTGCTCGGCATGCTCGAGCTGCTGATGGACGAGGAGCGCAGCGGGGCCTTGCGCGAGAACCAGCGGAGCTACGCCCGCACCGCCCGGGAATCGGCCGAGGCGCTGCTGTCCATCCTGAACGACATCCTCGACCTGTCGCAGATGGAAGCCGGCAAGCTGTCGGTGGAGAAACGCCGCTTCAACCTCGTGGAGGTGGTGGAGGGGGTCGTGGCGCTCCAGGCCGCGCGCGCCGCCGCGAAGCGCGTGGAGCTGGCGGTCTGCGTGGGTGCCGGCGTGCCGGAGCATGTGCGCGGCGATGACGGACGGCTGCGGCAGGTGCTGCTGAACCTCGTCGGCAACGCGGTCAAGTTCACCGAGGAGGGCGGGGTCGCCGTCACGGTCGCGCTGGACGGGGAGGGGGACGCGCCGCGCCTGCGCTTCGAGGTCGCGGACACCGGGGTCGGCATTCCGGATTCGGCGCGGGAGCGCCTCTTCACCGAGTTCGCGCAGGTCCATCCCCACCTGTCGCGGCGGCACGGCGGCGCCGGGCTGGGGCTCGCCATCTCCAAGCGGCTGGTCGAGCTGATGGGCGGCGGCATCGGCTGCGAGAGCGAACCCGGCCGGGGCAGCCGCTTCTGGTTCGTGCTGCCGCTGGCCTGGGAACGGGCCGCGCCCGCCCCGGACCATGCCCCAGCCCATGCCGCGCAGCCGGGTCCGCTGGCCGGGCGGCGCCTGCTGCTGCTGGAGCCGAACGCCGTCGGGCGCGAGCTGACGGCGCGCCAGCTCCGCTCCTGGGGTGCCGCGGTGACCGCGCTGGATGGGTTGGACCCCGGCCTGCCGGGGCATCCGCCGCCCGATCAGGGCGGCCTTGGGGGGGGCGTGCCGTCCTTCGACGCGGCGGTCATCGGCGGCGGCAGCCGCGCCGCCGCGTCCGCGCTGGCCCGCCGGCTGCGTGCGGCCGGAGCCGGGCGGATCATCTGGCTGGCCGCCCCCGGCGAGGCGGTCGTGACGCCACCTCCGGGCGTCGATGGCGCCCTGCCGAAGCCGGCGCGCCGGAACCGCCTGCTCGCGGCGCTCACGGCGCCGCCCGCCGATCCCTGGACCGGGGCGGTGGTGCGCGGTCCAGATCTGGAAGGATCGGTTCCGCAGACGCCGGTCTTGGAGCCGCTGGGTTCGGTCGCGGGGGAGGGCCGCATCCTGCTGGTCGAGGACAGCCGGACCAACCAGATGGTCGCGGCCGGACTCCTGCGCGCCGCCGGCCACCGGGTGGAGATCGCGGAGAACGGGCTGGAGGCTCTTCGGATGGTCCAGGCCCACCCCCATCCTCACCCCTTCGACCTCGTCCTGATGGACCTCGCCATGCCGGAGATGGACGGGCTGACCGCGACGCGGGCGCTGCGCGCCCTGCCGGCGCCGATGGGGACGGTGCCCGTCATCGCCATGACCGCCGACGTCATGGAGGCCGACCGCGAGCGCTGCCTCGCCGCCGGGATGAACGACCACATCGCGAAGCCGCTGGACCGCGCGCGCCTGCTGGCGACCATCGCGCGCTGGCTGGCGCCCGCCGGGCCAATGGCGGCCCCGCCATCATCTCCGATAACGGACGGCAGCCCCGGCCCCGCCGGGCATGCGGCGGTGGACGGGAGCGTGCTCGAGCGGCTGGGGCAGGACCTCGACCCCGGCCTGCTCGCCGACATCGTCCGGCAGTTCATGGAGGAAACCCTGACGCGGGCCGTGCGCATCGCCGCGCGCGACATCACCCCGGCGGAACTGGCCCGCGAGGCGCATAGCCTGAAGAGCACGGCGGCGACCTTCGGCGCCCTCCCTCTGTCCGAGGCGGCGAGCGCGCTGGAACAGGCCTGCCGGAGGGGTGCCGAGGCCGAGGCCGACCGCCTGCGGCGCGCCATCCCCCGCCTTGTCGAGGAGGCCGTGTCCGACTACCGCGGCCGAGGCTATCTGTAGGGCCGGTTATCTGTAGGGCCCGCTATCCGTAGGAGCGGCCGCCGGCCGGCCCGCCGGCACGGCAACGCCCTGCCTCCCCGGACGGTCGGTCGGGGGAGGCGGGCGTGCGGGGCGGGCGGCCCGCGCGGGCGCTCAGCCCATGACGCTGATGTTGACGGCGGCGTCCTTGCCGTTCGTGCCCTTGTTCACCTCGAACTCCACGCGCTGGCCTTCCGTCAGACCATGCAGACCCGAGCGCTGCACCGCGGTGATGTGGACGAAGACGTCCTTGGCGCCGGCCTCCGGCGCGATGAATCCGTAGCCCTTGGTGGTGTTGAACCATTTGACGGTACCGGTGGCCATGCGTCTGCTCCCTGTTGGCGTGTCTTGGATCGCGTGCGTTCGGTCGCACGTCGTCGGGCCTTTTCCGGCCTCTTCATCCCGCCGCTTTTCCTGTGGAGGCGTGTCGCGGCGGGCTGGTCCCGGCGCGGGCCGGGCAGCCATCGCCCGGGCCGGCACGGCGCCCGCCAAGACGACGCTGGAAGGCTTTCACAGTAATCGGCCACAGACAAGGCTGATTCAGGGCATATGCCCTGGAGATGTAACACAATCGCAAGCAGATACGCCGATCGAAGGCCGTCGGCCCGCGTCAGCTCATCCGTTTCCAGCTGTCTCTTCCCGAAGGGGAGGCGCTTTGTTTGCAGTGCATCAAAGCTTTCCTTCCGCTTGCCAGGCGAGCCGCTTGCGGTAGATGGTCGAGGCGCTGATGCCCAGCAGTTGGGCGGCGCGGGGGATGTTGCCCTCGCAGGCGAGGATCGCCTCCTCGATGGCGTCCTTCTCGACCTCCCACAGCGGCTTCACGGCGCGCGGAACCGGGGAGCCCTGCGCCGCAGCTTGCGCGGCGGGAACGGCGGCCGGGCCGGCGGAGGCGGACAGCGCGCCGTCGCCGTTCGTCCGGGCGAGCGGCGGCGGCAGCATGGCCGGCGTCACCGTCTCGCCGTCGTGCAGGACGGCGATGTTGCGCAGCACGTTCTGGAGCTGGCGCACGTTGCCCGGCCAGTGATAGTCGCGCAGGGCCTGCTCCGTCTCCGGGGCGAAGCGCCGGAAGCCCTTTCCCTCCTCCGCCCCGTAATCGGCCAGCAGCTGGCGCGCGATCTCGATCACGTCCTCCTCGCGCTCGCGCAGGGCCGGCAGATGGACCGGGATGACGTGCAGCCGGTAATAGAGGTCCTCGCGGAAGCGGCCCTCCTCCACCTCGCGCAGGGGATCGCGGTTGGTCGCGCAGACGATGCGCAGATCCACCTTCTCCAGCGCGGTGCCGCCCACCGGCGTGAAGGTGCCGGTCTGGATGAAGCGCAGCAGCTTCGTCTGGAGGTCCGGCGCCATCTCGCAGATCTCGTCCAGGAACAGCGTGCCTCCGTCGGCGCGCGCCGCGGCACCCGGCCGGTCGGCCACCGCCCCGGTGAAGGCGCCCTTCACATGGCCGAAGATCTCGCTCTCCATCAGGTCCTTCGGGATCGCCCCGCAGTTGATGGCGACGAAGGGCTTGGCGGCGCGCGGGCTCTGCCGGTGAATGGCCTCGGCGCAGACTTCCTTGCCGGTGCCGGACTCGCCGGTGATGAAGACGGTCGCGCGCGAGGAGGCGGCGCTGTCGATGATCCGGTAGACCGCCTGCATCGCGAGCGACGAGCCGATGAAGCCGTGATAGCGGACGCGTCCCAGATCCTGCCGGTAGGTCTCGACGATCTGCTTGAGGCGCAGCCGCTCCTGCGCGTTGCGCACGGTCACCGTCAGCCGGTCGGCGGAGAAGGGCTTGGCGAGGAAGTCGTAGGCGCCGCAGCGCATCGCCTCCACCGCCGCGCTGACCGAGCCGTGCGCGGTGATGACGATGACCGCGCAGGGCAGGGCCTGCGCCTCGATCCGCCTCAGCACCTCCATCCCGTTCATGTCCGGCAGTTCGAGGTCGAGCAGCACCACGCGGGGCGCGCCGTCCTCCAGCGCCTTCAGCGCCGCGGTCCCGGTGTCCACCAGCTCGACGGCGTGCGACGCCTTCTTCAGGAACTCCGCATAGACGCGGGCCAGGGAGGGCGTGTCCTCGACCAGGAGGACGGGGGTCGCGGCGAACGGCATGGGCGGGATCGGCACTCGTCAGGCGGATCGGGGAGGGCGGCGGAGGTGGCGATGAAGGACGTGGCGGGGAAGGGAGCCGGGCGTGCGCGGAAGGGCTGGTGCGGAGGAGGGGGGCCTGAAATCCGATGCTAACGGCGGCACGCGGCCCGCGAAAGAGCCGGAACGATCCCTCGCAATGATATATCACGCGCGGTGCGGGAAAGCGACGATTTTACAGCTGGGGATTGCCGGGGAATTCCACACAAAAAACACCGTATGTGTGGTGAAAGCGCGCTTGTCCTGCCCCGCCTGATGGAATATTTAGATTCTACAAAAGCCGTGTGCGCTTCCGCGCGCGATCCGCCGGCACCCGTCACACCCCCTTCAGGCGACGCAATCTTGGCCGACCAGCCCGTTCCGACCGGCGCCTCCCTTGCGGGCGCTTCCCCTCACGCAGCGCTGGCGGGCAAGCGCATCCTGCTCGTCATCGCCGGCGGCATCGCGGCCTACAAGAGCCTGGAGCTGATCCGCCGGCTGAAGGAGCGCGGCGCCTCGGTGCGCGCGGTCCTGACGAAAGCGGGGGCGGAGTTCGTGACGCCGCTGTCCGTCCAGGCTCTGACGGAGGACACGGTCTACCGCGACCTCTGGTCGCTGACCGACGAATCGGAGATGGGCCACATCCAGCTCTCGCGCGACGCCGACCTGCTGGTGGTGGCGCCGGCCACGGCCGACCTGCTGGCGCGCATGGCCGCGGGCATGGCCGACGACCTCGCGGCCACGGTGCTGCTGGCGACCGACAAGCCGGTGCTGGTCGCCCCGGCGATGAACGTCCGCATGTGGGAGCATCCGGCGACCAGGGCGAACATGGCGCTGCTGGAGTCGCGCGGGGTCCTGCGTGTCGGCCCCAACGACGGCGCCATGGCTTGCGGCGAGTACGGGGCCGGGCGCATGGCCGAACCCATGGAGATCCTGGAGGCGGTGGCCGCCTTCTTCGCGCGGGCAAACGCGCCGGAACCGCCCGCCGGCCGTCCTCTGGCCGGGCGGCGCGCGCTGGTCACCAGCGGCCCGACGCACGAGCCGATCGACCCCGTGCGCTACATCGCCAACCGCTCGTCGGGCAAGCAGGGGCACGCCATCGCGGCGGCGCTGGCCGAACTGGGGGCGGAGGTGACGCTGGTCACCGGCCCGGTGCGGATCCCCGACCCGCCGGGCTGCAGCGTGCGCGCGGTGGAGACGGCGCGCGAGATGCTGGCCGCCTGCGAGGCGGCGCTGCCCGCGGACATCGCGGTCTGCGCCGCCGCCGTCGCCGACTGGCGCGTGGCCGGCTCCTCGGACCGCAAGCTGAAGAAGGGCGCCGCCGGCCCGCCGGCCCTGACGCTGACCGAGAACCCGGACATCCTGGCGACCCTGTCCAGGGCGGGGGAACGGCGCCCGGCGCTCGTCGTCGGCTTCGCTGCGGAAACCGGCGACGTGGTCGAGTACGCGACGGCCAAGCGCGCCCGCAAGGGCTGCGACTGGATCGTCGCCAACGACGTGTCGCCGGGCACCGGCACCTTCGGCGGCGACGAGAACACGGTCCACCTGATCACCGCCGACGGGGTGGAGCCTTGGCCGAGGCTGGGCAAGGACGCGGTCGCGGCCCGGCTGGCCGGGGCCATCGCCGCACGTTTCACGGGAAACATCCCCGCCGAGGAGACAGCATGACGGTCACCATCCCCATCCTGCGCCTGCCCCACGCGGAGGGGCTGGAGCTGCCGGCCTACGCGACCGGCCAGTCGGCCGGGCTCGACCTGCTGGCCGCCGTGGCCGCGCCGGTGGTGCTGGAGCCGGGAGGGCGGGCGCTGATCCCCACGGGCATCGCCTTCGCGCTGCCCGCCGGCTGGGAGGCGCAGGTGCGCCCGCGCTCCGGCCTTGCGCTGAAGCACGGGGTGACGGTGCTGAACAGCCCCGGCACCGTGGACGCCGACTATCGCGGCGAGGTCGGTGTCATCCTGATCAACCACGGCGACCAGCCCTTCACCGTGGAGCGCGGCCAGCGCATCGCCCAGCTCGTGCTGGCCCGCTACGAGCGGGCCGCCTGGGAGGAAACGGGCGTGCTGCCCGACAGCGACCGGGGGGCCGGCGGTTTCGGCTCCACCGGACAGTAAAGCCAGAGGAACCCGTGATGCTCCGCATCTCCAAGAAGCTGATGTTCGCGATCGAGGCGGTTCTGGACATCGCCTACAACGCCGGCACCGAGCCGGTGCAGTCCGGCGAGATCACGCGCCGCCAGGGCATTCCGAAGCGCTATCTGGAGCAGGTGCTCCAGCAGCTCGTGCGCGACGGCGTGCTGGCCGGCGTGCGCGGCCCGCGCGGCGGCTACCGGCTGGCCCGCGAGCGGCGGCGCATCACGCTGGGCGAAATCGTGCGGGTGGTGCGCGCCATGGAAACCGCGACCGACCCGATCGAGGAGCCGGCCGGCTCCATCCTCGGCCACATGGTCGTGCGCCCCCTGTGGAGCGAGCTTCAGGACGAGTGCATGAAGAAGCTCGACGAGGTCACCATCGAGGATCTCTGCCTGCGTGCCCGCACCGCGGGGGTGGAGAGCGAGACCGAGGACCGCATCGACTTCACGATCTGACTCGGTCCGGCCGGGCATCGCCGGGCCGGGGGCTCCGGTTCCAGCCCCTCTTTGCGGTTTGCTTCGGTGTGGAATGCGGATAGAATCGGCCCGGACTGTGAAATCGGGCGGAAACACACAAAAGGTGAGGTAAAATCATGGCCAACCCGGAATTCCGCGGCAAGATCTACGACAGCATCCTCGACACCATCGGCGCCACCCCGCTGGTGCGCGTCCGGCGCCTCGCCGACGAGGCCGGGGCCAAGGCCCAGATCGTCGGCAAGCTGGAGTTCTTCAACCCGCTCGCCAGCGTCAAGGACCGCATCGGCAACGCCATGATCGAGGCGGCCGAGCGCGCCGGCACCATCACGCCGGGCCGCACCACCCTGGTCGAGCCGACCTCGGGCAACACCGGCATCGCGCTGGCCTTCGTGGCCGCCGCCAAGGGCTACAAGCTCGTGCTGACCATGCCCGAGAGCATGTCGATCGAGCGCCGCAAGATGCTGAAGCTGCTGGGCGCCGAGCTGGTGCTGACCCCGGCCGCCGAGGGCATGAAGGGCGCCATCCGCCGTGCCGAGGAGATCGTGGCCGCCGGCCCCGACGCCTACATGCTCCAGCAGTTCAAGAACGCCGCCAACCCGGAGGTCCACCGCAAGACCACGGCGGAGGAGATCTGGAAGGACACCGACGGCAAGGTCGACATCCTCGTCTCGGGTGTCGGCACCGGCGGCACGCTGACCGGCGTCAGCGAGGTTCTGAAGGCGCGCAAGCCCGGCTTCCGCACCGTCGCGGTCGAGCCGGAGGACAGCCCCGTTTTGTCCGGCGGCATGCCCGGCCCGCACAAGATCCAGGGCATCGGCGCCGGCTTCGTCCCGGACATCCTGAACAAGGAGCTGATCGACGAGGTCGTCCGCATCTCCAACCAGCGTGCCTTCGAGACGGCGCGCCGGGTCGCCAGCCTGGAAGGGCTGCCGGTCGGCATCTCCTCGGGTGCGGCACTCGCCGCAGCGCTGGAGATCGGCGCCCGGCCGGAGAATGAGGGCAAGCTGATCGTCGTCATCCTGCCGTCCTTCGCCGAGCGCTATCTCTCCACGGCCCTCTTCGAAGGCCTGGAGTAAGGCCACGCTCGCCCCCCGTCCCGGCGCCCGGCCGGGGCGGGGGCGCTTCCGGAACCGGCGGGGCCGTTGCGGCGGCCGCGGAGTCGATGTAGCTTGTCGATGTAGCTCGTCCTAAGGGAGCGCCGCGATGCGGCGGCGCGTTCCTTCGAGCGATGGATCGAGTTTTGTGTGAATGGCGGCCGAATCCGGCTTTCCCCCCGCGCGGCCGGGGACGGGGAGCGGACGGGCGACGAAGGGGAGATGGGCCATGGGCGTCTCGGTTCCCAACCTGTCGATGCGGAACTTCTATCAATTCAGTGGCCAGACCAACAAGGTCGGGGCCAAGGGATTGCCGACCGACACCCAGCAGTTCGTCGTCAGCAAGGCCGGCGAGTTCAATTTCCGGATCAACAATCCGCACACGACCGTCCAGATCGTCGACCAGCGCAACCAGGTCGTCGCCACGGCCAAGTCCGGCATGGACGTGGGCGACGCCAGCGCCAAGCTCGGCCCCGGAACCTACCGGGCGGTCGTCTCACGGCAATACGCCAGCAACCTCAACGCCGTGGTCGAGAAGGAAGACGGCACCAAGGTCAGCGCCAGCGAATACAAGCTCGACGTCTCGGTCCGCGAGAATGTGCTGATGACGGCCGGCGGCGGCATGCTCCGGGGTACGGCGCGCGAGGCGGTCGGGAATGACTCGGGCGTGCAGAAGCACACGCTGAACGTCGCCCAGGGCGGCGAGTTCACGGCCAACCTGTCGATCCCCTTCACCCGCTGGGTGATCATGGACAAGGACGGCAAGGTGAAGGCGTCGGGCGACACCATGAAGCCGGAGGAACAGATTCAGGACATCCTGAAGAAGCCCAGCTTCAAGCTGGAGCCCGGCCAGTACGAGCTGATGGTCGTCCCGCCGAAGAAGGTCGAGGGCGAGGTGCCCTACAATCTCCAGTTCGTGGCCAAGACGGCGTCCCTGGAGGCGCCGACGCAAGAGCGGGAGTTCGACCGCATCATGCGCGAGCGGGAGGAGCGGCTCGCCCGCTGGGCCTCGGAGGATGCGAGGAAGCCGGCCAACAAGACGAACCTCACCGCCTGACAGGCTCGAAGCCCGGCGGTCCGGGCGGGCGGACCCGCGCTCATCCTGCAACCCGGAATTTCCGGCGCCGCCTCTTGCGGGGGAGGGGTGCCGTTGGGCTATGCTCCCGCCCATGGACTTCACCGAAACCCAGCTTCACCGCTACTCCCGCCACATCATCCTGCCGGAGGTGGGCGGCACCGGGCAGGAAACCCTGCTCCGCTCGCGCGTGCTCGTGGTCGGGGCGGGCGGACTCGGCGCGCCGCTGCTCCTCTACCTCGCCGCCGCAGGGGTGGGGACGATCGGCGTCGTGGACGACGACACGGTCGATCTCTCCAACCTCCAGCGCCAGGTCATCCACGACGAGGCCTGGATCGGCGCGCCCAAGGTGGAGAGCGCCGCGGCGCGGCTGCGGGCGCTGAACCCGGATGTCAGGGTCGAGACCCACCGCACGCGCATCGGCCGGGACAACGCGCTCGACCTGATCGGGCGCTACGACCTCGTGGCCGACGGCTCGGACAATTTCGCCACGCGCTTCCTGCTGAACGACGCCTGCTACTTCGCCGGAAAGCCGCTGGTCTCGGCGGCGATCCTGCGCTTCGACGGGCAGCTCTCCACCTACAAGGCGCATCAGGGTGCACCCCACCCCTGCTACCGCTGCCTCTTCCCCGAGCCGCCGCCCAAGGGCCTCGTGCCCTCCTGCTCGGAGGGCGGAGTTCTGGGAGCGCTGGGGGGCTTCGTCGGCTCGCTCCAGGCGACGGAGGTGCTGAAGGAGCTGCTGGGCATCGGCGAGAGCCTGTCGGGCAGCCTGCTGATGCTCGACACGCTCAACACTGCCTTCCAGCGCGTCACGGTCCGGCGCGACCCCGACTGCCCGCTCTGCGGCGCGCATCCGACCATACGCGACCTGTCCGGCCATTAGGGCCTGACCCGGGGAACAGACCATGCAAGGACCCGAAAGCCTGTCGATCGTCCTCTTCGCGGGGGGCTTCGACCGCGTGCATTACGCGCTCGTCATGGCGAGTGCGGCCGCCGCGACCAACCGCAAGGTGACGCTGTTCTTCACCGGCCGCGCGCTCAACGCGCTGCTCGCGGAGAACGCCGGGGGTGCTCCGGGCTGGCACGGGCTCGATCCCGCCGACGACGGCCGCAGCCCCGCCGAGCGCGACGCCTGGTTCCGCGACAACGGCGTCGGCGGCTTCGAGGAGCTGCTGGAGGCCTGCGTCATGCTGAACGCGACCGTCATGGCCTGCGAGATGGGCGTCCGCGCGCTGGGCCTTCCCACGGGCACGCCGCTGCGCGCGGACGTGCCCGTGCGCACCGGCGGGGTCGTCACCTTCCTGAACGAGGCGCCGAAGACCGGTGCCGTCCTTTTCGTGTGAGCGGCATGGCGGAACCGGCGCTGATCATCGACCATGCCAACCGCTTCGAGGCCATCGCCACGGACGGTTTCGAGGGCCGGCCCTACGCCGAGGCACTCGCCGACCTCGCCCGCCGCGTGCGGGCGCACCCGGCCCCCGGCCTGCCCGGCGAGGTCGCCCGCGCGCTCGGCATCCTGTGCGCGATGATCGAGGAGAGCGCCCCGGACGGGCGCTTCGCGCGGAAGGTCGCGATCCTGCGCGAGGCGGCGGAGCGGCTGCGGGGGTAGGGGAGCGGGGCCGCAAATATTTGCACTGCTGTAAGCGCGCACCGCAGGAACTGCCTACGGAGAAAGCAAGTTTTCCGTCATCCCCGCGAAAGCGGGGATCCAGAGCTTTCCATTGCGTGTTGTTCTGGTGAAGCCTGGATCCCCGCTTTCGCGGGGATGACGGTCAAGTTGTTGCTTTCGCAATCAATGCTGTATTGCGAGATGTGTGCGAGTCCTAAACCAGGGCTGGCCGGAACCTCACATCGAGTTGGCGTCCAGCGAATAGCCCGCCGAGCGGACGGTGCGGATCAGGTCCACCTCAGTCTCCTCGTTGAGCGCCTTGCGCAGGCGGCGGATGTGGACGTCCACGGTGCGTGGCTCGACATAGACGTCGTGGCCCCAGACGATGTCCAGCAGCTGCTCGCGCGAGAAGACGCGGCCGGCGTGCTGCATGAAGTGGCGCAGCAGGCGGAACTCGGTCGGGCCGAGATGGACGTCGCGGCCGTTGCGGCGGACCCGGTGGGCGGCGAGATCCATGGTGACGTCGTGGAAGCTCAGCGTCTCTTCCGTGATGCCGGGCGTGGCGCGGCGCAGCACCGCGCGCATGCGGGCGACCAGCTCGGTCGGCGAGAAGGGCTTGGTGATGTAGTCGTCGGCGCCGGAGTTGAGCCCGCGCACCCGGTCGCCCTCCTCGCCGCGCGCCGTCAGCATGATGATCGGCGTGTCGCGGGTCTTGGGGTTGCGGCGCATCTGCCGGCAGACCTCCAGCCCCGACATCAGCGGCAGCATCCAGTCCAGCAGGACGATGTTCGGCGGCTGCTCGTTGGCCAGCAGAAGGGCCTCCTCGCCGTCGTTGGCGACGGCCGTGCGGAAGCTTTCCTTTTCCAGGTTGTACTTCAGCAGGGTGACAAGGTCGGTTTCGTCCTCGACGATCAGGACGAGCGGCTTCTGCGCCGGGTTCATCGTTCCCTCTTGATCCAGGTTCTTGTTTCGGTCCGCGGGACGGTCGGTGCCATGTCTCAGGCGGCGTTGCCCGGCCGGCGGGGCAAGGTCCGCGCCTCCGGCCCGGAGCCGGGCGTCATGACGGCGAAGCTGCTGCCGTCGCCCTTGGGGCGCTCCATCGCCAGCGGCGATCCCACCACGACGAAATGGATGGTCTCGGCGATGTTGGTCGCGTGGTCGCCGATGCGCTCCAGGTTCTTGGCCATGAACAGCAGGTGCGTGCAGGGCGTGATGGTGAGCGGGTCGGCGGTCATGTGGGCGAGCAGCTCGCGGAACAGGCCCGTGTGCAGGTCGTCCAACTCCTCGTCGCGCTTCCAGGCGGCCACCGCCTTCTCGACGTCGCGCTCGATGTAGGCGTCGAGCACGTCCTTCAGGATCGTCCCGACCAGCCGCCCCATGCTGGCGATCCCCGAAGCGGGAGGCACCACCGGCACCTGGGCCAACGCCAGCGAGCGCTTGGCGATGTTGGCGGCGTAGTCGCCGATGCGCTCCAGGTCGGCGGCGACCTTCAGCGCCGAGACGATCTCCCGCAGGTCCTGCGCCATCGGCTGGCGGAGCGCCAGCAGGCGGATCGTTTCCGCCTCGATGGCGCGCTCATACTCGTCGAGCCGCTGGTCGGCCGCCATGACCTGGGCCGCCAGCTCCACGTCCCGGCGCGTCACGGCGCGAACGGCGCCCGCGACCTGCGCCTCGGCCACGCCGCCCATCTGGGTCAGCAGGTTGGCCAGGCGTTCCAGTTCCTGGGCGAAGGAACGGACGATGTGTTCGGGACTCATGCTCCACTCCCCCTCGGGGCCGGACGGGTCCGGCCCTTGCCTCGCGGCCGGTCCGTTCATTGCCCGGCCGGCCGCGGGGGCCGGCCGGGACCGTCGATCAGCCGTAGCGGCCGGTGATGTAGCCCTGGGTGCGCTCGTCGCGCGGGTTGGTGAAGATCTCCTCGGTGTCGTCGCACTCCACCATCTCGCCCAGGTGGAAGAAGGCGGTCTTCTGGGAGACGCGCGCCGCCTGCTGCATGTTGTGGGTGACGATGACGATCGTGTAGTTCTCGCGCAGCTCGTCGATCAGCTCCTCGATGTGGGCGGTCGCGATGGGGTCGAGCGCCGAGCAGGGCTCGTCCATCAGGATCACCTCGGGGCTGACGGCGACGGCGCGCGCGATGCACAGACGCTGCTGCTGGCCGCCCGACAGGCCGGTGCCCGGCTCGCGCAGGCGGTCCTTCACCTCGTTCCAAAGGCCGGCGCGCTCCAGCGACTTCTGGACGATCTCGTCCATCTCGTCGCGGTGCGACGCGATGCCGTGGATGCGCGGGCCGTAGGAGATGTTGTCGTAGATCGACTTCGGGAAGGGGTTCGGCTTCTGGAACACCATGCCGACGCGGGCGCGCAGCTGGACCGCGTCGATCTGCCGGCCGTAGACGTCCTCGCCGTCGAGCGCGATCAGCCCTTCGACGCGGCAGTTCTCGATCGTGTCGTTCATGCGGTTCAGGCAGCGCAGGAAGGTCGACTTGCCGCAGCCCGACGGCCCGATCAGGGCCATCACGCGGTTCTCCTGGATCTCCAGGTCGATGCCCTTCAGCGCCTGCTTGGCGCCGTAGAACACCTTCACGTCCTTGGCGACCATCTTCACGCTGGCGCCCGACTGGCGGAGCGCGGCGGCTTGGGCGCCGGTCTGGAACTGGGTCTGCACGGTCATGGGACTACCACCGCCTCTCGAATTTCTTGCGCAGGAACACGGCCAAGCCGTTCATCAGGATGAGGAAGCCGAGCAGCACCATGATGGCCCCGGAGGTGCGCTCGCTGAAGGCGCGCTCCGGGCTGTCCGCCCACATGAAGATCTGGACGGGCAGGACGGTGGCGCTGTCGGTGAAGCCCTGGGGCACGTCGACGATGAAGGCGACCATGCCGATCATCAGCAGCGGCGCCGTCTCGCCGAGCGCGCGGGCCATGCCGATGATGGTGCCGGTCAGGATGCCGGGCATCGCCAGCGGCAGCACATGGTGCGTCACCGATTGGAGCGGCGAGGCGCCGATGCCGAGTGCCGCCTCGCGGATCGACGGCGGCACCGACTTCAGCGCGACGCGCGAGGTGATGATGATCACCGGCAGCGTCATCAGGGCCAGCACGACGCCCCCGACCAGGGGGGCCGAGCGCGGCATGCCGAAGAAGCCCAGCAGCACCGCCAGCCCGAGCAGGCCGTAGATGATCGACGGCACCGCGGCGAGGTTGTTGATGTTCACCTCGATCAGCATCGTCCAGCGGTTCTTCGGCGCGAACTCCTCCAGGTAGATCGCGGCGGCGACGCCGATGGGGACCGACAGCAGCATCGTCACGATCAGCGTCATGGCGGAGCCGGCGATGGCGCCCCAGATGCCCGCCTGCTCCGGCTCGCGGCTGTCGCCGGACGTGAACAGCGTCGTGTTGAAGCCGGTGGACAGCGCGCCCGACGCGGACAGCGCGTCGATGGCCGCGATCTTGGCGTCGGTCAGCGGGCGCTGGCTCTCCGGCGTGTCGCGGGAGATGGCGCCCTTCATGAACTGGTCGACCGTGTCGTCGGCCAGCACCCACACGGTGCGGGTCGTGCCGACGAGCGACGGGTCCTGGCGGACCATGTCCTCCAGCGCGAAAGGGGCGCCGCTGCTGAGCAGATCGTTCAGCGCGCGGCGGCTGGCGCGGTCGGTGGCGTCGGGGAACTGGGCGTAGAGCCCGCGGCGCAGGATCGCCGCGTAGTTCCGCTCCTGGACGTCCGTCGGGTCGAAGGTCACCTCGACCCGCATCTCCGTCTGCAGGAAGGCCGTGTAGCCCTTGGAGATGATGGAGCCGAGCAGCACCACCAGCATCAGGGTGGCCATGCCGATGGCGGCGATGCCGATCATCCGGAAGCGCCGCTCGGCGGCGTAGCGGCGCTGAAGCCGCGTGGCGAATTCGTCGCTCTGGTAGAGCGACCGGGAGTTGCCCGCCGACATGGTCCGTCTGTCTCTCGCGATGATGTCAGTCATACTTCTCTCGGTATTTCTGGACCACCCGCAGGGCGACCACGTTGAGCGTCAGCGTCACGAGGAAGAGCACGAGGCCGAGGCCGAAGGCCGACAGCGTCTTGGGGCTGTCGAACTCCTGGTCGCCGACGAGAAGCGAGGCGATCTGAGCCGTCACCGTGGTGACCGCGTCCAGGGGATTGGCCGTCAGGTTGGCGGCGAGGCCGGCGGCCATGACGACGATCATCGTCTCGCCGATGGCGCGGCTGACCGCCAGCATGATCGCGGCGACGATGCCCGGCAGGGCCGCCGGCAGCACCACGTGGCGGATCGTCTCGGACTTGGTGGCGCCCAGCCCGTAGGAGCCGTCGCGCAGTGCCTGCGGCACCGCGTTGATGACGTCGTCGGAGAGCGAGCTGACGAAGGGGATGATCATCACCCCCATCACGAAGCCGGCGGCGAGCGCCGATTCCGAGCTGACCGCGAAACCGAGCGACTGGCCGACGTCGCGCACGAAGGGCGCCATGGTCAGGGCGGCGAAGAAGCCGTAGACCACCGTCGGGATGCCGGCCAGGATCTCCAGAATCGGCTTCAGCCAGGTGCGCAGATGCGGGTTGGCGTATTCGGACATGTAGATGGCCGACATCAGCCCGACCGGCACCGCGACCGCCATGGCGACGACCGTGATCAGCAGCGTGCCCGTGAAGAGCGGGATGGCTCCGAAGGCGCCCGACGAGCCGACCTGGTCGGCGCGCATCGCCATCTGCGGGCTCCAGTGCAGGCCGAACAGGAACTCGACCGGCGAGATCACCGTGAAGAAGCGGATCGCCTCGAACAGCAGCGACAGCACGATGCCGACCGTGGTCAGGATCGCGACCAGCGAGCAGATGATCAGCGCGACGTTGATCGCGCGCTCCACCCGGTTGCGGGCGCGCATGTCGGGGCTGAGACGGCCGCGCGCCCAGGTCAGGCCGGCGAGCGCCAGGCAGGAGCCCACCACCAGCAGCGCCCAGTCGCCGAGCGCGTGCAGACGGTTGTAGCGTTCCGCCGCGGCGAGCACCTCGGGTGCCGGCTCCCGGCTGGCGTTGATGCCGTGCGCCAGGTTCAGGATGTCGGCCTGCAGCAGGCTCAACGCCTGCGGGTCGACCGCCGTGAACTGGTCGGGCAGGCCGGCCAGGACGAGCTGCATGACCACCCAGCTCTCCGACGCGGTCCAGAAGGCGAGCAGGAGGACCGCCGGAACGCCGGCCCAGAGCGCCACGTAGAGCCCGTGGTAGGAGGGGACCGAGTGGAGTTCGACGAGTCGCCCGCCCACCGTCGCGGCGGCGCGCGACCGGCCCAGCTGGAAGCCGGCGATGGTGAGGAGGGCGAGGACTATGATGAGAACCGTGAGCTGCATGCGCACCCGCCGGAAAAAAAGCCGAGGACGGCGCGCCCCTCGGTCGTCCGGTTGGATCGACCGGGGGCGGCCCGCCCTTAAGAACACCAGAAGCCTGAACGGCACAAGGCCGGCGCCGCCCCGAAAACGGGGTGGCGCCGGCCGTGGCCGCGGGACTTACATCTTCAGCGGGGTCAGGTTGGTGACCGAGCTGCGCACGTTGTCGCGCTCCGCCTTCGGCTCGGGGATCAGGCCCTTGTCGGCCAGATAGCCCTCGTCGCCCATGGCGCGCTCGGAGGTGTATTCCGCCAGGAACTCGCGCATGCCGGGGATGGTGCCGACATGGGCGTTCTTGGCGTAGACGTAGAGCATGCGCGAGATCGGGTACTTGCCGGCCTGGACCGTCTCCGGGGAGACCTCGACGCCGTTGACCTTGGCGGTCTTCAGCTTGTCGCGGTTCTGGTCGTAGAAGCTGTAGCCGAAGGCGCCGAAGGCGGCCGGGTTGGCGGTCAGCTTCTGGACGATCAGGTTGTCGTTCTCGCCGGCCTCGACGTAGGCGCCGTCCTCGCGGACCGACATGCAGGCGGTCGACAGGGCCTTGGCGTCGGTGATGATCTGCTTCACCTCGGCGACCTTGTGGCAGCCGGCTTCCATGACCAGCTCGTTCAGCGAGTCACGCGTGCCGGACGTCGGGGGCGGGCCGATCAGCTCGATCTCCTCGTTCGGCAGGCTCGGGTCGACGTCGGACCACTTCTTGTAGGGGTTGGCAACCATCTTGCCGTTGACCGGGACTTCCTTGGCGAGCGCCTTCCAGAGGTGCTCCAGCTTGAAGTCGGCGGCCGGGCCGCCCTTGGCGTTGGCGATCACGACGCCGTCGAAGCCGACCTTCAGCTCGGTGATCTGCGTGACGCCGTTGGCGGCGCACTGCTCGACCTCGGACTTCTTGATCCGGCGCGAGGCGTTGGTCAGGTCCGGGTGGGCCGGGCCGACGCCGGCGCAGAACAGCTTCATGCCGCCGCCCGTGCCCGTGGACTCGACCACCGGGGTCTTGAACTTGCCGCCGCGGCCGAAGGCTTCGGCGACCGCGGTCGTGAAGGGGAACACCGTCGAGGAACCGACGACGCGGATCTGGTCACGCGACTGGGCGTTGGCGGTGCCGGCGAGACCGGCGGAGAGGGCCACGGCGGCGGCGGCGCCAAGGACGAGCGTCTTGCTGAACACGGTTGTTCCTCCGATTGAACCGAATGCCTTTTCCGGGGCGGGGAACAAGCTGTAACCCGCGCCGCTGCGCGGTCGGTTTAGCCCGTCCGCGTTGGGCCGGAACTTAGTCGGGGACCGCGACGCGATGATTGCAGTTTTATGACAGTTTCATGACGATGTCCACGTCCGGTCACGGTGTCCGCCGGTCGCCGTCCGAACCATGCGGATCTCCGGGGCTCACAGCGCACCGGCCTGCCGCCGTGCCCCGGCCGGCTGCGTCTCCTCCGCCGCGACCGGAAGCTGGACCGTGAAGGTGCTGCCCGTCCCGACCTCGCTCTCGATGGTCAGCCGGCCGCGGTGGCGGTTCACGATGTGCTTGACGATGGCGAGGCCGAGGCCGGTCCCCCCCATGGCGCGCGAGCGCGCGGCGTCCACCCGGTAGAAGCGTTCGGTCAGGCGGGGCAGGTGGGTGCGGGCGATGCCGTCGCCGCGGTCGCGCACGGACACCGCGACCATGGGGCGGCCGGTGGCGCGGCCGGACAGGCGGGCGGCCTCGCGCGCTCCCGAGGCGGTCCCGGGAGCGGAATTGGGGACGGGCGCCCGGGCCGCGGGGTCGGCGAGTGTCACGGAGACGGTCACCTCCGTGTCCTCGCGCGTGTATTTGATGGCGTTGCTGACGAGGTTCTGGAAGACCTGCGTCAGCTGGTCCTCGTCGCCGGTGACCATCGGCGGCGGACCGGGCGGCACCTCCAGCGTCAGGCGGATGCGGCGCTCCGCCGCCTTCAGCTCCAAGGCGTCGAGCACGCCCTGCAGGCTGTCCAGCACGTCCACCCGGTCGGACGGGGGCATGTGCTCGTCCTGCTCGATGCGCGACAGGGACAAGAGGTCGTTGACCAGCCGGCTCATCCGGCTGGCCTGGTCCTGCATGATGCCGAGGAAGCGTTCCTGCGCTTCGGTATCATCGCGGGCCGGGCCGCGCAGCGTCTCGATGAAGCCGAGCAGCGAGGAGAGCGGGGTGCGCAGCTCGTGGCTGGCGTTGGCGATGAAGTCCGCGCGCATCTGCTCGGACCGGCGCAGCGCCGTGATGTCGTTCAGGGTGAGGATGGCCATCGCGGCGGGCGCCGGTCCGCCGTCCCCGGGGTCGAAACCGGCGCTCACCGGCAGGGGGGGACGGAAGGGCGTCACGCGCGCCTCGAAGGTGCGCTCCACCGGCAGCGGCAGGCTGAACTCGACCGTGCGGGAGGCGGCCCCGCCCAGCACGGCGTCCACCGCCTCCAGCACGACCGGGGTGCGCAGCGAGGCGGCGAGGTCGCGCTGGAGCAGCCGGTCGCCGAACAGGGTCCGCGCCGTCTGGTTGGCGCGCACCACCTGCCGCCCGGCATCGACCAGCAGCAGGGCGTCGTGCAGCGCCTCGACGATGGAATCGTTGGCTTCCGACCGCGCCACCGCGCGCTCCGACCGGCGGGCGAAGGCCCGGTGCAGCCGGGCCACGGCGCCATTGACCGCCCGCGCCGCGTCGGACCCGCCGTCGGGCGGGGGAACGAACTCCTCCTCCTCGGTCAGGCGGCTGACATAGCCCCCCACCATGCGCAGGTCGTGGAGATAGATCCGCAGAATCAGCCCGGCCCCCCCGAGCGCCAGCACCAGCCCGCCGACGGCGCCGGCCGGCGTGAGGCTGCCCTCCGCCGCCAGGAGCGCCAGCGCCAGGCCGAGCGGCGCCACCAGCAGGAAGAGGGCCAGCATAAGCCGGGGCGGCGGCGTCACCTTGGGCGGCATGGCGGGGGCGGTCTCCGGTGCGAGGGCGCGTGCGGGCCGTCGATTCTACATCAAGCGCCACCCGGCCGGGCAGACTTCACAAAAGATTCATCCTGTGCGCCTGCGCATCCATGCCCGCACCCCTCAGGCCCGGGCGTCCCGGCGGAACAGGAGGGTGAGGTTGTTGGCCGGCATCTCGACGGCCTCCGCCAGGGTGAAGCCCCGGGCCGCGCGCTCGACCTCCTCCAGGCCGCGCACGCCCCAGGCCGGGTCGCGCGCGCGCAGGCTGGCGTCGAAGGCGGCGTTGCTGTCCGCCGTGTGCCGCCCCCCGCGCTTGAAGGGGCCGTAGAGCAGCAGGGGCGCTCCGGCCGGCAGCAGGCGCGCGGCGCCCCGGAACAGGCCGAGTGCCGCGTCCCAGGGGGCGATGTGGATCATGTTGATGCAGACCAGCGCGTCGGCCCGGTCCAGCGGCCAGCCGTCCGCGGCGGCGTCCAGCGCCAGGGGCGCGCGCAGGTTGGGCAGCGCCGCCCCGGCGCGCCAGGCCTCGATGCTGGCGCGCAGCTCCGGGTCGGCGTCGCTCGGCTGCCAGTCCAGACGCGGCAGCGCGCCCGCGAAAAGGACGGCGTGCTGGCCCGTGCCGCTCGCCACCTCCAGCACCGTGCCCGAAGCGGGGAGGGCGCGGCGCAGCACCTCCAGGATGGGGGCGCCGTTGCGCTCCGCGGCGGGGGCGTGGCGGCGGGGGTCGGCCGGGCCGGTCGGTTCGAAATAGCTCATGGCGTGGAGGCTATCCGGCCTCGGGGTATCCCTGCAACAGGGGCGGCGCCAAGGGGGCAGGCCGGCGCGGCGGCGGCGCCCCCGACCCTGGCGGCGCCCACCGGGCCTCCTGTTGCTCACCTTATTACTATGGTGTGCGTCCAGGCATTTTCAGGACAGGGCGCGGGCGGAGCGGCTTTTGCATCAGACAGGGTTGAACGGGCCGGACGGGGCGTGCTACGGAGGCGGAATCGTCGATCTGATTGACGTGCGGGGGTCTGGTGCGTGGGAACCTTGCCGGAGCAGATCCGACGCGACTCGGAACCGGCGACGTGAACAGCGCCGGAACAGGCGTGAACACCGGAGAACGAATATGCCTTACGTCGTCACCGATGACTGCATCAAGTGCAAGTACACCGACTGCGTCGAGGTGTGCCCCGTGGATTGCTTCTACGAGGGCGAGAACATGCTGGTCATCCATCCCGACGAATGCATCGACTGCGGTGTGTGCGAGCCGGAATGCCCCGCCGAGGCCATCATCCCGGACACCGACGCCAAGTCGGAGAAGTGGATGGAGATGAACCGCGAGTACGCCACCAAGTGGCCCAACCTGACCCGCAAGAAGGACGCGCTGCCCGAGGCCGACGCCCACAAGGGCGAGGCCGGGAAGTTCGAGAAGTACTTCTCGCCGGCGCCGGGCACCGGGAAGTGACGCTGTAGGCAGAGCAGCGGAAGCGTCCGCAACGGGCGCGCGGCACAGGCCGTCATGCAAAATCATCGGGTCCGCCATCGGCGGGCGGTGGCCGTTTCCGGGCCGCCGCCCGCGTGTAACCTTTGTAACTCACCCGTAACATCGCTATACTGCGCGCCCGAAGCCGGCCCCCAAGCGCCATTGCCGGTCTTCCCGTCGCATTAAGGCTCAATGACAACCGTGCCCGCCGCTTTGACTTCCCTCAGCGGCGCATGGCTGTCGTCGGGCCTTTTCGTCCCGCGTCAGCGGGGCGGCAAACATGGCGTGATCGCGAGAAGTGAGAGCAAAAGATGTCGAACAAGCTTGACTTCGAAACCGGTGACTTCGTCGTCTACCCCGCCCACGGCGTCGGCCGTGTCGAGGGTATCGAGACCCACAGCATCGCTGGCATGGAAGTTCAGCTTTACGCGATCACCTTCGAAAAAGAGCGCATGACCCTGAAGGTGCCGGTCACCAAGGCCCGCAATTCCGGCCTGCGCCGGCTGAGCACCAAGGACCGGATCAAGGCCGCGCTGGAGACGCTCCAGGGCCGTTCGCGCGTGCGCCGCACGATGTGGAGCCGCCGCGCCCAGGAGTATGAGGCCAAGATCAACTCCGGCGACCCCGTTTCCATCGCCGAGGTGGTGCGCGACCTCTACCGCGGCGCCGACCAGTCGGACCAGTCCTACAGCGAGCGGCAGATCTACCAGGCCGCCCTCGAGCGCCTCGCCCGCGAGCTGGCCGCCGTCGAGAAGATCGACGAGCTGAAGGCCACCGAGCGTCTGGAGCAGGTGCTGAAGAAGGCCGCCTGAGGCGCGCCTTCCCACCGGGGCGCGTGCGCCCCGGCTATCCGGGGGCGGGAATGCCCCGGCTTTTGAAACGATTTCGCCTTTCTTCCGCCGCGTGCGGCGCCTACACTCCGGCCCGGAAAACATCGGGCCGGAGTGAGCGCGCGCGCGTCCATGGCTGAATCGCAGAAATTCGCCGATCTCGGCCGCCCCCGGCGCGTCTGGGCCATCGGTGCGGTCCATGCCGACCCCGACCGGCTGCACGCCATGCACGAGGTGATCGGCGCGAGCTTCCGGCCGGGCGACCGGCTGGTCTATCTCGGAAACATGATCGGATGGGGGGAGCGCGTCGCCGAGACGGTGGAGGCGCTGCTCGCCTTCCGCCGGGCGCTCCTCTGCATGCCCGGCCTGCTCGCCGGCGACATCGTCTATCTGCGCGGCGCGCAGGAGGAGATGTGGCAGAAGCTGCTCCAGCTCCATTTCGCGCCCGACCCGCGCCAGGTCCTCGACTGGATGCTCCGCCAGGGGGCGGGCGTCACGCTGGCCGCCTATGGCGGTTCGGCCGAACAGGGCATGGCCGCCGCGCGCGGCGGCGCCGTGGCGCTCAGCCGCTGGACGCAGGGCCTGCGCCAGGGCATGAGGGCGCATCCCGGCCACGAGACACTGTTCAATTCCCTGCGCCGCGCCGCCTACACCGGCAATCCCGAAGACGGCACGGGCGGCGGGCTGCTGCTGGTCAGCGCCGGCATCGACCCCGCCCGGCCCTTCGCCAATCAGGGCGACAGCTTCTGGTGGGGCGGGAGCGGCTTCGCCCGCCTCGCCGGCCCCTTCGGCGGCTTCCGGCGCGTCGCCCGCGGCTTCGACCCGGCCCGGCAGGGGGTGCGGGTGGACGAGGCCACCGCCACGCTGGACGGCGGCTGCGGTTTCGGCGGCCATCTCGTCTGCGGCTGCATGGACGCGTCCGGCGAGATGCTCGACCTGTTCCAGATCTAGGTTTCAGATCCAGGACGGCACCCATCACGTTTTCGTGCGCGCGTATGGTCCATGGGCGGACCATGGGCCGCCGTCTTGCGGTCCGGCCCCGGCCGCCGAAGCCCCGCCCCGGCGATCCAGGGGGCGGAAAACCAGCCGATGGCGCGTGCCTCCGCCCTCTCGCGCCCGCCTTACCTCTTCGGCGTCCCTAATCCCATTTCGCCCGATCACCGCATGCGAATCACCCCGGGAGCGGTGATCCGACCGGCGCCCCTTGTGCGTATTGCATGCAACAGGGGCGGGCGACGGCTGTTGTCCTGAGCACACGGTTCCTGAAAAGAGGCATCCGGACCCGCAGTTTTCCGTGGGCGAAACGGAGCCGGGAACGAGAAGAGGACCGGGAACGAACTCGGGAAGACCGCCAAGAATCACGGCACCAGAATCACAGCGCCAGAATGACGGCCGCCCAGACGGGAAGGAAGGGACGGATGGCATATATCGATGACCCTGAGACGCAGCGCGCGAACCTGAGCTTCATCAAGGCCTCCATGCGCGAGCCGCTGCTGACTCGCGACCACGAATTCGATCTCGCCCGCAAATGGCGGGAGGTCGGCGACGAGCAGGCGCTGCATGAGCTGGTGCGCGCCTACACCCGGCTGGTCGTCGCCACCGCGGCGCGCTTCCGCAACTACGGCCTTCCCATGGGCGACCTCGTGCAGGAGGGCAATGTCGGGCTGATGCAGGCCGCGAGCCGGTTCGAGCCCGCGCGCGAGGTGCGCTTCTCCACCTACGCCGCCTGGTGGATCCGCTCGGCGATGCAGGACTACATCCTGCGCAACTGGTCGATCGTGCGGACCGGAACAACCGCTGCGCAGAAGTCCCTGTTCTTCAACCTGCGCCGGCTGCGCGCCAAGATCGAGAGCGCCAACGGCGGCAACCTTCCCCGGACCGGCAGCCTCACCAAGGAGAACCGGGAGTGGATCGCCACCGAGCTTCAGGTGGACGTCAGCGAGGTCGAGGCGATGGAGATGCGGCTGTCCGCGTCGGACCAGTCGCTGAACGCGCCGGTGGCGGACGGGTCGGACGACGACTGGCAGGACTTCCTCGCCGACCAGCGCCCCTCGCCCGAGGAGGTCGTCATCGGGATGCGCGACTCCTCCACGCGCTCGCAATGGCTGGCCGAGGCGCTGGGCGAGCTGTCGCCGCGCGAGCGCACCATCATCCGGGAGCGCCGCCTGCGCGAGGAGGGCGCCACGCTGGAGGAGCTGGGCCGCGAACTCGGCGTCAGCAAGGAACGCGTGCGCCAGCTCGAACACCGCGCCCTGCTGAAGCTGCGCCAGTCGATGCTGAAGCGCGTCGACGGCCACGAGGATCTGCTCGCCGACGCCTGACCGCCAGCCCATCCCCTTCCTTCAGAGCACCGTCGAGGGCGCCCCATGTGGGCGCCCTTCGCCTTTTCAGGCCTCGGCCCGCGCCTCCGCCGGGGCGGCCTCGCCCTCCAGCTCCATGCGCCAGACCTCCGTCGTGTCGGTGCGGCCGCGCAGGGAGCGGCCACCCACGCGGGCCAGCGGAGCGGCGCCGATCCCCTGCGCGGCGGTCGCGGCGCTGGTCAGCACGATCACCTCGGACTGGCCCTGGAGTGCCGACGCCAGCTCCGACATGCGGGCGGCGATGTTCACCGTCTCCCCGACGATGGTGTAGTTGATCCGGCTGGCCGAGCCGATGTTGCCGACGACCACCGGGCCGGAATGCAGGCCGACGCGGACGCGGATCGGCGCCAGCCCGGCCGCCTCGCGGCGACGATTGTTCTCCCCGACCGCACGGGTGATGGCATGGGCGGCGCGGAGCGCGCGGGCGGCGTGGTCCTCCTGCTCCTCCGGCGCGTTCCAGAAGGCCATGATCGAATCGCCGATGAACTTGTCCACCGTGCCGCCCTCCGCCTCGATGCAGTCGGCGAGCTGGGTGAAATGCTCGTTCAGCAGGGCGGCGGTGTCGGCGGCGCCGAGATGCTCGGCGAGCTGGGAGAAGCCGCGGATGTCCGTGAACATCACCGTGACGTCGCGCTCCTCCGACCCGAAGGCGGCGCCGTCGCCGCTCCGGTGCATGAGCCGCAGCACCAGGGCCTTGGGCACATAGGTCTCGAACCAGCGCAGGCCCGCGACCATCGCGTTGAAGGCGGCGGCGGCGCGCGACAGCTCGCGCAGGCGCGAGTCGGGCAGCTCCTGGATGCCGTTGAAGTCGAAGGCGCGCACGCGGTCGGCCGCCTCGGCCAGCCGCGCCACCTGGCGGCTGATGCGCCGCCCGACGACAAGCGCCGCCGCGACCGACACCAGCAGGATGGCGAAGCCGGCCAGCGCGGTGTCGCGCAGCCGCCGTATCTCGGTGTCCACCTCCTGCTCGCGGAAGCGGATGCCGATGGTCCAGTCCTGCTTGCCGTAGCCGGGCATGGGCCGCAGCAGGAACAGGTACTCCTCGCCGGCCACCGTGACGATCCGGCTGAGGATGCGCTTGGTCAGCGTCACCCCGGCGTCCTGCGTGTTCCAGAGCGCCGCCAGGGGCGGATCGTCGAGCTGGTCCACGCGCGGCAGCGGCGGCCCGTCGGTCTTGCCTGTGAAATCGAACTTCAGCGCCTCCAGCGACGGGTGGGCCAGCACATGGCCCCGGTCGAACAGGACGAAGGCATTGATCCCCTGCTCGACATAGAGGTTCGACAGGAAGCGCGACAGGTCGCCGAGCGAGACGCCCACCATCACCTGCCCGAGATAGCGGCCGTCGCGGTGGATCGGGTGGAAGAGGGTGACGAAGCTCGTCCCCGCCTCCTTCGACCAGAGCGGGTCGGCCCAGCTCGGCGCGGTGCGGTCGGCGGCGTCCGTCATCTCGGGCGGCAGGTCGGGCTCGCCGCGCAGGTCGAGCGCCTTCGTGCGCAGGGAGCCGTCCTGGCGGCCGACCTGCACCCCCGTCAGTTCCGGACCGATGAGCGCCAGGCCCGTGACCTGGGGCACGGCGGCGAGCGAGCCGCGCAGGGTGTCGAGCACCCGTTCCCCACCGTCCGGGGCCAGCTCGCCCCGCTCCACCATCTCCGCGATGAACTTCGCCATGTCGCGCGCGGGGTTGAGCTGGTTGCGGACCCGCACCTCCACGCCGGCCAGCGCGAGGTCGGCCTTGTCGTTGCCAAGCGTGATGGTGTTGCGCCCGGCGCTGACCAGCCCGAGCACCAGCACGCTCGCCACCGCCAGAAGCATCAGCGAGCCGAATCCGGCCACCAGCACCGTCGCGACGGACAGGTGCAGGCGCGGCAGGAACCGGCGGGCGGGCTTTTTCGGCGACGGATTCGGCGTTGGATCGGCCATGCGCGGCAGGGTACCGGGGCCGGCGGCCCTCGGCAACGGGGCAGGGGGCCAAGCCCGGTCCTTGTCATACAGGCTTTGTCCTCATGGACGTCGTCATGCCGACGTCGGGGGCAGCGGCTTGCCAGGAGGCGGCGGGCAGGGCATACCGGAACCGGACCCAATCCGAGAGGAGCAACGCCCGCGTGACGTGCCGCCCTGCGCTCCTCCATTCCGCGCTCTCGCTTGGCGCGGCACTCCTCGCCTGCGCGCCGGCTGCGGCGGAGGCGTCGGGGCCGTCCCGCGCGCAGGCGGCTCCGGCCGAGGCGGCGCCGGTCAGGGTGGCGGCGGTGATCGATGGTGACACGCTGGAACTGGCGGACGGGCGGCGCGTCCGGCTCGCCGGCATCCTGGCCCCGAAAGCCGTGGCGGCCGGGGACCCCGGCAGCGGGGAAAGACGGCTCGCCGACTCGGCGACGGCGGCGTTGCGGGCCCTGGCGCAGGGGCGCGCGGTGAGTCCGGCCGGCCTGGCGCCGACCGACCGGCATGGCCGGCTGTTGACGCAACTGGTCCGCGACGATGGGCTGTGGATCCAGCAGGCGCTGGTTTCCGGGGGGCATGTCCGCGTGCAGACCCGGCCCGACGCCCGCGAGCGCGCGGCCGAATTGCTGGCCGCCGAGGCGGAGGCGCGCGGCGCCGGACGGGGCCTCTGGCGGTCCGCCGGCTACGCCGTCCGCCCGGCCGATCCCGACCTGCTGCACCGGCACCGCGACAGCTTCCAGATCGTGGAGGGGCGCGTGCTCGCCGCCGCCCTTGCCGGGGGTGCGGCCTACCTGAATTTCGGGGCGGACCGGCGGACGGACGTCACCGTCCGGATCGCCCCTGCCGCCCTGCGGCTCTTCGCGCGGGCGGGGGTGGACCCGCTGGCCTTCCAGGGGCGGGCGGTGCGCGTGCGCGGCTGGGTCGGGCTGCGCAACGGGCCGATGATCGAGGCCAGCCACCCCGAGCAGATCGAACTGCTCGGCCAGGCTCCGCCCGCGCCGGACGGGTGCTGCGCCCCGGTCCCAGAGCCGATGCCCGAGCCCGGACCCGGACCCGGACCAGACCCCGCCGATGAGGAGGCATCCGAATGATCCGCCGCGCGCTGGCCGCCTTGATGTTGGCTCTTGGGCTTCTCGGCCCCGCTCGCCCCCAGCCCGCGATGGCGGCCGATCCCGAACTGGTCCTGTCGACCGGCGGCGCCGAGACGCGGCTCGGCCGCGAGGCCCTGCTGGCGCGCGCGGACGCGGTGACGGTGGAGATCCCGCGGGACGTCGCCTATGGCGGGCGGGCGATGCGCTACCGCGCGGTGCCGCTGGCATCGCTTCTGCAGGGCGAGCGGCCGCCCGGCGGCATGCTGGAGTTCGTCGCCACGGATGGCTTCGCGGCACAGATCCCGGCGGCGCTGGCGCTTTCGGCGGACCCGCGCGGCGCCAGGGCCTTCCTTGCCGTCGAGCCCTCCGGCGCGCCCTGGCCGCCGCTGCCCGGCAAGGAGCTGTCGGCCGGCCCCTTCTATCTCGTCTGGACCAACCCGGCCGCCTCGGGCGTGCGCAGCGAGCAATGGCCCTACCAGGTCGCGCGGATCGGCGAGGCGGAAAGCCCGGTCCGGCGCTGGCCGCAGATCGCCGTCGACCCGGCGCTGCCGCCCCAGGCGCCCGAGCGGGCGGGGCAGGAGCTGTTCATCACGCAATGCATGGCCTGCCACACCATGAACGGGGGCGGCTCCGCGACCATGGGGCCGGACCTGAACCTGCCCATGAACCCCGTCGAGTACATGCGGTCCGACGGGTTGAGGCGGCTGATCCGCGACCCGCGTTCGGTGCGGAGCTGGCCCGGCCAGTCGATGCCGGGCTTTCCGCCCGAGTCGCTGAGCGACGCGGAGATCGACCGGATCGTCGCCTATCTCGGGCACATGTCGAACCGGAAGGCGCGATAACCGTCTGGCGCGTTCCGGGAGCCCCGGCCTACAGTGAACCGGCCTTGCAGAGAGTGCCCGGCGCAAGAGGATTCCACAGCATGCCCCGCAGCGAGCTTTTTCCGCCCATCGACCCGTACGAGACCGGCTACCTGCCGGCGGACGAGATCCACTCCCTCTACTGGGAGCAGTCGGGCAACCCGCAGGGCGTGCCGGTCCTGTTCCTGCACGGGGGACCGGGGGCCGGGGCCTCGCCGACGCACCGGCGCTTCTTCGATCCCGCCCATTACCGCATCGTCATCATGGACCAGCGCGGGGCCGGGCGGTCGCGGCCGCTCGGCGAGATCCGGCGCAACACGACCGAGCATCTGATCGAGGATCTGGAGCGGCTGCGCGGGCATCTGGGGATCCGGCGCTGGCTGCTGTTCGGCGGTTCCTGGGGATCGACCCTGGCGCTGGCCTACGCGCAGGCGCGACCCGACCAATGCCTGGGGCTGGTGCTGCGGGGCATCTTCCTGATGCGCGGAACGGAGATCGACTGGTTCCTGAACTCCATGGGCGTCATCTTCCCCGAGGCCTGGGCCGGCTTCGTCTCCCACATCCCGGAGGAGGAGCGGGGCGACCTGCTGGAAGCCTACTGGAAGCGGCTGGACTCCCCCGACCCGGCGGTGCGCATGGCCGCCGCCAAGGCCTGGAGCATGTATGAGGGCGCCTGCTCCTCGCTGCTGCCCTCGCCCGACCTCGTCGCCGCGAGCGGGGAGGACAACCACGCGCTCGGCCTCGCCCGGATCGAGGCGCATTACTTCCGCTCCAACCGCTTCACCCCGGACGACCGGCTGCTGCGCGGCGTCGAGCGCATCCGCCACCTGCCGGCGGTCATCGTGCAGGGACGCTACGACATCGTCTGCCCACCGGTCACCGCCGACGCCCTGCGCCGCGCCTGGCCCGAGGCGGAGTACCGGGTCATCCCCGACGCCGGCCATTCCGCGATGGAGCCGGGCATCCGCGCGGCGCTGGTCCAGGCGACGGAGCGGTTCAAAGGTCTTGGCTCCGGCTCAACCACTTAGGCTTTTCGTCAAATACATTATGGCGGTGTTGCCGAAACATTCTTACCCCTCCAAACTAATCGTTTGAGTTATCTCGAACGATAACGGCTGGACGGGGTGCGACATGGCGGGCAGCGCGGCGGACGTGGGCGCAGGTGTGGGTGTGGGCGCGGGCGTGCCCCGGATCAAGCCACTGATGTGGACCTTGCGGCGGGTGCTGGTGGGGGTGGGGCTGCTCTCCTCGGTGGCCTTCGTCGGCAGCCATCTCTGGACGTCGCGGCTCTACCACGATTTCGCGCAGGAGACGCTGAACGGATCGGCCGCCTCCACCGCCTCCTTCCTGGTGCGCGAGCGCGTCACCAAGGAGTATCTGGACCGCATCGCCCCCGAACTCGACCAGTGGGGGCGGATGGAGACGGTGGTCCAGTATGTCGCCGAGAAGGACGCCGCCAAGGCCGTCATCGCCGCCGACCAGCCCTACACCCGGCCGGCCGCCATGGAAGGGCAGATCCGGCTGAAGGCGGTGCATCTGTTCCTGCCGGACATGACGCCGCTGGCCAGCTCCGCCAAGGGCGGCCCGGACACGGTCACCGCGCGCGCCGCCGTGCTGGCGGAGCTGAAGGCGCGCCCGCTGGAAAAGCAGCGCACCAAGGCCGCCTATCTCTGGCGTAACGAGCGGGGCGAGCCCCTGCACAGCGTGATCCTGCCGGTCGGCGGCTTCCGCGTGCAGGGCTTCATGGAGGTGGTCTCCGACCCGCTGCACCTGCTGGACGGCATGGGCACGGCGCTGGGCGGCGACCTGCGCATCCTCGGCGCGGACGGCGCCGTTCTGTACGAAACGCTTCAGGACGAGAAGCCCGGCGGGACGGGCGCCGTGCTCGACACCACCAGCCTGACGGTGACCGACCGCGCCGGCACGCCCTGGGCGACCGCGACCCTGACGCGCGACATCGGCCCCTTCCAGGCGCGCGAGGTGCAATTGCGCAACCGGGCCATCGCCATGGTGCTGGGCGTGCTGGCCGCCGTGGCGCTGCTGGGGGTGCTGCTGCTCCAGAACGCGGTCCTGAGCCGGCTCAAGACCCTGTCGGCGGCCATCGCCCGCATCGCCGCCGGCGACACCGAGGTGGAGGTGCCGCGCACCGGCCGGGACGAGCTGGGCGCCATCGCCGGTGCCGTGCTGGGGCTGCGCGAGAGCGTGCGCCAGGTCATGCGGCTGAAGGCGATGGTGGAGGCGAGCCCGACCCCGACCGCGCTGGTGGTGGATGGCGAGATCACCTTCACCAACGCCGCCGCCCGCGCCCATTGCGAGGCCTACGGGCTGGCCTGCGGCAGCCTCGACCTGTTCGGGGAGGCCGCGGACCTGCGCGGCGCGCTGGCCGACCCGGCGGGGCTGCCCTTCCGGATGAGCGAGGTGGAGGTCGCGGGCCGGCTGCTCGACATCCAGCTCGACCCGGTGCGCGACGCGTCGGGCGCGCTGGCGGCGGTGACGCTGACCTGGACCGACGTGACCGAGCAGGCGGCCCAGGCGCGCTTCGCCGCCGCCCTCATGGAGCAGGTGCGCGAGGTCGCGGCCTCGATCGGGGCGGAGGCGCGCGGGCTGGACGGGCTGTCGGGCCGGCTGCACGACCAGTCCCGCGCCACCATCGAGGGGGCGGGCGCCGTCGGCGACCGCATCGCGGCGAGCAGCGCCGGGGCCAACACGGTGGCCGCCGCGACGGAGGAGCTGACCGCCTCCCTGCGCTCGGTCAGCGCGCGGGCCGAGGAGGCGGCGGCCAAGGCCGACCGCGCCGGCCAGGACCTCGCCGAGGCCAACGGCAAGGTCGAGCGGCTGGAGCAGGCGGCCCGCCAGATCGACGGCATCGTCACCATGGTCACGAGCATCGCCGAGCAGACCAAGCTGCTGGCGCTCAACGCCACCATCGAGGCGGCCCGCGCCGGCGAGGCCGGCAAGGGCTTCGCCGTCGTCGCCGCCGAGGTCAAGAAGCTCGCCACCGAGACGGAGAGCGCCACGCTCCGCATCGGCGATTCGGTCGGGCTGATCCGCGACAGCCTGTCCGAGACGGTCCAGGGCTTCGCCGGCATCCGCGCCTCGGTCGAGCAGGTGGTGACGCTCCAGGGCTCCATCGCCGAAGCCGTGGAGCAGCAGAACGCCACCTCCGCCGAGATCGCCCAGGCCGTCACCGACATCGCCCGCCAGACCGCCGACAGCGACGGGCTGATGCGCGGCGTCAGCGAACGCGCCCGCGCGGCAAGCGCCATGGCCGAGGAGCTGCTGGCGGCGTCCGGCGCGCTGGCCCGACAGTCGGAGACCTTGGAAACCCACCTCGCCCGGCACAGCGCGCGGCGGTGAGGGAGGGATAAGGCCCGTAAAAATGCGCGCGCATGCCGGTTTCGGCGCCCGTGGCCCCTTGCGCCGGGCCGGGCATCCGCGTATAAGGCTGCGCTCCAACGGCGGCGAGGCCGGGCCGAAAGCCCCGGGCATGCCCAACCGCCAAGTCGGAACGTTCAAACCCAAGGATTTGAAATGCCCAAGCTGAAGACCAAGAGCGGCGCCAAGAAGCGCTTCAAGGTGACCGCTTCCGGTAAGGTCCGTGCCGGTGCCGCCTACAAGCGCCACTGCCTGGAAAACAAGAGCCCGGACATGAAGCGCAGTGCGCGCGGCATGATGACGCTTTCCGACCAGGACGCGCGCATCGTGCTGAAGAACTGGCTGCGCAACGCTTGATCCGGAGGAATTGATAAATGGCACGTGTTAAGCGCGGCGTTACCACCCACGCCCGTCACCGCAAGATCCTGAAGCTCGCCAAGGGCTACCGGGGCCGGAACTCCAAGAACTTCCGGATCGCGATCGAGAAGGTCGAAAAGGCGCTTCAATACGCCTACCGCGACCGCCGCAACAAGAAGCGCAATTTCCGCGGCCTGTGGATCCAGCGCATCAACGCCGGCGTCCGCCAGTATGGCCTGACCTACTCGCGCTTCATGAACGGCATCAAGCTGGCCGGCATCGAGATCGACCGCAAGGTCCTGTCCGACCTGGCCGGCCGCGAGCCGGAGTCCTTCAAGATCCTGGTCGACCAGGCCCAGGCCGCTCTGGACTCCAAGAAGGCCGCCTGATCTCCGCTTCCAGGCGGGGCCCCGGGCGCCAGACAGCATGAAGGGAGCCGGGCCTCTGGGTCCGGCTCCCTTTTTGTCGTTCAGGACCCGATTTCAATTCGCGAATTCCTCCAGTGCAGCGGGAAGAGCCATGTCGGACGCGCTGAAGAACGAACTCCTGTCGCAGGTCGAGGCCGCCGCGGACCTCGCCGCGCTGGAAGAGGTGCGGGTGACCGCGCTCGGCAAGAAGGGCCGCATCACCGGCCTCATGAAGGAGCTGGGCGGCCTGTCGCCGGATGAGCGCCGCGAGCGCGGCCAGGCGCTGAACGTGCTGAAGGACGAGATCGCCTCGGCAATCGACGCCCGCAAGGCGGAGCTTGCCCGCGCGCATCTGGAAGCGCGGCTCGAGGCCGAGCGCATCGACGTCACCCTGCCGGTCCGCCCCGAGGCCGAGGGGCGCATCCACCCGATCAGCCAGACCATCGACGAGATGGTCGCCATCTTCGCCGAGATGGGCTTCACGGTCGCCGAAGGGCCGGACGTCGAGGACGACTTCCACAACTTCACCGCCCTGAACTTCCCGCCGGGCCACCCGGCCCGCGACATGCACGACACCTTCTATCTGCCGGACGCGCCCTCGGAAAATGGCGCCGACAAGAAGATGCTGCTGCGCACCCACACCAGCCCGGTGCAGGTCCGCACCATGCTGAACAAGAAGCCGCCGATCCGCATCATCGCGCCGGGCCGCACCTACCGGTCCGACTACGACATGACGCACACCCCGATGTTCCACCAGATCGAGGGGCTGGTCATCGACGAGGCGACCAACATGGGGCACCTGAAGGGCTGCCTGATCGAGTTCTGCCGCGCCTTCTTCGACGTGGACGACCTGCCGTTGCGCTTCCGTCCGAGCTTCTTCCCCTTCACCGAGCCCTCGGCGGAGGTGGACATCGGCTGTTCGCGCAAGGGCGGCGAGCTGAAGCTCGGCAACCACGGCGACTGGCTGGAGATCCTGGGCTGCGGCATGGTCCACCCGAACGTGCTGGAAGCCTGCGGCATCGACAGCACGCGCTACCAGGGCTTCGCCTTCGGCATGGGGATCGAGCGCGTCGCGATGCTGAAATACGGCATCCCCGACCTGCGCACCTTCTTCGAGGCGGACCTGCGCTGGCTGAAGCATTACGGCTTCGTTCCCCTCGACGTTCCCAGCATGGCCCAGGGCCTGACGCGCTAAAGGAGCCGGACCCATGAAGTTCACGCTGTCCTGGCTGAAGGACCATCTGGAAACCGACGCCACGCTCGACCGGATCACCGAAAAGCTCACCAGCCTCGGGCTGGAGGTGGAGGGGATCAAGGACCGTTCGGCGGAGCTGGCGCCCTTCCGCATCGCCCATGTCGTCACGGCGGAGAAGCACCCGGACGCGGACAAGCTGCGCGTCCTGACGGTGGACACCGGGTCCGGGACGCTGCAGGTCGTCTGCGGCGCGCCGAACGCGCGCGCCGGCATGAAGGGCGTCTTCGCGCCGGTCGGCACCTATGTGCCCGGCTCCGACATCACGCTGAAGAAGGGCGTCATCCGCGGCGTCGAGTCGAACGGGATGATGTGCTCGGAGCGCGAGCTGACCCTGTCGGACGAGCACAACGGCATCATCGAGCTGCCGGACGACGCGCCGGTCGGCGCCTCCTTCGCCGACTTCGCGGGGCTGAACGACCCGGTCATCGACATCAACCTGACGCCGGACCGCGCCGACTGCGCCGGCGTGCGCGGCATCGCGCGCGACCTCGCCGCCGCCGGGCTCGGCACGCTGAAGCCCTTGTCGGGCGGCCGTCTGGAGTCCGAGCCGGTGAAGGGCGCGTTCCCGTGCCCGGTCAGCGTCACGGTCGAGCGGCCGGACGCCTGCCCGCTGTTCGTCGGGCGCGTCATCCGCGGCGTGAAGAACGGCCCCAGCCCGAAGTGGCTGCAGGACAAGCTGATCGCCATCGGGCTGCGCCCGATCTCGGCGCTGGTGGATATCACCAACTACATGACCTTCGACGTTGCGCGCCCGCTGCACGTCTTCGACGCCGACAAGGTGACGGGCGGCATCACGGTGCGCATGGGGCGCGGGGGCGAGACGCTCAAGGCGCTGAACGGCAAGGAATACGCGCTGGACGGCGAGATGACGGTGATCGCCGCCTCCAACGGCGTCGAGTCGCTGGCCGGCATCGTCGGCGGCGAGGAGTCCGGCTGCACCGAGGCGACCAGCACCGTCTTCGTGGAAGCGGCGCTGTTCGACCCGGTGCGCACGGCCCAGACCGGCCGGCGGCTGGGGGCGGAGTCCGACGCGCGCTACCGCTTCGAACGCGGTCTCGACCCGGCCGCCGTCTTCCAGGGGATGGAGCGCGCCACGCGCCTGATCCTGGAGCTGTGCGGCGGCGAGCCGTCGGAGCTGACCGTCGCCGGCCGTGAGCCGGAGTGGCAGCGCAGCCTGCCCCTGCGCCCGAACCGCGTGAAGCATCTGGGCGGGGTGGACCTCGCCATCGACGCGCAGATCCGCATCCTGAAGGCGCTGGGCTTCGCGGTGGAGCGGGAGGAGGCCGACGGCACCCTGCGCATCGCCGTCCCTTCCTGGCGCGCCGACGTGCATGGCGAGGCGGACCTCGTCGAGGAGGTGCTGCGCGTCCATGGCTTCGACGCCATCCCGGTGACGCCGCTGCCCTGCGACACGGTGCTGACCCGCCCGGCCCTGACCGCCAGGCAGCGCCGGGTCGGGCTTGCCCGCCGCACGCTGGCGGCGCGCGGCCTGAACGAGGCGGTGACCTGGTCCTTCACCTCGGCCGCCGTGGCCGCGCTGTTCGGCGGCGTGAACGAGGGGCTGCGGCTGGTCAACCCGATCAGCGCCGACCTGGACGTCATGCGCCCGTCGATCCTCGGCAACCTGATCCAGGCGGCCGGCCGCAACGCCGACCGCGGCATCGCCGACGTCCGGCTGTTCGAGCTGGGTGCCGCCTTCCGCACGCCGGCCCCCGACGGGCAGGACACGGTGGCGGCGGGCTTGCGCGCCGGTCAGGCCGTGCCGCGCCACTGGGCGGAGAAGGCGCGGGGCGTGGACGTCTTCGATGCCAAGGCCGACGCCATGGCGGTGCTGGAGGCGGCGGGCGCTCCGACCGCCAACCTGCAGGTGACGACGGACGCGCCGGTCTGGTACCACCCCGGCCGCTCCGGCGTGCTGCGGCTCGGCCCGACCGTGATGGGGCGCTTCGGCGAGATCCACCCGTCGGTGCTGGAGGCGCTCGGCGTCAAGGGACCGGTCGTCGGCTTCGAGGTGATGCTGGACGCCATCCCGCTGCCCAAGAAGAAGGGCGGCACGGCCAAGCCGATGGTCCAGCTCTCCAACTTCCAGCCGGTGGAGCGCGACTTCGCCTTCGTCGTCGCGCGTTCGGTTGAGGCCGACAAGATCGTCCGCGCCGCCAAGGGTGCCGACAAGGCGCTGGTCCGCGACGTGACGGTGTTCGACGTCTACCAGGGGCCGGGTGTCGAGGAGGGGGCCAAGTCTGTGGCGGTCTCCGTCACCTACCAGCCGGCCGACCGCACCCTGACCGACGAGGAGATCGAGGCCGTCGGCCAGAAGATCGTCGCCGCCGTGGTCAAGGCGACGGGCGGGGCGCTGAGGGGCTGACCGGCTCCCGGCCGCATTCCCTATCCGGAGGAGGGCTCCCGCTTCAGGGCGGGGGCCTTTTTCTTTGCCCGCCTTCCTTCGGCGGGCGCCGTCCGGGGCGGCCGTCCTGGACGGCTTAGCCATCATCCTCTATGCGTTTTTGGGGAGTTGAGAAGGCTTTTGGCTTTACATTAGGCTGAATTAAGACCGAAATCAGAACAAGCGCGGCTCTGCCCAAAGGTGGAGCCTCACTTTGGTGCCGACGCTTTCCTTGGGTGGTCTGTTGCGATCTGTTGAGGGGTGTTCGAAGCGCACCCCTGCGGTTTCTGGCATTCTTTCGACTGGCATTCCAGAACGGCCCGTTTCCCTTCGGCAATGGACCGTGGGGGAAAGCGAGCCTTTCGGAACGAAAAACCACAAAGAACAGGGCTGGAACGACCATGTGGCAAGCAGCGAACAGGGCCTCCGGAGGGGCAATCGTCCCGCACGCGCTCCTCGGTGACGGGGGAGCCGACGACGCAGGGGATGCGGCGGAGGGGGGACCCTTACCCGCCGCCGGGGGCAGCCGTTTGGTCGTCGTCGTGGACGACGAACCCTTCATCGTCGAAGGGTTGTCGCTGCTGCTGAAGGGGTGGGGCTACGAGGTGGTCGCCGCGCAATCCATCGACGAGCTGGCCCAGCGGCTGCCGGCCATCCGGGAGGTGCCGGGGCTCGTGCTGGCCGACCATTTCCTGCCGCAGGGCGGCTCCGGGATCGAGGCGGTGGAGATGGTGCGGCGGCACGCCGGGGCGCCCGTTCCCGCGATCATCCTGACCGGCGACACGGCGCCGGAACGGCTCGCCGAGGCGTCGGCGCGCGGCTGCGGCCTGCTGCACAAGCCGGTGCAGGTGGCGCCCCTGCGCGATGCCGTGGATAAGGCCATGGGCAAGGGGGCGGGCCAGGGCCAGGGCCAGGCCTAGAGGCCGGTCAGCGGCGCGGGCTGGCGGGTGGCGGCGGGGCGAGCAGGGCCGGGTCGAGGGAGTCCGCCGGCACATAGCCGATGGGGCGCCCGCCGATCGCGACCTCGGTCCAGCTCGTGCCGCGCGGCGTGCCCAGCGCGTTCAGCGCCGCGCCCTTCTTCATGGTGCGCAGGATGCGCGCGTTCTCGCTCGGGCCGATCCGGACCTCGACGTCGCGGTTCAGCACGACCTCGCCGGTCAGCGGACCGCCGAGGATGACGGGGTTCTGCGCCCAGGCCGGCGCTGAGAAGGGCGCGGCACCGGTCCAGAGCAGCGCGAGCGCCAGGGTCAGAGCGGGAGCAGCAGACCAGCTTGCCATGAACAGCCTCATCGAACGGGCCGCCATCGTGCCCTCTAGGCATTGTGCCCCGGAGGGGCGGGGCGGGGCAACAGGGGCTTTCCCGCCCCTCGGGAAGGCCGGGCCGGCTCGGGAACGGGGGGCGGCCGTCCGCGTTTTCCTCAATCTGCAAGGCGAACCAAGAAGAATGGCGCCCACCGGAACAGGAGAGCAGCATGGAGAAGGCCAACGTCAACGATCTGTCGAGCCTGGAGCGGGTCTATCCCCGCGACGCCTACGAGGAAGAGGCGCGGCGGAACGCCCAGGACAAGAACACGGTCCATCACGGGCTGAAGATCCTGTCCGCGCCGGACGGCGAGGGCAACTTCGACGTGATGCGGGCGAACCGCCATGTCGGCGAGGTCCCGGCCCCGACCCATTCGCTGTTCGTCTGCCCCTTCCTGCCGGCGGCCGAACAGGAGCAGTTCACCCAGGACCGCAACTACGGCGGCCCGATCCAGAAGCCCGAGGGAACGGAGAACCGGACCGATCCCTATCAGGCCTTCCTGGCGCAGGTCGTCGCCACCGCGAAATCCGCCGACTTCCCGCCGACCGACGGCGAGGAACGGCTGAAGGGCTTCCACGGCGGCTGATACGATTTTCATGACGTCCTGACCTGTGGTCAGGACTTCCGCGCCACGACTTCCTCGCCAGGGGGCGCGGGGCCGCAGTCGCGGCCCTATACCGGGCTCGGAGGTCGGAATTTTCCGAGCCCGGTATGAGAACCCACAAAACGGTCCAGGGCCTTCCGGCCCTGGCCGGGGGACATGGAAAAGGGGGCCGGCGGCCCCCTTTTCCTTGCGCAGCAATCCCAAACGCTCGTCAGTCGTCGCTCATCTTCAGGGCGGCGATGAAGGCGCTCTGCGGGATTTCGACCTGGCCGAACTGGCGCATGCGCTTCTTGCCTTCCTTCTGCTTGTCGAGCAGCTTGCGCTTGCGGCTGATGTCGCCGCCGTAGCACTTGGCCAGCACGTCCTTGCGCATCGCCGAGATGGTCTCGCGGGCGATGATGCGGCCGCCGATGGCGGCCTGGACGGCGATCTTGAAGAGCTGGCGGGGGATCAGGTCCTTCAGCCGCTCGCAGAACTGGCGCCCGCGGCGTTCGGACTGGCTGCGGTGGACGATCATGGAGAGCGCGTCCACCGGCTCGGCGTTGACCATGATGGACATCTTCACGAGGTCGCCTTCCTCGTAGCCGTCCATCTGGTAGTCGAAGCTGGCGTAGCCGCGGCTGATCGACTTCAGCCGGTCGTAGAAGTCGAAGACCACCTCGTTGAGCGGCAGGCGGTAGACAAGCATGGCGCGGCTGCCGGCGTAGGTCAGCTCGATCTGCTGGCCGCGCCGCTCCGTGCAGAGCTGGAGGATGCCGCCGAGATACTCGTCGGGCAGCATGATGGTCGCCTTGATCCAGGGCTCCTCGATGTGATCGATCTTCATCACGTCGGGCATGTCGGCGGGGTTGTGCAGGTCCTGCACGCTGCCGTCCGTCATGTAGAGCTTGTAGACGACCGAGGGGGCGGTGGTGATGAGGTCGAGGTCGAACTCGCGCTCCAGCCGCTCCTGGATGATCTCCAGGTGCAGCAGGCCGAGGAAGCCGCAGCGGAAGCCGAAGCCGAGCGCCGCCGAGGTCTCGGCCTCGTAGTGGAAGCTGGCGTCGTTCAGCTTCAGCTTGCCGAGGCTGTCGCGCAGCCGCTCGAAGTCGCTGGCGTCCACGGGGAAGAGGCCGCACCACACCACGGGGATGGAGGGCTTGAAGCCGGACAGCGGCTCGGCGGCCAGCCGGCGCTCCTCGGTGATGGTGTCGCCGACCTTGGTGTGGGTGATGTCCTTGATGGCGGCGGTGATGAAGCCCATCTCGCCCGGCCCCAGCTCGCCGGTCAGCAGCGCCTTGGGCGTGAACACGCCGACGCGCTCGACCTCGTGGGTGGTGCCGCCGGCCATGAAGCGGACCTTCTGGCCGGCCTTCAGCCGGCCGTCCACGACGCGCACGAGAATGACGACGCCGAGATAGGGGTCGTACCAGCTGTCCACCAGCAGGGCCTTCAGCGGCGCCTCGGCGTCGCCCTTGGGCGGGGGCAGCCGCTGCACGACGGCTTCCAGCACGGCGTCGATGTTCAGGCCGGTCTTGGCGGAGATCTCCACCGCGTCCGAGGCGTCGAGCCCGATGACGTCCTCGATCTGCTGCTTCACGCGGTCGGGCTCGGCGGCCGGCAGGTCGATCTTGTTGAGGACGGGGATGATCTCGTGGTTGTTGTCGATCGCCTGGTAGACGTTGGCGAGCGTCTGCGCCTCCACGCCCTGGGAGGCGTCCACCACGAGGATCGAACCCTCGCAGGCGGCCAGCGAGCGCGAGACCTCGTAGGCGAAGTCGACGTGGCCCGGCGTGTCCATCAGGTTCAGCGTGTACTGCCGCCCGTCCCTGGCCTTGTAGAGCAGGCGGACGGTCTGCGCCTTGATGGTGATGCCGCGCTCGCGCTCGATGTCCATGCTGTCGAGCACCTGCTCGCGCATCTCGCGCGTGTCCAGGCCTCCGCACTGCTGGATCAGCCGGTCGGCGAGCGTGGACTTGCCGTGGTCGATGTGCGCGATGATGGAGAAGTTGCGGATGTGCGAGATGTCAGTCATCGGTGCCCGGAGCCCTGGTTTGCCCGGAACATAGGGCGTAGGGGCGTTTGGCGCAACGACGGTCTGCGGATGCCGAAAGTTGGTCTCGGCCGCAAAATATAGCCACGCTCGTGCTATGCTTTTTTTGGAGTGCAAAGGCTATGGGGTAGCAAGATGTTGGCTTGCAAAGATAATAGATATTTTCCAATCCTTCGTGGAAGAAAAAGCGACATCGATGCGCTCTCGAAGCTAGGCACGCAGGAAGCCTCTCAGGTTATTCCTATATTAATATTAGGATTGGTTGATAGCTATTTTTGGAATTTCTATGAAGAGCCGGAAGATGCCATAGAAAATGCTGAAAGGGTGGCCGGTTACATTCGGCGTGGGAGCTTGCAATGTCCAGAAATACTCTTGGATTTCACGGAGTTGCTGAAGCGGGCGATGCCGGAGCATATTCCACACATATTAGAAGTACTTAGTCCGTGGGCTTTGGGGTTGCCGGTTAAGCCTGTACTGACCTTGAGCGGTGATTTTTATTCAGTCGAAAAACTGTTTCATTTTTTCAGTGAAAAATACGACGGTGTATCTCTGCGTTTTTGCAGAAACGCTTTCCCGCAAGTTCTTTTTGGAGTGGTAAGAAATAGGGTTGAAGAATATATTGTAAAAGCTCCTTATTCAATTGTCGATTTCGAGCAGTCTGCTAATGACTTTTTGGTCTGTTCAGGGCTATTGAAATTGTATCAAAGCATCACGAGAAACAAGATGTCATCAGAGAAAGGCCTGGTTCTATCCGGCACTTCGATACCTTCAATAAACATGTGCGATAAATCCTATGGCGTAGGCTGCATTGAATTCCGAAGGTATGAACATGTAAGAAATGCAGAAATGATATTTCCAGAAATAACAAATGTGTGCTTTTCTGACCATACGGTTTTCCCGTTGGTTAATGGGCGTTCTATCACAGGAGGCCGAAAAGCGGTTCGGTATACAACAGATCACGGGCTAATTTTTCCCTTCGGTCCCAAGATTAAAATTCAGGATCCAGATGTTTACAGCAATCTATGTAGAATGATTGTTGAGGATGAAAACTACAAAGGTGTTAGCTTTTCATGGGGTGATTCACATATCATGGAATGTGCCCGGGGTTTGATCTCAAGAAACCAAACAACCTGGATATCCGCTGCCATAAATCACCACATTACCTCAGTAGTAAAACATCTCAGAGAATAAAAGTAGATCTATTTTTAATCCCTTAATCTCGGACGACTCAAGTGTAGGGCCGGGATAGTCTTCTAGAGGCTGCCCGGCTAGCTTTGGTCTAGTTATGACCAAACTCATAATATGCTCCGGGCATACTACAGATGCTCTCACCCCTATACCGACAGGCCGGGGATGGCGTTGCGGTACAGCTCCATGTACTCCTCGGCCGGGCGGTGCCAGCCGAAGTCGCGGGTCATGGCGCGCTGCTGCATGGCCTGCCAGCGTTCGGGGCGGCGGTAGAGGGCGATGGCGCGGCGCAGAGCCCAGAGCATCTCCTGGACCGAGGCATTGACGAACTGGAAGCCGGTGGCGCTGCCGTCGATGGTGGCGGCGGGGTTGGCGTCGACGATGGTGTCGGCCAGCCCGCCGGTGCGGCGGACCAGCGGCAGGGTGCCGTAGCGCAGCCCGTAGAGCTGGGTCAGGCCGCAGGGCTCCGACCGCGAGGGCACGAGGATCAGGTCCGACCCGGCCTGCACGTGGTGGGACAGCGCCTCGTCGTAGCCGATGTGGACGCCGACCGCACCCGGATGCCAGGCGGCGAGGTTGCGGAAGCCGGTCTCGCTGCCGGGATCGCCGGTGCCGAGCACGACGAGCTGCCCGCCCCAGCCGACCCACTGGCCGGCCGCCTCCAGCACGAGGTCCAGGCCCTTGTGCCAGGTCAGCCGGCTGATCACGCAGGCGATGGGGGCGTCGGGGCGGCGCTCCAGCCCGAAGCGGGCCTGGAGTTCCGCCTTGCACAGGTCCTTGCCGCCGAGATCGTCGGGGCCGTACTGGGCGGGGATGTGCGGATCGCGGGCGGGGTCCCAGATGCCGTAATCGACGCCGTTCAGGATGCCGCTGACATTGTCGGCGCGGCTGGCGAGCAGCCCTTCCAGCCCGTTGCCGTGCTCGGCCGTCTGGATCTCGTTGGCGTAGCTGGGGCTGACCGTGGTGAGGCGGTCGGCGTAGTAGCAGCCGGCCTTGAGATAGCCGATGCCGCCGTAATACTCGACGCCCTCGACCCGGAAGGAGGAGGAGGGCAGGCCGATGTCGCCCATCATCCAGGCGCCGAAGCGGCCCTGGTAGGCGATGTTGTGGATGGTCAGGACGGTCGCCGGGCGGACCGGGCCGCCGAAGCGGTCCGGGCGCAGCGCGATGTAGGCCGGCATGAGGCCGGCCTGCCAGTCGTGCCCGTGCAGCACGTCGGGCTGCCACCAGGGATCGTAGGGCTCGATCCCGCAGAAGCCGGCCGCCGCCCAGGACAGGGCGGCGAAGCGCAGGTCGTTGTCCGGCCAGTCTTGGCCGTCCGGCCCCAGATAGGGGTTGCCCGGCCGGTTGTAGAGGGACGGCGCGTCCAGCACGTAGCACAGGACCCCGTCGGGCAGGCTGCCGATCAGCAGCCGGGCGCGGTCGCAGCCCGGCAGGTCGGTGATCAGCTCGCCCACCTCGTGCAGGTTGGACAGGCCGTTCAGCACCGCCGGGTAGCCCGGCATCAGCAGGCGCATGTCGGCGCCGATGGCGTTGAGGGCGGGGGGAAGGGCCGCCGAAACGTCGGCCAGCCCCCCGGTCTTGACCAGGGGGTAGCATTCCGGCGTGACGTAGAGGACGCGCATCTGGGGGCGGGCTCGGCTTCTTGTTTTTCTTGGACGGACGTCTTGGGGCGGCCGCTCGGTCGGGGATCAGGCCTTCAGCCGCTCGATCATCTCGCGGGTGATGAGGCTGACGCCGCCCTCGCTGCGGTAGAAGCGCTTGGCGTCCTCCTCCGGATCCTCGCCGACGACGAGGCCGTTGGGGATCTCCACGCCGCGGTCGATGACGACCTTCTTCAGGCGGCAGTTCCGCCCGATGTCGACGTCCGGCAGGACGACGGCCTCGTGCAGCTCGCTGAAGGAGTTGACGCGGACCGAGCTGAAGAGCAGCGACCGCCGGACCGAGGACCCGGAGATGATGCAGCCGCCCGACACCAGGCTGTCCACCGCCATGCCGCGCCGGTCCTCATCGTCGAAGACGAACTTCGCGGGCGGAAGCTGCTCCTGGTAGGTGAAGATCGGCCAGTCGCGGTCGTACATGTTGAGCTGCGGCGTGACGTGGCAGAGGTCCAGGTTGGCCTCCCAATAGGCGTCGATGGTGCCGACGTCGCGCCAGTAGGGGGCCGATTCGGGGCCGTGCACCGCCGATTCGGCGAAGTCGTGCGCCATGACGCGGGCGCCCTTGGCGACCAGGTAGGGGATGATGTCCTTGCCGAAGTCGCGGCTGGAACCGGCGTCGGCGGCGTCGCGGTCGAGCTGCTCGTACAGGAACTGGGCGTTGAAGACGTAGATGCCCATGCTGGCCAGCGCCTTGTCCGGCTTGCCGGGGATGGCGGGCGGGTCGGCCGGCTTCTCCACGAAGTCGATGACGCGGTTGTTCTCGTCCACATGCATGACGCCGAAGCCGGTCGCCTGCATGCGCGGCACCTCGACGCAGGGCACGGTCACGTCGGCCCCGCGGGCGATGTGGTCGAGCAGCAGGGCGCCGTAATCCATCTTGTAGATGTGGTCGCCCGCGAGGATCAGCACATATTCCGGCTCGTGGTCGCGCAGGATGTCGAGGTTCTGGTACACGGCGTCGGCCGTGCCCTGGTACCAGGCGGTCTCGCTGATGCGCTGCTGGGCGGGCAGCAGGTCGCAGAACTCGTTCATCTCGCCGCGCAGGAAGTTCCAGCCGCGCTGCATGTGGCGCAGCAGGCTGTGGGACTTGTACTGCGTCAGCACGCCGATGCGGCGGAATCCCGAATTGATGCAGTTGGACAGGGCGAAATCGATGATCCGGAACTTCCCGCCGAAATAGGTGGCGGGCTTGGCGCGCCGGTCGGTGAGCTGCTTCAGACGGCTGCCGCGTCCCCCGGCCAGCACCAATGCCACGGCGCGCCTCGGGGCCAGACGCAAATCCCGCTTGTCGAGCATGAGCGATCCTCTATCCGTTCTTCTTTTCGTCGACCCGTCCGGTCCTGCTCGCCAGGAGGGTAGAGCCCCCTGCCACGAACCGCTTAGGTCCGACCGTGCCACATTCCCCCGGAAGGGCCAATAGGCCCTAGGGGACAGGCGCGGGAATAGGCCGTTCCGCCGGATCCGCTGCCCGGAAATCAGCCCAAAAATTGGGCAGACATGTCCCGTTTGCCCTCATCGGCAGCTTCTTTCCCCCTCGTCGGCCGGTGCGGCCCCACCGGCGGCCGCAGAAATCCGCCCCTATCCCTTTGCGCCAGGGAACCGGAAGGCCTGCCTGAAAAATGTGCAAACACCCCTTGGAACCCCGGCTGCGGCGCAATCTCTGGTCAGCGGAGCGGCAGCGGGGCCGGGATTCCCTTAGCCCTTTTGGTTGGCACGGAACTTGTAAGGAAGGGGGCAGTCCATGGTCCCGCCCGCCGCCCCGCCTTCGCCGGGGAAGGGGCGGCCGGGACGGGGTTGCTCCCGCCGCCCCCTCCGTCCGGAGAGGCCCGCCGCCAGCCATGGCGAAGGCCCTGTCCGGAGGGGAGGGCCGGCGGGGGCCGGGAAAAGAATTTGGAGAAAGAGGAGCCTCGATGAGCCGTCTGTTCCTTCTCGCCGCGCCGCTGGTGGCGGGTGCCCTCGGCCTGGCGGGCCTGCCGGTCGCGGCACTGGCGCAGGACGCCGCCGCGCCCGCCGCCGAAGCCGCCGCCGCCGCCGCGCCGACGCTCAGCGCCGGCGACACCGCCTGGGTCATCACGGCGACCGCCCTGGTCCTGTTCATGACCATCCCGGGCCTGGCCCTGTTCTACGGCGGCATGGTCCGCAAGATGAACGTGCTGGCCACCGTGATGCAGAGCTTCGCGATCTGCTGCCTCGCCTCGATCATCTGGGTCGTCGCCGGCTACAGCATCGCCTTCACCGAGGGCACCCCCTTCTTCGGCAGCCTCGACAAGATGCTGCTGGCCGGCGTCACCAAGGACAGCCTGTCCGGCGTGATCCCGGAGACGGTCTTCATCACCTTCCAGATGACCTTCGCGATCATCACCCCCGCCCTGATCGCCGGCGCCTTCGCCGACCGCATGAAGTTCTCCTCCATGCTGGTGTTCATGGGCTTCTGGTCGCTGCTGATCTACGCCCCCGTCACCCACTGGGTCTGGGGTCCGGGCGGCTACCTGCTGGGTGACGGCGTGCTCGACTATGCCGGCGGCACGGTCGTCCACATCAACGCGGGCGTCGCCGGCCTCGTCGCCGCCATGGTCATCGGCAAGCGCAAGGGCTACCCGAACGAGAACTTCGCCCCGCACAACCTGGTGCTGAGCCTCGTCGGCGCCTCGATGCTGTGGGTGGGCTGGTTCGGCTTCAACGCCGGCTCGGCGCTGGCCGCCGACGGCCGTGCGGGCATGGCCATGCTGGTCACGCAGATCGCCGCCGCCACGGGCGGCATGTCCTGGCTGATCGTCGAGTGGGTCGCCAAGGGCAAGCCCTCGATCCTCGGCATCATCTCCGGCGCCGTCGCCGGCCTGGTCGCCATCACCCCGGCCTCGGGCTTCGTCGGTCCGGTCGGCGCGCTGGTCATCGGCCTGGTCTCCGGCATCATCTGCTACTGGGGCGCCACCGGCCTGAAGCGCGCGCTCGGCTATGACGACTCGCTCGACGCCTTCGGCGTGCACGGGCTGGGCGGCATCGTCGGCGCGGTCCTGACCGGCGTCTTCGCCCAGGAAGCCATCGGCGGCACCGCCGGCCTGCTGGAAGGCAACGCCGGCCAGGTCGTGACGCAGATCTACGGCATCGTCGCCACCATCGTGTACTCGGCCATCGGCTCCTTCATCCTGCTGAAGGTGATCGACGTGGTCATGGGCCTGCGCGTCGACGAGGACGTCGAGCGCGACGGCCTGGACCTGGCCCTGCACGGCGAGACGATCCACTAAGCGCCTTCCGCGCCAGCCAAGTCCTCCCTCCTGCCGCCGCCGGGCCCCACCCGGCGGCGGTTTCTTTTTGGGCGGGATCGGGAAAAGAAGAAGGCCGCCGCGAATGAACGCGGCGGCCTTTCTTGCATGTGGGCGTGCGCTCGCGGCTACCGGCGCAGGTGCATCTTCCCGATGCCGTTCAGCGCGGTGAAGAGCTGGAGGAACTGGGCGTGGAAGGTCTCCCAGGGCAGGGGGCCGGCGACGGCGGCCACCGCCTCGTGGATGGCGCCGAGCGTCCTCTTGCCGTCCACCCGCGTCAGGATGGGCGCGGTCAGGCGGGGCAGGGCCAGCTTGACCGCCTGGCCCATCAGCTCCGCCTCCAGCACGCCGCCCGGCGGGATGGCGCGGGCCAGCTCCGCCGCGTCGAGATCGCGCAGCACCGGCACGGCGTCCGGCCCGTCGGGGCGGGCGACGGCGTCATTCAGCCGGTCCGGCCGCACGAGATAGGCGATGTGCTTGGTCATGCTGCCGCAGGCCTGCTCGGTCCAGGCGGCGCGCTCCAGCGGGGACAGCCCTTCCAGCCGCTTCAGCAGGCGCGGGTCCTTGACCCAGACCGCCGGGTCGTAGCGCGCCGGCTCCACCAGGGCGGAGATCGCCATGCCGGCCCCGGCGGCGAGGTCGGCCAGCTCCGGCACGGTGAAGGGCCGGTCGCGGGAATGCAGCAGCAGGTCGTAGAGGTTGGCGTCGGCCTGCCGGTGGTCGCCGACGAAGGGGTTGTTCAGCAGCCAGTTGCCGCGCGGCAGATGGGCGATCAGCCGCCGGGCGGTCGCCACCTTCTCCTCCGGGCTCATGCCCCGGGTCATCGTCCGCAGGGCGGCCTGCATGGGGTAGACGCCGGTGCGGCCCAGCGGCGCGTAGACCATCATGCCGATGCCGCCGCCAGGATCCAGCGCCCCGGCCAGCGAGCGCAGCCCGGCGAGCGGTTCGTCCAGATGGTGCAGCACGCCGCAGCAGTCGATGTAGTCGAAGGGACCCAGCCCCTCCAGCTCCAGGAGCGAGCCGCGCCGGAACGTGATGTTGGTCAGGCCGCGCGCCTTGGCCCGCGCCTCGGCGATGGCGCGCGAGGCGTCGGACAGGTCCAGGTAGGTGACGGTGCCGGGGTTGCCGGCATCGGCCATCTGCTGGGCGATCATGATCGTCCCGTCGCCCGTGCCGCCGCCCGCCACCAGCACCCGCAGGGGCCGCCCATGGTCGAGCCGCCCGCCGAAGACGTAATGCGCCACCTCGTCCAGGTGGCTGGGCGAGCCGGTGATCAGCCGCTTCCGTTCGTCGGCGGGGTCGCGCGCCGGGTAGGGGTAGGCCTCGTACTGGGCGCGCAGGTCGTCGATGCTCATGAAACGGGCACTCGGGCAGAGAGGATGGGGAAAAAGAGGAAGGGCGGGCGCGGGGATGGCTCCGCGCCCGCCCGCCGTTGCGGCGCCGGGTTACAGCCCCGGCCAGCCGGCCGCCGTGCGGATCTCGCCGACCTCGGCCCCCCGGCGGCTGGCGATCGGCGTGCGCAGCAGGGCGGCGGCGCGCGACCAGTGCACGTCGGACAGCGTGCGGGTGGCGCGGATCAGCGCCGCCATGGCGACCTCGCGGGCGCGGGAGGTGCCGTCCTCGATCTTCAGGGCGATGCCGATGCCCTGGCCGGGCAGCAGGGCGCAGCCCACCCCCTCCGCCCCGACCTTGGTGAGGACCAGCCCGTCGGCCGCCTCCATCATGGCGGTGTCGAAGGTGTCGCGCCCGCCGATCAGGTAGGGGTGGGCGGCCCAGGCCTTCGCGATTCGGGTCACCGCCTCGGCCCGCGCGTCGGGCAGGTCGGACGGGTCGGCGATGCGCGCCATGGCGAGCGCGATGTTGCCGAGCGGGATGCCGAAGGTGGGGATCGAGCAGCCGTCGATGCCCCAGGGGGCGTTCGACAGGTCGGTGCCGGTCATCTGCTCCATCACGCCGAGGATGCGCTGCTGCACCGGATGGTCGCGGCGGACATAGCCCTTCGTCGGCTCGCCCTTGTGGCGCGCGGTGGTGAGGAAGCCCGCGTGCTTGCCCGAGCAGTTGTTGTGGAAGGCGGTCGGCGCCTCGCCCGCGCGGACCATGTCCTCCGCCGTGCCGGGATCGTAGGGGACCTGTTCCCCGCATTCGTAATCCGCGACGCTCAGGCCGACGCGGGCGAGCCAGCTCTCGGCGAGGCTGGTGTGGGCGGTTTCCCCGTTGTGGGAGGAGCAGGCGAGCGCCAGCTCCGCGTCGCCCAGCCCGAAGGCGTCCAGCGCGCCGGTCTCCACCAGCGGGATCGCCTGGAGCGACTTGATGGCCGAGCGCGGGTAGACCGGGCTTTCGATGTCGCCCCAGCGGGCGAGCACGCGCCCGCCCGCATCGACGATGCAGGCGCGGCCGCGGTGGACGGATTCCACCATGCCGCCGCGCGTCACCTCGACGAGGATCGGCGCCTCGGGCGCGCCGGACAGGTCGGCGTGGGCCTCGGCCGGGCCGGCATGGGGGGCGTGGTTGTGGTCGTGGTGGTGCGCGTGGCCGTGGGAATGCCCGTGGCCGCCGCAGCAGGAGGAGTGGTCGTGCGTCATGCGAGGAAACTTGCCCTCGCGGCCCGCCCAAGGCAAGGTGCCGCCGGCCTCACAGCCGCCGCGTCCCGCCGATTCCCCCGGCGGGCGGGCGGCGCAGCAACGATGTTGGACCATGCGTGGATATTTCGCCATGGGTGTCGAGCGCATCAGCAAGCCCGGCAATGTCGGCAACCTGGTCCGCTCCGCCCACGCCTTCGGGGCGTCCTTCTTCTTCGCCATCGACCCGGAGCCCGACCTGCGCGAGATGCGCTTCGTGGACACGTCGGGTGCGGCGGTGCATCTGCCCTTCTACGTCCACGACCGGGTGGCCGACCTGACCCTGCCCAAGGACTGCGCGCTGGTCGGGGTGGAGCTGACCGAGGACGCGGTGGAACTGCCGAGCTTCCGCCACCCCCTGCGCGCCGCCTATGTGCTGGGGCCCGAGCGCGGCAGCCTGTCGCCCGCCCTGCTGGAGCGCTGCGACCATGTCGTGAAGATCCCGATGAAGTTCTGCATCAACGTGGGCGTCGCCGGCGCCCTGGTGATGTACGACCGCATGATCAGCCTCGGCCGCTTCGCCGAACGTCCGGTGCGCGCCGGCGGCCCGGTGGAAACCCTGGCCGACCACAAGCACGGCAAGCAGCGCATGCGCAACCCGGACCGCCGCCGGCGCCTGGCCGGGATCCAGAAGCCGGTGGTCATCGACCTGGACGCGGACGAGTAGGGGGCGGGGGGCTTTTGGCGGAGTGGCTTTTCCCCGTGTGGAAGGGGGAGAGCCATTGCGGCTTGGGCGGTGAGGGAGCATCCACGTTCCTAGGGAGGAGCACTCCTCAGCCTGGAACGGCAAGGGGATGGAGATCCAGTTCCAATCCACGCTCCCGTGAAGGAGCGACCAGCCCTGCCCAGCCTCCAGCTGCTCGACGACTGGTTTCAATCCACGCTCCCGTGAAGGAGCGACAAGGTGGACGTCACGATTTCCGGCCGCACGATCAAGTTTCAATCCACGCTCCCGTGAAGGAGCGACACCGAGGCTGAGGAACTGACCCGCTTCGCCGCCATGTTTCAATCCACGCTCCCGTGAAGGAGCGACGCGACCGGACCTATCTTGCCGTCCCGTTCGTGGAGTTTCAATCCACGCTCCCGTGAAGGAGCGACAACCACGAACGCAAGATCGCCCGCTGGGCCGAGCAGTTTCAATCCACGCTCCCGTGAAGGAGCGACTGAGGATCAGGCGGCGGACCTGGGTGTCGGTGTCGTTTCAATCCACGCTCCCGTGAAGGAGCGACAATGAACACCGATGCGGTCAGCCAACTCACGCTGAGTTTCAATCCACGCTCCCGTGAAGGAGCGACCGGCCGTTGTAGGCCGTTTTCAGCTCATCCCAATCGTTTCAATCCACGCTCCCGTGAAGGAGCGACGCTGACCGAGACGTATCTCGGCACCGGCGGGCTGGTTTCAATCCACGCTCCCGTGAAGGAGCGACCTTCGGCACCGACGATTTCCGGGCCGGCTGGAAGTTTCAATCCACGCTCCCGTGAAGGAGCGACGCTGGTCTTGTCGGAGTCGCCGATCATCTGCGGGTTTCAATCCACGCTCCCGTGAAGGAGCGACCCGACTTCGTGATGGTGTTCAACGGAACCAGCGAGGTTTCAATCCACGCTCCCGTGAAGGAGCGACCGGCGGTCGAATACGGCTACCGCTTCGCCAAGCTGTTTCAATCCACGCTCCCGTGAAGGAGCGACGCACAAAGCATTTCAAACCTCATCCAATCGAGGGGTTTCAATCCACGCTCCCGTGAAGGAGCGACCCGTCTACCTGAATTACGCTGGGCTATTCGCGACGTTTCAATCCACGCTCCCGTGAAGGAGCGACGTGGGCAGGAACCTCCCTACGCCACCCGAAAAGCGTTTCAATCCACGCTCCCGTGAAGGAGCGACCCGTTGGACACGATGGTGCCCGGCCGGTCCGGGATGTTTCAATCCACGCTCCCGTGAAGGAGCGACCTCCCGTCTGCGCCCGCTGGGGCGTGATGCTCAAGGTTTCAATCCACGCTCCCGTGAAGGAGCGACCCTGCTCGCCTGAGTGCCGCCAAGCCAAGGCGAGGTTTCAATCCACGCTCCCGTGAAGGAGCGACCCGTATGGCTGCGCGGCCTGGGTAGCAACCAGAACGTTTCAATCCACGCTCCCGTGAAAGAGCGACGGTTTCCCCTCTTCAGGGCGGTGCCGGTATCGCGTTTCAATCCACGCTCCCGTGAAGGAGCGACCGCCGACCGGTGCGAGTTCTGCCGGCTCGCGGTGTTTCAATCCACGCTCCCGTGAAGGAGCGACAGGGCCACACCCACCGTCGAAATGGTCGCACAGACGTTTCAATCCACGCTCCCGTGAAGGAGCGACCTGCGAGGTGATCGTCACCGACGCGCAAGGCGAGGGTTTCAATCCACGCTCCCGTGAAGGAGCGACCATCAGAAGGCTATGGTTGTGTGGATTGATGAAGGGTTTCAATCCACGCTCCCGTGAAGGAGCGACGACATGCCCGCTGGCCTGGGAGAACGAGGCTTACGATGTTTCAATCCACGCTCCCGTGAAGGAGCGACGGTCGACAGGGCCGAAAAGGTCGTCTCGACGCTCGTTTCAATCCACGCTCCCGTGAAGGAGCGACACACGAGCGGCAGTCTTGAGCTAGAGGAGTGGAAGGTTTCAATCCACGCTCCCGTGAAGGAGCGACGGTGATGGCCGTTCAGCCGGTACTGGGTGCCGTTGTTTCAATCCACGCTCCCGTGAAGGAGCGACCTTGAGCAGGACCTTGCGGGCAGCGCTTGAGCCTCCGTTTCAATCCACGCTCCCGTGAAGGAGCGACTCTATGCCCCGTTCATCGAGCGGCTGGCGATGGTGGTTTCAATCCACGCTCCCGTGAAGGAGCGACAAGCCGAGCCAAGGAGCCAGCTGCCGCCGCTCGTGTTTCAATCCACGCTCCCGTGAAGGAGCGACGCACCGGCCCTGCGCCGAGGGAGGCTGTATGACCGTTTCAATCCACGCTCCCGTGAAGGAGCGACCATAATAGCGAGGGCACACCCGAGGCTCGGGCATGTTTCAATCCACGCTCCCGTGAAGGAGCGACTGCGGCATCATGGCGTGTCCCCCGCGCCCGGCACGTTTCAATCCACGCTCCCGTGAAGGAGCGACCTGATCGCGTGGTACATCATGGTTTCGCGCCAGGTGTTTCAATCCACGCTCCCGTGAAGGAGCGACCGATCTCCGAACACGCCGCCTGGAAGTCCAGCATGTTTCAATCCACGCTCCCGTGAAGGAGCGACTGGCCTTGTCGATCCCCCCCAACATCGACGTGGTGTTTCAATCCACGCTCCCGTGAAGGAGCGACATCGGCTATTACGTCCGCGAGGACTCCTGGGACGAGTTTCAATCCACGCTCCCGTGAAGGAGCGACTCGTCGGCGTCCTCGTCGGCGCCGATGTTGAACACGTTTCAATCCACGCTCCCGTGAAGGAGCGACAGTTCGGCATCCAGGCTGGGGCCGGCATGGCCGGCGTTTCAATCCACGCTCCCGTGAAGGAGCGACCGTGAAAGCGCGGATCGCGCTCGCGGACAAGCTGGTTTCAATCCACGCTCCCGTGAAGGAGCGACCAGTGCTTGCAGCGCCTTGGCGCGTTCGGTCAGCGTTTCAATCCACGCTCCCGTGAAGGAGCGACTTACCCCGATACCGAGACGGCGAAAGCGCACCTTGTTTCAATCCACGCTCCCGTGAAGGAGCGACGCGCTGCAATACAGTGTCGCCATTGTCCGCGAAGTAGTTTCAATCCACGCTCCCGTGAAGGAGCGACCGCCTCTTTCTATGCACTTGTCCAAGAAGGAGCAATTCCCGCTGTTGCGCGAACCTGCCGCGCGCAGCCTACCAGACGGCCGAGTGGTTCGCCTCCACCATCCATCAACCTGTTGAAGAAGCATGGGAAACCGCCCCGCGCGAACCTCCCGGCATTTCCGTGTCCACTTGGGGTTCGCGCGGATTCGCCGGTCCTGTCCCGTGGCGGGGGTTCAGAAGATCAGCGGGGCGTCGAAATCCTGGGCGGGCTTGGCGCCGACATGCTCGATGCGGCGGGCGGGGTTGGAGCCAAGGTGGTAGAAGCGCAGGCTGTCGGTCGCCGGGTCGATCTCGCCGATCAGGCGGGCGCGCAGGGCCACCCACTGCGCCGGATCCACTTCGCATTCGAAGACGGAGAACTGCACACGCTGGCCGAAATCCTGGCATGCCTTCGCCACGCGGCGCAAGCGGCGGCGGCCGGCCCTGTCCTCCGTGCGCACGTCGTAGGTGATGAGCATCAGCATGGGCGCGTTCCCCTCACTTCCACAGGAAGGGCGGGTAGCCGTCGAGGTCGCCGCGCAGATGGCGGGCCAGCAGCCGGGCCTGGAGATGCGGGATGAGGCCGACGGTCACCTTTTCCTCCAGGAAGGGGTGGGTGATCTCGTCGCGCTTGCGTTCCTGATAGGCGGTCAGCACGGCCTTGCGCGCCTCGTCGCGCAGCAGGACGGCCCCGCCCTCGCGCCGCTCGAAATCCTCCGCCGTCACCTGGCCCCGGTTCAGCAGGCTGAGCGCCACGCGGTCGGCCAGCAGGGGGCGAAGCTCCTCCATCAGGTCGAGCGCGAGGCCGGAGCGGCCGGGCCGGTCGCGGTGCAGGAACCCCACCTGCGGGTCCAGCCCCACCACCTCCAACGCCGAGCGGCAATCGTGCCCCAGCAGCGCGTAGAGGAAGGAGAGCAGGGCGTTGGGCGCGTCCAGCGGCGGCCGGCGCGACCGGCCCTTGAAGCGCAGTCCGGGGTCCTCGGCGCGGATCAGCCGGTCGAACACGCCGAAATAGGCGCTGGCACCGTCGCCCTCGTGGCCGCGCACCGTGTCCACGTCCGACGCGGCGGCGGCGAGCCGCGCGGCGTCGCCCAGGCGGCGCTGGGCGTCGTCGATCCCTGCCTGGGCGTCCGGCTCCATCGACGGTCCATGGTCGCGCAAGGCCCGGCGCAGCACCGTGCGTTGGTTGGCGAGCTTCGCCGCCGCCATGGAGGCCGCGACGGCGGCGGTGCCGGCGGGGTCGTCGGCGAGCCGGTACTGGTTGCGGCGCAGCAGCACGTTGCCGCTCTGCGCCCCCTCCACCCTGGCGATGAAACGCCCGTGTTCCGTCAGGAAGCTGACGCCGATGCCCTGTTCGGCGCAGAAGCCCATCAGCGGCGGCGACATGGCGACATGGCCGAAACAGACCACCCCGCCCATGAGGTGGGCCGGCACGCGGCCACGCTCGGCCCCGTCCAGCTCGACCACGATGTTGGCGCCGTCCTTGCGCAGCCAGGCGCCGTCGGTGGTGACGAAGAGGGTGTTGAGGTGCTGGCGCACGGAATCATTCCCGCAGATGCCGGCGCAGCCATTCGGCCACCGCCGGGGGTTGGGACAGGCGGCGCGGCTGGCACAGCTCGGCCAGGGAGCATTGGCCGCACTTGCGCGGCTCGTGCACGGGCGGGGGCGTGGTCCCGGCGCGGATCATCACCGCGACCTCCGACGCCACTCGTTCGGTCAGGGCGCGCAGCTCCGCGTCGAAGGCCACGTCGGTGCGGCGCCGCGCCTCGCCGTAATAGAGGGCACCCGCCGGCACCGGCCGGCCGAACATCTCCTCCAGGCACAGGGCCTGGGCGCAGAGCTGCACCTCGTCGGCCCGGTGCGCCTTCGGCCGGCCGCGCTTGTATTCCACCGGGAAGGGCTGGCCGTCCTTCCCGTGCAGCTCCACCACGTCCGCCACCCCGGCGAGGTTGAGGCGGCGGCAATGGAGCGGCAGGGCGCGCAGGGTCCGCACATCGGCCCGGCGCGACCGGCCGGGCTGGTCCACCCGCTCGTGCAGGACACGGCCCTCGGCGGTGGCGGCGTTCTCCGCCCACTGCCGCTCCACGTGGATCAGCGCGCATTGGCGCGGGCAGAACAGGTGATGCTGAAGGGCCGACAGGGGTGTCGGTTCGTCCTCGCCCATGCGCCGGCCCTCCCTTTCTGACACCGTCCGGAAGCGCGCTCAGAGCCTTTCCAGGATCTCCACACCGCTCTCCAGCCCGTCGCGCCGGACATGGACGGCGTAGTCGGAGAAGCGGCGCGCCGGGGGCAGGTTGCCGCGGTAGGAGCCGTCCAGCGGATACTCCTCGCCCTCGAAGCGGCGGGACACGGTGACGCGGTCGAACAGTTTCGGCGCCGGCGCGTTGCCGAGCGCGCAGGCGTGCTTGAACAGGATCAGCCGGCGGCTGCCCATCTCGCCGCGGGCGGCGGAGCGGTCATGGTCGAACATCTGCTCCAGCGCCGTCCACAGCCGCTCCAGATCGTCCTCGGTGAAGCCGGTCTTCTCCGCCAGCTTGGCCGAGACGTAGCCGTGGGCGCGGTAGAGGCCGTAGGGGATGATGTGCTTGCGGCCCATGGTGCGGTTCTCGCGCCGCTCGTCCTCCCCCTCCTTCTTTTCCTTGGCCTCGCCCTCCGTCGTGGCGGCCATGCGGGTGATGGAGATTTCCAGCGGCAGCACCGGCTCGACCGACTGGGCGAAGTTGAGCTGCACCGGCCCGCGCACCTGTCCGCAATTGATGCCGGTGCCCATCACGGCGCCGAAGGTGCGGACGTCGAAGAAGTTGTCGCACATGAACTGGCGGACGGCCTTTTCCTCGGCGTCGGTCTTGGGCGACAGCTTCTTGGCGCTTTCCACGGTCTTGTCGTCCGGGCGGACCGCCTTGTAGGCCTGCCGGTGCTTCTCGTTCAGGATGGCGCCTTCCTGGACGTAGATGTTCATGCCGGGATCACCGTCATGGAACATCCCGACGAAGTTGCGGATCTTGCGCTTCAGGCAGACATCGGTGACCAGCCCATGATTGGTCTCCGGATCCAGACGGGGCAGGTTGCCGGCGTCCGGGTCGCCGTTGGGGTTGCCGTTGGTGACGTCGAACAGGAAGACGAACTCGTAGCGGTTGGCAAGAACGGTCATGGGTCAGTCCTCCTGGCCGGTGGCGCCGGTGTCAGTATTGGTATCAGTGGCGGTGTCCGGCTCGGCGATGCCGGCCTCGGCCTTCGTCTTGGAGCGGTCGCTGCGCTGGTGGTAGTAGCCGACGACGAAGCGGCCTTGGTCCTCCAGCCCGAAATGGCGGGGCAGGGCGGGGGGCAGGGCATCCACGATCTCGCCGATCTGCCCCTCGAACCAGCCCGCGAGGTCGCGGGTTTCCGTCCGCTTGCGCAGCACCGACAGGTGGTGGTTCGACCCGCGCAGCAGCAGCGGGAAGACGCTGGCCGGCGTCGCCGAGGCCGCGCCGAAATAGCGGTCGCGGATACTCGCGTTGACACTTTTCAAGGCGCGGTACTGGATGGATTCCAGCATCGCGAACAGTCGGCCCAGCCGATAGGCGGGGTTCGTTTCCTCTCGGTCCAGGCTCACGTACAGGGTCTCCTTTTTCTCTTGCGCGGCAGGCGTCTTTTTGAGGCGGGCGTCGCGGACCAGCCAAGCCTTGCAGACGGCGGCGCGGGCGGCCATTACGTACGGCTTGTCGTTCTCGTCGCCGGCCCGGATGCGGCCGATCACCGCCGCCATCAGCGCCCGCGGGTAGGGGCGGTTCGGCTCCAGGACGGCACGCATCAGTTCGCCGCCCAGCAGGGGCGGGATGTTCTCCGCCTTGCCCCTCAGGGCGGCGGGGTAGAGCAGGGCCTGCATCTTCGGCTCGCCCTTCCAGGCGGGCGGCTCCAGGTGCAGGTCGTGCCAGTGCTGCCGCAGTGCCTCGGCGAAGCGGCCCATGGTGGTCTCGTGCCAGAATCGCACGGACAGCCGCGCGGCGTTGGGCGCGAGGCCCAGAAGGTAGAAACGCGTGTGCCGGTCCACGGCCGGGACGGGACTCTCGACTGGCCGACCGGCCCCCAAATCTTCCACCCGGTCGCGCAGCTTGCGCGTCTCCTGCGCGTCGGTCGGCGCCTCGTCGTCTTCCTCTTCGTCTTCCTCCGCCTCCTCGCCGCTGCGCGGGTTCAGCATCGCCGCAGCCTGCCGCTCCGCTTCGCGGGCGGCTTCGATCTGCGAGGCGTCGGCCCAAAAGACGACGGAGGCGTCGCCGACCTGAACCCGGTTAGCGCTTCCCTTCGCCAGCAGGATGTTCAGCGCCGTGCCATAGCCGAAACTCGCCGCCTCTGACACCGGGGCGTTGGCACCCTGCTCCTTCCCGTAGGAGGTGAAGGCGTCGAGGTTGAAGGACACCAGCGAGGCGCCGGAGGTCTGCGCGCCCCAGACGCCCTTGATGGCGGGGTGCAGCCGGACGGCCGGAGCGGACTCGCCCGTCACCAGGCACATCTGCCGCTCGCCGCTCGCCGCCGCCAGCTCCCGCCGCCACAGCGCCTGGGCCGCCGGACGGTCGTGCAGGAAACGGCGTTTGGCGAAGTCCTCCTCCAGCGCGAAGACGATGTTCTGGTCGAGCATGTCCTCGCTCCAGCCCGTCTCGGGGAAGCGCTCCGGGTTCCAGCCGCTAAGGAAGCCCAGCAGAGCGCCCAGCCCCGAGTCCTCGGTGTCGGCCAGAGCCACCTCGTGCTTCTCGCGGAAGGCCGCGAGGTGGGCAGGAAAGGGCTGGATGCCGCCGCTTTCCTTGTCGCGCCCCAGCCCCAGCACAAACTTGCTGTTGTCCCACAGGAAGAAGGCGCGCGGCGTCACTCCCGGCCGCTTGAAGCTGGCCGGCACCGGCAGCGAGGCCGGCGGACGCTTCTTGTTGTCGGGGTCACGCAAATCCACCGGCGGGCGGGACGGCGTTCCGTCGGGATGCAGCACGATACAGAAGCCGATGCCTTCGGTGGAAAAGCCGAATGGCGGTGCCTTTTTTTCAGCCAGGAGCCGGTCGTAATGGCGGTTCAGCGCCGCCAGAACCGTCATGACCGCACCTCCTGTCCGTCGCGGGGCGGGACCGTCAGCACGCCCTTCGCGAGCCGGGCCGGGAAGAACAGGGGCACGCAGCGCGCGTCGCAGCGGTGGCCCTGGCCCGGCGCGTCCCGGTGATGGTCGATGTCCAGCAGCATCCAGCCCAGGTCCTTGTCGGCCTGGTCGTCCGGCAGGGCGTGCGGCGGCACCGGCTCCGTCCACAGCGTGAAGTCCGCCGGGAACTCGCGGGCGCCGAAGCAGGGCTGCTGAAAGCATTGGCCGGCGGCGGCGCGGCGATTGAAGGTGTCCAGGTGCTTGCCGGGGTTGTCGTCCGGACCGGCGCGGTCTGTCATGTCGAAATGCGCCTCGATGATGTAATCGACGTCGCGCAGCAGGGTGGAGGCGCGCTGCTGCCGGTCCTGGTCGGCGCGCAGGTAAAGGTCGGTGACGTCACCGGACTTCATCGCGCTTTTGACCTTGGACACGGGGATCTTGGACGCTACCTCGTTGCGGCGGATCGACTGGAAGCAGATTGGCTTTAGCACATGGATGCGGTCGATCACCCAGGTGATGGCCGGTTTCCAGTGGATTGCGCTGAGTATGCCGCGTGCTGCCGAGGGGGTGATCACATCATAGGACACCCTTTCGACCTTCATCTCCGGCCGGGAGAAGCAGGCGAAGGATCCCTGCACGCGCAATTTCACACCGTATGTCATGTAAAACTCCCAGTGCAACGGGTCGCAAATCGTTTGGTCGCGTGGGAGTCACATTCTACCCTGAGCCACCTCCCTAGGCCAGCCTTCTTGGCACTGAAAGGGAAAAGCGCTTGACCGAAGCGCGAGCGAGGGTTAGGGATAGTAGGCCTTAAATGAAAAACGCTCCGGTCGGGCATGACCGGAGCGTTCTTAAGGCGCCAACGCGTCAACCGCCCAGCTGCACGAAGGGAGGTGAGATTCACGGTGTGGCAGACCCGACTCTTATTATCAGTGCTTTGAGTCTCGAAATCTAGACTCATTGAGTGGCGGCAGCGCCCTGCTATCGCAAGGCGCTGCCGTTGAAGAGCTTTCAAAGTGACTGTCGGCAGAAAAAGCCGTGAATTGAAACTTGGCTCTGAAGGGGCTTCCAAAAATCGTTGAAGGGCAGGGGTTTCTCTGCCCTTCACACTCCCATAATGCCTGATAATATTTTCTTGTTTCATAATATATCACGCTCGATGCTTCTATAGGTCGGATCATCCCAGCGCAGCCCGGCTTGCCGGTCGTACAGGTCCTCGTTCACCAGCTTCACGAACTGATCCCCGAACTTCTTCGGTTGAACCAGTTCCGCAGCTTGAGCTTCAACCAGTGCGGCGCGGGCGCTGCGAGGGATCTGGACGATGAAGGGCTGTAGCTTGCGCGCGACGGCGCCCGGCGACGGCACGAACTCCAGGTCGCGCAGCAACCCTTCAATCTTCGCCTTGGCCGGCTCGTAGGGGATGATCACCGGCGCCTGCCGGTCCTCAATCAGGCGGAACTGCTCGGCGATGGTGGCGAAGGGGAACAAAAGCGTGTCGGCGCGAGCGTCCAACTCGGCCAGGATGCCCTTGGCATCCAGCTTTCCGTGCAGTTCCTGCGCCCAGTAGACCTCCTGGAAGGAGGCGCGGATGGCCTCCAGCCCCAGCGGGTCGTTGGCGCGTTCCACCAGCGTCTTGGCCGTGGCGGCGAGCTGTTCCAGTTCGGGCGGCGGCTTGTGGTCCGGGTTTTCCGCCGGATCGAACAGCAGCAGCGTTCCGCCCTCCGGCCCCAGCGCGCCGTCGCGGTTGCAGCGCCCGGCCGCCTGGGCCACGCTGTCCAGCCCGGCCATGGCCCGCAGCACCAGCGGGAAGCTGATGTCCACGCCGGCCTCGACCAGGGACGTCGCGACCAGCCGCACCGGTAGCCCATTTCTCAGGTCTTCCCGCACGGCGGCGAGGACGGTCCGGCGGTGCGCGGCGCATAGGCCGGTGGTCAGCAGCCGCGCGCCCTCGACCTCTTCCTTCCTCAAGGCGGCGAACAGGTCCAGCGCGTGGCGCCGGCTGTTGACGATGGTCATGGATTGCGTAACGTCGGTCATCGCCTCGGCCAGCATTTCCACCTTCGGCTGACCGGGCATCATCTCCACCCGGACCCGCTTCAATTGCTGCTGAAGGCACTCTGGGTCGGGCGCCAGTTCACGGACGTCCTCCAGGCCATCCTCGAACCCGTCCTCCTTCCGCAAGGCTGGCTGGGTCGCGGTGCAGAGGACGAGGGTGCAGCCGTAATCGCGCTTCAGCGCCTCGATGGCCTTCAGGCAGGGGCGCAGGAAGGGGCGGGGCAGGGTCTGGGCCTCGTCCAGCACGATGACCGAGCCGGCGATGTTGTGCAGCTTGCGGCAGCGGCCGGGGCGGTTGGAGAAGAGGCTTTCGAAGAACTGCACGGCGGTGGTCACCACCACCGGCCGGTCCCAGTTCTCCGCCGCCAGCCGCGCCTTGCGGCCGCCGTCCCGGTCCTCGTCGTCGGTGCCCTTGTCCTTGCCGTCCGTGTCCCGTTCGGGATCGAAGCCGCTGTGATGCTCCAGCACCGCGTCCTCGTCACCCAGCGCCTTGCGGAACACGTCGGCGGTCTGCTCGATGATCGAGGTGAAGGGGATGACGTAGATGACCCGCCGCTTTTCGTGCCTGACGGCATGGTTCAGCGCGAAGGCGAGTGAGGCCAGCGTCTTGCCGCCGCCGGTCGGCACGGTCAGGGAGAACAGCCCCGGTTCCTCGCCGGCCTGCTTCAGCAGATGGTCCAGGACCTCCTTCCGAACCTTGGTGACGGGACCGAGCGCCGGATCGCGCTTCACATCCTCCGCGGCCTTGGCGGCGACTCCGTCGAGATGCGCCATGAGCCGGTCGCGCAATTGCTCAAGCGAGAGTTTGTCGTAGCCGCGCTCGACGGGTTTGCCGTTCAGGCCGGCATAGAACTCCTCAGTCGCCAGCCGGTCGGCGTCGATCAGGGTGGAAAACAGCATGCGGATCAGCAGGGCGCTCTTGAAGCCGTCCCGCGCGCTGAGCTTGATCGGCGGCTTCATCCCCTTGAGGTCGGGCAGCGTCACACCGGCGGGAGGCGTGGTGTCGCCCTTGAAGCGGCGGAGCCGTTCGACCAGCGGAGTCAGCGGGCCGTCGCCCTCGCCGTTGGTCAGGCCGGCGTGGTGTCCGGCGATGGCGAAAGCGAGGATCCGGCCCCACTTGTCGCCGTAGAGGTTGGCGGCGATGCAGGCGCCGGCCGTGGAATGGTCGGGGCTCGGCCCATCGCCCTTGATGTAGCGCTGATAGGCCGGGTTGGTCTTTCCGGCATCATGGAGCGCACCCATCACCCAGGCCGCGCTTTCCATCTTGAGGATCGCGGCGAATCCGGCTGCCCGCTCGGCCACGCCGAGCAAATGGCGGATCAGGGGTTCCCAGTCGGACCCGTCGCCGGAGTTGCCGGAATGAGCGTAGAGTGGCGGCATCCTGATCTCCAGGGGAGAGAAGTGCGTCCTTCTCTGAAGCCTATGGTGGTAATCCAGAGGTGGCAAGCGCTTTCCGCCGACGCCCGGACACAGGTCGGCACGGCGCCCGCACGGGCGCACAGGGCAGCGCATCTCTCCCTTTCCAGACGGGGCCGGCGCGGTATCATCCCGGCAAAGGTCAGGCGCATCCCTGCCCGGGCCGGAACGGCCCAGCCGCGCATCGGAGAGGATTCATGTTCAAGGTCTATGTGCTCTACACCGGGGGAACGATCGGCTCCGCCGGCACCCCGCTGGCCCCGGTGTCCGGGCCGGACTTCCAGGCGCTGGCCGGCTCCATGCCCGGCCTGGCGGACGGGCGGGTGACGGGGCAGCCGGTGTCCTACCGGATGGACTGGTTCGAGCGGACGCTCGACAGCTCCGACATGGGGCCGCCGGACTGGTTCGCCATCGCGGGCCGGCTGCTGGAGCATTACGCGGACTATGACGGCTTCGTCGTGCTGCACGGCACCGACACGATGGGCTACACGGCCTCGGCCCTGTCCTTCCTGCTGCCGGGCCTGTCCAAGCCGGTGATCGTCACCGGGTCGCAGGTGCCCCTGTCGGTGACGCCGAACGACGCGCTCGCCAACCTGACCGGGGCCATCCTGCTGGCGGGGACGCAGGCCATCCCGGAATGCTGCGTGTATTTCGACAGCCGGCTGATGCGCGGGAACCGGGCGGTGAAGGTCAGCACGAACCAGTTCGCGGCCTTCGCCTCGCCGAACCTGCCGAACCTCGCCACGGTCGGGATCGGCGTCACGGTCAACCGGGCGCTGGTGCGGCCGGCCCCCGATCCCTCGGTGTCGCTGTCGGTGCCGGCGAACCTCCAGGCCCTGCGCGCCCGGCTGGCCGAACAGGCGCGGGCGGCCGAGGGCTTCTCGGTCGTGCTGCTGACGCTCTATCCGGGCATCCGGCCCGGCACGGTGGAGGCGATGCTCGCCGGCACCCAGCCGCCGGTCGCCGGGGTGGTGATCCAGGCCTACGGCGCCGGCAACGGCCCGTCCGGCGCGGACTTCCTGGAGGTGCTGTCCCGGGCGGACGCGCGGGGCATCGTGCTGATGGACAACACGCAGGCCCTGACCGGCGCCGTGGACAGCGGCGCCTACGCCACCGGCCTCGCGCGCGCCGGCACCGTCGGCGCCCAGGACATGACGCCCGCGGCGTCCTTCGCGAAGCTCGTGGCGCTGTTCAGCCGGGGACTGGCGCCGGAGGAGGTGAAGCGGCTGATGGGGACCGATCTGGCGGGGGAGCTGACGGTGCCGGTCGATCCGTTGCTCCTGTAAAGCTCCATCGGCTGTTGGCGTGATGCACGAAACAGGCGACGATGGGCTTTGTCGGAGGATGGGCAACAGGCGGCAATCATCATGAAGGGCCAAGCTTCTGGACACATCGTGCCGGACGATCTGTTGGGTCCGGTCGTTGCCTATTATCGGCCGCGCAAGGTGATCCTCTTCGGTTCTCAGGCGCGCGAAGAGGCCGGCGGCGACAGCGACTTCGACCTTTTCGTCGTGGTGGACGACGACACGCCGCCCGAACGGCTCGATTGGCGCGGCAAGTACGAGGCGCGCAGAAGCTTTCACCGGGCGGTGGACATCGTCACCTGCCGCGAGTCGGTGTTCGAGCGCAAGCGCGGCCTTGTCGGATCGCTCTCCCATACGGCCGACCAGGAAGGCGTCGTCGTCTATGAGCGCCATTGATCGGGCGCAGAGGCTGGTCGAGGCGCGTCGGTGGTGGGCCGTCGCGGCGGACGACTTGTGGGTGGCCAGGGCTTGCCTCTCCATGGACCCGCCCTCACCGGGGATCGCGGCCTATCACTGTCAGCAGACAGCGGAAAAGACCATGGAAGGATTGCTGGTCGCCGCCGGTGTCGGCTTTCGCAAAATTCATGACCTCGATGAACTGGCGAGCATCGCTGCCCCACTGTATCCCGCGCTGGCCGCTGATCTCGACCGCTGCCGCCCGTTCACGTCCTGGGCAACGGAATACCGATATCCACCGGAAGACGAGTCACCGCCTCCGTCCAGGGAAGCGGCTGATGGGGACCGATCTTGGCGGGCGAGTTGACGCTGCCGGTGGGGTGAAAGCCTGGGGCGGAATCGCCGACGAAGACCGCTGCCGCCAGCCATGCCGCTCGACAGCCTCCTCGACGGTACCGGGCAAGCTATCTGGATGGTGAAGGACGCCGAACCAGAGCGCAGCCATGTCAGGAAGGCCTGCTGGAGGACGGCACCGACAGGGTGTTACGCGGTTGTCATGGCGCTGGTACACTGAGACCAGGGGCCTCGGCGATCAAAGGATGGAGAGCGGCCATGGGGTATGCCGAACTGATCAAGAAGCTTCAGGCGTTGCCCGAGGACAAACGCGCCGAGGTCTTCGATTTCGTCGAGTTCCTCACCAGCCGTTTCGCCTCTCCCGGCATGGCCGACAGGCGCGACACGGAGGACTGGGAAGACGCCGAGTTCGGCACCTTCGGCTTGGGCCAAGCATTGCGGGGTTTGGACGAGGATCCCGTCGTCTACAGCCACGACGATCTGCGGGAAAGCTGGCAGTGAAGCGGGCCGGGCAGATCGGCCTCGTCCCTTTTCCCTACACCGACCTGAGCGGCGGCAAGCTGCGCCCGGTCCTGCTGCTGCGTCCGGCGTCCGCGCGTTTCGACGATTGGCTTGTCTGCATGGTTTCATCGCAGCTTCGGCAAGCTGAACCGAACCTCGACGAGATCATCGCCCCGGAGGACGCCGATTTCGCCCGAAGCGGTCTCAAGGCCGCCAGCGTGGTGCGGCTGAGCCGGCTGGCGGTGGTCGATGGGGCCTTGCTGGTCGGCCGTATCGGCGAGATCGACGCCGAACGCCTGGGCCGGCTACGCCGCCGCCTCGCGGCTTGGCTTGCCGAGCCGTGCGAGAGCTGATCCTGGGGCAGGAATGATCATGAAAAGCCGGAACGGCCTGAAGCGTGAAGCGGCTCGATGGACAAAAAATTAGAGCGCCATGCATTCCGGTTGGATGCAAGGCGCCCTGGCCGTCTGAGATCGTTGGAGCGGGTGAAGGGAATCGAACCCTCGTCGTAAGCTTGGGAAGCTTCTGCTCTACCATTGAGCTACACCCGCGACGCCCCTGTTTATAGGCGACGCTCACGCCCGGCGCAAGCGTTCCGTTGGGGGCTGCTCCGATGGGGAGGACCCCCGCGCGGAGCCTGCCGGACGGTCAGGCCGTCCGGGCGAACCAGAGGGCCGGCTGCGGCAGCTCGCCGACGGCCATCAGGGGGGAGGAGAGGGACAGGGGCGGGACGACGGCCAGGGCGGCGGACGGGGCCGCCGCGGGGGCGGTGACCATGCCCGAGACCCCGGCGAGCGCACCGGGGACCAGCTCCAGGCCCAGGAAACGGTCGAGGTCCACCGGGCCGGGCAGCTGCATGTCCAGCGTCAGCGACCGCGAGAAGCCGAAGCGCGCGTAGTAGGGCGCGTCGCCGACCAGGATCACCGACCGGTGGCCCATGGCGGCGGCCTTGTTCAGGCTCATGCGGATCAGCTTGCTGCCGAGGCCAGCGCCCTGGAGCCGCTCCGACACCGCGATGGGGCCGAGCAGCAGCGAAGGATTGCCGCCGACCTCCACGGGCCAGTAGCGGATCGTGCCCTCCAGAACCTCGTTGCCGTGCTCGTCGTGCTCGATGGCGACGAAGCCCAGCTCGGGCAGGGGGGCGATGCCCTCGCGCAGCTTGTAGGCGGTCTTCTTGAAACGGTCGGGGCCGAAGGCGCGGTCGAGCAGAGCCTCGATGGGCTGGGCGTGCCGCGTCTCTTCCAGGGTGATGATCATGGGGCCGAGGTCTTTCCGTGAAAGAGGTATCAGAGGGGGCGGACCGCCGCCGCCGCCGTGGATCCCCTTGCCCGGGATCAGACCCGGAGGAAAACCATGGCGCCCGCAAGCGATCCAAGGACGGCCGCGCGCGCGAAATGCGGCGCCTGGCTCCGTCGTCGGAGACGCAAGGATTGCGGACGGGACATGGGGTGGGCTCATCGGCCGTTTCGGACGGGAACGCATATATCATCGCACCCGCCCCACCGCAAGAGAGTGGGGGCGGTTACCCAGGAATCATCACTGGCCCGCCCATCGCGCATAGGACCGGGATGGGGGCCGGACGCCGCGGCACCCCTCCCGCAGCGTGGGATCACCCCACGGCGGCCCTGGACGGGGGCGGATGGCGCACCTATTCTCTGCCCTCGGGAGAGCCATCATGTACACGCAGACCACCCGTTCCATCCGCGTCACCGTCAACCCGGTCTATCTGGAAGAGCAGTCGGCGCCGGCCGACAACCACTTCGTGTGGGCCTACCATGTCCGGCTCGAGAATGAGGGGGAGACGACGGTCCAGCTCCGCACCCGACACTGGCGCATCACCGACGCGCTCGGCCGCGTGCAGGAGGTCCGCGGCCCCGGCGTGGTCGGCGAACAGCCGGTGCTGGAGCCGGGCGCCAGCTTCGAATACACCAGCGGCACCCCGCTCCCCACCCCGTCGGGCATCATGGCCGGCAGCTATCAGATGGAGGCGGAGAACGGGGAGACCTTCGACGTCGTCATCCCCGCCTTCTCCCTGGACAGCCCGCACCAGCCCCGGCAATTGAACTGAGCGTCCCCGGACCGGGACACCCGGCCGGAAAGGAGAGGGGCGGCGCCCGCGCCATCGCGGTCCCGCCGCGCCGACTCATTCCTTTGGACCGCCGTCTTGAAAGTGGTAAAGCTGTCGCCAACTGGGCGAGGGAGGATCGGGGGCGGCGCGTGCGCCGGGCTCCGCCGGAAAGCCCGCAGTTTTCATCGGCCTTGATCGTCCCGGCGCGCGAGGGCTCCGGGGCGGCGGGCCGTTCGGTTAGGAAAGGTTCTGTTCCCGTGACGGCTCCCAAGCACCCGCTCGCCGACAACATCGTCCGCGGCCCCGGCCATTCCCCGCTCCCGCGCCCCACCCGCGCGGAAGCCGAAGAGGCGGTGCGGACGCTGATCCGCTGGGCCGGCGACGATCCCCTGCGCGAGGGCCTGCTCGGCACCCCGGACCGCGTCGTCCGCTCCTACGAGGAGTTCTTCGCCGGCTACGCCGTCGATCCCACCGAGATCCTGAAGCGCACCTTCGAGGAGATCGAGGGCTATGACGAGATGGTCGTGCTGCGCGACATCCGCGTGGAGTCCTACTGCGAGCACCACATGGTGCCGATCGTCGGCAAGGCGCATGTCGCCTACCTGCCGCGCCGCCGCGTCGTCGGCATCTCCAAGCTCGCCCGCCTGGTCGAGGCCTACGGCAAGCGGCTCCAGATCCAGGAGAAGATGACGGCGCAGATCGCCAACACCATCGACGAGATCCTCCAGCCGGAGGGCGTCGCCGTGGTGATCGAGGCCTCGCACCAGTGCATGACAACCCGCGGCGTCCACCACACGGGCGTCAGCATGGTGACCAGCCGCATGCTCGGCGCCTTCCGGTCCGACCCCTCGACCCGGCGCGAGTTCCTGACCATGATCGGCAATCCCGCCTCGCGCGGGATGGAGTGAGCCCTTCGAAGCGGCCTACTCCGCCCGCACCCCGTGCTGGCGCAACAGGCTGTAGAGCGTCGGCCGGCTGACGCCGAGCATCCGCGCGGTGGCCGACAGGTTGCCGCCGGAGCGCGCCATCGCGTCCAGCAGGGCGCGCCGTTCCGCCTCGTCGCGCAGCACGCGCAGGGTCGGGGGCGCGTCGCCGGGGCCGAGCCGGCGCCCCTCCCGCTCCAGTTCCGACCGGTAGAAGGCCCGCTCGACCACCTGGCTGAACTCGCCCGGGTCGAGCGGCAGCCGGCACACCTCATGCGCCCCGCGCGCCACCGCCCGCACCGCGAGTTGGCGTTTTCCCTCCGGCGCCAGGGCGATCACCTTGGTCGAGGGCGCCTCCGCCAGGATGCGGGTCAGGGCCGACAGCCCGCCGCTCCCGTCCGGCCCGGTCCCGTCGCCGGTTCCCGTGCCGCCGGCGCTACCGTCCACGGCGCCGTTGGTGGCGCCCTCCACGGCGCCGCTCGGAACGCCGTCCAGGACGCCGCCGATCAGGCTGGCGGCGGTGGAAAGCCCGGCGGCCGTCCCGTTCCCGTCCGCCGGGCCGTCCTTCACCGGCAGCGCCACCACCGCCGGGCGGTGCCGGCGCAGGGCCTCCATCACGCCGCCCTCCGCCCCGGCGGACAGGACGCGGCAGATGGGCAGGGCCTCCTGCACCAGCCGGCCCAGCGCCGGATCGTCGTCAACGATGAGCAGCGTGCGGACGGCCATGGCTCTCTCTGAAGGGGGCGGGAAGGGGGTGGCTCGGCGTCGGCAAGGATCATGATCGGGGGCCATCCTGTCCAAGGCGCGTTCGCATGAGGCCGGGAGCAAATTGGGCGGAAATGTGACGCCGAAAGTGGTGGCCGGCCCTTCCGCGCGGCGGCCGGCCTCTGCTAGGATTCCCGGCAAAAGGGATGGAAACGGGGCGGGGCGTCATGGCGGCGAAGGGCACACCGGCGGTCAACGCGGCGAAGGCGGCGGGGCTGGATTTCCGTCTGATGGAATACGAATACGACCCGTCCGCCGACGCCATCGGTCTGCACGCCGCCCAGTCGCTCGGGCTCGATCCCGCGGTGGTCTACAAGACGCTGATCGTCCAGCTCGAGCCGAAGGCGCTGGCCTGCGCCGTCATCCCCGTCGCGGCCAAGCTCGACCTCAAGGCCATCGCTGCCGCCGCCCGGGCCAAGAAGGCCGATCTCGCCGACCCCGCCCTGGCGGAGCGGACGACCGGCTACAGCGTCGGCGGCATCAGCCCGCTCGGCCAGCGCAAGCAGCTCCCCGTCTTCCTCGACGCCAGCGCCGAGGGCCGGGCGGAGATCGTCGTCAACGGCGGGCGGCGCGGCCTGCAGATCGCCATCGCCCCCGGCGATCTCGCGCGCGCCCTGAAGGCGACGGTCCTTCCGCTGGCGGTGGCGTGACGCCGCAGTCGGGCCGGAAGGCCGTTCCGGCGCTTGCCGCGCCCGCCGCCTCCGGCTACACCGGAAAGGCCATCCTCCATCCTGGGGGCCGCCAGACCGGACCGCGGTGTCCCGACCGCACTCAAGGACAGATCGCCCGCATCATGACGACACCGACCACCGACGGCGCCGGCAGCGCCCTGCGCGTCCTGTTCGTCGAAGACGACATGATCATCCAGTTCTCGACGGCGGAGATGCTTCAGGAACTCGGCCATGCCGTGACGGCCGCCTCCGACGCCGAGGAGGCGCTGCGGGAGCTGGAGGCCGGGGGCTTCGACCTCCTCTTCACCGATGTCAGCCTGCCCGGCCGCTCCGGCGTCGAGCTGGCCAAGGACGCCCGCCGCCTTCACCCCGCGCTCCGCGTGATCTTCGCCTCGGGCTACGGCGATTCCGCCCTGGCCGGGCAGGGCGGGGAGGGTGCGGTGATCCTGCCCAAGCCCTACAGCATGACCAGCATCGAACAGGCCGTCCGCAAGGCCATGGAAGGCTGAGGGCCCGGCTGTCGCCGATCTCCAAAAGCGGCCTCCCGGATTTGGAGATCGGCGACGGGGGCGGCCGCTGGAAAGTCCATTTCGTAGCAGCAACAACATCCGAGCCCATCACTGAACCGTCACCCCCGCGAAAGCGGGGGGCCAGGACTCTTCCATGGCGTCCGTTGTGCGAACATCTGGATCCCCGCTTTCGCGGGGATGACGAAAAAACACCTACTCATCAGCGTGTTAGCGTTATGCGAGGTATGTAGCCCCCTAGCGCTTGCGCAGGGATGACGGACAGGTGCCGTGTGAAAATCACCCTGGGCGAGGGGGAAGCATCCGCATCCGCATTTGGAGATCGGCGACAGCGCCGGCCTTCCGGTGCCGGTTTGGAGATCGGCGACACCCCCGCGTGGGGCGTTCCGGCATTTGGAGATCGGCGACGGCGCCCCGCCGACTCGGCTGTCAGCTTCTACATCTAGTATCTCCGATTCGGGTCGAGTCGCATCAGCTTGTGGAAACGACTCGTGAGTCGCTTCCCGATTCCGGATTTGGAGATTGGCGACAGGCCGCATAACCCCGAATCGCGGCATCTCCGCGCCACAGGAAAGCCGGCCAACCGATTCGGCGATCCGCAAGAAGAACGGCCATCCATCCCCTGGAGAACGGCGACGATCGGGGCCGAAAAGCCGATTCGGAGGCACCATTCAAATGTTCGAACAGGAGATCGGCGACAATCACCTTGGAGATCGGCGACGGGCACTTCACGGAAAAGCGCCGTCCGACTCGGTTTGTCCACAGGAGACTGGCGGCCATACAAATAGAAAGAATCAAATAGGGGTTTCAAATAGCTCCGTCGCCGATCTCCAAATTGACAGGGCACCCCCCGCCGACCACCCTGGCGGCCATGGTTGGATGCGGTGACGGGGCGGAGGGCAGGGCATGTCGAAGATCGTCGAACTGGTGGTGCAGCATGGCCGGGAGCGCGCGGCGGAGATGGTCGCGACCAAGCAGGAACGGCGCATGGTGGACATCGTCGCCGAGATGCTGGCGGAGGAGCGGGAGAGCGCCTCCTACACCTTCACCGGCTTCTGCATGACCAGCCTGCCGCACAGCGACCTCGGCCCCGACGAGATCTGGGAGCGCTGGTACGGCAGCGCGCGCCTGACCCTCACCCCCGGCTATCTGCCGACCGGCCCGCAGCGCCAGAACGTGAAGTACGGCGTGCCCTACGGCGCGCGGGCGCGGATGATCCTGTTCTACATCCAGAGCCAGGCGATCAAGACCGAATCCCGCGAGATCCGGCTCGGGCGTTCCATGAACAACTGGCTCCAGACCATGGGGCTCAGCGTCGGCGGCCAGACCTTCAAGTCGATCCGCGAGCAGTGCCGCCGCATCGAGGCCTGCGGCCTGAACTTCGACTGGGAGGCCAAGGGCAAGCGCACCATCAAGTTCGAAAAGACCAATTTCGTCAAAGGGCTGGAGATCGCCAACGTGGACGGGCGCCAGTCCGACATGTTCGAAGAGCCGGTGGTGCTGAGCGAGGAGTTCTATTCCGCCCTGCACGCCCACCCCATGCCGGTGCGCGAGAGCGCGCTTCGCCACCTGTCGCAGCACTCGCTGGGGCTGGACCTCTATGTCTGGCTCGCCTACCGGCTGCATGTGCTGGAAGCCCCCATGCGCGTCAGCATCGCGTCGGCCTACGAACAGTTCGGCGCCGGCTACAAGCGGCTGGCCCATTTCCGCCCGAAGTTCCTCGACAACCTCCAGCTCGCCCTGTCCGCCTACCCCGAGGCGAAGGTGGACCTCTCCGACAAGGAAATCATCCTGAGGCCGTCCCCCCCGCCCATCGAGGAGCGCCCGGCCGTGCGGCGGGCCATCGCGGGGTGAGGGGCCGGGATTGGCTGTCGCCGATCTCCAAAAGGCATCGGCGCGCAGCCGGGCGTCGCCAAACTCCAAACCCGGCCCGGCAAGCTTTGCCTTGGCGGGAAAAATCTGCCGGGCAGGAATGGCCGTTCCGGGCCGTCCTCACCACGCGGCCGTCACCAGACGATGGACACCGGCGGCTTGTAGCTGGAGGCGGCGAACATGTTGCGGACGACCAGCTCAAGCTTGATCTGCGCTTCGGAGCGCCGGATGAAGGAGAGCTGGACGTCGCCGAGGGGCTTCACGACGCAGCCGGAGCGGCTGAGGCTGCGCAGGGCGGCCAGGGACTCCTGGGTCTTTTCCTCGGGGATGGCGGTCACGGTGGCCCGGCCTTCCGGCGGGCGGACGACGTAGAGGTCGAATTTGGCCATGGGCGTTCAGCGCTCCTTCCCGTGACGGCGTTGCCGGGCGGGAAAGCAAGCGGCGGGCCAAACGGTTGGCGGGGAGCCGTCAGGCCAGGGCCTTCAGCGCGTCCTCGACCGTCGGGTGGATCTCGAACAGGGCGGCGAGGCCGCTGCCGGCGAAGGTGGCGCGCAGCGCGGGCGCCGGGGCGGCCAGCAGGATGCGGCTGCCGGCGGGCTTGGCCTCCTTCCCGGCGACGAGCAGGGCGCGGAGTGCGGCGGGCGCCATGTGGGTGAGGCCGCCGAGGTCCAGAACCAGCTTCGACGGGCCGGGCGTGACGGCGCGCAGCAGGGCCGCCTGGAACGGGGCGGCGGTGCCGCTGTCCAGCCGCCCGGCGGGCGCCAGGACCAGGACGCCGCCACGCCGTTCTTCCCGGATCTCCACGCACTCATTCCTCCGCCGGACCGCCCTCCGCTTCCCGCGCCTTTCGGGAAGCGCCTCCGGGCTGCTATACCGTCTTCATCCTATGCGACGATCCGTCTGGCAAGGGGCGGAAGGTGAGAGAGGCGGGGCCGATGGCGGCGGAGGACAGCCTGACCCGGGCGGGGATGGGGGCTGGAGCGGGGGAGGGGGGCGCGGCTCCGCTGCGTCCGGGCCGGCCCCTGTCCGGCGCTGCTTCCGCGTTCGGCGATGAAAGGGCGTCCGGCGCTGACGGGGCGCCCGCCCTCGAGGCGCGGCTGGCCGGCTCCCTCAACCCGCTGCTGACGGCGGCGGCCCCGCTGCTCGACCGGGTGGCGCGGCTGCGCGACCGGCTCAGCCACGAGGATCCCGACGCGCTACGGGCACCGCTGCTGGAGGACCTCGCCCGCTTCGAGGAGGAGGCCACCCGCGCCGGCATCGGGGCGGACGAGGTGCGGGTCGGCCGCTTCGCCCTCTGCGCCACGGTGGACGACGTGCTGCGCGCGACGCCCTGGGGCGGGCGCTGCCCCTGGATCCGCGAAGGGCTGCTCTCGGTGGTGGAGCCCGGCGCCGGCGGGCCGCAGCGCTTCTTCGATTTCCTCGACCGCATGCTGAGCGACCCGCGCCTGCACCGGCGCGAGCTGGAGCTGTTCTACGCCTGCCTGTCCCTCGGCTTCGAGGGCAACCACCGCCTGCGCGCGCGCGGGTCCCACGACCTGTCGCACCTGCGCGACGAGCTGTACCGCGTGTTGCGCCGGATGCGCGGCGAGCGGTCGCGGACGCTGTCGCCGGGCTGGCGCGGCGTGCGCGAGCGGTTCCGCCCGCTGGGGCTCACCGTCCCGGGCTGGGCGGCGGCGGCGGCGGCCGTCGCCCTGCTGGCGGGGCTGCTCCACGCCGGCCTGTCCGCCGACCTGGACAGGAGCCGCGCGGAGCTGGAGCGGCGGATCGCCGGGCTGCTGCCCGCCCGGCCGGTGGAGATCGCCCGTTTCGATCCGCCGCCGGCCAGCGCCGGTCCGGCGCTCGCCGCCCGCGTCGCCGCCGCGCTGGCGCCGGAGATCCGCGGCGACGCGGTGGCGGTGCTGGCGGCCGACGACGGGGCGCTGGTCGTCCGCGTCTCCGGCCCCGGCATGTTCGCCACGGGCGGCGACGCGCTGCGGGCGCGGCACCGCGCCGTCGTGGACCGGGTCGGGCAGGCGCTGGCGGCGGAGCCCGGCCGCCTGCTGGTCATCGGCTACGCCGAGCCGGACGGGGCCGGCGACGGGCTGGCCCTGGCGCGCGCCCGCGCCGAATCGGTCCGTCTCCTGCTGGAGCGCCATGCCGGCGCCGGCCGGCTGACCGTCGAGGCCCGCCCCGCGCCCGCCGTCGGCGGGGGGCCGCGCGTCGATGTCCGCCTCTACCCGCGATAGGCCGGCCATGCCCGCATCACCGATTCCGCCCGCCGACCTTTCGAACAGCCGGCCTCCGTCCGGCCCGGCCGCCCCCCGGACGGCGTCGCCGCGCCGGCGCTGGGGCGTCTCCTTCCTAGGGGCGGCGGCCCTGGCGGGGGCCGGCTGGCTTCTCGGCCCCGTGGCCGGGCTGGACGCCCCGCTGCCCCGCGCCGTTCCCGCCCTGCCGGCGCTCGGCGCCTGGGTCCTTCTGAACCGCCGCATCGATGCCCGTGAGCGCGCGGCCAACGCCCGTCTCGTGGAGGCGCTTGCGGCGTCCCGCGATCCGGAGCTGAAGGCCTCGCTGGACGAGCTGGGCGTCGTGCGCGGCGGGCTCGACGCCGTGCTGGACCGGCTGAAGACCCTGCGCTTCTCCGCCCGGCTGGGCGGCCGTTACCTGTACCAGATCCCCTGGTACCTCGTGATCGGCGCGCCGGGATCGGGCAAGACCACGGCGCTGAGCCGGGCGCGGCTCGGCGCGCCGCTCGCCCCGGCGGCGGGCCAGGGGCACGGGCAAATGGCGGGGGGAGGGCTGGGCCAGCCCCTGCACGGGCTGGGCGGCACGCGCAACGCCGACTGGTGGTTCACCGACCACGCCGTTCTGATCGACACCGCCGGGCGCTACACCACGCAGGACAGCCGCCGTCCGGTGGACAACCGGGTCTGGGCCGGGCTGCTGGAGCTGCTGAAGGCGCACCGCCCGCGCCAGCCGGTGAACGGGGTGCTCGCAACGGTCAGCCTCTCGGACCTGACGGGCTGGAGCGACGCGGAACGGCGCGACCACGCCATCACCTTGCGCCAGCGGCTGCTGGAGCTGCGCGGCCGGCTCGGCCTGCGGGTGCCGGTCTATCTCATGCTGACCAAGGCCGACCTGCTGGAAGGGTTCGACAGCTTCTTCGACACGCTGGACCGGAGGGAACGCGCCCAGGTCTGGGGCCTGACCTTCCCGCCGGAACAGGACGCGCGCGGCCTGCCGGGCGCCTTCCGCGCCCGCTTCGCCGACCTGCTGCGGCGGCTGGACGAGCGGCTGCCGGAACGGCTGCACCAGGAGCCGGACATCCGGCGGCGCAGCGAGACCTTCGCCTTCCCGCTCCGCGTCGCGGAGTTGGAGGGGCCGCTCGCCGACCTCGTGGACACCGTCTTCGGGTCGGAGGCCGGGGAGGAGGCGCCGCTGCTGCGCGGCATCTATTTCAGCAGCGCGACCCAGCCCGGCCGGACGGCGGAGGATCCCGCCCCGACCTACTTCCTGGAACGGCTGCTGCCCGAGCTGGTCTTCCCCGAGGCCAACCTCGCCGGGGAGGACCGCGCGCTGGAGCGGCGCCGCCGCCGCCGGCGCATGCTGGCGGCGGGCGGGGCGGTCGCGGCGGGGCTGGCCGTGGCGCTCGCCTGGCTCGGCGCCTGGCGCGCGGAGCGGGCGCGGCTCGAGGAGGCCGCCGCCGGGATCGGCCAGGTCACGGAGGCGCTGCGGGCGCTGGACAGCGCGCCGCGCTCCCTGACGCGGGTGGAGGACACCGACTTCGCCGCCGTGCTGCCGGCGCTGGACGGGCTGCGCGCTCTGGCCGCCGGGGACGGGGCGCGGCCGCTCTTCCTGTCCGCCGGGCTCGACCAGGGCGCGCGGCTCGCCCGGCCGGCGGCGGAGGTCTACCACCGCGCCCTTCGCACGATCCTGCTGTCGCGCGTCGTCCTGCGGCTGGAGGAGCAGCTCCGCACCGGCTGGGCCGTGCCCGCCCAGCTCCGCAGCGCGCTGCGCGCCTACCGCATGGTCGGCGGGCGGGAGCCGGTCGACCGGACCTTCCTGGCGGACTGGATGGCCGAGGACTGGCTGCAGATCCTGCCCGACACCGGACTGGAGGCCGCCCACCGCGCGCTGGGCGCGCATCTCGCCACCTTGCTGGAGGTCGGCTTCGCGCCGGTGCCTCTGGACGAGAGGCTGGCCGGGCGCGTCGCCGAGCTGCTGAACCAGACGCCGGATGGCCGAAATCCGGAGGACCCGGAGTCGAGCGGCGGGGGCGGGACGCCATGAGCGCTGCCCTCGCCGTGGGCTATCACGGCAAGGTGCCGGCGCGCGGCGACTTCGTCGGCCACGGGCTGCCGCGGGGCATCCTCGACCCCTGGGACGGCTGGCTGTCGCAGGGGCTGGCCGAGGCCGCGCGGCAGCTCGGCGGGCGCTGGGAGCGGGCGGCCGCCGAGGCGCCGGTCTGGCGCTTCGCCCTGTCGGCGGGGCTGTGCGGGGACGCGCCGCTGGTGGGCGTGCTGATGCCGAGCCTCGACCGGGTCGGGCGCTTCTATCCCTTCACGGTGGCGGCCGCCCTGCGCAGCCCCTCCGCCGGCCCGGTGGCCCTCGCCGCCCTTCCCGTCACCTGCGCCGGCTGGCTCGCCCGTGCCGAGTCCGTGGCCGCCGCGGCCTGCCGGGAGGGCGCCGACCTCGACGCGCTGCCCGCCCGCATGGCGATCCTCGGCCGGCCGGAGGTCGAGCGGCGCGCCCTGCCGGCCTCCGTCGTCGAGCGGCTGGTCGGGCCGGTGCCGGAAGGGGCGAGCCTGTGGTGGACCCGCGGCGACGGCCGTTGCGCGCCGACGATCCTCAGCTGCGCGGGCATGCCGTCGGCCGCCCGCTTCGTGGCGCTGCTGGACGGCGCCTGGGCGAGCCGGGGCTGGGACGACCTGGACGCTATTCCCCCAGATTGACGATCTCGACCCGCCGGTTCGCCGCCGCGCGCGGGTCGGCCGGATCCAGCGGCTCCCGCGAGCCCATGCCCGCCGTCTCCAGCCGCGACGGCGCGATGCCGTGCCGCTCCACGAGGTAGGCGGCCACGGCCTCGGCGCGGCGGCGGGACAGGTCGTCGTTGTGCGCGTCGCCGCCGCGCGCGTCGGAGTGGCCCAGGATCCGGAAGCGCACGCCCTCGGCGCCGGGGGCGGCCATCACCGCGCCCACCCGGTCGAGCACGGCGCGCGAGTCCGCCGTGATGCGGTCGGAGTCCAGCGCGAAGCCGATGCGGAAGCTCGCCCTCAGCGCCGGCGCCGCCGGGCGGGGCGGGAGGGCGGCCGGGGGAGCCGCCGCCGGAACCGGGGCGGGGGGAGGGACCGGAACCGGGGCAGGGGAGGGTGCGGGGACCGCCGCGGGCTCCGGCGGAGCGGCGCCGGCCGGCCTGGCGGCCTGGGCCGGCCGGGGCGCGGGCGGTGCCGGGGGAGCCGGCGGCTCCGGGGGCGGGCGCCGCAGGGTCACCGGCGGGCAGCCCGGCCCGGCAGCACCCAGCAGTGCGGCCTGGATCTCGCACTCGCTGGGATTCGGCCCGAGCGGGACGGCGGTCTGGGCGAAACCCGGTCCCGGCGGAGCCAATCCCGGCAGGAAAAGGCACGTTGTCACAGCCACCGCGACGCCCTGCCGGAACCGTTGCAACCCAACCATTTTCAACCCGTCTCCGCCTTCCCGCATGGCCGCCCTGCCGCGATGGACCGTTGGGCCAGCAAATTCAACATGGAATAGTCGTGCGCGGATCTGTACCATCCAGCCTCTATCTTGCGTACTATGCGTGCTCGGGGGAAAGAAATGATGTCTAGGTTCAAGGCGGTGCTCGCGGGTCTGGCCATGGCCGCTCTGGTGCTGCCGGGCGTCGCGGCCGCGGCCGACTACAAGGCCGAATACAAGCTCTCCACCGTGCTCGGCAAGCCGACGCCCTGGGGCATCGGCGGCGAGCGCTGGGCCGAGCTGGTCAAGGAGAAGACCGGCGGGCGCATCAATGTGAAGATGTATCCGGGCTCCGCCCTGGTGAACGGCGACCAGACCAAGGAATTCACCGCACTGCGCCAGGGCGTCATCGACATGGCGGTCGGCTCGACCATCAACTGGTCGCCGCAGGTGAAGGAGCTGAACCTCTTCGCCCTGCCGTTCCTGATGCCGGACCACAAGGCCATCGACGCCCTGACCAAGGGTCCCGTCGGCAAGCAGCTCTTCGACCTGCTCGCCACCAAGGACGTGGTGCCGCTGGCCTGGGGCGAGAACGGCTTCCGCGAGGTCTCCAACTCCAAGCGCCCGATCGTCACGCCGGCCGACATGAAGGGCATGAAGCTGCGCGTTGTCGGCTCGCCGCTGTTCCTCGACACCTTCACGGCACTCGGCGCCAACCCGACCCAGATGAGCTGGGCCGACGCCCAGCCGGCGCTGTCCACCGGTGCGGTGGACGGGCAGGAGAACCCGATCGGCGTGTTCGTCGGCGCCAAGCTGCACAGCCTGGAGCAGAAGCACCTGACGCTCTGGGGCTACGTCGCCGACCCGCTGATCTTCGTGGTGAACCAGCAGGTCTGGAACAGCTGGTCCAAGGAGGACCAGGAGGCCGTCCGCGCCGCCGCACTCCAGGCCGCGGCCGAGGAGGTGGCGATCGCCCGCAAGGGCATCACGGCCGAGGACGACAGCCTGCTGAAGGAGATCGAGGGCAACGGCGTCGCCATCGTCCGGCTGACGCCCGAGCAGCAGAAGTCCTTCCAGGCCGCGACGCGCGGCGTCTATGAGAAGTGGACGAAGACCGTCGGCCCCGACCTCGTGAAGGCGGCCGAAGAGTCCATCGCCAACCGCAAGTAAGTCCAATCATCTCCTCCCCACCCCTTCCCCTGCCGGGGAGGGGGTGGGGATATGCTTTTCAGAAGAAAAAAAGAGACAGCTGCAGAGACAGTCGATGAGCAACGCCACGAGCACCGCCCTGATGGGCGAAGGGGCGCAGGCCCGGCCGGGGGCGGCGGCGCCGAACGCGGCCCATGCGGAGCCCGCCCACGCCCCCCTGCCGGGCACGAGCCCGGAGGTCGCCTCCGAATCCTCGGCCGGGCCGGAGACGGTCGAACGCGCGCTGGCCGCCCTGGCCATGGCGGCGCTCTGCCTCATCACCTTCGCCAACGTGGTCGTGCGCTACCTGACCGACGTGTCGCTGGCCTTCACCGAGGAATATTCGATCTTCCTCATGGTGGTGATGACCCTGCTCGGCGCCTCGGCGGCGGTGGCGGCGGACCGGCACATCCGCATCACCTTCTTCACCGGCCTGCTGCCGGCGGGCGCCCGGCGCGCGGCGGACCTCCTGGCCTGGACGGCCGCCTTCGTCATGTTCGGCTTTCTCGTCTGGTACGGCGGCCGGCTCGCCTACGACCAGTGGCGTTTCGAGGAGACCTCGCCCGGCCTCGGCAACCCGCAATGGCTCTACACCGTGTGGATGCCGGTGCTGTTCGTGGTGATGATGGTCCGCGTCCTGCTGCGCCTGCGCGCGATCTGGAAGGGGCGCGCGTGATGGCGATCCCGACCCTGTTCCTGGGCTTCCTGGCCCTGCTGGTCGTCGGCGCGCCGCTCGCGGTGGCGCTGGGGCTGGCCGGCACCCTCGCCATCCTGGAGGCGCAGCTCGGCATCCTGTCGCTGCCGACCAACGTCTATGCGGGCATCGCCAAGTACCCGCTGCTGTCGATCCCCGTCTTCATCCTCGCCGGCGTGATCTTCGAGCGCGCCGGCGTGGCCGCGCGGATCGTGACCTTCGCGTCCTCCATCGTCGGCGCCCGCAACGGCGGGCTGGCGGTGGTGGCAATCCTCGTCTGCATGGTCATGGGCGGCATCTCGGGCTCCGGCCCGGCCGACGCGGCGGCGGTCGCCACCGTCATGATTCCCAGCATGCAGCGCGCCGGCTACCCCAAGGCCTTCTCCGCCAGCGTCATCGCGGCGGCGGCGGCCACGGCCATCCTGATCCCGCCCTCGGTCGCCTTCATCATCTACAGCGTGCTGGTGCCCGCGGCCTCGATCCCGGCGCTCTTCGCCGCCGGCCTGGTTCCCGGCATCATCGCCGGCCTGTCGCTGCTGGCGCCGACCATCTGGCTGTCGCGCCGCCACGGCTTCGGGCTGGCCGACACCGGGCCGCGCCCGCCCTTCTGGCAGAGCTTCAAGGGGGCGATCTGGGGCCTGCTGGCGCCCTTCATCATCCTGGGCGGCCTGCGCACCGGCGCCTTCACGCCCACGGAGGCGGCGGTGGTCGCGGTCTTCTACGGGCTGATGGTCGGGCTGTTCGTCTACCGCGCGCTGACCTGGCGCGGCCTGTACAACGCGCTGGCCGAATCGGCGGAGATGTCGGCGGTGGTGCTGCTGATCATCGCGCTGTCCAGCGTCTTCGCCTGGGCCGGCAGCACGCTCGGCGCCTTCGACGCGGTCGCCAGGGCGGCCATGGAGGCGACCGGCAACGAGGTGATCATCCTGCTGCTGCTGAACGTGGCGCTGCTCGGGCTGGGCATGCTGCTGGACGCGGTGTCGATCCTGCTGATCCTGCTGCCGCTCCTGACCCCGATCATGGAGGCGTTCAACTGGGACCCGGTGTGGTTCGGCGTCATGCTGACCATGAACCTCGCCATCGGCCAGTTCACCCCGCCCATGGCCGTGAACCTGATGGTGACCTCGCGCGTCGCCGACATCCCGATGGAGGCCACGGTGCGCTGGTCCCTGTGGATGGTCGGCGCGATGGTCGTGGCGCTGATGCTCGTCACCTTCGTGCCGGAACTGTCGCTCTGGCTGCCGCACAGGCTGGGCTACCAGTAAGCCGGCGGGCGCCGGCGTCCGCGCAAAGAAAAAGGCCGGTTCCTTCGGGGACCGGCCTTTTCCGTTCCTGTCCCGACAATGCCGGGAGATGTGCCGTCAGGCGGGCTTCTTCCGCGAGGCGAGCACGATGCCCGCGGCGATCAGCGCGATGCCGACGGCGTGGTAGAGGTGCGGCTGCTCGCCCAGCAGCAGCATGGCGAGCAGGCTGCCGAAGACCGGGACCAGATGGATCGACAGGCCGGCCACGTTCGCTCCGGCGAGCGCGACCGCGCGGTTGAAGCAGAGATAGGCCAGGATCGAGGCGCAGACCGCCGTGTAGGCGATGCTGCCCAGCGCCTGGGGCGAGAGCGGCATGGGGAAGCCCGACGCCGTCTCCCACAGGTAGAAGGGCAGCAGCAGCGCCGCCCCTACCAGGAAGGTGGCGACGACGAAGCTCAGGGGATGGACCGCGGGCCGGCGCCGCAGCAGGGCGGTGTAGGCGGCGTAGCAGACCACCGCGACGAAGATCCAGAGGTCGCCGCCGTTGAACTCCAGCCGCAGCAGGACGCCGGGATCGCCGTGCGCGATCAGCGTGGCCGCACCCGCCAGCGACACCAGGATGCCCAGCCCCTGCAAGGCCGTCACCCGGTCGCGGAACAGGGCGAGGCTCATCAGCACGATCAGCACGGGCATGGCGGACTGGATCATCACGCCGTTGATCGCCGTGGTGGTGCGCAGCCCCAGATAGAGGAAGGTGTTGAAGACGCCGATCCCCAGCGCCCCCAGCACCAGCACGATCCGCCAGCGGGCGGCGAGCGTCCGGGCGTCGGCGCGCAGGTGCGGCCAGGCGAAGGGCAGCACGATCAGCGCGCCGACGAACCAGCGCCAGAAAGCCAGCCCGACCGGCGGGACGACGCCCGCCGCCGCGCGGCCGATGACCGCGTTGCCGGCCCAGAAGAGCGGCGGCATGATCATCATCAGCCACAACTGGTCGAACAGCCGGTCGACCAGCCCGCGCGGGGCGCCGTTGGCGTGCGCCATGGCCGGATCAGCCGCGCCGCGGGCCGCGGGACTCGCCGCGCGGCCCGCCGCCACGCGGCCCGCCGCCACGGGGGCCGTCGGCGCGGGGGCCATCACCACGGGGACCATTCCCGCGCGGCCTATCGGCGGAGGCCGGCTTGCGCAGCTCCTCCTCCAGATCCCGGATGCGCTTGACCATGGCCTCGCGGATGGCCGGGGCGGCGTGCGACTTCAGGGACGCCAGCTGGTCCTTGAGCTGCGCGAGCTGCGCCTGCTTCTGCTCGCGCGTGCGCTTGATGGCGACGTTGTCGGAATGCTGGCCTTCGAAGGCGCGCATGAAAGGACCTCTTCAAATCTCTCGGGGCCACGGGTGCCGGAGCCGGCCGCCGCGGGAGGGCGGATTATTGAAGCGTCGCCGTGGCCGGCGCAAGGGGCAGGGATGTGACCGGGCGGGGACGCGCGGGAGGGCGTTGCGGCAACCCGGGGGAGGGGGGCTAGAAGTTCCGCACCGTCTCGGCGTCGGCGAGCAGCTCCGCCAGCCGCTGCAGCAGCAGCTTGGGGCTGACCGGCTTGTTGAAGACCGCCGTCTGGCGGCCGTTCAGGTCTTCCGCTCCGGCGTAGCCGGTCACGACGATGGCGGGGAGCGCGGGGTGGCGTTCGCGCAGGCGGATCAGCAGGTCGCGCCCGCCCATGCGCGGCATGGTCAGGTCGGTGACCAGGGCGTCGGCCGGGTCGCGCTCGAAGGCCTCGAGCGCCGCGATGCCGTCATGGGCGACGGTGACGCGGTAGCCCTCCGCCTCGATCACGCTGCGGAACAGCATCGCGATCATCACCTCGTCGTCCACCACCAGGATGTGCGCCATCGCCGCTCAGCCCTCGTTCCGGGGCCGGCCCGGCCGGTCGGGCGGGGTGCGTTCGGCGGGCTGGAGGGCGGTGCGGACGCGGTCGGCCAGTTCGGTGCGCCGGTAGGGCTTGCTCAGCACGCTCATGCCCGAGCCGCTGGCCCCCTCCGCGACCAGATCGTCCATGTAGCCGGTCGTCAGCAGCACCGGCAGGCCGGGCAGGCGCTCCCGTACGCGCTTGGCGAGCACCACCCCGTTCATGCCGCCGGGCATGACGAGGTCGGTGAAGAGCAGGTCGATCCCGCCGGCACGCTCCAGCAGCTCAAGCGCCTCCTCCCCGCTGCGGGCGGCCAGGACGCGGTAGCCCTGGCCGCGCAGGTAGCCCTCGGCGACGTGGCGCACGTCGTCGCTGTCCTCCACCAGGAGGATCGTCCGCGCCGAGGCACCCGCATCCTTTGCCCCGCCGGCGTCCGGCGACGGTTGCGCGACCATCGGCTGCGGCGGCACGGCCCGTTCGGTGGCCAGGGGGAAGAACATGCGCACCGTCGTGCCCTTGCCCGGCGCGCTGTCGATCTCCAGCCGGCCGTGCGACTGCTGGACGAAGCCGTGCACCATGGCGAGCCCGAGGCCGGTGCCCGGCCCCTTGGTGGTGAAGAAGGGTTCGATGGCCCGCTGCAGCACGTCGGCGGTCATGCCCGTCCCCTCGTCATGGACGCAGAGAACGGCGTAGCGGCCGGGCGGCAGGTGGTGGGCGGCGGCCTTGGCGTCGAGCGTCTTCGTCGCCGTGGCGACGGTCACCCGACCACCGTCCGGCATGGCGTCGCGCGCGTTGATCAGCACGTTCAGCAGCGCCATCTCCAGATGGACCGGGTCCAGCGTGCAGGCCGGCAGCCCCGGTTTGAGATCGAGGCGCAGGTCCACCTCTTCGCCCAGCGTGCGGACCAGCATCTCGCTGAACTCGACGATCAGCGTGTTCAGATTGACGCTGCGCGGCTCCAGCCGCTGCTTGCGCGCGAAGGAGAGGAGCTGCTGCGTCAGCCGCGCGCCCTGCTGCGCCGCGCGGTCGGCGTGCTCCAGGGCGCGGCGCAGCTCCTGGTCCTCGCCCGTGCGCTCCAGCGCCAGTTCCAGATTGCCGGTGACGACCTGGAGGAGGTTGTTGAAGTCGTGCGCGAGGCCGGCGGTGAGCTGGCCGATGGCCTCCATCTTCTGCGCCTGGCGGAAGGATTGCTCCGACACGCGGCGGCGGGTCACGTCCATCTGCGACGCGAAGAAATAGAGGATCCTGCCGTCCTGGTCGAAGATCGGCCCGATGAACAGCGCGTTCCAGAAGGGCGTGCCGTCCTTCTTGTAGTTCAGGATCTCCACCGCGATGGCGCGTTCCTGCCGGACGGCGGCGCGGACCTCCGCGACCGTGTCGGGGTCGGTCTCCGCCCCCTGCAGGAAGCGGCAGTTGCGGCCCAGAACCTCCTTTTCGTCGAAGAGGGTGAGGTCGAGGAAGGCGCGGTTGGCGAAGACGATGGGGTTGTCCGGCTGGTTTGGGTCGGTGACGGTCATCGGCATGCGCGTCATCTCGACCGCGGCGAAGAAGACGTTGCCGCGGTCGTCCAGCCCGGGGCGGGTGATGTAGCTCTCCTGCCAGTGGCGCAGGCCCAGCTCCCCCTGTGGGGAAAAGCTCATCCCCTCATGCTCGCCCGCGGCCGGGCGGCCGGCGCTCTGGCCGCCCCCCGGTCCGTCGCCCGTTCCGCTGCCCTGGATGTCGAGCGGCGGCAGAGCCTCCGGTGTGTTCCCTGCGCTGTCGCCCGCCATCCGTCACTCCCGTCCATCCGGGCCCGGAACCCGGCCCGCGGCATTGGTGCGCCGCCGCTTTCCATGTCTCGGCGCGTGTTTTTCCAAAAACGCGTGCCTAGCATCAATAGGCCGAAGGGCAGGAAGGCACGGCAGGATGGTCGATTTTCGTTCCGCCCGCCGCCCGGCGCGCAGGACCGGATGCCGGGCCGCTCCCCTCGTCGGCGAGCAAGGCGCCCGTCGCGGAAAAGGAACCGTGAAACGGGCTGGCGCGGGGGAGGTTCCCCGGACGGTCCGGGAAGGGGCGTCTCAGGCGTTCTCCTGCACCCTGGCCCGGTCGGCCGCGACCTCGGCGGGCAGCCGCATGGTGAAGGTGGTGCCCTCGCCGGGGCTGCTCCGGACCGAAACGTCGCCGCCCAGCAGGGTGCAGAAGGCCTTGGTGATGGCGAGGCCGAGCCCGGTCCCGCCGAAGCGCCGCGTCGCGGAGGAATCCGCCTGGACGAAGCGCTGGAACAGGCGGGCGGTCTGCTCCTCGGTCATGCCGATGCCGGTGTCGGCGACCCGGAACTCCAGCCAGCCGCCGCTGCCGGCCGGAACCCGCTCGGCCGACAGCACGATCCGGCCCCCTTCGGTGAACTTGGCGGCGTTGCCGAGCAGGTTCAGAAGGCATTGCCGCAGCTTCACCGGGTCCGAGCGCATCCGCCCGAGACCGGGCGCAAAGCGCAATTCCAGCCGGTTGCCCTTGCGGTCGGCGAGCGCCCGCACGGCCTCGGCCGCCTCGCCGAGCAGCGCCTCGACGTCGAACTCCTCGGCATGGACCTCCATGCGGCCGGCCTCGATCTTGGAAATGTCGAGGACGTCGTTGATGAGGGAGAGGAGATGGCGGGCGTTGGCGCCGATCTTCCGCAGATCGTCGAGCATCGTTCCGGCGCCGAGGTCCTGGACCTCCTCCTCCAGCATCTCGCTGTAGCCGATGACGGCGCTCAACGGCGTGCGCAGCTCATGGCTCATGTTGGCGATGAACTGGCTCTTGGCCCGGTTCGCGGCCTCCGCCGCGTCCCGCGCGGCGGCGAGATCCTCCTCGAAGCGCTTGCGCGCGGTGATGTCCTGCATGGCGCCGATCATGCGCAAGGGACGCCCGTCCCCGTCCCGCAGCAGGAAGCCGCGGTCCAGCACCACGGCGTGGCTGCCGTCCGCGCGGCGGAACCGGTACTCGTCCGACCAGTGCGACTCCGCGCCCCGGATGGCCGCCCGGATGGCGGCGCCGACCCGCTCCCGCTCGTCGGGGTGGACGCGCTCCCTCCACCAGCCGGCATCCGCCGCGACCTCGTCGGCGCGGTAGCCGAAGAGGGTCCGCACGGCGTCGTTCCAGCGGATCTCGTCCGTCCTGAGGTCCCAGTCCCAGATGGCGTCGTTGGTCGCCCGCGCCGCGAGGCGGTAGCGCTCCTCGGCGTCGCGCAGGGCTCCCTCCACCCGCCTGCGGTCGATCGAGGCGACGACGAGGGCCAGCAGCAGGATCAGCATGGCCGCACCCGTGACGCCGATCGCGAGAACCTGGCCGCCAAGGCCTTGCGCGGCGGCGTGGCCCGGTCCGCCATGGCCCGGCCCGTCATGCGGCGTCAGGGTGAAGGCCAGCATGCCCGTGTAATGCATGCCGGCCACGGCCACCCCCATGACGACCGCCGCCAGCAGCTGCTGGCCGACGCCATGCGGCCGTTGCGAGAGCCACAGCCCCGCCGTCGCCGCCGCGACCGCCACGAGGACGGAGGCCGCGACCGGAGCGGCGGCGTAGGAGGGATCCGCCGGCATGCGCATCGCCGCCATGCCGATGTAATGCATGCCGGCCACCCCGACGCCCATCACCAGCCCGGCCGGAAGCGCCCCGGCCAACGTCCGCCCCGCCCCGCGCCGGGAGATCAGCGCGAAGGCAACACCCGTCGCTCCCACCGCGGCGGCGAAGGACAGGGCGGTCAGCCGCAGATCGTAGGCGACCGGCACGCCCGCCTCGAAGGCGAGCATGGCGACGAAATGCATGGCCCAGATGCCGCCCCCCATGGCCGCAGCGGCCCCGGCGGTCCAGGCCCAGAGCGACCGGGAAGCCCCTTCCCGCACCCGCGCCGCCCGCGCGCGGCTGGCGAGGTCAAGCGCCGTGAAGGAGGCCAGAACCGCGATCAGGAAGGACAGCAGGACAAGGCCGGGGTCGTGGCCGAGAAGGGTCGACATGGGGCGCGCTCCGGCTTGCATCGGCCGGCGGAACGGGTCGGGCGGCTGGCCGGCGTCCTATCAATCGGACGGCGGGGCTGCGGTTCCCGGAGTGGGGTATGGGGAGGAGAACTTGAAGTGCAGGCAGCTGCTTTTCGGTCGGCTGAAAGGAAAGCCGGAAAGCGAAAAGGCCCGGCGCTTGAAGCGTCGGGCCTTTGAATTCGATGGTGCCGCAGCAGGGAATTGAACCCCGGACCTACTGATTACGAATCAGTTGCTCTACCCCTGAGCTACTGCGGCGTCGTTGTGGCGCGGAACATAGCGGGGAGGGCGGTGGGGTGCAAGGGACTTTTTTCGTCCCGTCCGCACTTTCTCCGCCGAGCCCCCGGCGCCTATCCCTGCTCGCGGATCACCTCCAGGAAGGCGTCGGCGTAGCGTTCCAGCTTGCGGCCGCCGACGCCCGGCAGGCGGCCGAAGCCGACGCGGTCCTGGGGGCGGGAGGCGACCATTTCCAGCAGCGTGCTGTCGTGGAAGATGACGTAGGGCGGCACGCCCTGCTCGCGGGCCAGACGGGTGCGGCAGTCCTTGAGCGCGTGCCACAGCGCGTCGTCGGCGGGGCTGAGCGTGCCGCGCGCGCCGGAGCGGGAGACGCCGTCGGCGGACAGGCCGCCGCCGCTTCCGCCGGGCGCGCTTCCGCCGCGCGAGACATGGCGGCGCAGGGCGTCGTGGACGCCGCGGCGGCGCTCCTGGACCGGGTCCTTGCGCAGCTTCACCGGCTTCTGGCCCTTGATGACGGCCACCCCTGAATCCGTCAGGCGGAAGCCGCCGAAGCCCTCGATGTCCACGGTGAGGAAGCCGGCGGCGACGAGCTGCCGGTAGACCGACTGCCACTCGGCCTTGGCGAGGTCCTTGCCGACGCCGAAGGTCTTCAGGCTGTCGTGCGCCTGCTGGACCACCTTGTCGGTGGCGTTGCCGAGCAGCACGTCGATCAGGTGCCCGGCGCCGTAGCGCTGGCCGGTGCGGTAGACGGCCGACAGGGCCTTCTGGGCGGCGACCGTGCCGTCCCAGCACTCCACCGGCTCCAGGCAGGTGTCGCAGTTGCCGCAGGGCTCGGGGAAGGGCTCGCCGAAATAGTTCAGCAGCACCTGGCGGCGGCAGGTCGCCGTCTCGCAGAAGCCCAGCAGCGCCTCCAGCTTGCCGCGCTCGACCCGGCGGTGCGTGTCGGCGGCCTCCGACTGCTCCAGCATCTGGCGCAAGGACACCACGTCGGCCATGCCGTAGGCCATCCAGGCGTTGGCGGCGAGCCCGTCGCGGCCGGCGCGGCCGGTCTCCTGGTAATAGGCCTCCAGGCTCTTGGGCGGGTCGAGATGGGCGACGAAACGCACGTTGGGCTTGTCGATGCCCATGCCGAAGGCGACCGTCGCCACCATGACGATGCCCTCGCCCTTGATGAACAGGTCCTGGTTCGCCTCGCGCACGTCCGGGGGCAGGCCGGCGTGGTAGGGCAGGGCCTCGCGCCCCTGCGCGTTCAGCCAGGCCGCCACGTCCTCCACCTTCGCCCGCGACATGCAGTAGATGATGCCCGCGTCCTCCGCGTGGTTCTCGCGCAGGAAGGCCAGCAGCTGCTGACGCTCGGTCTTCTTGGGCACGACCCGGTAGGTGATGTTCGGCCGGTCGAAGCTGGAGATGAAGACGCGCGCCTCGCCCAGCCCCAGCTTCTCGGCGATCTCCGCGCGGGTCTGGGCGTCGGCGGTCGCGGTCAGCGCGATGCGCGGCACCATCGGGTGGCGCTCGTGCAGGATCGAGAGCTGGAGATATTCCGGGCGGAAGTCATGGCCCCACTGCGACACGCAATGCGCCTCGTCCAGCGCGAAGAGCGCCAGGTCGGTGCGGTCCAGCAGCTCGAGGAAGCGCGGCGTCACCAGACGCTCCGGCGCGACGTAGAGCAGGTCCAGCTCGCCGCGCGCCACCGCGCGCTCCACCTCCCGCGCCTCGTTCGGGTCGAGCGAGGAGTTGAGGTAGGCCGCGCGCACGCCGGCCTCGCGCAAGGCCGTCACCTGGTCGCGCATCAGCGCGATCAGCGGCGACACGACGACGGCCAGCCCGTCGCGCACCAGCGCGGGGATCTGGTAGCACAGCGATTTCCCGCCGCCCGTCGGCATCAGGACCAGCGCGTCGCCCCCGCGGACGACGTGGTCGATGATCTCCGCCTGCTGGCCGCGGAAGGCGGAATAGCCGAACACCGAACGCAGCACGTCCAATGCCGGGTCCGGCGCTTGCGATGAGATGGAAAAAAGAGAGTCCACGCCCTTGCGATTCTAAATCTGGTGGCGGTGCCGAAGCGTCCTACTCAATGCCTATGATGGGACGCCTATGATGTGGCACAGAATGCCCCATCCGTGAAGACGCAAACCGGTCGCGCAAAAGGACAAGAGTGGCCCATCGCGCCCCGCGCGAGAAAAGGGTGATGAATGCATCCGGGCGTGTGTAAAGTGAAAACGGCGGATGGATGGGCCATCCGCCGTTTCGAAGGAGGAAAGAGGCATGCAGAAAATGCCCTTCTTCCTGGTGCTCCAGTGGCGGAAATGGCGGATCGAGATCCGCCTGATCCAATGCTAAACACCGGGAGCGGCCGGCGGGTGTTGCGAGCAACCGCCGGCTACCTCCGATAAGATATCGCGAACCAGGGCCTTTGCAAATGCCTGCGATGGCATTCAATCGGCGTAAGGCGATCTCGCCCTACAGCAGGTCGCGCAGCATCGCCACGAGCGGCAGGTCGGCGGGCGGCATGGGGTAGTCGCCCATGCGGTTCGGGTAGACCCAGGCGAGCTGCTGCCCCTCCCGCCCCGTCACCGTGCCCTGCCAGACCCGGCAGACGTAGAGCGGCATCAGCAGGTGGAACGTCTCATAGCTGTGGGAGGCGAAGGTAAAGGGGGCGAGGCAGCTCGCCGCCGTGTCGATGCCCAGCTCCTCCCGCAGCTCGCGCACCAGCGCCGCCTCCGGCGTCTCGCCGGGATCGACCTTGCCGCCGGGGAACTCCCACAGTCCGGCCAGCGACTTGCCGGGCGGGCGCTGGGCCAGCAGCACCCGCCCGTCCGGGTCCACCAGAGCCACCGCGACGACCAGAACCACCGGCAGTGACCCCGGCGCCGGGGTGGAGTTCGGGTCGAAGCAGGACATGGCGCATCAGCTCCGGTAGCTGCCGTTGATGTCGATGTAGCCGTGGGTCAAGTCGCAGGTCCAGACCTTCGCCTTGCCCGTTCCGATGCCGAGGTCGATGTGGACGTCGATCTCCTGGCCCTTCATGTGGGCGGCGACCGGCGCCTCGTCGTAGCCCGGAACCTCCATGCCCTCGGCGCAGATCAGCGTGCCGCCGATGGTGATCTTGATCAGGTCGCGGTCGGCGCGTTCGCCGGCGCGCCCGATAGCGGCGACGATGCGGCCCCAGTTGGCGTCCTCGCCGGCGATGGCGGTCTTGACCAGCGGCGAGTTGGCGACGGTCAGCGCGATGCGCTTGGCGGCGGCGTCATGCTCCGCACCCTCCAGCGTGATGGCGACGAACTTGGTCGCCCCCTCGCCGTCGCGCACGATCTGGAGCGCGAGGTCGAGCATCACCTCCTCCAGCGCCCGGCGGAACTCCGCCAGTTCCGGCGCGTCGGCGCTGGAGACGGGGGCGTTGCCGGCCTTGCCCGTGGCGAAGAGCAGCAGCGTGTCGCTGGTCGAGGTGTCGCCGTCCACCGTGATGGCGTTGAAGCTGCGCTCCGTGAACTCCGACAGCATGGACTGGAGTACCGGCGCCGCGATGGCTGCGTCGGTGAAGAGGAAGCCCAGCATCGTCGCCATGTCCGGCGCGATCATGCCGGAGCCCTTGGCGAAGCCGCTGATCGTCACGCTCGTGCCGCCGACCGAAACGGTGCGGGTCGAGCCCTTGGGGAAGGTGTCCGTGGTCATGATGGCGCGGGCGCCGGCCTCCAGCGAGGCGGAGTCCGTCGCCAGACCCGCCGCCATGCCGGGCAGCACCTTTGCTATGGCGTCGGGGGCGAGCGGGATGCCGATCACGCCGGTGGAGGCCACATAGACCTCGTCCAGGTCGCAGCCCGCGATCTCCGCCGCGGCCTTCAGCGTCGCCTGCACGGTCGCGTCGCCCGCCTTGCCGGTGAAGGCGTTGGCGTTGCCGGCGTTGACCACCAGCGCGCGGGCCGAGCCGCGGGGCAGGCTGTCGCGGCACCAGACCACCGGCGCCGAGCAGGTCAGCGAGCGCGTCAGCACGCCGGCCACGCTGGTCCCTGGGTCGAGCACGGCGAGCAGCAGGTCGTCGCGTCCCTTGTAGCGGATGCCGCTGTTGGCGGTGGCGATGCGCACGCCCGCCACCGGCGGGAGCGTCGGGAAGGCGGCGGGGGCCAGGGGGGAAGCGGTCTTGGCCATGGGAGCGCTGATCCGTGTGGCTGGTGGGGACGGCTGTGCGGGGATCATGAAAATAATGAACGCCGGCCCCCCGGTCCCGGAAATCCGGGCCGGAGGGCCGGAAGCGCGGCCTTTACGGCTTGGCGGGAGCGGCGCCGGTGGCCGGAGCCGGGGCCGGGCCGCCGGTCGCCGGGGCGGCGGCGGGCTCCGCCGGCATCGGCGAGCCGTCGAGCTGGAAGGTCTCGACCTTGGCGCCGCTGCGCAGCTCGTCCACCAGGGCGGTGATGAGGTCGCGCGACAGGTCCTGCTCCAGCTGCGGCTTCACCTCCTCCAGGGTCGGCTGCGGCTGGGTGCGCTTGTCCTCGACCTTGATGACGTGCCAGCCGAACTGGGTCTGCACCGGCGTCTCGCTGACCTCGCCCTTCTTCATGGCGAAGGCGGCGTTCGCGAAGGGCTCGACCATCGCGTCCTTGGTGAAGTAGCCGAGGTCGCCGCCCTGCTCGGCCGCGGCCTTGTCCTGGGACTTCTCCTTGGCGATCTTGGCGAAGTCGCCGCCCTTCTTCAGGTCGGCGATGATCTGCTTGGCCGCGGCCTCGTCGGCGACGAGGATGTGGCTGGCCTTCACCTCTTCCTGCGCCGGGTTCTGCTCGAGATAGGCCTTGTAGGCCTTGTCGAGCTGGTCCGGCGTCATGCGCTTGGCGACTTCCTGCTGGATGTAGGCGCGCTGCACGGCGCGCTCCTCGGCGCGCTTCAGCTCTTCCCGGACGGCGGCGCTCTCGTCGAGCTTGGCCTTGTAGCCGGCCTCGGAGACGAGCTTGCCGCTGACGATCTGGTCGAGCAGGGCGGGGTAGATCATCTCCAGCGGCATCTGCTGGACCTGCGGCGGCAGCTGCGCGACCGTGCTCATGACCTCGGAACGGCGGATCTCCTTGCCGTTGACGCGGGCGACGACGGGGTCGCCGGCCGGGGCCGCGGCATTGGCCTGAGCTGGGGCCTGAGCTGGGGCCTGGGTGGTGGCAGGCGCGGCCGGCGCCGGCGTCTGGGCGTGGGCCGCCAGCGCGAGGCCACAGGCGGCCATCGAGAGCAGGGCGGTGCGGAAGATGCGGTTCACCATGACGAAGTTTCCTTCCCGAGGATGTCTGTAGTGCGGACGGCCGCCTCGGGGCCATCGTCCGCTGCCCCGTGCCCATAAGTCCGGGCGGGGATTAAGCATGGGTTCGGCGCGGGGGGCAAGCGGTCCGGCGCGCGATTCACAACCGGCCCAAGGGGATGCGCCGGGAGTTGGGCGGCATCGCGGCGGGATCCGGGCCGGATCGTGGCCGGCCGCCCTTGCCGGCGGGAAGGCTGTCGAATCCGTGGGACAGCCCCCGGCAGGGGTGCCATTCATTGACAGAAACCGGGCATGGGCCTATGTGAAACCGGTCCAAGGCCGGCCTTTCGCCACGCTCCATGCTTCCGAGGTTTCCATGTTCGGTGCGCTCGCCCGCAAGATTTTCGGCACCGCCAACACCCGCACCGTCAAGGCGCTGCAAAAGAACGTCCAGCGGATCAACGCGCTGGAGCCCGAGGTCGCCCGGCTGACCGACGAGCAGCTGCGCGCGCGCACCGACGAGTTCCGGAGCCGACTCGCGAAGGGCGAAACGCTGGACTCGCTGCTGCCGGAAGCCTTCGCCACGGTGCGCGAGGCCGGCAAGCGCGTGCTCGGGCAGCGCCACTTCGACGTGCAGCTGATGGGCGGCATGGTGCTGCACCAGGGCCGCATCACCGAGATGCGCACGGGCGAGGGCAAGACGCTGGTGGCGACGCTCGCCGTCTATCTGAACGCGCTGGAGGGCAAGGGCGTCCACGTCGTCACGGTGAACGACTATCTCGCCAAGCGCGACAGCGACATGATGGGCCGGCTCTACGGCTTCCTCGGCCTGTCCACCGGCTGCATCATCCACGGGCTGGACGATTTCGAGCGCCGCATGGCCTACCACGCGGACGTGACCTACGGCACGAACAACGAGTTCGGCTTCGACTATCTGCGCGACAACATGAAGTTCCGGCTGGAGGACATGGTCCAGCGGCCCTTCAGCTACGCCATCGTCGACGAGGTGGACTCGATCCTGATCGACGAGGCGCGCACGCCGCTGATCATCTCCGGCCCCTCGACCGACAGCTCGGAGATGTACACGGCGGTCAACCGGCTGATCCCGATGCTGGTGCCGGAGGATTACGAGAAGGACGAGAAGCACCGCGCCGTCAGCTTCTCCGAGACCGGCCAGGAGCATATGGAGCAGCTGCTGGCCGAGGCCGGGCTGCTGAAGTCGGGCGGGCTCTACGACATCCAGAACGTGGCGCTGGTCCACCACGCACAGCAGGCGCTGCGCGCCCACACGCTGTTCCAGCGTGACAAGGACTACATCGTCAAGGACGACAAGGTCGTCATCATCGACGAGTTCACCGGCCGCATGATGGAGGGCCGGCGTTATTCCGAAGGCCTGCACCAGGCGCTCGAGGCCAAGGAAGGCGTCACCATCCAGCGCGAGAACCAGACGCTGGCCTCCATCACCTTCCAGAACTATTTCCGCATGTACCCGAAGCTGGCGGGCATGACCGGCACGGCCATGACCGAGGCGGCGGAGTTCGCGGAGATCTACGGGCTGGAGGTCGTGGACATCCCGACCAACGTCCAGGTCCAGCGCAAGGACCAGGACGACGAGGTCTACCGGACCGCGACCGAGAAGTACCACGCGATCATCGACCTCATTGAGGACGCCCGCAAGCGGATGCAGCCGGTTCTGGTCGGCACGACCTCCATCGAGAAGTCGGAGCTGCTCTCCCGCCTGCTCGACGAGCGCGGCATCCCGCACAACGTGCTGAACGCCCGCCACCACGAGCAGGAAGCCTACATCATCGCCCAGGCCGGCCGGCCGGGTGCCGTGACCGTCGCCACCAACATGGCCGGCCGCGGCACCGACATCCAGCTCGGCGGCAACGTGCAGATGCGCATCGCCATGGAGCTGGCCGACCTTCCGGAAGGCCCCGAGCGCGACGCCCGGGTCAAGCAGATCGAGGCCGAGGTCGCCGAGGCGCGCGAACTGGTGAAGCAGGCCGGCGGCCTCTACGTCGTCGGCACCGAGCGGCACGAGAGCCGCCGCATCGACAACCAGCTGCGCGGCCGATCCGGCCGCCAGGGCGACCCCGGCAACTCGAAGTTCTTCCTGTCGCTGGAAGACGACCTGATGCGCATCTTCGGCTCGCAGCGCATGGACACGATGCTCCAGCGCCTCGGCCTGAAGGAGGGGGAGGCGATCATCCACCCCTGGATCAACAAGGCGCTGGAAAAGGCTCAGCAGAAGGTCGAGGCCCACCACTTCGACATCCGCAAGAACCTGCTGAAGTATGACAACGTCATGAACGACCAGCGCAAGGTCGTCTATGAGCAGCGCCGCGAGGTCATGGAGGCGCCGGACATCGCCGAGACCATCCAGGAGATGCGCCACCAGGTGATCTCCGCGATGGTCGCCCGCGCGATCCCGGCCAACAGCTACGCCGAGGCCTGGGACATCGAGGGTCTGGACGCCGAGGTGCGCCGCGTGCTGGCGCTCGACGTCCCGGTCAAGGACTGGGGCCGGGAAGAGGGCATCGCCGAGTCCGAGATCGAGGAGCGCGTCCGCGAGGCCGCCGACGCCAAATACGCGGAGAAGGAAGCCGCCTACGGCGTCGAGACGATGCGGCACGTGGAGAAGAGCCTCCTGCTCCAAATCCTGGACCAGGAATGGAAGGACCATCTCCTCCAGCTCGACCATCTGCGCCAGGGCATCAACCTGCGCGCCTACGCGCAGAAGGACCCGCTGAACGAGTACAAGCGCGAGGCGTTCGAGCTGTTCGACGCGATGCTGAACGCGCTGCGCGAGCAGGTCACCGCCGTGCTGATGCATGTGGAGATCCGCATGGCCGGCGACGCGGAGGCCTTCGACGACCGGCCGATGCCGGAAATGCACGAGGGGCACGACGACCCGGCCCTGGCGATGGCCGGCGCCGGCCTGCCGCCCGCGGGCGCCGCCCTGCCGGACGGCATGGTCCGCGCCTCCGCCCCGGCGGCCCGCGCCGAAATGCCGGCCGAATGGGCCGCCACCCCGCGCAACGCCCCGTGCCCCTGCGGCTCGGGCGAAAAGTTCAAGCACTGCCACGGCAGCCTCGCGTGACCTGACGCGAGTTGGAGGACGCCGCTTTGAAAAAGGGACCGCCGTTCGTTCGGCGGTCCCTTTTTCGTTGGGTGCCTATAACTCGCTATAACTCCGTACAAGTGACTAAAGCCATCTGCGGCATCCCATCCGACGGCCTCCTGCCACGGCGTCGGACCCTCTCGAGCGTCCCTCGCACCCGCAACCGGATACCGCTCGCGCAGATGATCAAACCCCTGATTTTCCGCCGCTCCCGCCATCGTCAACCCTCCTTTCCGCATGCATGGCTGACCCGCGTCCGGCGGCGTTTCGGCGTCGCGAAGACCCTTGGAAGTTGCGGCGCAAAACCCTATCTTCGGGGCCTTGATCGCTGGAGGCTCGTCCGTCTCTTGAGCGAGACGCGGTAGGTTTCTGACGCGGCATCGTGCCGTGCTCCCCAGCAAGACGCCTCTCCCTCTTCGACCTCCTCCCGGCGAGATCCGCCGGCGCCAGACCGCTCCCCAATCGGGGGCGCGGTCCGCTTCGCGCCGTCATGCCTGTGGAAAGGTTTTGCTCCTTGTCGTCTTCTGAACAGACTTTCGCCGAACTCGGTATTCACGCCCACGTCGCCCAGGCCCTCGCCGAGCTGGGCTACACCACCCCGACGCCCGTCCAGGCGGCGGCCATCCCGCCGGCGCTGACCGGCCGTGACATCCTCGCCACCGCCGAGACCGGCACCGGCAAGACCGCGGCCTTCATGCTGCCGGCGCTGACCCGCATCGCCGACCTGCCACGCCTGGGCATCGCTGCCCCGCGCATCCTCGTGCTGGCCCCGACGCGCGAACTCGCCAGCCAGGTGACACAGGCCGCTCGCAAGTACGCCAAGCCGCTGCGCCTGAACATCATCGACGTGGTCGGCGGCATGCCCTACCGCGAGCAGCTGCGCCTGCTGTCGCGTCCGGTGGACGTCGTCGTGGCGACCCCCGGCCGCCTGATCGACCACATCGAGCGCCAGCGCATCGACCTCAGCACCGTCGAGGTGCTGATCCTCGACGAGGCCGACCGCATGCTCGACATGGGCTTCCTCGAGGACGTCGAGCGCATCGCCAAGGCCTGCAAGTCCGAGCGCCAGACGCTGCTGTTCACGGCCACGCTGGACCGCCGCATGGCCCAGCTCGCCGGCAACCTGCTGCGCAACCCGGAGCGCGTGGCCGTCGAGAGCCAGGCCACGGCGATCAACGTCGAGCAACGCCTGCACCACGCCGACGACATGGACCACAAGCGGCGCCTGCTGATGCACTTCGCCGGCCAGGAAGAGGTCGGCAAGGCGATCATCTTCGCCGCGACCAAGCGCGACGCCGACACGCTGGCGGAAGAGCTGAACGACGCGGGCCACGCCGCCGCCGCCCTGCACGGCGACATGGACCAGTTCAAGCGCAACCGCACGCTCCAGCGGCTGCGCAACGGCCAGGTCCGGCTGCTGGTGGCGACCGACGTGGCCGCGCGCGGCATCGACGTGCGCGACATCACGCACGTCATCAACTTCGACCTGCCGCGTTCGGCGGAGGACTATGTCCACCGCATCGGCCGCACGGGCCGCGCCGGCGCCACGGGCATCGCCGTGTCCTTCGCCTCGCGCGCCGACCGTGAGACGCTGTTCCGCATCGAGCGCTACACCGGCGCCACACTGGCGATCCACACGATCCCCGGCCTGGAGCCGCAGCGTTCCTTCACCGGCGGCGGTGGCCGTCCGGCCGGGCGCCCCGCGGGCAACCGCGGCCCGAAGCCGTGGCAGCGCAACGGTGAGCGCAGCGGCGGCGGCGGCGAGCGCAACGGCGACAAGCCGTGGCACCGCAGCGCCGAGCGGAACGGCGAGAAGCCTGCCGGCGGCGGCTTCCGCAACGCGGGCCGTTCCGACCATGCCCGCCGCGACGGCGGCCAGGGCAAGCCGGCCCAGGCGCGCGCCACCAAGTGGTGAGCCTCGGCTGACGCCATCGCCTGAAAAGGGCGCGGTCCTTCGGGGCCGCGCCCTTTTTCTTGGTGCGCCCAGCATGGGCGTTCTCTTGTGGGTGCAAGTCCCATCGTAAGCTGATCACGGCGAGCGAAGTGAAGCGCAACTGCGGAA
>NZ_JAFIQV010000030.1 GCF_017356015.1 Azospirillum sp. SYSU D00513
CTCGCGCATGGGAACCTCCAAAGCCTCCATAACGCTTTGGAATCACGTTTCTCCAGACGAATCAAGTCTCTGATTGGGTTTTGACCCTAATATGTTGTAGCTTGGCTCTGATTTTATCCTGTAATATTCCTGTAGGTAAAAAAACCTCTATTATGCTCAATTTTGACCATGTTATGAATAGTGCTCTACTGTTTAGCGCCTTGTACGCTTCGCCTTCATTGTCGCATGGTCTATCTGGACGGTGAGCCCGTAGGTTTATTGTTGAGAAAATTTCCTCAAGATGACGGAATTAAGTGTAAGAATGAGCAAAATAATCATTCTGGTTCTTGCGTTGATAATGTGCCAGAATACGGAGATCAGCGCTTTTGGCAGCCCTCTGTGCATGCTAAATATATATACCCCTAAATATAACCCCTCAAAATCTCATTGCGCGCAATTTAATATAAAACCCTAATAATATAAAGGCAGCGCTTCTGGTTTGCAGGCGGATAAAAGGGAGAACAGATAGTGAGTTTTCGCCAGAGTGTTAACTTCGTTCCGCACGAGCAGGTGGATTGGCGAGTATTTGATCCGACGCTGCAGCGCATCACCAACTTTATGCACGTCAGCAACAAACCCGAAGAGCAATGGATCGTTGAAACAACGCGCGCTATTGGGGATTGGCGCTCGCTTGTGCGTACGACCTTCATGCGTACGATCCTAGCCATAGATGCACTTGAAGCCGCAGCCACGGCGTGCGCGGCAAAACCTGAGGAACCCATTTCTATCAACACGTTGCGTCCTAGTCATTGGGGTGCCAAGGAAGTCATCTTACACTCTTGGACAGGGGCGGAGGCAGCTGGCAATCACAGACACACTGCTGCCCTTCTGCCCGCTTACGGGATCACCGACCTAGTCGGCGCCTGGGAGGAAATCACTCTGTCCATGTATCGCATTTTCCTTACCCATCACCCACAACTTCTGATGACTGGCGATCACAAGCAAATGCGCCGCCTCTACTATGATCGTAACAAGGATAAGGCAGCCGAAGAGGCTTGGTCATCGGCCTGGACAAGCCGCTTAGAGGGGTGGGCGCGCAGCAAAACTCACGATGGGTTAGCCAAAGTGTTCAGGGCCTACGTGGAACACGCAAAGTTGAAAACGCCAACATGGCATCGTCATGTCACTGTCACGGATTGGATTATGACTTTAGATGGCTTTGCCGAACTACGCAATTCAATCACCCATGGCGCACATACGGTTTCCGCGAGACTTGCTTCCGCATTCAACCGACCAGGTGCCATGAGCATCGTCTTCACTAGTGGGGACCCACTGCACATTGAGCGCCGCCACCTACAGCTTCTGGAGTGTTTTTTTGATCAACTGCTTTCCGGGCTAAATCTTTCTCTTCTTGAACGTGCAAGGGGTCCGTTGCCGCATCCAAAGCGTCGCTAGTTTTTGTGCGTTCTCGTGCTGGCATTGCTGCTACAATCGACTATTCTTCTGTCCAATCCGAAAAAAGAGAAAGCCCGCCTCCACATGCATGGGGCGGGCAAGTTTCGCGATAGGCCCCCGACCTGTCAAAAAGGGGACGTCGTCACCATGCCCTCGATAACCATCGTTTCTCACCGGAGAGTGCGGCTTACCCATTTCGGGCTCTCCGGCAGCCACGCAAAGAAAAGGCCCGCTCCGGGATGGTCGGAGCGGGCCGAGGTGTGTGCTGTGCAGGGAAATCGCCGCCGGGAATGCCGATGCCCAGCGGCTGGGGAAAGGTTAGGCCCGCCGGGGCACCGCGTCGAATGAACGATATTTCATGTGGCGCCCGGCTCAGCCCGCGGGCGTCGGTGCCTCCTCCGGCAGCAGGCCTTGAGTCTTCAGCGCCCGCCAGAACGCCGCCGGGATCGGCTGGCGCATCAGTTCGGCGTTGTGGCGGACCTTGTCGGCGCCCTTGGCGCCGGGAATGACGGAGGCGACGACGGGGTGCGCCGCGCAGAATTGCAGGGCGGCGGCGCGGATGTCCACGCCGTACTCCTTGCAGAGCGCGGCGATGCGGTCGCGGGCGGCGACCTTGTCGGGCGGGGCCTCGGCGTATTCGAACGTCGTGCCGCCGGCCAGCAGGCCGGAGTTGTAGGGGCCGCCCACCACGATCGACACGCCGCGCTCGGCGCAGGCCGGGAACAGCCCCGCCAGCCCGGCCGTGTCGAGCAGGCTGTAGCGCCCGGCCAGCAGGAAGACGTCCGGATCGGCCATGCGCAGCGCCCGCTCGCAGGCCTCCGTCCGGTTCACGCCCAGGCCCCAGGCGCGGATCACCCCTTCGTCGCGCAGGCGGGTCAGCGCGCGGGCGGCACCCTCCATGGCCTTGTCGAACAGTTCGGTCCAGCCGGCGCCGTGATGGTCCTCGGCGATGTCGTGGATGTAGGCGACATCGATGCGCGCGAGTCCCAGCCGTTGCAGGCTGTCCTCGATGGACCGCAGCGCGCCGTCCGCGGAGTAATCGTATTCCATGCGGAAGGGCAGGCCGCCGACGAAGGGCGGCTGCGGCTTGGCGTTCACGTCCGCCCGGAACAGGCGGCCGACCTTGGTGGACAGAACGAACTCGTCGCGTTCGTACCGGCGCAGCACCCGGCCGAAGCGGTGCTCCGACAGGCCGGAACCGTAATGGGGTGCCGTGTCGAAATAGCGGATGCCGCTGTCCCAGGCGGCGGTCAGGGCACCCTCCGCCGTCTCCTCGTCCACGCGGGCGAACATGTCGCCGAGCGGGGCGCCCCCGAAACCGAGCGGGCCGGGTGGCGCGAAGCGCTTGGTCGTCTCAGCCATTGGAATCTCCTTCGATGATGCGTGATTGGCGGAGCCCCGGCCGTCAGCCGTCCACCTCCGCCGGCTCGCCGCCGCTGAAGGCGTGCAGGGCGAACTCGCCGGGGGCGGCGCGGCGGGCGCCCACGGTGTGCAGGGCCTGCTCCATGTCCGCCCGGCCGCTCTCCCAGCGCTCCGTCAGGACCGGGCGGGAGAAGTCGAAGGCCCGCATCTCGACGTCGCTGGCGACGCTGGCGTGGGACAGCAGCAGCAGCGTGACCGCCCCCTCCGCCCTCATGCCCTCGGCCAGGGCCGGGGCCAGGGCGGGGTCGGCGCGCAGCTCCGCCGGGAGCCGGTCGCCGAGCAGGCGGATCTGCCGGCGCAAGGCGTGGACCCGGCGCAGCTCCTTCACCGCCCGCCAGGTCTGGGTGGAGAGCAGCAGTTCCAGCTGCCGGTCCATCGCCTGCCCGACCGTCCTGGGGCAGCCGCCCTGCCGGCGGAACAGGTCGAGCGCGATGCACAGCCGGTTGTCCGGATCGGGCTCCTCCAGCGCGGCCTCGATCGGCAGGTTGGCCCCCATGCCGCCGTCGAAATACAGGCGCCCGTCGATCTCCACCGGCGGGAAGAAGGGCGGGAAACCGCAGCTCGCCAGCAGATGATCCACGCCGATCGGCCCCTCGGCCGTGTCGAAACGCGCCTCCTCGCCGCTGTGCCCGTCCACGGCGACCACGACCAGCCGGATCTCCCCGCCGTTCAGCCGCTCGAAATCGAGCGCGCGCTTCAGGCTCTCTCGCAAGGGGTCCAGCTCGTAGATGCTGGTGTCCGTCGGCATGCCCGGCAGCATCGACAGGGCGCCCGGAAAGCGCGGCCGGAAGACGGCCGGGCTGCCGAGCAGGGAGGATTGCAGGGCGCGCGCCCGGTTGCCGCCCCAGGTCATCGGCCCGTAGGCCGGCCCAAGAGCGAAGGCCGAGCTGTCCTGCGCCGCCGACTCCCAGAACCCGCGCAGCTTCTCCACCCGCTGTTCGGGCGGGTTGCCGGCGATGATCGCGGCGTTGATGGCGCCCGTGGACACCGCGACCATCCGGTCGGGCCGCAGCCCCCGTGCGTGCAGCGCCTCGTAGGCGCCGCCCTGATAGGCGCCGAGCGCGTTGCCCCCGCCGAGGACGAGCGTGATGCGCTCCGTCATGACGCGTCCCTCACTTCGAAATCCCGATCCGGCCGCTCCTCAATCCAGCCCGTCCGCCATCGCCTCGGCCAGGGGAACGGGCCTTTCCCTCATATGATCCTCCATCCGTTCCGGCATCGCCTCCCGGCGCGTGTCCACCCGCCGCGACCCAGCGCCGGCCCGCTCCTGCGCCCGGCTCCAGTGACGCCACGCCATCAGCCCGAGCGGCAGGCCGACCAGCGCCACGGCTAGCAGCGACGGCACGCCGCCGTTGTTCGGTCCCTTGCGCCAGCCGCCGTCCACCCGGTGCTCGTCGCGCATCGGCTCGAACAGCGTGCCGGTGGTCTCGTCGCTCGGCTCGTCGGCGAGGAAACCGTAATTCAGCGCACGGCCGTTGATCCGCGTCATCAGGGACGGCGCCAGCCGCTTGGACAGGATGGCCGTCCGTCCGGCGCCGCCGATGATCACCTCGGCGCGCGGCCGCTCCACCAGCCCGACCACCGTGCGGGCGACCTTCTCCGGCGTGTAGACCGGCGGGGCGGCGCGCACGCGGTGGTGGCTGTAGTTGGCGGCGTGCTGGAAGAAGGGCGTGTCGATGACCGACGGCAGGATGGTGCAGATGTGGATGTGCGGCTGGTCCAGCACCTCCTGCCGCAGGCTCTCGGCGAGTCCGCGCACGGCGAACTTGCTGGTGGCGTAGGCGGTGGAGTCCGGCTTGGCGAGCCGCCCGACGATGGAGGCGTTGTTGATCAGCACGCCGTGGCCCTGGCTGCGGAACTGCCGCATCGCCGCCTTGGCGCCGTACATGTAGCCGAAGACGTTCGTCTCGATCACCCGGCGCCAGACCTCGGACGGGATGTCCTCGAACCGGCCGAAGACGCCGACGCCCGCGTTGTTGAACCACACGTCGATGCCGCCGAAGCGCGCGACCGCGCGCCGCGCCAGCCGCTCCACGTCCCCCTCGACCGTCACGTCGGTGGGCAGGGCGAAGGCGTTGCCCCCCAGCTCCCGGCATTCCCGCGCCACCTCCTCCAGCCGGTCGGCCCGCCGGGCGGCGAGCAGAAGGTTGGCGCCGCGCTCGGCGAAGGCCAGCGCCGTGGCGCGGCCGATCCCGCTCGACGCGCCCGTGACGACGGCGGACATCCCGGCAAAGGATCGGGTCATGGGGCTCTCCCGGCTGCTTGCTGCGTTGCAAAATCCGGGGTGAGAACAGCGCAATCCTCCGTCCGTTGCAGGGGAATGCGGGGAAGCGGCGGAAACTTCGGGGCGGAAACTTCGGGGCGGCGGCGGGCCGGGGTGCGGAGGATCCCGTGTTCCGGCTGTTGGCGCACGAGGTGACGAACCCTTCAGGAATCCGCCCGTGCCCAACGCCGCCAGCCCGCAAGACGCCATTGCCGAGGAACTGAGTTACCGCAAGCACCAGCAGGAGCTGCTGGCCCATTTCGGCATGGTGGCGCTGAAGAGCACGGACGTCGCCGCCCTGCTCCAGGAGGCGACGCGGCTCTGCGCGGAAGGGCTGCGCACCGAACTGTGCAAGGCGCTGGAGCGGGTGCCCGGACCGGACGGGGAGGACAGGCTGCTGGTCCGGGCCGGCGTCGGCTGGGCGCCGGGCGTGGTGGGGCAGGCCTTCGTCGGGGCCGACCTCGCCTCGCCCGCCGGCTTCGCGCTGAAGACGGGGGAGCCGGTCATCTCCAACCATCTCGGCGGGGAAACGCGCTTCCGCACGCCGCAGCTCCTGGCCGAACACGGGGTGCGGCGGGCGATCAACGTCATCATCCGGGGGGAGGAGGGCCCCTTCGGCGTGCTGGAGGTGGACAGCCCGCAGGAGGGCAAGTTCGACATGGCGGACGCCGCCTTCCTTCAGAGCTTCGCCAACCTGCTGGGCAGCGCCATCGACCGGGCGCGGGTCGAGGCCGCCTTCCACGAGCAGAGCGAGCAGCAGCGCATCATGCTGGAGGGCATCCGCGACCACGCCATCTTCATGATGGACACCGACGGCCGCATCACCAGCTGGCCGTCCGGCGCCCAGGCCATCTTCCAGTGGCGGCCGGAGGAGGTGCTGGGCCAGGACACCGCCATCCTCTTCACGCCGGAGGACCGGGAGGCCTGCGCCCACCGGCGGGAGCTGGACACGGCGCGCGAGACCGGCTTCGCGCTGGACGAGCGCTGGCACGTCCGCAAGGACGGGTCGCTGTTCTTCGCGGAAGGCTCGGTCCGGCCGCTGTCGGACGCGCGCGGCAACCCGCGCGGCTTCCTGAAGGTCGCCCACGACGCGACCGAGCGCCGCCGGACGGAAGAAGCGCTGCGCGAGAACGAGGCGCAGTTCCGCACGCTCGCCGATTCCATCCCGCAGCTCGCCTGGATGGCCGACGACGCCGGGCGGATCTACTGGTACAACCGCCGCTGGTACGATTTCACCGGCACCGAGCCGGGCGAGGCCGAGGGCTGGGACTGGCGGCTCGTCCACCACCCCGACCATGTCGAGCGCGCCGCAAGCCGCTTCCTGCGCGCCATCGAGGCGGGCGAGCCCTGGGAGGACACCTTCCCTCTGCGCGGCCGTGACGGGCAGTTCCGCTGGTTCCTGTCGCGCGCCATGCCGGTGCGTGACGGGCGCGGGCGGGTGGTGCGCTGGCTCGGCACCAACACCGACGTGACCGAGCAGCGCGAGGCGGAGGCCCGCATCGTCGAGGCCGAGCGCCGCCTCCAGATGGCGCTCAGCGGTGCCCGCGTCGGTGCCTGGTCCTGGGACCTGACGAGCGACCGGATCGAAGCCGACGCGCGGCTGCGCGACATCTTCGGCTTCGGCGCGCAGGACCCGCTCCTCGGCGCGCAGGTGTTCGAGCGCATCCACCCCGACGACCGCGCCACCATCCAGGCCATCATCGAGAAGGCGCGCCGGGAGGGCGGGGAGTACGACGCGGAGTTCCGCATCCTGCTGCCGTCCGGCGAGGTGCGCTGGGCCGTCGCCCGCGGCATCGTGGCCGACGCCGGCCCGGACCGGAACCTGCTGCTGATCGGCGTGACCTGGGACACCACCGACCGCAAGCGGGCCGAGGAAAGCCTGCGCATCAGCGAGGAGCGCTTCCGCTCCCTGGTGGAGGCGACCGCCGCCATCGTCTGGAGCGCCTCGGAGGACGGGCGCTTCGTCCGGCCGCAGCCGGGCTGGAGCGCCTTCACCGGCCAGAGCTTCGAGGAGCTTCGGGGGACTGGCTGGATGGAGGCCATCCACCCCGATGACCGGCCCGCCACCATGGCCGCCTGGAACGACGCGCTGGCCAGGCGCGCCATCTACAAGGCCGAACACCGGCTGCGCCGCGAGGACGGGACCTACCGCGACATGCTCGTCCGCGCGGTCCCGATCCTGGACGAGGCCGGCCAGGGTCAGGGCGGTACCCCGGGCAGGATTCAGGAATGGGTGGGCGTGCACACCGACATCACCACCCGCCGCCGCGCCGAGGAGGCCCTGCGCGAGACGGAGGAGCGCTACCGGCTGGCGGCGCGGGCCACCAACGACGCCATCTGGGACTGGAACCTGGAGGCCAACCACATCCTCTGGAACGAGGCGGTCCGCACCCTCTTCGGCTATGGCGAGGACCACACGGAGACGAGCGGCGACTGGTGGAAGGAGCAGATCCACCCGGAGGACCGCGAGCGCGTGGTGCAGGGCATCCATGTTGTGATCGAGGGCGAGGGCACCCGCTGGAACGAGGAGTACCGGTTCCGCCGCGCCGACGGCAGCTACGCCAACGTGCTGGACCGCGGCTTCGTGCTGCGTGGCCTGCGCGGGCGGCCCTTGCGCATGATCGGCGCCATGCAGGACATCACCGAGCGCAAGCAGGCCGAGGCCGAGCTGGCCGCCGCCCGCGACGCGGCGGAGGAGGCGAACCTCGCCAAGAGCCAGTTCATCGCCAACATGAGCCACGAGCTGCGCACCCCGCTCAGCGCGGTCATCGGCTACACCGAGATGCTGGAGGAGGAGCTGAGCGACATCGGCGCGCAGAGCATGCTGCCCGACCTCCAGAAGATCGAGGCCAACGCCCGCCACCTGCTGAACCTCATCAACGGCGTGCTCGACATCTCCAAGATCGAGGCCGGCCGGATGGAGGTCCATGCCGAGAATTTCGAGGTCGGCCCGCTCGCCCGCGAGGTCGCGACGACGGTGCAGGCGCTGGTGGAGAAGAAGGGCAACCGGATGGAGATGCGCGTCGGGGAGGGACTCGGCACCATGCACACCGACGTGGTGAAGGTCCGCCAGTGCCTGTTCAATCTGCTGAGCAACGCCGCGAAATTCACCGAGCGCGGCACCGTCACCCTGTCCGCGGAGCGGGAAGGGGAGGAGGTGCTCTTCCGGGTCGCCGACACCGGCATCGGCATGACGGCCGCGCAGGTGGACCGGCTGTTCGAACGCTTCATGCAGGCCGACAGCTCGACCACGCGGCGCTTCGGCGGCACCGGGCTCGGGCTGGCGATCACCAAGGCCTTCGCCGAGATGCTGGGCGGCGGAATCTCGGTGGACACGGCACCCGGCAAGGGCACGACCTTCACCCTGCGCCTTCCGGCGGAGCTGCGCCGCGCCGGGGTGGCCGCGGTCGCCGCCGCCACCCAGACCGGCAACGGCGCGGTGCAGGCGCCCCAGGCGCCGGCCGTGCAGGACGCGCGCGAGACGGTCCTGGTCATCGACGACGAGCAGGCCATGCGCGAGCTGCTCGCCCGCTTCCTGCACCGGGAGGGGTTCGGGGTGGCGCTCGCCCCGGACGGCAAGGAGGGTTTGGATCTCGCCCGGCGGATCCGCCCCAGCGCCATCCTGCTCGACGTGATGATGCCGCACGCCGACGGCTGGACGGTGCTGTCGGCGCTGAAGGCCGACCCGGAGCTGGCGGAGATTCCCGTCATCATCGTCTCCGCCCGCCGCGAACAGGCTTTGGCCCAGTCGCTGGGCGCGGTGGATTACTTCACCAAGCCCGTGGACTGGCAGCGGCTGCACCGTGTGCTGGACGGGCTGAAGGGACCGGCGCCGGGCTCGGCGCTGCTGCTGCTGGACGAGGACGAGACGAAGGACCTGCTGACCGCCGGGCTGGCGGAGGACGGCTGGAACGTCCGGGCGAGCGACACGCGGGAAAAGGCGCTGGAACAAGTCGCGGCGGCGCGCCCGACCGTGATCCTGGTCGACCTCCACACGGCGAGGATGGACGGCTTCGCCTTCTTCCAGGAATTGCACCGCAACCCCGACTGGCGCGGCATCCCCGTCATCCTGGTGACCGGGGAGGAGCCCGCCAGCCGCGAGGCGGAGCGGCTGCGCGGCGAGGTCCAGACGATGATCCCCCTGGACGAGGCCGGGCCGGAGGCGGCCATCGAGCAGCTCCGCGAGGCGCTCGCCCGCCTGCGCGCGGCCCAGGCGGAGCCCCGGCGCCGGTCGGCGTGACCCTCCGGCCTGACGGGTCAGGCTGGGGGCGGGGCAGGCTCGCGCGGGTCGATCGGCACCGCCGTGCCCAGCCCCAGAATCCCCTCCAGCAGGGCGGCGGCCGAAAGCAGCCGGTGCTCGCCGCCCGGCGGGCCGACGAGCTGGAGCCCGACCGGCAGTCCGTCCGGCGTGAAGCCGCAGGGCAGTGACAGGGCCGGGCAGCCGGTCAGCGTGACCGCGAAGGTCAGGGCGAGCCAGCTGATGTAGGTCTCGAACTTGACCCCCTGCGCCTCGGCGATGTAGCGGACGCGGCAGTCGAAGGGCGGGACCAGCACCGTCGGGGTGACGAGCAGGTCGTGGGTTTCGAAGAAGGCGGCGGTGCGCCGCAAGAGGTCGCCGCGCGCCCGCGCCGCCCGCCCGATCTCCCCGGCCGACAGGGCGAGGCCCTTCTCGATGTTCCAGACCACCTCGGGCTTCAGCGCGTCGCGCCGCTCGGCCAGCAGGGGCGCCATCTCCATGGCATAGCCGGCGGCGCGCAGGGTCTGGAACACGGGTTCGGCGTCGCGGAAGTCGATGCAGGCCTCCTCGACCGCCGCACCCGCCTCGGTAAAGCGGGCCACGGCGGCCGCACAGGCCGCGCGCACGGCCGGGTCCACCGGCACCATGCCCATGTCGGGCGACCAGGCAACGCGGCGCGGCGCCACTGGCTCGTCCACCGCCGTCACGAAGGGGCGGGCGGGCGCCTCGCGGCTCCAGGGATCGGCGGGGTGCTGGCCGCTCATCGCGTCGAGCATCAGCGCCACGTCGCCGACCGTGCGGCCCATGGGGCCGTGCACGTCCAGGTCGGCGAAGGGAAGGGCGGAGGGCCCGTGCGCGACGCGTCCCAGCGACGGGCGCAGGCCCACCACCCCGCAGAAGCTCGCGGGGATGCGCAGGGAGCCGCCGAGGTCGGTGCCGTGCGCCAGCCAGACCTGCCCCGACGCCAGCGCCGACGCCGACCCGCCGGAGGAGCCGCCCGGCGTCAGCGCCGTGTTCCACGGGTTGCGCGTCGTCCCGAACACCTCGTTGAAGGTCTGGGCGCCGGCCCCGAATTCCGGCGTGTTGGATTTGGCGACGACCAGCGCGCCGCGCGATTCCAGGATCTCCACCACGATGTCCGACCGTTCGGGCACCCGGTCGGCGAAGACGGTCGAGCCGCGCGTCGTGCGCACCCCGGCGACGTCGGCGAGGTCCTTGATCGCGACGGGGAGCCCGTGCAGTTGCCCCGGCCCCGGCCGGAGTTCCTTCGGCAGCGCCGCCGCCCGCTCCCGCGCCCGTTCGAAACAGCGCGTCGGCAGCGCATTGAGCGCGCCGTCCGTCGCGGCGGCCCGCCGCTCGGCGGCGTCGATCAGCTCCAGGGGGCTGACCTCGCGCCGCTCCAGCAGGGCGACGGCCTGACGGGCCGTCAGTCGAATGAGATCGTCCAAGAAAAGGCTCCAGCGGTCCGGGCAGAAAAATGGAGGAGGGTTCTTACCCGAGAACCGTTGGTGGAGCAAACAATGGGGATGCGAGAAACAGGAATGCGGGGCAGCGCGCTCCGATTCGGGGCGCCTCGGTCTTCTACCGCTCGACCGGCTCGCGCTCTTCCGCATCTCCGCCTGTCGGCTTGGCGGGGATGATGGTCGCGTAGGCGGAGGATCCGGTTTGTACGTAGATCACGGTCGGTTCGGCGGCCGTCTCTCGGCTCTGGTTCTTCTGGGGCGTGGTCATGCGCGTTCGATCCGCTTCGTTGTTGTTTCCGGTGGCCTTGGTTTGCGGTGCAGCAACAGCCAAACCGCCGGTTTGTTGCGCGGATCGCCGGTCGATTCCGCCATGCGAAAGAAGCCGCCCCTTGCGACCTAGGCGGGTGCTATGCCCTTTTTCGGAGGGCTGATTAGAAAAATTCTAACGTTCCGTTAAGGTTGCCTGCGACAAAAAATAGAAACATAAGAATTTATCGGGGCGGAGCCTATCTTGGGGTTACAGAGCGGTCAGCAAAAGCACGGTCGCGCGGAGAGCGACGCCCGCAGCCTCAACATGCTGGCCTGCACATCCGCGGTCTTCGTCCTGCTGAGCATTGTTTTCGCACTGTTCGTCGCCGTCACCTCCTTGCGGCGCATCGACGCGATCGCGCTGGAGCACGCCACGGCCGAGGTCGAGCGGGCGCTGGCGGAATCCGTCACGACCATGGGCAAGAAGGCGCTCGAATACAGCCTCTGGAACGACGCCGTCGAGAACATCGTCGTCCGTTTCGACCCGGAATGGGTCAATGACAACACCGGCCCCTACGCGGAAAGGTTGTGGCACCTCGACCGCTCCTACGCCGTGGACGGCCGGGACCGGCTGATCTACGCCTCGGCGGACGGCGCCCTGCGGGACGATGTCGAGGAGGCCCAGCGCGAGACCGCCGAACTGCGGGCGGTCTTCGAGGCGGCCCGCGCCCGGCCGGAGACGTTGAGCGGCGTCACCCGCATCGGTGCGTCCTGGTATGTCTTCGGCGCGCATGTCCTCGCCTACGAGGAAGGGCGCGATCCGCTGCCGGCCGATCCGGCGGAGCCGGTCCAGGTCTTCCTGAAGTCGCTGAATGTGGACATCGCGCGGATAGCCGCCTCCCGGCAGACGGGTATGCTGCGCTTCCTGCCGGCGGACCCCGCGGCGCAGACGGACACGGGCGAAGGGGCGGGGGAGATGGCCTCCGTGTCCGTGCTCGATGCCGAGGGCAAGCCGGCCGGCCGGATCGTCTGGGCGCCGGAGCAGCCCGGCGACACCATCATCGCGGAGCTGGCGCCCTTCGCCGGCGCCTTCGGCGGCGCCGTGGCCGTCCTGCTCATCGTGTTCTTGCGCGTGCTGCTGCGCCTCAAGCGGCAGGACGCGCTCCGCCTCAGCGAGGCGCGGCTGGCGCAGGCGCAACGGATCGCGCGGCTGGCCTACGCCGTCCATCTGGCCCAGGACGTTCTGGAGGTGTCGGACGACCTGGCCCACCTCGCCGGGCTGCCGGCCGGCGCCCGCCTGTCCAGCACCGCCGCCTGGCTCGACCGCATCGCCCCCGGCCAGCGGCAGGAGGTGAAGGACGCCTACGCCCGGGCCTGGAGCGAAGGCAGCCGTTTCGACATCGAATATCCGGTCACCCGGCCGGACGGGCGCGTCCTGCACATGCACGAGGTCGGCGAGCCGTTCCGCGACGCGGGCGGGGCCGTGCTCGGGCTCGTCACCGCCATCCAGGACATCACCGACCGCAAGCAGGCGGAGGAGATCATCCGCTACCAGGCGAGCTACGACGCCCTGACCGGCCTGCCCAACCGCACGCTCTTCTTCGACCGGCTCCAGCAGGCGATCCGGCGCGCGGCGCGCGACGGCAGCCGGACGGCGCTGCTCTTCATCGACCTCAACCGTTTCAAATGGGTCAACGACACGCTCGGCCACGGCACCGGCGACATGCTGCTGCGCGAGGCGGCGCAGCGGCTGGCCGGCTGCATCCGCGAATCCGAGACCATCGCCCGGCTGGGCGGCGACGAGTTCACGGTCATCCTGTCCGACGTGAAGGACCGCGCCGGGGTCGATGTCGTGGTGCGGCGCATCCTCGACCGGATCGAGCAACCCTTCCAGATCGCCGGCCAGACCCTGCACCTCTCCGCCAGCATCGGCATCACCTTCGCGCCCGACCAGGGGACCGAGGTGCAGCAGCTCGTGAAGAACGCCGATGTCGCGATGTACCAGGCCAAGCGCGAGGGCAACGGCGCCTGGGCCTATTACGCCCCGGACATGGACGCCGACGCCTACGAGCGGCTGCGCCTGGAGAACGACCTGCGCGAGGCAGTGGCACGGGACGAGCTGGAGCTGCATCTCCAGCCGATCTTCGACACCCGCACGGGCGAGCTGGCCGGGGCCGAGGCGCTGGTGCGCTGGCGCCACCCGGAGCAGGGGCTTCTGCTTCCCGCCAGCTTCATCCCCGTGGCCGAGGCGAGCGGCTTGATCGTCCCCGTCGGGGAGTGGGTCCTGAACGCCGCCGCCCGCCAGCTCGCCTTCTGGCAGGAGCTGGGCCGGACGTCGCTCCGCCTGGCCGTCAACATCTCCGGCGCGCAGATCAAGCATCCGGACTTCGAGGAAACGGTCCGGCGGGCCATCCGCGCCCACGGCATCCGCCCCGACCGGCTGATCCTGGAGATCACGGAGAACTTCATCCTCGACCCCTGCCCGGAGACGCTGCGGCGGATGCAGGCGTTGCGGGACCTGGGCGTCGCCTTCGCCGTCGATGATTTCGGCACGGGCTATTCGTCGCTGAGCTGCCTGAAGCGCCTGCCGGTGGACATATTGAAGGTGGACCAGAGCTTCGTGCAGAGCATGGCGCAGAACGAGGAGGACCGCGCCATGGTCCGCGCCATCGTCGAGTTGGCGCACAGCCTGCGCCTCCAGGTGATCGCCGAGGGGATCGAGACGGGCGAGCAGCAGGCGGCGGCCGGCCAGGTCGATTGCGGCTACGCCCAGGGCTTCTTCCTCGGCCGGCCGGAGCCGGTGGAGGGGTTCAACCGCCGCTTCCTGCCGGCGGCGGTTGAAGCATAGCCCGCAGCCGCGGCGTCATGAAATCCAGGAAGGCCCGGATGCGGCGGGGCGCGCGCTCCCGGCCGATGTAGAGGGCGTGGATCTCCTCGCTGTCCACCATCGTGTCGTCCAGCACCGTGACCAGCCGTCCAGCCTCGACGTCCGTCCGGACATGGAACTCCGCCAGCCGGGCGAGCCCCATGCCCAGCACCGCCAGGTGCCGCACCGTCTCTCCGTTGTTGGCGACGATGCGCCCGCTGACCTCGCGGTCCACCAGCCGGCCGCCCGACTTCATCGGCCAGACCGCGGCGGCCCGGCGGAAGTTGAAGCCCAGGCAGTCGTGATGCTCCAGGTCGGCGGCCTCCCTCGGCACGCCCTTGCGGGCGAGATAGTCCGGCGAGGCCACGATCCGCCGCCGGACATTGCCGAGCCGCACCGCCAGCAGGGCCGAATCCGGCAGCCGCCCGGTGCGGAAGGCGATGTCCACCTGGGCCGCGTAGAGGTCCACGATCTCGTCGGTTAGGGTGATGTCCACGCGGATGTCGGGATAAGCCTCCAGGAAGGCGGGCAGCAGCGGCAGCACGCAATGCCGCCCGAAGGGGACCGAGACGTTGATGCGGATGACGCCCGAGGGCGAGCGCGCCCCGCCCGCGATCTCCGCGTCCAGCGCGTCCAGCTCCTCCAGCAGGCTTTCCGCCCGCTCCCGGTAGGTTTCCCCCTCCGGCGTCAGGCGCAGCTGCCGGGTCGACCGCTCCACCAGCCGCACGCCCAGCCGGTCCTCGATCCGGGTGATCAGCTTGGCCGTGGCCGACGGCGTCATGCCGAGATCCCGCCCCGCGGCACTGAACCCTCCCAGCGCCGCCACCCGGAGGAACACCCGCATCTCCCAGACACGCGGATCGCTCATGGCCCGCCCTCTCTCCACCCACCTTGTCCCCCAATGACAAGATGATACGAAACCGGGCGGCATTCCCGCCAGCGCATTCCGGGTGCATCTAAGCGGCCTGCAAGATTGGCCCGCAAGACCGGGCCGCACCACTGGAGTGTTCCATGCCTCTCGCCCTGCTGGCCCTGGCCATCAGCGCCTACGCGATCGGGACGACGGAGTTCGTCAGCGTCGGCCTGCTGCCCACCGTGGCCAACGACCTGAGCATCACCCTGCCGACCGCCGGCATGGTGGTCAGCGTCTACGCGCTCGGCGTCACCGTCGGCGCCCCCGTCCTCACCGCCCTGACCGGCCGCTTCCGGCGCAAGCCGCTGCTGCTCGCCATGATGGGGCTGTTCATCGCCGGCAACCTGCTGGCCGGCTTCAGCCCCGATTTCGGCACGCTGCTGGCCGGGCGGGTGCTCAGCGCCTTCGCTCACGGCGTCTTCTTCTCGGTCGGGGCCACCATCGCCGCCGACCTCGTGCCGGCTGACAAGCGCGCCTCGGCCATCGCCCTGATGTTCTCGGGCCTCACCGTCGCCATCGTCACCGGCGTGCCGCTCGGCACCTGGATCGGCCAGAATTTCGGCTGGCGCGCCACCTTCCTGGCGGTCGCCGGGCTGGGCGTCGTCGGCGGGCTCGGCGTCGCCGCACTGGTGCCGCGCAAGCTCAGCCAGCCCCCGGCGGCAAACCTGGGCGACCAGTTCCGCGTCCTCGCCCAGCCGCGCCTGCTGCTCGCCTTCGCCATCACGGCGCTGGGCTATGGCGGCACCTTCGTCGCCTTCACCTTCCTCGCCCCGATCCTGGAGACCATCACCGGCTTCTCCAGCGCCACGGTCAGCCTCGTGCTGATGCTCTACGGCGCCGCCATCGCGGTCGGCAACATCGTGGGCGGCAAGGTCGCCAACCGCGACCCGGTGCGGGCACTGGCCTGGCTCTTCGCGCTCCAGGCGCTGGTGCTCTTCGTCTTCGCCTTCACGGCCGATTCGAAGATCCCCGCCCTGATCACGCTGGCGGGCATGGGGATGCTGGCCTTCGCCAACGTTCCGGGCCTCCAGCTCTACGTCGTCCAGCTTGCCCAGCGCCACGCGCCGGGTGCCGTGGACGTCGCGTCGGCCCTGAACATCGCGGCCTTCAACCTGGGCATCGCGGCCGGCGCCTTCTTCGGCGGGCAGGTCGTGGCCTCTCCGCTGGGGCTTGCCGCCACGCCCTGGGTCGGCGGACTGTTCGTGCTGGGCGGGCTGCTGCTGACGCTGATCAGCGGCGCGCTCGATCGGCGCGAGGGGCACGCCCCCGGCCTCGCCGGCCCAGCCCATCCCGGAACCGCCCTTCCCAACACCCACGCCTGACAAGGGATAGAGAACCATGCACACCGTCACCGCCAACGGCGCCGCCATCCCGGCGCTCGGCTTCGGCACCTTCCGGATGCCCGGCCCGGACGTTCTGCGGATGGTCCCGCAGGCCCTCCGCCTCGGCTTCCGCCACGTGGACACCGCCCAGATCTACGGCAACGAGGCCGAGGTGGGCGAGGCCATCGCGGCCTCCGGCGTGGCGCGGGCCGACGTCTTTCTCACCACGAAGGTCTGGGTGAAGAGCTACCGCCACGCCGACTTCGTCGCGTCGGTCGAGGAAAGCCTGCGCAAGCTCCGGACCGACCATGTCGATCTGCTGCTGCTGCACTGGCCGAACGAGGAGGTCCCGCTGGCCGAGCAGATCGGCGCCCTGAACGAGGTGCGCGCGGCCGGCAAGGTCCGGCACATCGGCGTCAGCAACTTCTCCACCGCCCTGATGGCCGAGGCCGTCCGGCTCAGCGACGCGCCCATCGTCACCAACCAGGTCGAATACCACCCCTACCTGAAGCAGGAGGTCGTGCTGGAGGCCTCGCGCCGGGCGGGCATGTCGGTCACGGCCTATTACGCGATGGCCGACGGCAAGGTCGTCTCCGACCCGGTCCTGAAGGACATCGGCGCCCGCCACGGCAAGAGCGCGGCGCAGGTCGTCCTGCGCTGGCTGGTCCAGCAGGAGGGGGTGGTCGCCCTGTCCAAGACGGTCGGCGAGGCTCGCCTCGCCGAGAACCTCGCCATCTTCGACTTCGCGCTGTCGGCGGAGGAGATGGCCGCGGTCCACGGCTTGGCGAAGCCCGACGGCCGCATCGTCAGCCCCGCCGGCCTGGCGCCCGTCTGGGATTGACGGAAGGCCCAGCCTGAAAGGTTGCCGCAATGGAAAGGGGCGGGTGCCGCGAAGCACCCGCCCTTTTCATGTCCGCAAGCCGCCTGTCAGCGGGCGGCCATCAATGCGCTGCCGTCGTGCGGCCCCGCAGCTTGCCCCAGGCGGGGATGGCGACGCTGTGGACCAGCGGGATCAGCGCGGCGCCGACCACCAGCCCGACGACGCCCGACAGCGCCGCCGTCACGAACCATTCGACCGCACCCGCGATCCCGGCGATGGCGTGGCCCGCGGCGGCGGCCACGTCGTGGATGGCGTGGCCAAGCCCGTCGAACCCGAACTCCTCCAGCCCGTGAACGATGATGCCGCCGCCGACCCACAGCATGGCGGCGGTGCCGACGAGGCTCAGCAGCTTCAGGAAGATCGGCATGCCGTAGACCAGCGCCCGGCCGAACCCCTGGGTCACCGGGCGCAGCGCCCGGTCGGCCCCGCCCGGCGTGGCCGTGCCGATGCCGCGCATGCCCAGCAGGCTGCTGGCCGGCGCCGGGTTCTGCGCCAGCGACAGGCCGGCGTCGTCCGCCTTCACGATCAGCGCCACGGCGCCATAGACCACCACCGTGATGCCGATGCCGACGATCGCCAGCACCAGCGCCTGGGTCCAGAAGCTGGAGGTCTCCTCGGCGACGGTGGACAGGGTGATGGCCATGATCTCCGCCGACAGGATCAGGTCCGTCTGGACCGCGCCCTTGACCTTCTCCGCCTCGAACCGGGCGGGGTCCGGCGTCTCCTCCGGCTGGATGCCGCCATGGCCATGCTTCTCCGCGTGCGGCCACAGCGCCTCGTAGGCCTTCTCCGCCCCCTCGTAGCAGAGGAAGGCACCGCCCAGCATCAGCAGGGGCGTGATGGCCCAGGGCGCCACGAAGCTCAGCAGCAAAGCGCCCGGCAGCAGGAAGACCAGCTTGTTCTTCAGCGAGCCCAGCGCGATCTTGCCAATGATCGGCAGCTCCCGGTCCGCCGAGAGCCCGACCACATAGCGCGGCGTGACGGCGGCATCGTCCACCACCACGCCCGCCGCCTTGGCGCCGGCCCGTCCGGCCTGCGCCGCCGCGTCATCCAGGGACGCCGCGGCCACCTTCGCCAGGCCGACCACGTCGTCGAGCAGTCCGATCAGTCCTACGCTCAAGGGGAAAGCCTCCGGTCCGTTCGGTGGCAAGCCCTGAGACCAGCAGCTCACCGTCTGCCTCCAACACCACCATGGCGGGGTCGGTTCCGGGAACAGGGACTTAGGTCGATACAGGGGGCGGCGCTGGCTAACCGATCAGCCCGTTCGCCTCGCCCAGCGCCGGGTATCCGGCCTCCGCTGCGTCGGCGCGCAGGCTGGGGGCGAGCGGGGTGGGCAGGGCGGGGATGCTGCGCCCGTCCGACGTCAGCCGGCGGTCGAACAGGCCGCGCCCGGCGAACTGCGGGTCGGCCACGGCCTCCTCCAGGCTGCTGACGATGGAACAGCAGACCTCCCGCCCGGCGAATGCCTCGCGCCAGTGGGCGGAGTCGCGCGCCAGGATGGCCGCCGCGACCGCCTGGATCGTGGCGCCGGGATCCCGGCCGTCGTCCCGCAGCTCCTCCGGCAGCCCGATCAGGTCGCAGAAGCCCGCCCAGAACTTATCCTCCAGCGGGGCGGCGGCGACGAATCGGCCGTCGGCGGTGGGATAGACGCGGTAGCGCGGCGATCCGCCCGTGAACAGCTCTCCCCCCGGCCGGGGCCACTGGCCGGCGGCGAGCCCCTGGCCGAGCGCCCAGAACTGGTAGGTGAAGAGGTTGTCGGCCATGGCGATGTCGAGATGGCAGCCCTTGCCCGACCGGTTGCGCTCCAGCAGCGCCAGCAGGATGTTGAACAGGGCTGGGTAGGTGCCGCCACCGACGTCCCCGACCAATGCGGCGGGCGGCACCGGCGCCCCGTCCGCCCCGGCGGCCAGAGACAGCATGCCGGACTCCGCCGCGAAGTTCAGGTCGTGGCCCGCCACCTGCGCCTTCGGCCCCTCCTGCCCGTAGCCGGTGATGGAGCAGTAGATCAGACGGGGATTGATGGCGGACAACGCCGCGTAGCCCAGCCCCAGCCGCTCCATCACGCCCGGCCGGTACTGTTCGACCAGCACGTCGGCCTCGCGCAGCAGCGGCATCAGCCGCTCCACCGCGTCCGGCGCCTTGAGGTCGATGGCGATGCTGCGCTTGCCCCGGTTCAGCAGGCCGAAATTGACGCTGTCCGCCCCGAATTTCGGCTCGTAGCTCCGCATCTCGTCGCCCCGGCCGGGCCGCTCGATCTTCAGCACCTCCGCCCCGGCCTCCACCAGCATCAGCGTCGCCAGCGGCCCCGGCAGCAGCGTGCTGAAATCGAGAACGCGGATTCCCTGGAGCGGACGCATGCCTCACCTCGTGCCTGTTCAAACTCTGTTCCGGCCGCGGACTATACGCCGGGCGAAGCGAGGCGCCATCGGCTCTTCGGTGGAAGGAAGCCCTCGACAGGAGCCGGGCGCCTGCCCAGATTGGCGGGCATTGAGGGGCCAAGCAGAGATAGGGTGGGACCGGCCGTGGAAAACCAGACGAGGGACATGAACTCTGGCGACCTGAACGCCAGGGAGCGGATGCGGCGCACCGGCATCGACGAGCCGATGATCGTCCGGCTGGTCCACGCCTTCTACGGCAAGGTCCGGACCGACGAACTGCTGGGTCCGGTCTTCAACCGCAAGGTCGAGGACTGGGACGAGCATCTGCGCACGCTGGTCGCCTTCTGGTCCTCCATCGCCATGGGCACCGACGGCTACAACGGCCGTCCGCTGCCCGCCCATATGGGCCTGGGCATCGAGGCCGAGCACTTCACCCGCTGGCTCGGGCTGTTCCGCGACACGGCGGCGGACGTCTGCCCGCCGGAAGCCGCCGCCTTCTTCATCGGCCGGGCGGAGACGATCGCGCGGAGTTTTCAGATGGGGTTGGATTTCCACCGCTCCGCCATGGCGAAAGGCGCTCTGCCGGCGGGCTGAGGCTCCGGGTGCAGCCTGCCCGCAGCCCTGGCGGGAACCTCCACCGCTGGCCGGCCCATCATTCCGCAGCGCCCACAGTCGGCAACCTTAACGAACACAGGCATGCGGATGCGCAGCGCCAGGGTTGAGTGTTTTGCGTATCTTGAATTATGTATACCACGCTATTCTCCCCTCACCGAACAAGGGAGACGATTTATGACTTACATGACTGTGACGCGTTTCGCCCGCGAGACCGCTCCTTCCCCGTCCCGGTTCGAGCGGCTGCTCAACGGCTTCCTGACTTTCATGAACGCCTGGTGCGAGAAGTCCCGCCTGTACGGGGTCCTGTAACCTTCCGACGGCGGAACGCCGGCGTCCCGGGCGCCGGGCACGAAAAAAGGGCTGCGACCATGTCGCAGCCCTTTGTCGTTCGCGCGGGAACGCTTACGCGTTCTGCTCGGCCTCGCTGAGAGACCGTGCCGGGGCGGGGCTCTTCGCGCAGGCGGCGCGCAGCACCAGCGCGCCGGCCGTGGCGGAGAGGAGCGAGCCGGCGAAGACGCCGACCTTCACCGCGTCGCCCAGCTCGGGCGAGGCCGGGAAGGCCAGCGCGCCGATGAACAGGCTCATGGTGAAGCCGATGCCGCACAGCAGGGACACGCCGTAGAGCTGCGCCGTGTTCGCGTGCGCCGGCATGTCCGCGAAGCCCAGCCGGACGACGATCCAGGCGGTCCCGAAGACGCCGACCATCTTGCCAAGGAACAGCCCCAGCGCGATCCCCAGCGGGAGCGAGCCCGTCAGGATCGAGGCGTCCATCCCGGCGAAGGAGACGCCGGCGTTGGCGAAGCCGAAGATCGGCACGATCAGGAACGCCACCCAGCCGTGGATGGAATGCTCCAGCCGGTGCAGGGGGGAGCGCATGTCGTCCGGCTTGCCGGGGGCGGGCCGCAACGGGATGGTCAGGGCGAGAGTGACGCCCGCCAGCGTCGCGTGGACGCCCGACAGCAGCACGGCACCCCACAGGCCCACGCCGAGGATGAGGTAGGGCCAGAGCTTCTGAACGCCGGCCCGGTTCATGGCGATGAGGCCGGCCAGGATGAGTGCCGCCGCACCCAGGGCGGGCATCGACAGGTCGGCGGTGTAGAAGAGGGCGATGATGATGACCGCGCCCAGGTCGTCGATGATGGCGAGTGCGGTGAGGAAGATCTTGAGCGAGGTCGGAACGCGCGGCCCCAGCAGCGACAGGACGCCGAGCGCGAAGGCGATGTCCGTCGCTGCCGGGATGGCCCAGCCCCGGATCGTCTCCGGGTTGCCGCTGTTGAAGGCCACATAGACCAGGGCGGGGACCAGCATGCCGCCGGCGGCCGCCACGCCCGGCAGGATCCGGCGCGACCAGGTGGAGAGCTGGCCGTCCAGCATCTCCCGCTTGATCTCCAGCCCGACCAGCAGGAAGAAGACCGCCATCAGCCCGTCGTTGATCCAATGCCCGATGCTGAGTCCCAGCACGTAGCTGTGCAGCGCGTGGAAATAGGCGTCCGACAGGGGGGAGTTGGCGACGATCAGGGCGAGCGCCGCCGCGATCATCAGCAGGATGCCGCCCGACGCCTCGCTGTGCATGAACTCCCTGAGGATGGAAATCGGGCGCTTTCCATTGGGTTGCGTCTGTCCTGCCATGACTGTTCTTCCTTTTTGATTGTCTTCCGGGTCTGCGGTTCCGGGCGCCCCTGCCCGGACCGGATCGCCGGCTCGGGGGCCGATGCCCGTGAGCGGGTGTCCTGAACGCAGAATGACGCCAGGGAATGTCCATTCCGTGGCGTCACGCTCCGCTTCAGGCGAACCCGCCTGGGATCAGCCCAGGAACTGGTAGTAGAGGACGTAGAAGGTCAGCAGGACCAGGCTGATGGTGCCGGCCCAGGCCCAGGCGAACTGGAACTTGCTCGGCAGCAGGTCACGCTCGAAGTCCGAGGTGAAGTTGTCCTTGACCGCCTTGATGGTCAGCCAGTACAGGACCGGCGAGAAGACCAGGGCCATCACCGACGCGACCTGGACCACGAAGATCGGCTCGGGCAGGCCGAAGACCACGGCGATGCCGGCGATCAGCCAGAGGATCTGCATGCCGCGGTACAGCAGCTTGCGGGCCTTCGGGTTGTCCCAATCCTTCTTCAGGCGGACGGCGCATTCCTCGAAGATGCGGGCCTGGCCGTCGAAGTAGGTGAAGACGGTGGAGAAGAGGGCGGCCACGCCGCCGGCGATGATGACCGGGAAGATCCACGCTCCGAAGGTGTTGGTGTAGATGCTGGCAATGGTGACGCCCATCTCGCTGCCCTTCGGAACCAGCCCCAGCGGGTTCAGCACCGCCGCGCCGACGATCAGGAAGATCATGCCCGACAGCATCGAGATGATGTAGCTGATGTTCATGTCGCGCTTGAACAGGATCAGGCTGTTCTTCATGTAGTTCGGGTCCATGTGCACGGTGTGCCCCTGGGCCCGCATCTCGTTCACCTTCACCATGCCGGCCTTCTTGTCCACGGCCCAGTTGGACTGCATGGGGGCGACTTCCAGCGTGGTGGGAAAATAGCCGAACATGGCGCCGAACAGCAGCATGGCGCCGACCGGCGGCAGGGTCGGCAGCAGGCGCGACAGATACTCGGCCGGCGGCGGAGCCTGAAGCGCGAAGGCGACGAAGCAGGACACGGCGAAGATGATGATCAGCAGCTTGCAGATGCCCTCGACCGCCTTGTAGCTGCCGAGCCACAGGATGGCGACGGTGCCGACCAGGATCGTGACCGCCCACATCTCCATCGGCATGAAGGGGAAGGCCGCCCACATCAGCGCCGCGCAGCCGAGCGCGCGCCCGGCGATGCCGACGGTGTTGGCCAGACCCTGGAAGATCATGAACCACAGCGGCCAGTTGCCGACGCGGTGGTAGGCGTTGATGATGGTCTCGCCCTTGACCATCGTGTAGCGGTGGGCGAACTCGAACGCGCAGTATTTGATGATGTAGGCGGCCAGGATCACCCAGAGCAGATCATAGCCGAACCGCGCGCCGGCGGTCGGCGCGTGCATGATGTGGCTGGCGCCGATGCCCGTCATCGCCGCGGCGATGCCGGGACCCATGGCCTTCCACGTGTCCATGAAGCCGGTGCCGGGCGCGGTCAGCCTGATTTCTTTTTTCGCCGCAGCGGCGGCGCCGGCGCCGGCGGTGGTGCCGCCATAATGCGGTCCTGCGCCGAGCGCGAGATCGCCTGTCGAGTTGATGCTCATTATTAGTCCTCCCTAGTAAACTCAAGAGCCGGTGAACGGCTGTCTGATTGGCGCTCTCAAGTCCCTCCCAGAACGGCAGTGAAGCATTGTATGCCGACGATGCGCGTCCCAGTGGAGGCGTTTCTGCGCGGGTCGTCCCGTTTTTCGCAGAGAAAAAAATGCAGAATCTCAGGGATTAAAATTCGACAGGGCGGTTTAATCAGATATCATTCCTGAAGAGACGGGAAGAGCGGTACCTGCAATATTAGGTGCAAGCCGATCTGTCCCGCAGTCTGATAGACATGACTCGGCCTATCCTGGAGGCATCATGCCACAGGATTTGCGTGCGGCATTCCAACACCCTGTGAAATCTGACAGGTTGGTCCGCATGGCGACCGCCATACATGATGTCTGCCTGGAGGCCGAACCAGCCTCCTGGCCCCTCCCCCGAAGGCCGCCTTATTGGGACCATAAGGCGGCCTTTCGCTTCAAAGCGTCAGCGCCTCTTCCAAGGAAACGCGTCGCGCCGAACGGAGCAGTCCGGTCATGCTGAAAGGACGATGCGGCGGTCGACGGCCGGACGGCCAATGGAAGCGATGGAAAAGCGCCTTGAGTTGTTCGGGAGGAATGGGTTCGGTGAGGGTCAGTGCTGAGAGGGTTGGTTCAACCGATGCCTGAGAGGTGATGCGCAACTTACCTGGAACAAAGGATGTGTCGTTCGCTTCCTGTCCGATTTCGCGGCCGACAGGCTCGCCCAACCTTCAAGAGTGTGGATCCAGCCATGTATTATGACCTTACGGAATCTCGGAGCAGGCACGTTCTCAGGACCTACATCGAACCGATCGACCGTCCGCCATCGCTGACGGAAGTGGCGGCCACCCGCCTGCGCACCCTGATCATCGAGGGGGAAATGCCCTTCGGACAGCTCCTGTCCGAGAACCGCCTCGCCACCCTGCTCTGCGTCAGCAAGACGCCGGTCCGCGAGGCCCTGGCGCAGTTGAAGGCGGAAGGGCTGGTCGAGGTTCAGCCCTACAAGGGCACCTTCATCTTCACGCCCAACCCCGCCGAGATCGCGCCGCTCTGCGAATATTGGGGGACGCTCCTGTCGGCGGCGACGCGGTCCGCGTACCACCGGGCCAGGGATGAGCTGCTGCTGTCCCTGGAGGAACCGCTGCTCGCCCTTCAGGCGGCCTGCGAGGAGCAGGACGTCGTCGCCGCCATCCGCGCGGAGATGGCGGCCTACGCGATCCCCTTCCTGCACTGCGAGAATCCGTTCCTGCTGGAAGCCCAGCGGATGATCGAATCCAAGATCGTGACGCTACGGGTGCATGCCTGCCGGCACGAGCTTGCGTCGGCGGCCTTTCATCGGGAAGCGGAGCGGTTCGTGGCGGCGCTGCGGACCGGCGCGCCGGAGGCGGCCGTGGAGATCCTGAACGGGCGGATCGCCGAGATCAGCGGCGTTCTCGAATCCTCGGTGACGCGGGCGTTCGTCTGAACGCCAGGACCCGGGCGCAAGTTTCCGGCCGCCCGCCAGGAGACGGCAAGCCGCGCCGGGAGGGCCCTATGCCCGCGGCCCGATCCGGCAGCGGGTCCGCGCCGCGTCCTTCGGCCAGCTCAACTCGTAGGTGACCAGGAACCCGTCATGGTCCGACAGCAGGGGACCGCCCGGCCCGCCGTCGAACATCGCCTCGACCCGGATGGGGCGGACCGACACCGTGCTGCCGTTTGAAAAGAATTGAAGGTCCTGCGTGTCCATCCAGGGTGCGTCCCCGTCCCACGACATGCGCACGTCGCACCCGGACTCCGGCCCGGCGCAGACCCGGTGAACCAACCTCAACGGATGGTGCGCGGAGAAGGCGGAGAAGCGTTCCTCGGAATGGCGCATGTTGAAATCCCCGCCGAATATGACCGGGGAGCCGTCCGAGTGGGTCTGCGCGATGAACCGCGCCGCCTCGGCCGTTTGCCGCTGGTGCGCCGCCAGGTTGCGCTCCCTGGAAACGCGGGAGGCACCCCGCGCGTTCATGTGGGTGTTGTAGAGATCGACCGTCGCTGGAACGCCCGGCACGTGCAGGCGCGCCAGCATGACGCCCTTGTTCGCCAGGCAATCGAACCCGGCGCAGGACCGCCGGCCATAGGCCTGGGACTCCACGCTGGTCAGCGGGTAGTTCGAGGCGATCGCCAGCCCGCTTCCAAGCAGCGCGATCCCGATCTCCCCGCGCAGGGGCTTCGCCTTGCCGGGCAAGCTCTCCGTGGCGGCGTCATGCGCCGGCGTCGACCGCACCGGGCCCTTCGCGACGGCGGGGTAGCCCGTGCTGAACACCGCGGCCTCCGCGGCCCCGCTGAACATCTCCTGGAACATCACGACGTCCGGCGCTTCCCCCCGGTCTCTCATCTGGTCGAGCTGCTCGCCGATCTCCCGCAGGTGTTTCGCGCGCCCGGTCCGTGCCGGCCAGGAAAGGCCCTCGATGTTGTAGGTCAGCACCGACAGCGTGGTCTCCAGCCGCGTGCCGTCCCCGGAAAGGCGGATGCCCGGCGGTTGGGCCTCATCGCAGGGCATGACCTTCACCGTGGGGCCGCCCGCGCAGGCCGCCACCAGGAACACCGCACCGACAACCAACCGTCTCATTCCACCGCCCGACCTCTACCGGCTCGAAAACCCGTCCACCCGCCGCCTCCTCGCGGCGCACCGGGGTCCATGACGCCTACCTGCCAACAGCGCCGGAAGGGGAGTGCTCTCGCGAGGGGGCGATCAGTCGGCCGCCCTTGCGCCGCCGAAGCCGATGCCCTGGTCGAGCATCTCCGCCGCGCAGCAGGGCGCGTCGAAGCCCTCGACCAGGGAAGCCCCATCATCCGGCGCCCCGAAGCTCATGTCGAAAAAGCTGGGCGTTCTGGCCGAAGAGTAGGCGCGGTCGCCGACCATCCAGCCGCCCAAACCGCTCTCCGTGCCGGCGCTGGCCTGTTCGGCCGCCACGGTCTCCGCCATGCCGGGGACCGCCGAAAGACCAAAAGCCAGTGCGGCAACGGCAGCCATCGTCCTGAACATCGTCACTCCTTCCGCTTCTCGCTCTGCGCATCGAAGGCAAGCGGCCCAGCATGGCGGAGGAGTCGGGATGAGATCCAGCTGTGCGATCATACAGCTTTGCGTCCGTGTGACCCCGGCGCGCCGGATTCTCCAATCTGTCCCGCGACCTCCGCGCGGGGAGACCTGTTGGTGTTGCGAACAGTTTTCGAAAGAGCAGATCCCCCTGAAGAAAGGCGCTGACATGGCAGAGGACGATCCCCGACAAGCCGCAGGCGGCATCACGCCGCCCAGCCAAGTCCTGCACCAGCCGAACGCCGGCATGGTGAGCCAGGCCGACGCCGCCGGAAGCCCGGACGAGCGGCTGGAGCAACAGCGCCGCGACAACATCAACCCCAGCCTCGCGCGGGAACAGCCGCCGGATGCCGACGCGCCGAGCACGGACGAGCCTTCGGGTGCGCCCGACACGCCCTCCACCGGGCCGAAAGGCCAGCGGGGCGGCTGGTGGCAGAAGGACAAGTCGGGCAACGAGTCCACGCTCGACCATTCCAACATGAACCCGGACAACCTGAAGGCCAACGACATGTGATGGCCAGCCCGTGACGGCGGGGCAGGGCGGTTCACGGGGCCGCCTCACCGGTTCTGTTTTCCTGACGGTCGGCGCGTTGCTATAAGGCAAGGTCCCGATGCATCGCGCCGATTGGCCGCGCCAGACCGTCAAGAGCACCCATGCCCCGGATCGAGATCGCCGCCTTCTACAAGTTCGCCCGGCTGCCGCAGTATGAAAGCCTGCGCGCGCCGTTGCAGTCCCTCTGCGAATCCCACGGCGTGCGCGGCACGCTGCTGCTGGCGCGCGAGGGCATCAACGGCACCCTGGCGGGGGAACCGGCGTCGCTCCACGCGGTGATGGACGGCATCCGTGCCGCCACCGGGCTGGAGGAGATCGAGACCAAGACCTCCTTCGCGGACGCCATGCCCTTCCTGCGGACGAAGGTCCGCACCAAGACCGAGATCGTGACCATCGGCGACCCGACGGTCGATCCGCTGGAAGGGGTCGGCACCTATGTGGAGCCGGAGGACTGGAACGCGCTGATCAGCGATCCCGAGACGCTGGTCATCGACACCCGCAACGGCTTCGAGGTGGCGGTCGGCACCTTCCGGGGTGCGGTCGATCCGGGAACGCGCAGCTTCAGCGAATTCCCCGCCTATGTCCGCGAAAACCTCGACCCGGAGAAGCACAAGAAGGTCGCCATGTTCTGCACCGGCGGCATCCGTTGCGAGAAGGCCACCGCCCTGATGCTGCGGGAGGGGTTCGAGCAGGTCTACCACCTGAAGGGCGGCATCCTGAAATACCTGGAGCGCATCGCGCCGGAGGACAGCCTGTGGTCCGGCGGCTGCTTCGTCTTCGATGAGCGCGTCGCGGTCGGCCACGGCCTCGGCGTCGAACCGGTCCAGCTCTGCCACGGCTGCCGCCGCCCCCTGACGCCGGAGGACAAGACCCTCCCCGGCTACGAAGAGGGGGTGAGCTGCGCCCATTGCGCCCCCACCCTGACCGAGGCCCAGAAGGCCTCCTCCCGCGAGCGCATGCACCAGATCCGGCTGGCCGAGGCGCGCGGTGTCAGCCACCTGGGGCCGAAGGCGGAATAGGGGCGGAAAGCCCTGGAGCGCTACGCCGTCGCGTCGCCCTGTCACGCGCAGCTCGCCCGGGCGCAGGAGCAGGCCGGAAAGCGGCAGTTGTCGCCGTTGATCTCCGTAGCCTGGGCCGCCAGCCGGTACCGGATCGCCTGAAGCTCCTGGGCTGGCAGTTCGCCGTCCTCCTCGTGGAAGTCGGCCAGCATCTTCAGATAGCTCAATGCGTGGCGCTCGGCGTCGAGATCCCAGGGCATTCCGGTCCTTTCATGGGGAAAAGCTTACCGCTTGCCGAGATGGGACCGTCCTGGCTCTGGTCCTATGCCTTTGAGCATGTCCATGTCATATGGCTGGGCTGCAAGAACAGGAAGCACGCAGGCTCGGATCAAACGTTTCAGCACAATCCGTACAGCGCCGCGCAAGGACGGCCCGGATCGCCTGCGGTCGGAGGCGGATCTCGCCTGCCGGGCGCGCGCCAGGCCCGCCGCGACGTTCCCGTTCCGGCCCTGTTGAAAAACGTGCCGAGCCGCCGTTCCCGGTGGCTTCCATCCTGTGTCCCCACAGCGGAGGGTCTGGATCCATGAACCGCGCGGTCGGGCTTGCCGCCCTTGTGTTGACCGGCCTGGGCGCCGTCTGGATGCTGCGCCGCTCCAACGGCCTGCACGCCGGCGCGGGCCATGGCGCCACCGGCCAAAGCACCTTCGGCCACGGCGTGGAGCGGGGCCGGGTCGGGCATCACCCGTCACCAGCCAAGCCGGGACCCGCGCCGAACCTGTCGGCGGTGGGCAGCGGCATGGCCGAGGTCGGCGGGGGCCGCACCGTGTCCCCGGGCGGCGGGGCCAGGGGGCACATGGCAAAGGCGCGGCGGCGCGACGCCACGCACTGACGCCTCAACACCCTGACGTCAGGCACCGGCACGCCGGCCGTCAGGGCACCCGCTCTCCCGTGAAGGGGTTCCAGCCCGTGGCGGCCAGCACGGCCCAGGCCGTGGCGCCGAGATGGGGCTGGCGGTAATAGAGGAAATCGTCGGTCCGGCTCGCCGGGCCGATGGCGAGGCCGGTCGTCACCTGCGGCTCGCGCGTCGCCCACAGATAGCCGCCGGGGCTGAACTGGCCGCCGACGACGGCGAGCAGCCGTTCCGCCTCCTCCCCCCGGCCCAGCGCGCGGTAGACCAGCGCCGCCTGGGCGGTGCCCTCCACCCACAGCCCGTCCCGGTCGTCGTTGAAGTCGAAGCCGCCCGGCACGCCGTGCGCCCGCTCGGCATAGGCCAGCGCGCGCCGCCAGTGGGCCGGCGCCTCCGGCAGCAGCAGCGGCCAGAGCTGCGCGTCGAGGCCGGAGGTGGCCCGGTTGGGCGTCGTGCCGTCGGGCAGGGTGCCCGTCAGGAAGCAGCCCCGTTCCTCGTCCCACATCGCCTCCAGGAAGCCGCGCGCGGTCGCCTCTCGCGCCCGCCAGTCCTGCCGCGCGCCTGGGGCCAAGCGGCGGAAAACGGCGGCGAGGTCGGTGTTGTGCTCCGTCGCCTTCCAGCCCAGCGGCTCGGCGGCCCGCTCGAAGCCATGCAGCCCGCCGGCGAAACCAGCCGGAGTCCGTTCGTCCGCCATGGTCTCCGCCACCCAGCTGCCGAGCCGCGCGGCGCCATCGGCGTAGCGCGGCTCGCCGGTCCGCTCCGCCAGGGTCAGCAGGGCGAGCGCCGCCCAGGCGACGTTGCCGGTCGCCGTTCCGACCTGGTAGGCGTCCTCCAGCCAGCGGTTCTGCCGGGCGTCCCACCAGCCGTTGGGCGGGACCGGCCGTTCGTCCTGCCGGCCGGCGCGGTAGGTGTTGCGCAGCCGCCCGCCGCCGAGCGCGCTGCGCATGCGGTCATGGTCCACCGCGGCCAGCAGCGCGTCGCCGATCCGGCGAGCCGCCTCCGCCTTGCCGCAGGCGGTCAGGGCGATGGCGGCAAGCGCGTTGTCGTAGGTGAAGGCGGCGGTGGCGAGCGCCGGCTCCAAAGGCTTGCCGACGCCATGCTCGCTGTCGTAGCTCGGCAGGAAGGCCGGCCCGCCTCCGGGGATCGCCGCCAGCCGCGATGTCAGGGTGGCGCAGCCCTTCGCCGCGACGGCGGTGGCGGCGGGTCCGGTGCCGGATGCTGTCGCGGCCATGGCGGCGCCCTCCGGGTTGAAGAAGAAAAGGCCGATCAGAAGGGGTGCGAAGCGAAGGGAACGATGCATTCGGAAGAGGTGCCGTGCCGGTCTGTGTCAGGCTCTCCAGCCTATACCATTCCGCCCGGAAGGGCCGCTGCAAAGGCGGTCCGGCGGCTTGCCCATGGCCTGCCGATAGGAAGGGGCGCCGATCCGAAGGGCTGTGATCGTTGGAGGATACACCCCTGCACGGATTGCGGCGGGGCGGGGGCGGCGGTTACCTTCCCGTCACGCCGCCCGCTTATTTGGCTTACGAGCCCCGGTGCGGCTTCGGCACCAACGACAACGAGACGAGCAATGACCGGACTGCCTGAACAGCAGACGTGGCGCCGCCGCGTTGCCGAACTGCTGGACGACCCCGTTGCCCGGGCCGTGCTGCGGCGCGATGGCCTGACCGACAGCCATGTGCTGGAGGAGCTTGCCCCCATCGCCCGCCATCTGCGGGCCGTGCGGCGGAACCTCCTGCGCGGCGACGGCCCGCAGGGCGCCGGGGCGCGGCCCCGCTCCTCCAGGCGGCTCTGATCCGCCCGCCCGCCGCACCTCACGGCGGGCACCTCACGGCGTGAGCGGCCAGACCCAGGCGATCAGGAAGGTGCCCAGCACCAGCACCAGCAGCGACAGCGGCACGCCCAGCCGGGGGTAGTCGGCGAAGCGGTAGCCGCCGGGACCCATCACCAGCGTGTTGCACTGGTGCCCGATGGGCGTCAGGAAGTCGCTGCCCGCACCCACCGCCACCGCCATCAGGAAGGGGTCGGGGCTGAGGCCGAGTTGCTGGGCCAGGCTGGCCCCGATCGGCGCCATCACCAGCACGGTGGCCGCGTTGTTCAGGAAGGGGGTCACCGCCATGGCCGCGGCCATGATCAGCGTGATGCAGGCGGTCGGCGGGATCATCGCCGCCACCTGCGCCAGGCCCGCCGCAATGACCTCCGTCCCGCCCGTGCTCTCCAGCGTGCCGCTGACCGGGATCAGGGCGCCGAGCAGCACCAGGATCGGCCACTCGACGGCGTTGTAGGCCTCCTCCGCCGTCAGCACGCCGGACAGGATCATGGCCGCCGCCGCCGCCAGGAAGGCGATGGTCACCGGCAGGATCTGGAATCCCACGACCAGCATGGTGATCACGATGATGGAGACCGGCACCCAGCTCGGCCGCCGCCGCCCGAGCTGGAGATGGCGCTCGGCCAGCGGCAGCAGGCCGGCGTCCGCCAGCGCGTCGGGGAAGCGGCTGCTCGCCACGTGCAGCATCAGCAGGTCTCCCTCCTGGAAGACCGTGTGGATCAGCCGCTGGTCCCGCCGTTCGCCACGCCGGCTGACCGCCAGCAGGCTGAGGTCGTGCTTGCCCGGCAGGTCCAGGTGGCGCGCCGAATGGCCGATCAGCGGCGATTCCCGCAGGATCGCCGCCTCGACGATCAGGAAATCGGTGTTGCGGGCGTCGGCCGCCGCCCCCAGCGGTTCCAGCGCCGCCCCGCGCACGATCTTCTGCAGGGCCGGCGCGTCGCCCTCCAGCACCAGGATGTCCTCGGGCAGCAGGGTCCAGTGGGTGTCCGGCGTGTAGCGGCGGAAACGCTCGCGGATCAGCCCGACGATGCGGGCCTCGCCCTCGGCCAGCGCCTCCAGGTCGGCGATGGTGCGCCCGATGAAGGCCGAGGCGGCGGGCAACAGCATCTCGCTGCGGTAATCCTCGACCGCGAAGGTCTCCTCCGGCGGGCGGGCGCCGGTGCGCTCGCTCGGCAGCAGGCGCCAGCCGACCACCAGGAACAGCGTGCCCGCGATGGTCAGCCCCAGCCCGACCGGCAGATAGTCGAACATGGTGAAGGGCTCGTGCCCCATCTCGGCGCGCACCCGCGACACGATGATGTTGGGCGAGGTGCCGATCAGCGTCATCAGCCCGCCCAGCAGCGAGGCGAAGGCCATCGGCATCAGCACGCGGTGGGCGCCCGTGCGGTGCCGGCGGGCGAGCTGGACCGCGATGGGCAGGAAGATCGCCAGCGCGCCGATGTTCTTCATCAGGGCCGACATCAGCCCCACGGCCCCCGCCAGGAAGGCGACCTGCTTGGTCGGGCTGTCGAGCTTCCCCGCGACCGGCCGGACCAGCGCGTCCACCACGCCCGACCGCGCGATGCCCGCGCTGACGATCAGGGCCGAGGCGATGATGATCACGATGTCGTCGGCGAAGCCGGAAAAGGCCTCCTTCGCCGGGATCAGCCCGGCCAGCACCCCGGCCAGCAGGGCCAGCACGGCCACCACGTCGAAGCGGAACTTGTCCCAGACGAGTAGCACGACGACCGCCCCCACCAGGGCGAAGGACATCATCTGCTCGACCGTCATCGTTTCATCCTTCTGCGTTTCCCGTCCGCCGTGCAGGGGCGCGGGTCCGCTGCCCGCCCGACTTGCAGCAGGCCATAACGGGCCTGGTTAGCCCAACGTTCCCGTACCCTTCCGCCATAGGCGCGGAAACAAGGGAGGGGCCGTCCTGTTTAGGAGGGACTTTCCCCAGCCCTGCGGAGCGGCGCGCTTGCCCGACATCGACCGGAACGCCCCTGGCCGGAAGCCGGCTGATCGGAAGCCGCCAGCCTTGAAGCCGCCAGCCCGGAAGCCGATTGACCGCAGCTGCGAGACGGAGCTGCGCCACAAGGCCGCCGTCCTCGACGCCATCGACATCGGCGTCTACGGCGTCGACGGCCACGGACTCTGCACCTTCATCAACCGCGCGGCGCTCGACATGCTGGGCTACGCGGAGGAGGAGGAGCTGATCGGGCGGAACATGCACGACCTGATCCACCACACCTACCCGGACGGGTCGCACTACCCGCAGACCTCCTGCCCGCTGCTCGGCACCTTGCGCAACGGGCAGGACGTGCGGCTCGACAACGAGGTGCTCTGGCGCCGGGACGGCAGCTTCTTCACCGCCGAATACTCCTCCCACCCCCTGTGCGAGGAGGGGGCCGTCACCGGCGCCATCATCACCTTCCACGACATGTCCAAAAAGGGGGAGGCGGCCCGGCGGCTGGGCGTGCAGACCGCGGTCAGCCGCATCCTCGCCGGTTCGGCGGACCTTGAGGTCGCGCTCACCCAGGTGCTGGCGACCATCGGCATGGGGCTGGAGGTGCAGGTCGGCGCCTTCTGGGTCCTGAACAAGAACGAGCAGGCTCTGACCGCCGCGGCCACTTGGGCGGCCCCCGCCATGCAGGCCGGCGACTTCCTGGAGGAGACGCGGTCGCGCAGCTGGGCGCGCGGCGTCGGGCTGCCCGGCCGTGTGTGGGAGACCCGTGCCACCGAGCGCATCGAGAATCTGCCCGACAACCCGGACTTCCTCCGGCGGGAGACGGCGTCGCGTGCCGGCCTGACCTTCGGCTTCGCCTTCCCGGTGAGCTTCGGCACGCGGATGCTGGGTGTCGTCGAGCTGTTCGGGCGCCAGCGCCACCGGCTGGACGAGGAGTATCTGGAACACATCGCCATGCTGGGCCACCAGCTCGGCCAGTATCTGCGCCGCAAATGGACCGAGACGGCGCTGCGCGAGAACGAGGCGAAGTTCCGCACGCTCGCCGATTCCATCCCGCAGCTCGCCTGGATGACCGACCCCGACGGCTCCGTCGAATGGTTCAACAAGCGCTGGTACGACTTCTCCGACACCGGGCTGGAGGAGATGAAGGGCTGGGGCTGGCGCGACGTGCTGCACCCCGACTATGCCGAGCGGGTGGTGGAGGGCTACCGCGCGGCGCTGCTGGCGGGCGAGCCCTGGGAGGACACCTTCCCCCTGCGCGGCCGGGACGGGGAATACCGCTGGTTCCTGTCGCGCGCGCTGCCCGTCCGCAACGACACGGGCGAGCTGGTGGCATGGCTCGGCACCAACACCGACATCACCGAGCGCAAGCGGACCGAGGAGGCGCTGGCCGCCGCCAAGGAGGAGGCGGAGGAGGCCAACCGCGCCAAGAGCGTCTTCATGGCGAACATGAGCCACGAGCTGCGCACTCCGCTCAGCGCCGTGATCGGCTACGCCGAGATGCTGGAGGAGGAGTTGGCCGACATGGGCCTGGCCGACAAGGGTTTGGGTGGCGAAGGCGAGGAGGGAGTCCTGCGCGACCTCCAGCGCATCGGCTCCAACGCCCGCCACCTTCTGGAGCTGATCAACGGCGTCCTCGACATCTCCAAGATCGAGGCCGGCCGGATGGAGGTTCACGCCGAGGATTTCGACGCAGCCGACCTCGTCCGCGACATCGCCTCCACCGTCCAGGCGCTCATCGACAAGAAGGGCAACCGGCTGGAGATCACCGTGGCCGCGGACGCGGGGCGCATGCGCACGGACGTGGTGAAGGTCCGGCAGTGCCTGTTCAACCTGCTGAGCAACGCCTCGAAATTCACGGAGAACGGCAGGATCGTCCTGTCGCTGGAACGCGACCCGGAGCGGCCGGGCTGGCACGTCTTCCGGGTGGCCGACACCGGCATCGGCATGACGCCGGAACAGCGCGACAAGCTGTTCCAGCGCTTCGTGCAGGCCGACAGCTCGACGACGCGCCGCTTCGGCGGCACCGGGTTGGGGCTGTCGATCACCAAGGCCTTCGCCGAGATGCTGGGCGGGGAGATCCGGCTCGACAGCGAGGCCGGCAAGGGGTCGACCTTCAGCCTCTTCCTGCCGGAGGAGCTGCCCCGCGACCGCGAGACGTCGCTGGCGCCCCCGCACCCGGCGGCCCCGCGGAGCGCCGCGCCGGACGGAGGGGGCCGCGCCGAGGGCGGCCAGGGAGAGGCCGTCATGGCCGAGGGGCCGTCCGACACCATCCTGGTGATCGACGACGAGCGACCGATGCGGGAGCTGCTGGCGCGCTTCCTGCTGCGGGAGGGGTTCGGGGTAAGCGTCGCCAGCGACGGGCCGAGCGGCCTGACGCTCGCTCGCCAGGTGAAGCCGCGCGCCATCCTGCTCGACGTGATGATGCCGCACACCGACGGCTGGTCGGTGCTGTCCGCGCTGAAGGCCGACCCGGAGCTGTCCGACACCCCCGTCATCATGATCTCGTCGAGCCGCGAGAAGGGCCTCGCCATGGCGCTGGGGGCCGCCGACTACCTGACCAAGCCGGTGGACTGGCAGAAGCTGAAGACGGTGCTGTTCGACTGCTGCGGCTCCGCCACCAACACGGCGCTGGTGGTGGACGACGACGACACCACGCGGGCCATCGTGCGCATGACGCTGGAGGAGGACGGCTGGTCGGTCGTCGAGGCGCCGGACGGCCGGGCGGCGCTGGAGCGCATCGCCGAGGCGCCGCCGGCGGTGATCCTGCTCGACCTCAACATGCCGCGCATGAACGGCTACGCCTTCCTGCGCGAGCTGCGCGCCAACCCGGACTGGCGCGCCATACCGGTGATCATCGTCAGCGGCGGCGAGCTCGACCCGGCGGAGCGGGAGAAGCTCAGCGGGCGGGTCCAGCAGATCGTCGAGCGGGACGGGATGGAACCCGAGGCCCTGGTTTCGGAGTTGAGAGAGGTAATCGGCACCGTGCGGCCGAGAGCCGGTTAGGGGGAAGCGATGGCAAAACTGTTGTTGGTCGAGGATCACGAGGAGATCTGGGACTTCCTGTCACGCCGGCTGAAGCGCCGGGGCTACGACGTGGCCCTGGCCTTCGACGGGCAGCAGGGGGTGGACAGCGCCCATTCGGAGGCGCCGGATCTCATCCTCCTCGACATGAACCTGCCGGTGATGGACGGCTGGACCGCCGCGAAGCAGCTGAAATCGGCCCCGGACACCGCCGGCATCCCGATCATCGCGCTGACGGCGCACGCCATGTCCGGCGACCGGGAGAAGGTGCTCCAGGCGGGGTGCGACGACTATCACCCGAAGCCGATCGATTTCTCGCGGCTGCTGACGCAGATCGACAGCGCGCTCCAGACCAAGGGAAAGGCCGCTGAATGACGTCCGCGGACACGGTCGAGGAAGAGCAGGGGCGCGTGGCCGGCGGGGGAACCCCGCCGCCGCTGGGCAGCCGCCTGGGCCACATGCCGGTGCTGCACGCGGTGCTGGCGCGCAAGATCCTCGACAGCCACCTGCGCAACCGCAACCAGCTGCTCGACCCGCCGCCGTCCGACCTGCGGGCGGTCCCGGCGGCGGAGGCGCGGCGGCTGATCCAGGCGATGGCCGCCGCCGCCCACGCGGACGGCGGGCTGGACGCGATGGAGAAGAACCGCATCCGCGCCGCCCTCTCGACCAGCACCATCGCGGCGGAGGAGCGGCGCAGCCTGGAACAGTCCATCGAGGATCCGGTCTGCCTGGAAAGCCTGCTGCGCGGCGTCTCCACGCCCCAGGAGGCGAGCCGCTTCTACGCGGTGTCGCTGGCGGCGGTGGAGAAGGGCAACGCGCTGAACCGCGCCTATCTGCGCTACCTCGCCCTGCGGCTCGGCCTGCCGTCGGACCTCGTGGTGCGGCTGAACCGCCGCTTCAACATGCCGGTCTGAGATCCCGTCCAAAATCCCGAAGACCCCGGCGACCGGCTCCGGGGCCTTTGGGGCTCAATCCCCCTTTGCCGTGCTGCTGAGTTCGGCCAGCGCGTTCTGCATCGCGCCGGTCTCCAGCATCAGCGTGCGCGACAGGTCCGACAGGGTCAGCATGCCGGTGACCTCGCCGGCCTCGTTCACGACGGGCAGCCGGCGCACATGGTAGGAGCCCATGATGTCCATGGCCGCCTCGACCGTGTCGGTCTCCCGGCAGGTGAAGACGGTCGTGGACATGACGTCGCGCACCCGCACGGCGGTGTTGTCCTTCCCCTCGGCCACGACGCGGAACAGGATGTCGCGGTCGGTGATCATGCCCTGGAGATCCTCGGGCGAGCCGACGGGCAGGGCGCCGACGTCCAGTTCGCCCATCAGGACCGCGGCCTCCTGGATCGTCGCGCTGGACGGGATGAAGTCGAGCGCGCGGGCCATGATGTCGGAAATCAGCATCGGCGAAACTCCTGTCGGCCAGGCGACGGGCCGCATTGTTCTGTCAGTGCCGCGAGCAACACCGGCGGCGGCCCGGCGGTTCCTGCACGCTCCGCGCGAAGGGTTCGGAACGGCAAGCCTTCTGCCATTGTTGAGGAGGGACCATGGCGAGGACAGCATGACGAATCCGACCCGACCCTCCAGGCCGATTCCCACGAGCATCCACGGACTGATCGATTACGCGGCCGGGGCCGCGCTCGCCGTCGCGCCGGTCGCGATGGGCTGGCACGGCACCACGCGCCGGCTGATGCACGCCGCCGCCGCGGGCAGCGCCGCCTACGCGCTCGCCACCGACTACGAGCGGGGGGCCGTGCCCCTGCTCAGCATGGACCGGCATCTGGCCATCGACGCCGCGCAGGGGCTGGGCTTCATCGCCGCGGCGGCCCTGCTGACCGGCGAGCCCCGGGGGGCGCGTTACGCCATGGCCGGCTACGGGCTGTTCGCCTTGACCGCCGCCGCCCTGACCGAGCGCCGGCCGTCGCGCGGACCCGCGCCCACGCCGCGCGTGACCCGGCGGGCCGAGGCCGAACTGATGCGCCGCGAGGCGGCGACCCGCCAGTGGATGGGGCAGGAGGAGGGCTAGACGCCGCTCCGCCGGCTCGCCAGCGCCGCGGACCAGAAGCCGCCGGCGATGACCAGCGTCGCCGCGAAGGCGGCGGCGAGCACCGCGTCGTAGGATCCCGTGAAGGACCAGAGCGCGGCGGCGCCGAAGGGGGCCGCCGCCTTTGCCGCCATGGCGGGCACGGACAGCGCCCCGTTGATGGCGCCATAGGCGTTGCGCGTCAGCATCTCCGGCACGGCGAGCGCGCGGACGATGGTGATGATCCCGTTGCCGGCCCCGTAGACCAGCGCGAAGGCGGCGAGCGTCGCGAACCCCTCCGGCAGGAACATCAGGATGGCGAGGGCGACCGGGAAGGCGGCGACCGTCACCGACCCGACCAGGCGGATCGGCCGGCCCGAGGCCAGGAGCCAGATGAAGACGCGCCCGGCGACCTGCGCGGGACCGATGACGGCGATGGCGCCGACCACGCTCGCCGTGTCGAAGCCCCGCTCCATCAGCATCGGGTAGAGATGGTAGGTCAGGCCCGAGAAGGTTCCGTAATAGACGGTGAAGGCGACCAGCAGGCCCCAGAAGGCCGGCTGCCGCAAAGCCCAGCCGACGCCTTCGCGTGCCGGTTCCGGCATGGAGGAGGGCGCTCCGGCTTGCGGCATGCCCGCCGCCGGCCAGGCCGCTGAGTCGATCAGCGAGAGGTGGAGCGTCACGCAGAGCAGCAGGTTGACCGCCGCCAGGGCGAGCAGCGCGTCACGCCATCCCGCATGGTCGAGCAGGAACTGCACGGCGGGCACGAACACGGTGCTTGCGAAGCCGCCCCACAGGGTGAGCGCCGTGATGCCGCCGCGCGCCTCCGCCCCGAGGCGGCGGGCGATCACGGCGAAGGCCGGGTCGTAGAGCGTCATCGCCTGTACGAGGCCGATCCCCGCGAAAAGCGGGTAGAGCATCCAGGCCTGCCCGATGGACGCCCAGGCGATCAGCAGCAGCCCGCCCAGCAGGGAGCCCAGCGCCATCACCAGCCGCCCGTGGCCCCGGTCCACGGCGGCGCCCACCGGGTAGGCGGCGAGGCTGGCGACGAGAAGCCCGACCGTGGCGGCGCCGTAGACCTCCGGCTTGGTCATGGCGAATTCCTCGGCCATCGGGCCGGCGATCAGGGGAAAGCTGTAATAGAAGGTTCCCCAGGACACGATCTGTCCCACGCCCAGCCCGGCGATGAAGAGCCGCTGGCCGGGGCGCCGCGCCGGGCGCCCCGCGCCATGGGCGAGGCTTCCGGTCACGCGCTCCCCGCGCAGCAGCCGGCGGTCACCGGACGGGGCGCGGGTGGGGCGCCGCACACCCCGGTTTCCGGCAGCACGAGCCGGACCTCGCGCGCTGCCGCGCGGTCGCCCGAGATCTCCGCGGCGATGGAACGGACCTGCTCGTAGCCGGTCGCCATCAGGAAGGTCGGTGCGCGGCCGTAGCTTTTCGATCCGGCGATGTAGAAGCCGGGCTCGGGGTGCGACAGCTCGGCGGCGCCGTGCGGTGGCACGGTTCCGCAGGAATGCAGGTTCGGGTCGATCAGCGGCGCCAGGGCGGGCGGCGCCTCCAGCGCGGGGTCGAGCGCCAGCCGCAGCTCGCGCAGCATTCCGAGATCCGGGCGGAAGCCGGTGGCGACGATGATGCGGTCCGCCTCCAGCGCGTGAGGCCGGCCGGCCAGCCGGCCCTCGACGTGGATGGCGCCGTCCGCCGGGGCGAGGCGCCGGGCGGCGAAGGGCGCCAGGACGGGCAGGCGGCCCTCCTCGATGGCGCGCTTCGCGGCAAGCCCGAGCGCGCCGCGTTCCGGCAGCTGGTCGTTCAGCCCACCGCCGAGCAGCTTTCCGACACGGTCGTGGCGCAGCGCCCAGACGATGCGCGTCTCCGCCTCCTCCTCCCGCAGGCGCATGAGGTCGAGCACGGCGTTGATCGCCGAATGGCCGGCCCCGACGACCAGCACGCGCGCGCCGGCATAGCCGGCCCGGTCGCCGCCGGTCACGTCCGGGATGCCGTAGGCGATGCGGCCCGACAGCTCGGCCTCGCCCTCCACCGGAAGGCCGTCGGTGCCCATCGGGTTGGGCTGGAACCAGGTGCCGGAGGCGTCGATCACCGCATGGGCACGGTCCGTCCGGGTGTGGCCCTCCGCATCGCGCCAGCGGATCAGGAAGGGCGCCCTCTCGCGGCCGGCACTCGATGCCTTGTCCAGCCCCTCGCGGGTGATGGAAAGGACCTCGGCCTCCAGCCGCAGGTGCGGCGCGATGGCGGGATGCGCCGCCAGCGGCTCCAGATATCGGCTCGCGATTTCGCCGCCGGTCGGCAGCGCCTCCGCGTCCGGCGCCCGCCAGCCGGTGTCCGCCAGCAGCGCTGTGGCGGCGGCATCGATGATGTAGCGCCAGGGGGTGAAGACCCTCACATGGCTCCATCCGCGCAGGGCATGTCCGACGGACGGGCCGCGCTCGAACAGCAGCGCTGTCAGGCCGCGCCGCGCCAAGTGCGCCGCGGCGGCGAGCCCGACGGGACCCGCGCCGATGACGGCGACCGGAAGTCCGGATGCTGAAGATGTCATCGACCCTCTCCTGCGCTGTTGGTCATCTATGTTGGTTATCTATGCATCGATCATCGAGGTATATGCGCGTAAAGGAACCCCGTCCCGTCAAGCGGTCTCAGCCGCAGCAGCCCGAACGTCCCTCCGCCGGAACCTGCGCGGCGGCGCTGGCCGCGACCGCCCGTTCGGTGTCCAGCAGGACACGGGTGACCTCCATCCAGGCCTCCACGGCGACCTTGAAAGAGTCCCGGCCCCGGTCGGTCAGCGTGTAGACCTTGCGCTCCCGCCCCGAGACGGTCTCGGCGTGGGAGGTGACGTAGCCCCCCTCCTCGAACTCCCGCAGGACGGGATAGATCGTTCCTTCCGTCGGCGAGCAGCAGCCGTTCGTCGTCCTCTCCACCGCGCCGGCGATGTCGTACCCATGCATGGGCCGCTGGTGCAGGACGCGCAGGATGAAGAACTTCGACAGGCTCATCTTGATCGTGCCGTTCCAGTAGGAGCGGCTGGTCAGATCGGGACCCGGTTTGGGGACAGAGCGTGCAGGCATCGAGGGGCTAGGCATGGGCGAAGCATGATGCCTTGCACCTCGAGGTGTCAAGCGGGAAGAATGCCGCCGCGCGTGTCGAGGCGCCGTCCCAGGAAGAGCAGGGGACCGCGCCGGTGTTCTTCGGTGAAGCCGGCGCGCCGGTAGAAGGCGGCGTTGCGGGCCTCCGCGCCCGTGACCAGATGCACACCGGCGAGCCCGTCCGCCGCGCAGTCCTCCGCGAAGCGGTCCACCAGCCGGCGGCCGAGGCCGGCGCTCCGATGTTCGGGCCGGACGTTGACGTGCAGATGGGCCGGGAAGGCCGCGAACAGGTCGGCGAAGACCTCGTATTTCGGGATGGTGCCGTCGAGCCCGGCCGCACCCGCGCCGGCGCTGTCCTTGCAGCCCGTGAGATAGCCCAGGACCGCGCCTTCGCCGTCCAGCGCGAACCAGACGTTGGCGGGGGCGTGGCCGAGGTACCAGCCGGCCCAGGTCCGGAAGAAGTCCGCGCGTTCCCGCCCGGACGCGAAGCCGGTCCGGAGTGCCGAGAGGAAGAAGATCTCCTCCAGCCCGCGCAGGGCGGCGTCCCGGTCCGGCAGGTCCGTCAGGCGGGCGAGTTGGATCATGCTCGGCAGGGTAGCCTCAGCGGGGCTGCGAGGCGACCGCGTAGCCGGTGTTGCGGGGCGCCAGCATCGTATAGCGGCCACGCGCCTTCATCAGGCCGGCGCCGTACTCCGCCTCGGCGCCATGGCCCCAGAACAGGTCGCCGCGCACCGGCCCCTTGATGGCGCCGCCCGTGTCCTGGGCGAGCACGAGGCGCCTGATCTCACCGCCCGGCACCGGGGCGTCCCTCACCTCAAGCCAGAGCGGCACGCCGAGCGGGATGTGCTCCCGGTCGACGGCGAGGCTGCGGCCGGGGGTCAGTTCCATGTTGCGGGCGCCGCGCGGCCCCCCCTCCGGGCGGAGCGTGAAGAAGACGTAGGAGGGGTTGAGGTTCATCACGCGCCTGGCGTCCTGCGGGTGCTCCTTCAGCCAGCGGCGGATGAACTGGAGCGACATCTCCTCCGGCGTGCCGTAGCCCTGGTCGATCAGGTAACGGCCGATCGGGACGTAGCTGTGGCCGTTCTGGCCACCATAGCCGACGCCGACGACGGACCCGTCGGTCATGACCACGCGGCCGGAGCCCTGGATTTCCAGGAAGAAGGCGTCGATCGGGTCGTCCACCCACATCAGCTCCAGCCCCTTGCCCTTCAGCGCGCCGTCGGTGATGCGGGCACGGGAGGGCAGCCCCTTGCCGCCGCGCTTGGGCGCTCGGTAGAGGGGCACGTTGAAGCGTTCGGTCCTGGTCCAGCTGCCGCGCAGCTCGATCTCGTAATAGCCGGTGAACAGCCCGTCGAAGCCCTGCGTCAGCGTCACGGGCGTGAAATTGGCTTCGAAGAAGCGGCGGGCCGCCTCGGAATCGTTGGCCGGCAGCTGGCGCGCCGCGTCGCAGATGGGACGCCAGTCGCTGGTGGTGCCGGCGGCCGGATGGGAACCCAGCGGGCGGCCCGCCCCCTGGACGGCGACCCAGCCGCAGGTGCGATGGACAGCGGGCAGGGCCTGGGCGTGGTCGTCATCGACCCAGCCTGGAAGCTGCCGGAAATCCTGCGCCACCTGGTCCAGCGAGGGCCGGTTCTTCGCAGCCGGGAGGTTGCTGTGGGGAAGGTCGTTGGTGGCCGTCCCGGCACAGCCGGCCAGCAGCGCCAGCCCGAGGATGGAAGACACCAGGGAGGCGGCACGCCCCACGCTGCCCAAGACCGCACCGGCCATCGCACAACCCCGCACAGAAGCGAAGAACTTCGCTGAAAAAGGAAAGACGCCCTGTCCGCCGCATCTGATGGGGGTAAGACGAACGCTGTCCTTCATCTATGCCTGCACGCGAAATTGCCGTCAACGGACGGCACGAGTGCAAGCAAGGAGCGGTGCGCGATGTCACAGCACCATGGGCGGCGCGAAGTCATGGAATTCTGCGCAACCCATTGAGCTGCCTTATCTATTTAGGTAACCCGAATGGGGTCGGCGGGGAAGGGAAGAATCCGGCCTTCGGCGCTTTCCGCCGCGAAGGGGCATGACAAGCGCCACTGAAACGGGTTATCGACCGTGGTGACCGCGAGGCCAAGCTTCGCCGGGGGGCTTCGCACGCCCGTCCTTCCGGACCGCCGCCCTTCCAAGACTGCCCTAAAGCTGCCCTTAAGGACCTGCCATGACACCCGCCGCCCGCCTCCAGGCGGTCATCGACCTGCTGACCGAGATCGACCAGACCCAGCGCCCCGCCGACGCGGTGATGAGCGCTTTCTTCCGGAACCGCCGCTACATCGGGTCCAAGGACCGCACGGCGGTCGCCCAGGCGGTCTATGCGGTCCTGCGCCGGCACGCGCGCCTGCACTGGTGGCTGGAGCGGGAAGGGCACCCGGCGACGCCCCGCGCGCTGGCCTTCGCGAACGAGATCCTCGGCGAGGGGCGGGCGGCCGCCACGGTGCTGAAGCTGTGCGACGGCGCCAAGTTCGCGCCCGCCGAGCTGTCGCCGGAGGAACTGCGGCTCGTCCGCGCGCTCGACACCCACACGCTGGAGCATCCGCAGATGCCCGAGGCGGTGTGGGTCGAATGCCCGGACTGGGCGGAGGAGCCGATGCGCGCCGCACTCGGCGACCGCTTCGCCGTGGAGATGCGCAAGCTGCTGGAGCCGGCACCGCTCGACCTGCGCATCAACCCGGTGAAGGCCAGCCGGGACAGCGCGAAGAAGGCGCTGGAACGGGCGAGCATCACCGCGGCGCCGACACCCTGGTCGCCCTGGGGCCTGCGCGTGCAGGGCCGCCCGCCGCTGGGCGGGGTGGACGCCTTCAAGCAGGGGCTGGTCGAGATCCAGGACGAAGGCTCGCAGCTCGTCGCGCTGGCGGTGGCCCCGAAGCCCGGCCAGCAGGTCGTGGATTTCTGCGCGGGCGCCGGCGGCAAGACGCTGGCCATCGCCGCGATGATGCAGAACAAGGGCCGCGTGGTCGCCTGCGACGTGCTGGCCGGCCGTCTGAAGCGCGCGGGCGAGCGGTTCCGCCGCGCAGGGCTGCACAACATCGAGCCGCACCCGCTGACCAGCGAGCGCGATCCGTGGGTGAAGCGTCACAAGCGCAAGTTCGACCGCGTGCTGGTGGACGCCCCCTGCTCGGGCACGGGCACCTGGCGGCGCAACCCGGACAGCCGCTGGCGCCAGCTCGGCCCGGGGCTGGACAAGCTGTTGCCCTTGCAGGCGAGCATCCTGGACAGCGCCGCGCGTCTCGTGAAGCCGGGCGGGCGGCTCATCTACGCGACCTGCTCCATGCTGCCGGAGGAAAACGAGAAACAGGTGGCCGCCTTCGTGGAGACGCACCCCGACTTCACCGTGCTGCCGGCCGGCGACGTCTGGAACGAGGAGGGCTTCGGCACCCCGCCGTCGGAGGGCCCCTACCTGCGGCTCACCCCCGCCCGCCACGACACCGACGGCTTCTTCGCGGCCATCCTGCTGCGCAAGTCGGACCAGACCCCGGCCGAGACGGAGGACGCGCAGGACGCGGCACCACCGGCCATGACCGCCGAGACCACCGCGGCGGCACCGTCGGAGGTGGCCGAAGCCTAAGCCGCACCGCCGGGACCGCCCGGCCGTCCTATGACCGCTGCCGCCCGGCTTCAGCCTAACCGAAGGGAGAGTGCCCGGAAGTAGCACTGCCTGGACAGGGCCGCTTCCGCTTCCCAGCTAAGCTTCTAAGGACAGGCCGAAGCTTGAAGGGGAGGGCGTCATGGACGGATCGCAGCCGGGCGGAGTGGAAACGGGCGGACCGCGGACCGTGATCCGGGAGGCGCGCCCCGAGGACGCCGTCGGCATCGCCCGCGTCCATGTGGCGAGCTGGCGTTCCACCTACGCCGGCATCGTTCCCGCCTCCTATCTGGTCGGGCTGTCGGAAGGGGCGGCCGCCATGCGCTGGTTCAACGCGGTGCAGACGCGCGGGCCGGGGCGCGGCTCCTTCGTGGTGGCGGACGCGGAGGACCAGGTGATCGGCTTCTCCACCTTCGGCGCCCGCCGCACGCCGGTGGACAATTTCGCGGGCGAGATCTACGCGATCTATCTGGACGAGGACGCCAAGGGCCAGGGAATCGGCCGGCAGCTGATGTCCGCCATGGCGGAGCGGCTCCTGCTCGGCGGCATCCGCACGGCGGTCGTCTGGTGCCTGCGCGACAACCCGTCACGCTGGTTCTACGAGCGGCTGGGCGGCGTGCGCGTCGCCGAGCGCCCGATCCATTTCGGCGGCAAGGCCATGACCGAGATCGCCTACGGCTGGCGCGACCTGACGGCGCTGGCCCAGCTGTCCGCCGGGCCTGAAATGCGGTCCTGAGGCGTCCCGGAAAGAGGCGGGCGGTATGGAGGGCGAGTGCTGCCGGCCATCCCTCCTCCGGCGCGGGGGAGGGATGGGCGAAAGCACGGCAGCATCGCGTGGAACTCCGGGCTTTCCGGGGCAAAGGGGCTTGACCCGACGCGCGGTCCGGTTCATCTAGCACCCTTCCCGCACGAAAGCCGAAGCCCATGTCCGCCGAACGCGTCCTCATTCTCGATTTCGGGTCGCAGGTGACCCAGCTCATCGCCCGCCGTGTCCGTGAAGCCGGCGTCTATTGCGAGATCCACCCCTTCAGCGTCTCCGAAGAGAGGATCCGCGATTACGCGCCCAAGGCGATCATCCTCTCGGGCAGCCCGGCTTCCGTCACCGAGGAGAACGGCCCTCGCGCGCCGGAGCTGGTCTTCACCATGGGCGTTCCGGTGCTCGGCATCTGCTACGGCCAGCAGACGATGTGCCACCAGCTCGGCGGCGCCGTCTCGGGCTCCGACCACCGCGAATTCGGGCGCGCCTTCATCGAGGTGAAGAAGACCTGCGCCCTGTTCGACGGGCTGTGGGAGGTCGGCACGCGCGAGCAGGTGTGGATGAGCCACGGCGACCGGGTGACCGCCCTGCCGGAGGGCTTCGAGGCCGTGGCGATCAGCGAGGGCGCGCCGTTCGCCGCCATCGCCGACGACGCCCGCCAGTTCTACGGCGTGCAGTTCCACCCGGAGGTCGTGCATACCCCCCACGGCGCCCAGCTTCTCGCGAACTTCGTGCACCGGGTCGCCGGTCTGAAGGGCGACTGGACCATGGCCGCCTTCAAGCAGCAGGCGATCGAGCGCATCCGCGCCCAGGTCGGCGACGGCAAGGTGATCTGCGGCCTGTCCGGCGGCGTGGATTCCTCCGTCGCCGCCGTGCTGATCCACGAGGCCATCGGCGACCAGCTCACCTGCATCTTCGTGGACACCGGCCTGATGCGCGCGGGCGAGGCGGACGAGGTCGTGACCCTCTTCCGCGACCACTACAACATCCCGCTGGTCCACCGCGAGGCGGCCGACCTGTTCCTCGGCAAGCTGGCCGGGGTCAGCGACCCCGAGCAGAAGCGCAAGATCATCGGCGGCCTCTTCATCGACGTCTTCGACGAGGAGAGCCACAAGGTCGGCGGCGCCCAGTTCCTGGCCCAGGGCACGCTCTACCCCGACGTGATCGAGAGCGTCTCCTTCACCGGCGGCCCGTCGGTGACCATCAAGTCGCACCACAATGTCGGCGGCCTGCCCGAGCGCATGAACCTGAAGCTGGTCGAGCCCCTGCGCGAGCTGTTCAAGGACGAGGTCCGGGCCTTGGGCCGCGAACTCGGCCTGCCCGAGCCCTTCATCCGCCGCCATCCCTTCCCCGGCCCGGGCCTCGCCATCCGCGTTCCCGGCGAGATCACGCCGGAGAAGCTGGACATCCTGCGCAAGGCCGACACGGTCTATCTGGAAGAGATCCGCGCCGCCGGCCTGTATGACGCGATCTGGCAGGCCTTCGCCGTGCTGCTGCCGGTCCGCACCGTCGGCGTGATGGGCGACGGCCGCACCTACGAGCATGTGCTGGCCCTGCGTGCGGTGACCTCCACCGACGGCATGACCGCCGACTGGTACCACTTCCCGCACGAGTTCCTGGCGCGCGTTTCCAACCGCATCGTCAACGAGGTGCGCGGCGTGAACCGGGTCGTCTACGACATCACCTCCAAGCCGCCCGGCACCATCGAGTGGGAGTGATTTCAGCGGAATGGGCGCTTGGGCAGTCCTGATGGCGTGATACGGGGAGGGCGGTTCCATATTGGATGGAGCCGCCCTCTTTCTTGACGCAGGAAGTTGCACCCCTCCTGTGCAGGCGCTTCGCGAAGACGCCGCCGGCGCGCCGTTTCGGACGGTGGTGGGGCCGATCCCGCAACAACTGTGCAATCCGCGTGCAACAACTCCCGTCCCCGCGCGTTGACACCCTCGGGTTCAAGATTGAATCAGGCAGAGGGAGACAGGACCATGCTTAAACGTACTCTTCTGATCGCGGGCGTCTGCGCGGCTCTGTCCGCGTGCAGCGGCATGGGCGGCAGCGACACCAGCAGCGGCACGAGCACCTACGGCACCACCGGCACCTACGGTGCGACTGGCGCCACGACCCCGACCGTTCCGTCCGAACTGCCGAACTCGAAGTCCGGCGGTGGCGTCGCTCCGCCTCCGGGCACCGACTCGGTCAAGGGCATGGAAGGTTCGGGCGGCGGTGGCGGCGGCGCGGCCAAGTAAGCCCGGCGTCCAGGCCTTCGGCCTGTCGCTTTTGCGGACGGCTCCGACCCTGGTCGGGGCCGTTCGTGCTTCTGGGGGGCCAAGCTTTCGGGGGTGGCCCGCCGCCGGGAGCTGGCGGGATGGCGGCGGGCCTGCAGGGCGTCCGCGGCGGGGTTGGCCGCGAACAAGCCGAAGCTAGACCATAAGCGCCGGGTCCGGGATGTAACAATATTCGGACGGGAAAACGCCCGCCCCGCGGGGAGCGGGGCGGGCGAGTTTGCCTTCTGCGAAGAAGCGCGGCGCTCCTTGCGGAAACGCCGGGAACCAAGGTGCGCCCGTCGGGGCGGCGGCGCACGCGGGGAGAATGGGTAGGCCATGTCGCGGGAGCCCGTGCGACAAGGATAAGGGCCGCCCGTGGTGGTCAGCCGCGCAGGGAGAAGATCTCCAGCTGTTCCGGCAGATCGGGAAGCGGGCGCCGTTCCATGATCGCCTGGGCGGCGGTCAAGGCCTCCCCCAGGACCAGGACCGTGAAGGGTTTCGCTAAGCACCCGATCGCGGCATCGCCAAGCGTCGCGCGCTCCTTTTGGGCGTCGCTGCAATTGCCGGTCACGAAAAGCGACCGCACGCCATGCCGTTGCCAGAGGATCCGGGCCACGTCGATGCCGTTTCTTTTGTCGTGTCCCAGGTTTATGTTGACCGTCGCGAGTTCCGGCCTGTGCGCCTCCGCCAGGCGAAGCGCCGCGTCTCCATTCTCGGAGAGCCCGACGACTTCATGGCCGAGAATGGGCAATGAGGCTTCAAGGGCCATTGCGATCAACGTCTCGTCCTCTACGATGAGTATACGCATGGCGGCTCCTTTGTTGCCACCGACAACAGTCCACGATGATTTTCATTCGTGTTCCCCTTTAAAAAAGCAAATCGAACACTCCCGGATGCGGGAGCGGCGCTTTCTCCAGGGTAAGGCTCCCGGCGGAAAAGGCGATTCCACTTGGCGGATGTGCAACATTTCGGTTTGTCGCGGGTTGTTTCCTCCGTGTGCGAACTCGAACACAAGGATGGAGGCACGATCATGCTCAAGCGTACTCTTCTGGTGGCGGGCGTCTGCGCCGCCCTCTCGGCCTGCAGCGGCATGGGCGGCAGCGAAAGCAACATGAGCGGCAGCGCCGGCACTTCCGGCATGTCGACCTCGACCGGCACGTCGGGCGTGACTGCGGGCAACGCGGCGGACAGCCAGCGCCCGGAGGACCAGATGGGGCGCCGGTATGATCCGGCTGACCGGATCCACAATTCGGACACGAACGTCGATACGAACCGCGGCGGCTACAGCGGCACGCGCAGCGGCAGCGGCGGCGGCGGGACCTGATCCCCGCTCCACCGGAGTGTTTCATGAAAGCGGAGAGGCCTCGCCTCTCCGCTTTTTTCATGGCGGTCCAAGCGATCCTGGCGGTTTCCATGGCGAAATGCAGGATTGGCAAATCATCCGCAAAGCAAATCTAAAGTGATCCCTGCGGACACCCTTAAGGAAACGCAAGGGCACAAAATTTCTCATAAAACCTCTTGGCAGATCATGCCTGTAAATGACAGCATTGCGTTCGGGAAGCTCTTGCGGTTCAGAGATCACGACCAAGCAGGGGAGCCACGGGCCGTTCCGTTTTCAAAGGAGCGGCGCGTCTACAGCCTTGATCCATCGCCCCAATCCTTGAAGCGAGGTTCACATGCTGACTGCCCTTATCCTTGTCTGCTCGACCGCCATCACGCCCGAACTGCGGGACTGTAACCGCGACAACGCCGTCAGCGTGATGCGGCTGCCCGAAGAAACCATGGCACCGGGAAGCTGCCTGAAACTCGGCAGCGCTTATCTCGCCCAGACCGAGATCGGCACGCATCTGGCTTCCGATGAACGGGTGAAGGTGGTCTGCACGCGCTCCCGCGCGCCGAACCGTCTCGCCCAGGCGCAGTTCGGCGCCGGGTTCCGGTGATCACGGGCGAGCCCGGTTCCGCCATCTGTTCCGTTGACTCGTCTAGCAATCAGCCATACACACAGACAGCCGGGGGATGGTGAGCCCCTGGCACAGCGTGTCTGCGCGCGAGTGAAGGGCGTCGTCCATCGGCGCCCTTCATTTCATTCATCGCGTTCCCGCGCGGCGTGAAAGCGGGCTATGACGAAATGCCGGGGCGCCGGCCTTTCCCGCAACGCCCTTTGCCCTCGACTTCGAACGGCCGGGCGTGAGAATGATGATCCTCCCTGGAGGAGCTTCCCTGTCCATGCCGGCCACCGATTCTCCCGCTCTCGCTTTGCCGTCCGGCTTTGACGCGCCCGGACGCTGATGGCCCGGGACACGGCGGCGTCTGGCGCGGCGACCATGGATGAAGCCCGGCTGAACTTCCTGTCCGGCGGCGGCGAGGTCGGCGCGTTGATCCGGGGCAGAGACTGGGCCGCAACGCCGCTCGGCCCGCCGGAGCGCTGGCCGGCCGCCTTGCGCATCGTCGTCGGCACGATGCTGGGCTCCCGCCAGCCGATGGCGATGAACTGGGGGCCGGACCTCACCTTCCTCTACAACGATGCCTTCGCGCTGCTTCTGGGCGGCAAGCATCCCTCCGCTTTGGGGCGGCCCAACGCGGAGGTCTGGCCCGAATTCTGGGACCGGCTGTCGCCGCTGATGGAGAGGGTGCTCGACGGTGGGGAGCCGGCCTGGGCGGAGGACCAGCTCTTCGTCACGCGGCGGCACGGCCATGCGGAGAAGGTGCACATCACCTATTCCTTCGGCCCGATTCGGGACGAGGAGGGCGCCGTCCGCGGCGTGTTCTGCACCTGCGTCGAGACCACGGCGAAGGTTCAGCATGAGCGGCGGCTGACCTTTCAGCTCCGCCTCAGCGACCGGCTGCGCGATCTCGCCGCGGCGCAGGACATCATGGCCGCCGCGTCGGAGGAGGTCGGCCGGGCGTTGCAGGCCGCCCGCGTCGGCTATGGGGAGATCGACGCGGCCGGGCAAACGGTCTCCGTGGACCGGGACTGGACCGACGGCACGGTCGTGAGCTTGGCGGGAGAAACGCGCCCGCTTCTCGGATTCGGCCGGGGGGTGATCGCCGAGCTGCTGGCCGGGCGCACCCTGCGGCTGGACGACGTGGCGACCGACCCGCGCACGAACGATCCGGTCCTGCTCGCGGCCTTCGACGGCATCGGCGCGCGCTCGATGCTGGTCGTCCCGCTGCTGAAGGACGGGCGTCTCGCCGCGATCTTCTACCTGCACGAACCCGGCCGCCGCCGCTGGACGGACGCCGAGGTCATGATGGCGGAGGACGCGGCCGAGCGCACCTGGGCGGCGGTCGCCCGCGCCCGCGCCGAGGCGGCGCTGCGGGCCGGCGAGGAGCGGCTGGACACGCTCGTCCGGAACCTGCCGGTCGCCGTCGTCTTTCATGACGCGAAGGGCGAGGTCCTGCTGTCCAACCCGGCCGCCCGGCGCCATCCGCCGGATGCGGAGGAGCGCCGGGTCGGCCGGCGCGCGCTCCGGGGCGAAGCCGTGCCGGGTCAGGAGTTCCTGCACCGCTCGCCGGACGGGGAGGGAAGCTGGACGCGCGTCAGCGGCGTGCCCCTGCGGGATTCCCTGGGGCGGATCACCGGGGCCATCACCGTCGCGGTGGATATCGACGCGCAGAAGCGGACGGAAGCGGCGTTGCGCGAGAGCGAGGCCCGCCTCAAGGCGATCTTCGAAACGGTGCCGTTCGGCATCGTCATCGTCGAGGCGCCGTCCGGCCGTGTCGTGATGGGCAACCCGCAGACCGAACGCATCTTCCGCCACCCGATTCACCCGACTCCGGGACTGGAAGGCTATCCGGAGTGGCGCGTGTTCCATCCCGACGGTCGGCGCGTCGAGCCGCGCGACTATCCGGTCATGCGGACCATCACGCTGGGCGAGCCGACCCCGGAGGAGGAGTATCTCTACCAGCGCGGCGATGGCAGCATGGCCTGGATGCGCTTCGCCGCCGCCCCCATCCGGGACGCCTCCGGCAGCGTCGTCGCCGGCGTCGTCGCCATCATGGACATCGACCGGGAGAAGCGGACGGAGGAGGCGCTTCGCCGCCTCAACGAAACGCTGGAACAGCGTGTCGCCGATCAGGCGCGCGAGCGGGACCGCATCTGGCGGATCAGCCAGGCCCTGATGCTGGTGGCGGGCGCCGACGGCACGCTGATCGCGGTCAACCCGGCCTGGACGGCGATCCTCGGCTGGGCCGAGGAGGAGCTGATCGGCCGCTGCATCTTCGACTTCGTCCATCCGGAGGATGTGGGGCGGACCCTGGAGGAGAATGCCGGGCTGGCGCTCGGCCTGACCACCAGCCGGTTCGAGAACCGTTTCCGGGGCAAGGACGGCGATTACCGCTGGATTTCCTGGACGGCGGCGCCCGACGGGGAGCTCGTCCATTCCGTCGGCCGCGACATCACCGCGGAGAAGGCGGCCGAGGCGGCCCTGCGCCGGGCCGAGGAGCAGCTCCGCCAGTCGCAGAAGATGGAGGCGGTCGGCCAGCTCACGGGCGGCATCGCGCATGATTTCAACAACCTGCTGCAGGCGATGGGCAGCAGCATCGAGGTGGTCGGACGGCGGCTCGCCGACGGGCGGGGGGAGGTCGAACCCTTCCTGAGGACGGCGCGCCTGTCGATCGAGCGGGCGGCCTCCCTGACCCAGCGGCTGCTCGCCTTCTCCCGCCGGCAGCCGCTCCAGCCGGAGCCGGTGGACCTGAACGCGCTGGTCGTGGGCATGGAGGACCTGATCCGCCGCACGGTCGGGGTCGCGGTCCGGGTCGACACGGTGGCGGCCGAGGGGCTCTGGCCGAGCTGGGCCGATGCCAACCAGGTCGAGAGCGCGCTGCTGAACCTGATCATCAACGCCCGCGACGCCATGCCGGACGGCGGGCGGGTCACCATCGAAACGGCGAACGTCGAGCTGGACGCCGTCTATGCCTCGGCCGAACCCGGCCTGGAGCCGGGACCCTACGTCATGCTCTGCGTGACCGACACCGGCGCCGGCATGACCCCCGACGTTCTGGAACGTGCCTTCGAGCCCTTCTTCACGACAAAGCCGCTGGGCCAGGGCACCGGGCTCGGGCTGAGCCAGCTCTATGGATTCGTCCGCCAGTCGGGCGGCCATGTCCGCATCGACAGCGTCCCCGGACAGGGCACAAGCGTGGCGCTCTACCTTCCGCGGCATCACGGGCCGGCCGCCACGGTCGCGGAGCCGCCTGCCGTTTCCGTGCCCGCTGCGCGCGGCGGGCGCATACTGCTGGTCGAGGACGAGGCGCTGATCCGCGCGATGCTGCTGGAGGCGTTGTGCGAGGAAGGGCATGAGATCGCCGAGGCGGAGGACGGGCCTTCCGCGCTGGACGTCCTCGAGGGGCCGCTGCCCCTCGATCTGCTGGTGACGGATGTCGGACTGCCCGGGCTGAACGGACGGCAGGTCGCCGAGATGGCGCGGCGCCTGCGCCCGGGGCTGAAGGTGCTTTTCCTGACCGGATACGCTCATGGAACGGGGCTCGGCGAGGAGGCTTTCGGTCCCGGCACGCAGCTCCTGACCAAGCCCGTGGCGCTCGGCACGCTCCTCGCGAAGGTCGCGGCGATGCTGGCGGAGGATCCCGGCGCCTGAGCCGAAGCGTGGCCGTTGAAAAAACGTTGCGATCCCGACGCTATCCCGTCAAAATGCTGATTGTACGTTAAACGATCAATTGCGGAGGCGAATGGTTACCTCGCTCATGATGAGCACGTGCTGACCCTGGGGATCATCACGATGCTGGCCGGCCGTACCTGGCTGCGGGCGTCGGTCGAGCGGGAGCACCGGGCATTCCAGCGGGAACTGGACGCAATCATGCTGGGCCGACTTGAACTTGTCGAAGCGGCCCGGCAGTCGAACAAGAAGTAAGACAAGGGAGGGACGCATGCCCACGGGCGACCACTTCATCATTGAAGTGAATCGGGAAGCCGCCGGGATTCTGGCGCGCATGGACGACCAGTTTCAGTTTTTCGCCTCGGCGCCGAAGGCCTTCACGCTCAATCGGCAGATGTTTCCGTCGGTGCGCGATGCCATCAACGCGGTCGGCCGGGCCTTGAGCGAATCGCGGGCGTGAGGGATTCGTCCTCATGAACCCACGGACATGACCGCACGGGCAACCCCAAGGCGCAGAAGGTGACCGTTGTGAAAAGGACCGCACGGAAGTTCCTCTTGCCCAGGAACTTCCGTGCGTTAAGACGCCATTCCGTATTGGTGACGTCAAGTCGCACCGGAACCGGCGTGTTTGCCCGGACCCTGGCCGACCAGCCTGACCGCTGGCGGCCATTTCCTTTTCCACGGACCCAACAGGACACTCAAACGCATATGCTTGATGCGCTTGTTATTAAGCCTCAGACGATCCGCTTCGCCAACAATACTTTCGTACCGCCGATTCGCCGGCCGGAGCCGCCATACCGTTTCACGCTGGCGTTCGCCGTGCCGCCGGGGCGATACTCCGCCCGTTTCCGTGCCATGGAATGCCGAGGGGAGACGACGCCATGGTGATGGTGGCCGAGCAACTGAACACCGATTACCTGCTGGTGGCGGCGATGATCTTCGTTGCCATGGCGGGGCTGCTCGGCAGCGTCCTGCTCTGTTCGATGTACCAGGAACTGCGCGAGGGCACGGTGCGGCTTTGGGCGCTGCTCTCCTCCGTGGCGCCGGTGGCGCTGGTCGGCATGGCCCTGTGGTCGCTCGTCCTTCCGCTGGCGATGGCGCTCCTGGTCGCGACCTCCACCGGCCTCGTCGCCTTGGCCGCCGTCCTGCTTCTGCCGCATGGACCCTGGCGCATCATGGACCTGGCGCCATCGCGGCTGAGGGTCGGCCTTGCCGCCCAGCCCGTGGCGGCCTCCTTGGGGACCGGCTATGGCGGAGCCGCCTTGCGGCAGGTCGCCGATTTTCTTGCCGGCAGCTTCTGGGGCGTGGTGCGTATGGGGCTGACGATGGCGCCGGGAATCCTGATCGGCGGCGCCCCGGACTGGCTGCTGTGGTTCTCGCTGGCCGGCATCCTGGCGGCTGCCGTCCATGCCTGGGCACCCCTGCTGGCACCGAAGGAGCCGGGCCGGCTCGCCGAGGTCAGCTGGGGGACCGCGCAGGGCTTCGTGCTGGGGAGCCTTCCGGCCCTGATGCTCGTCACCAGCCGGGCGGTCGGCCACTGACCTCCAGGGCGGCGAGATCCTCGCTGGTGAGCCGGCCGTCGTGAAGGGCACTGGCCACCAGCACGGAATCAATCCCCGCGGCATCCAGTGCCGCCAGATCCTCCGGCCCGCGCACGCCGCCCGCCGCCCACAGCCGCGCGTCCGGTCGCCGGGCGGCGATGGCCCCCAGCCGCTCCAGGTCGGGCCCGGTTCCCGCACCCACCCGGTCCAGCGTCATGGCGATCACCCGCCCCGGCCAGAGGTCCGGCTGGTCCCGAAGCTCGGGCGGCCCCAGGAAGCGACCGCCGCGGAAATCCAGCGAGAGGGCAACCCGGTCCGTTCCGGCAAGGCCGATGGCCGCCGCCAGGGTCGCGGTGCCGGTCTGGCTTTCGCTGCCGATCACGAGATGGCGGATGCCGGCGCCCGACCAGTCCCGGCAATCCTGCGGCGTCGCCAGCCCGGCGTCCACCCAGACCGCCAGATCGGGCCAACGCGCTTGGAGCCCGGCGAGGAGTGCGCGATGATGGCCCATGCCGCGGATGGCGTCGAGATCGGCGACATAGAGGGCGCGGAAGGGAAATAGGGCGAGCAAGGCTTCGACGATGGCCGCCGGCTCCGACCCGGCGGCGAGCCGGCTCCGGACCGGCGCGTAGCTGTCCCGCTCGCCGCGCCGGGCATGGACCACCTGACCGGCCATGAGATCGAGAACGGGAATGACATGCATGGGCAGTGACCGGGTCCGGATTCTGGTGTGCGAGTTCGTGACGGGCGGGGGCATGGCGGAGGAGCCCTTTTCCGCCGATCTGTTCGCCGAGGCCGAAGGAATGGCGGCGGCACTGGTGCAAGATCTCACCGCCCTGGACGGGGTTCAAGTCCTGCTCTGCCGCGACGCGCGGCTCGGGCCCATGGCCGGCTGCGAGTCCCTGACCATCGGTGCGGGCGACCCCGTGGAGGCGGTCTGGGCCGAGGGTGCGCGGCGCTGCGACGCGGTCTGGCCGATCGGGCCGGAGACCGGCGGCGTGCTGGAACGCATGGTGGCCCTCTTCGCCGCGACGGGCCGGCCGGTGCTCGCCCCCGAGCCGTCCGCCCTGGCGGTCGCCGCCAGCAAATGGGCGTCCTCGGAGCGCTTGCGCGCCGCCGGCCTGCCGGCCGTTCCCACCGTCCGCCTTGGCGAGGAGCCGCCGCCGGCCGAACGCTACGTGGTCAAGCCGGACGACGGGGCCGGCACGGTGGATACTTTCATCCTCGGCTCCGCCGAACTCGCGGCCTGGACCCCGCCCTCGGACGGGGCCTGGGCCGTGCAGCCGCTGGTCGAGGGCGACGCCGCGAGCTTTTCCATGCTGGTCGGGGCGGACGGGCGGGCGCGGCTGCTGGCCTGCAACCGCCAGCGCATCCGCCGGCTGGCGGATCGTTTCGAATCCGACGGCGTGACGGTCGGCGCCCTCGCCGAGCGCCGGGACGCCTGGAAGCCCCTGGCCCAACGGGTCGCCGACGCGCTGCCGGGCCTGCGCGGCTACGTCGGGGTGGATCTGATCGACGGGCCGGACGGCCCCGTCCTGCTGGAGGTCAACCCGCGCCTGACGGCCTCCTACATCGGGCTCAGCGCGGCGCTGGGGGAGAATGTGGCGGGCCGCGTCCTTGCGGATCTGCTGCCGGACTGTGTGCGTATGAAGGACATGAGCGAGCATGGTTGAGAGTGTTGGGCGGGCGACGATCGGCTGGGACCTGGGAGGCGCGCACCTGAAGGCGGCGCGCGTCGGCGCGTCGGGCCGGCTGGAGGCGGTGGTGCAGGTTCCCTGCCGGCTCTGGCAGGGGCTGGGCGAGTTCGACGCGGCGGTGGCGGCGGTGTTCGAACGGATGCCCCCAGCGGACAATCACGCCGTGACCATGACCGGCGAGCTGGTGGACCTGTTCGAGAGCCGGTGCCAAGGGGTGGAGGCGCTGATCGACCGCATGGCGTCGGCCCTGAACGGCGCCCGACTGCGCGTTTTCGCCGGCCGTCTCGGGCTTCTCGACCCGGCCGACGCGCGCGGCGCCGTGCTCGACGTCGCCTCCGCCAACTGGCTGGCGAGTGCTGCGCTGGTGGCCCGCCGGCTGGAGGAGGCGCTGTTCGTGGACATGGGCAGCACCACGACGGACCTCGTGCCCGTACGGGCGGGCCGGGTCGAGGCGCGCGGCCGCACCGACCATGAGCGCATGGCGGTGGAGGAGCTGGTCTACACTGGCCTGACCCGCACGCCGGTGATGGCGATGGCGCGGAGCATGCTCGTGGCCGGGGAGCGCGTGCCCCTGATGGCCGAGTATTTCGCCACCAGCGCTGACGTCCACCGCGTGCTCGGCACTCTGGACGAATCGGCCGATCAGCACCCCGCCGCGGACAACGGCCCCAAGACCCCGCAGGCGAGCGCCCGGCGCCTCGGCCGCATGGTCGGCCGCGACCTGGAGGAGCTGGACATGGAGCGCTGGCGCGACGTGGCGCGCGACCTCGCCGAGGGCCAGCTGCGGACGATCCACGACGCGGCCCTGCGCGTCCTGTCGGCCTGCCCGCTGCCGCAGGGCGCTCCCCTGGTCGGGGCAGGGGCGGGGCGGGCGGTGGTGAAGGCGCTCGCTGATCGGCTCGGGCGTCCCTACCGGGACTTCGCGGAGATCGCCGGAGCCGAGGGAGAGGACCTCGCCGCTTGGACCAGCCATTGCGCGCCGGCGGCGGCGGTCGCGCTGCTTGGCGCCGAGGGGTGAGGGGGCCATATCGCAGGAGTACGCACCGTCCTCCACGACCATCGGAGCATGGACGCCGCACCGGCAAAGAGAGTAGGACATCCACAAGGATGGTCCGACAAATCCAGGGAGGATCGAGCGGAAGGCAAGGGCCTTCACCGCTCCAAAGCCCATGCAGCACTGCGCCGCCGACAGCACAATCCAGCACAGTGCCCCTTCGCCGGGCCGGTTCGATCTGCTGGTGCGGGAGATTCCCTTCCGCGACCCGCTGGCCGCCTTCGCCCCCTGGGCGGGGGAGCCGACGGCGGCGCTCCTGCACAGCGCGGCGGAGGCCGGGGGGCGGGGGCGCGTCACCTATCTGGCGGTCGAGCCCTTCCGCATCATCGAGGCCTTTGATGACGCCGTGACGGTGGATGGAGGGCCGGTCGCGGGCGACCCCTTCACCGTGCTGGAACGGGAACTTGCCGCCTTCCGCCTTCCGCCGGGCGTGGCGCCGGTGCCCTTCGCGACCGGGGCGGTTGGGTTCCTCGGTTACGAGCTTGGCCGGACGCTGGAGCGGTTGCCGGCCCGCCACGGCAACGACCTCGGCATTCCCGACATGGCCTTCGGGCTGTACGACGTCGCCATCGCCTTCGACATGGTGGAGCGCCGCGCCTGGATCCTGTCGAGCGGCTTTCCCGAGCGCGATCCCGCGGCCCGGCAGGCGAGGGCCGAGCGCCGCGCCGACGCCGTCGCGGCCCGAGTGGCGCAGGCTCCCGACGAGCTGCCGCCCCCGCCGCGCGCCGTGGCGTCCTGGCGGCCGGAGTTGAGCCGTGAGGAGTACATGGCGCGGGTCGCCCGCATCTTGGAATACATCCGGGCCGGCGACATCTTCCAGGCCAACTTCACCGGCCGCATGCTGGCACCCCGCCCGCAGGGTGTCAGCGCCTATGACATCTTTCGCCGCCTGACGGCGCTGAGCCCGGCGCCCTTCGCGGCCTATCTCGGTTGCGGCGAACGTCTGACTCTCGCCAGCGTGTCGCCCGAACGCTTCCTGAAGCTCGACGCCGACGGCCGTATCGAGACGCGCCCGATCAAGGGCACCCGTCCGCGCGGCGCGACGCCGGAGGAAGACGCCGCACTCGCCCGTGACCTCCACGCCAGTGTCAAGGACCGCGCCGAGAACTTGATGATCACCGACCTGCTGCGCAACGACATCGGCCGCGTCTGCGCCATCGGCAGCGTCCGGGTGCCGGCGCTCTGCGAGGTCGAGACCTTCGCCTCGGTCCATCATCTGGTGTCGGTGATCGAGGGCCGGCTGCGGCCGGGGCTCGGGCCCATCGACCTGCTGCGCGCCACCTTCCCCGGCGGCTCCATCACCGGCGCGCCGAAGATCCGCGCCATGGAGATCATTGACGAGCTGGAGGAGGCCCGGCGCGGTCCCTACTGCGGCTCCGTCGCCTGGATCGGCTTCGACGGCGCCATGGACAGCAGCATCGTCATCCGCACGCTGGCCCTGACGCATGAGGCCGTGGTCGCCCAGGCCGGCGGCGGCATCGTCGCCGATTCCGATCCCGGCAAGGAGCATGACGAGATGATGGTGAAGATCCGCCCCCTGCTGCGGGCGCTGGGAGAGGATTAGGCCATGCCGGTCTGGCTCGACGGCGCCCTGGTCGAGGATGCCGATGCCCGCATAGCGCCGAACGATCGGGGCTTCACGCTGGGCGATGGCCTGTTCGAGACGGTGCGCTTGCGCGGCGGGGCCGTGCTGCGGCTGGACGCGCATCTGGCACGGCTGCGCCGGGGCGCCGCGCTGCTGGGCATACCGCTCCACTGGACCGACGAGGCGCTCGGGCGGGCGCTTCTTGAGACGGCCCAGGCGTCCGGCTGTGCTGAGAACGGGGCGGCGCGCCTGACCCTCACCCGCGGCCCGGCCCCGCGGGGCGTCCTGCCGCCGCGCGATCCCAGCCCGACGCTGCTCGTCACCGCCGGCCCCGCACCGGGGCCGCTGCCGCCCGCCCGGCTGGTGGTGGCGCGGGTCACCCGCCGGAATGAGCATTCGCCGCTCAGCCAGGTGAAGTCGCTGAACTATCTGGACGGCATCCTGGCCCGGCGGGAGGCGGAGGAACGCGGCGCCGACGACGCGCTGCTGCTGAACACCGCCGGGCGGCTGGCCGAGACGACGATCGCCAACCTCTTCTTGGTTCTGGACGGCAGGCTTGTGACCCCGCCCCTGTCCGAAGGCGCCCTGCCGGGCGTCATGCGGGCCGCCCTGCTGGAACGGTTCGACGCCGTCGAACAGGCGCTGCCGCCGGAAGCACTGGAACGGGCGTCGGAATTCATCCTGACCAACAGCCTCGGCGTGAGGGCGGTCGCTTCGGTGGACGGGCGTCCGGTCGGTCAGGGGGCGCCGGGGCCGCTGTTCGAGGCGCTGAAGCAGGCTTTGGACGCCTGAGCTTGCTCCGTCCGGCTCGCCTACGACGTCTCACGCAGCGCGCGGGCGAACCTCGGTTTCGAGGCGATCGCCAAGTTCGTCCTTGGCAACTTCGATCTCGTAATTGGTCTGTAAATTGATCCAGAACCTCTCCGACATGCCGAAATACTTAGACAGGCGGAGAGCCGTGTCCGCCGTTATGGAGCGCTTTCCATCAAGGATTGCCGTGATCCTTGTCAGTGGCACGCTGATATCTTTGGCAAGTTTGTATGCCGATAAGCCCATAGGCTCAAGGAACTCCTCCCGGAGGATGGTGCCTGGATGGATTGGAGCGTAATCGCTCGGGGACGTGTGCATAGCTGGTGTTTCCAAGTCAGATTGCCCATCGATCTGAGCAATGGAGATGGTTGTTGTGCCTCATGGAGGTGAGTGAGGCGTGGCTCGCTCCGGGGTTCAGTGGTAATCTGTGATTTCCACGTTTCGCGCGCCTCCCTCGGTCCATTCGAAGCAAATGCGCCACTGATCGTTGATTCTGATTCTGATGCTGTGTTGTCCAGCGCGGTTTCCCGACAGAGCTTCCAAGCGGTTGCCGGGGGGCTTGGCAAGATCCTCAAGCGCCTCCGCGGCTTTGACCAACTGGATCTTCCTATGAGCCACCCTTTGAATGTCCTGCGGCAGCTTTTTGGAGAAGCGCCGCTGGGCAACCAACTCCGTTTCCTTGTCGCGATACAGAGGAGGCATCGTAGCACGTCGTCACCTGTGATCAGGTAACGTGGAACGGAACTATAATTACGTCAAGCGTTATCATCTGACCCGGAAGGCGGAGTCCCTGCGAGCCTGCACCTCTCAAGTCTCGGCCCGAATTCAAGCCACCCGGCCCCGAGGGGCCGGGCGGACGCGCGCCTTACTCGGCGTCGCTGTCGTTCATGCAGTGCTGGACCGACTGGCGGTTGGCGATCAGCTCGTCGATGGTCGGCTCGTTCTTCATCGCGCGGGAGATCGCGATCTTCGTCGCCTCGTAGTTGGTCCGGTAGAGGTCCTTCTTGTCGAGGTTCGGGTCGGTCGGGCAGCGCGGGTCGATCCAGATCATGGCGAGGATGCAGAGGTCGTCCACTTGGTCGCGCGGCAGGGTGCCGTCGATGACGCAGTCCAGCACGGCGTCGGCGGTGGCCGCCTGCACGATGCCGCCGAACAGGTCCACGTAGGCGCTCGACTTCATCGTGACCTTGGACACCATCATGGTCGCCGGGCGGACCATCTGGTTGCAGTCGCGCACCGCGAACATGCGGGTGTGACCGGCCGTCTGCCCCATCATGTTGGCGAAGGCCTGGCCGGCCGGGCCGCGGACGGAGCCGATCAGGATTTCCGGCATCGCGTCGGTGAACTGGCCCTCGGCGGCGAACACCGTCGCCTCGCCGGTGCGGAAGAAGATATCGGTCATGGTCTGCTCGCGAGTGGAGGGGAACCGTTGGAAGGGCGCACTATACGGAATGCCGCCCGCCGGCCAAGCCCGCCGAAAGTCGCGGGCGCGACCGCGGCACCTCCGCCTCTCCGGACCGGCACCGGCGGCGCCTTCCGCCCGCGACTGTCCACCAACCTCGTGCCGGGCAACGGACCGTTTGCGACTGCGAACTCGCCGTCTGCGACCCGGGGGCCGTTGCGAGCCCCTCGCAAGAGGCTGATTCTGCTTCTGTTTTAGGCGGTTGGTCGAACTGTTCATCCTGCGAACGGGGGGCGCTTTTTCGCACAAGCCGTGCTATAAGACAAAAAAGCGCCGGAATGGGGACGAACCCCGAACGACAATGGGCGAGAAGGGAGGACAACGGCACGATGAGTGACGACATCATTCTCGAAGCGCGGGACCTGACGAAGGAATTCAAGGGCTTCGTCGCGGTGAAGGAGGTCAACCTCCGGGTCCGCCGCGGCACGATCCACGCTCTGATCGGCCCGAACGGGGCCGGCAAGAGCACGGTGTTCAACCTGCTCACCAAGTTCCTGACGCCGACGCGCGGCACCATCCTGTTCAAGGGCCGCGACATCACGCGCACCCGTCCGGCGGACATCGCCCGGCTCGGCATGGTGCGCTCCTTCCAGATATCGGCCGTCTTCCCGCACCTGTCGGTGCTGGAGAACGTGCGCGTCGCCCTGCAGCAGCCGGTCGGCACCAGCTTCCATTTCTGGAAGCCGGAACGCAGCCTGCACCGTCTGCATGACCGGGCGCATGAGCTGATCGAGGCGGTCAACCTCACCAGCTACACCGACCACCTCGCGGCCGAGCTGCCCTACGGGCGCAAGCGCGCGCTGGAGATCGCCACGACCCTGGCGCTCGACCCGGAGGTGCTCCTGCTTGACGAGCCGCTGGCCGGCATGGGGCACGAGGACATCGAGCGTACCGCCCAGCTCATCAAGCGCGTGGCGGCCAGCCGCACCGTGCTGATGGTGGAGCACAACCTGTCCGTCGTGGCCCATCTGTCCGACACCATCACGGTGCTGCGCCGGGGCGAGATCCTGGCGGAGGGTCCCTATGCGACCGTCTCGCGCAACCCGCAGGTGATGGAGGCCTACATGGGCTCCGCCCCCGCCCCGACCGCCGGAGGAGCCGGACATGCCTGACGCCGGGGGAACCAAGACGGCCATGCTGGAAATCCGCGACCTCCAGGCCTGGTACGGCGAGAGCCACGTGCTGCACGGGGTCAACCTCGACATCCGCCAGGGCGAGGTGGTGACGCTGCTCGGCCGCAACGGGGCGGGCAAGACCTCCACCATGCGCTCGATCATGGGCATCATTCCCAAGCGCACCGGCACCATCCGGTTCGAGGGGAAAGAGCTGATCGGCATGGCGCAGCACCGCATCCCGCGGCTCGGCATCGGCTATGTCCCGGAGGAGCGGGGCATCTTCTCCTCGCTCAGCGTGGACGAGAACCTGATGCTGCCCCCGGTGATCCGCAGCGGCGGCATGACGGTGCAGCAGATTTACGAGCTGTTCCCGAACCTGAAGGGCCGGGGCTCGACCCAGGGCACGCGCCTGTCGGGCGGCGAGCAGCAGATGCTGGCGATCGCGCGCATCCTGCGCACGGGCGCCAACCTGATCCTGCTGGACGAGCCGACCGAGGGGCTGGCCCCCGTCATCATCGAGCAGATCGGCGTGGCCGTGCGCGCGCTGAAGCAGCGCGGCTTCACCATCCTTCTGGTCGAACAGAACTTCCGCTTCGCCTCCACCATCGCCGACCGCCATTACGTGATGGAGGAGGGGCACATCGTGGACATGATCCCCAACGATCAGCTCGCCCAGAACATGGACAAGCTGCACTCCTACCTCGGCGTCTGACCCCGGTCCGACGCCCGGGTGCCCCCGTCCGGCCGTGGCATGAACGGCCGGACCACCAAAAAGACTGCCAACAAGCGCCGGCGCCGCCGGCTGGACCTTAGGGAGAAGACGAATGCTCAAGACGCTTCTGTGCGGGACCGCTTTCCTGGCCCTGGCCGCCGCGGCCGGGACGGCCCAGGCGCAGGTGTCCAACAACGTCGTCAAGATCGGCGTGATGAACGACCGGTCCGGCGTCTACGCCGACCTGGCGGGCGAGGGCTCGGCCATCGCCGCGCGCATGGCGGTCGAGGAGTTCGGCGGCAAGGTCGCCGGCGCGCCGGTCGAGGTCGTCGTCGCCGACCACCAGAACAAGGCCGACATCGCCGCCAACACGGCCCGCCAGTGGGTGGACGTGGACAATGTGGACGTCATCGCCGACGTGCCGAACTCCGCCGCGGCGCTGGCCGTGCAGGGCATCACCCGGGACAAGAAGCGCATCTTCCTGATGTCCGGCCCCGGCTCCACCGACCTGACCGGCAAGGCCTGCTCGCCCTACGGCTTCCAGTGGACCTACGACAACTACGCCATGGCCGCCGGCACCGGCCGCGCGCTGGTCGAGCAGGGCAAGAAGAACTGGTACTTCATCACCGCCGACTACGCCTTCGGCCATTCGCTGGAGGCCGAGACCACCAACATGGTCAAGCAGCTCGGCGGCACGGTGAAGGGCAACGTCCGCCACCCGCTGGGCACCTCGGACTTCTCCTCCTTCCTGCTCCAGGCCCAGGGCTCCGGGGCCGACGTGATCGGCTTCGCCAACGCCGGCGGCGACACCATCAACGCCGTGAAGCAGGCCGCCGAGTTCGGCGTCACCCAGTCCGGCCAGAGCCTCGCCAGCCTGCTGCTCTTCATCAGCGAGGTGCACGCGCTGGGTCTGGAAGCGGCGCAGGGTCTGATGCTGACCACCGGCTTCTACTGGGACATGGACGAGCAGACCCGCGCCTGGTCCGCCAAGTTCGAGCAGAAGCACGGCAAGAAGCCGACGATGGTGCAGGCCGGCGTCTATTCCGCCGTGCGCCACTACCTGAAGGCCGTCGAGGCCGCGGGCACCGACGACGCCGACAAGGTGGCGGCGAAGATGCGGGAGCTGCCGGTCGAGGACATGTTCGCCAAGAACGGCAAGATCTACCCGAACGGCCGCATGGCGCACGACATGTACCTGGCCCGCGTGAAGAAGCCGTCGGAGTCGAAGGGCCCGTGGGACTATTACCAGATCGTCTCCACGCTGCCCGCCGCCACGGCCTTCATGGACCCGGCCAAGACCGCCTGCGCGCAGAAGTAAGCGCAGCCGCGGGCTGACCGGAACCCTCCGCCTTCCCGGCCATCTCCGGCGGGAAGGCGGGGACGGCTCAAAAAGAAGAAATGGGAGGCTGGAACATGTTCGAAATGCTGGGGATACCGCCCCAGGTTCTGTTCGGCCAGTTGCTGCTCGGCTTGATCAACGGCTCCTTCTACGCGCTGCTGAGCCTGGGGCTGGCGGTGATCTTCGGCATGCTGAACGTCATCAACTTCGCCCATGGCGCGCTCTACATGGTCGGCGCCTTCGTGGCCTGGCTGCTGCTGACGCAGCTCGGGCTGGGCTACTGGTGGGCCTTCGCTCTGACGCCCTTCATCGTCGGCGCCTTCGGCATCCTTCTGGAAAAGACGATGCTGTCGCGGCTGTACAAGCTCGACCATCTCTACGGGCTGCTGCTGACCTTCGGCCTCGCCCTGATCCTGGAGGGGCTCTTCCGCCATCAGTACGGCGTGTCGGGCCAGCCCTATCCGGTGCCGCCGTCGCTGTCCGGCGGGCAGAATCTGGGATTCATGTTCCTGCCCAACTACCGGGGCTGGGTCATCGCCTGCTCGCTGGTCGTGTGCTTCGGCACCTGGTTCGCCATCGAGCGCACCCGGCTCGGCGCCTATCTGCGCGCCGCGACCGAAAATCCGGTGCTGGTCCAGGCCTTCGGCATCAACGTGCCGGTCATGGTCTCGCTGACCTACGGCTTCGGCGTGGCGCTGGCCGGGCTGGCCGGCGTGCTGGCGGCCCCCATCTACCAGGTGAACCCGCTGATGGGCTCCAACCTGATCATCATCGTCTTCGCGGTGGTGGTGATCGGCGGCATGGGCTCGATCCTCGGCGCGATCCTGACGGGCATCGGGCTCGGGCTGCTGGAAGGGCTGACCAAGGTCTTCTACCCGGAAGCCTCCAACATCGTCGTCTTCGTCGTGATGGCGATCGTCCTCATGATCAAGCCCGCCGGGCTGTTCGGGCGGGAAAGGTGAGCCATGGCTGAAACCCACATGTCCTCCGTCTCCGCGCGGAGGGGCGCTTCGTCGGGCCTCCGGCCGGAACTCCTCTACGGCGTCGGGCTGCTGCTGGCGCTGGCCGCACCCTTCGTTCTGTACCCCGTCTTCCTGATGAAGGTGCTGTGCTTCGCGCTGTTCGCCTGCGCCTTCAACCTGCTGATCGGCTTCGCCGGCCTCTTGAGCTTCGGCCACGCCGCCTTCTTCGGCGGGGCGGCCTACGTTACCGCCCACGCCGCCAAGGTGTGGGGCTGGACGCCGGAGCTGGCCCTGCTGGCGGGCACGGCGAGTGCGGCCATCCTCGGCCTCGTCATCGGGGCGCTGGCGATCCGGCGCCAGGGCATCTACTTCGCCATGATCACGCTGGCGCTGTCGCAGATGGTATTCTTCCTGGCGCTCCAGCTTCCCTTCACGGGCGGGGAGGACGGCATCCAGGGCGTGCCGCGCGGCTTCCTGTTCGGCGCGCTCGACCTGAACCAGCCGCTCACCATGTATTATTTCGTGCTGGCGATCTTCGTGTTCGGCTTCGCGCTGATCTGGCGGACGGTGCATTCGCCCTTCGGGCAGGTGCTGAAGGCGATCCGCGAGAACGAGCCGCGCGCCATCTCGCTGGGCTACCGGACGGAGCGCTACAAGCTCGTGGCCTTCCTGCTGTCGGCCAGCCTCGCCGGGCTCGCCGGCGGGACCAAGGCGCTGGTCTTCCAGCTTGCCAGCCTCACCGACGTGCAGTGGCAAATGTCGGGCGAGGTCGTGCTGATGACGCTGCTGGGCGGCATGGGCACGCTGTTCGGGCCGGTGGTCGGCGCCACGCTGGTGGTCACGCTGCAGAACTACCTGGCCGGCACGAACCTGCCCGTGACCGTGGTCATCGGCGCGATCTTCGTCGTCTGCGTGCTGGTCTTCCGGCGCGGCATCATCGGAGAGATCCAGGCCCGGCTGTCGAACCGCTGAGCGGATAGAAGACAAGAAGACGGAGACCATTCTCATGACGTTGAAGGGCAAAGCGGCCGTCGTCACCGGATCGACGAGCGGCATCGGGCTTGGCATCGCGCGGGCGCTGGCCGGGGCGGGAGCCGACGTGGTGCTGAACGGCTTCGGCGACGCCGCGGAGATCGAGACGATCCGCGCGGGCATCGCCACGGAGTTCGGCGTGCGCGCGACCTACCACGGCGCCGACCTGTCCAAGCCGGACGAGGTCAAGGCCCTGGCCGACCACGCGGCGGCGGAGTTCGGCAGGGTGGACATCCTCGTCAACAACGCCGGCATCCAGCACGTCGCTCCGGTGGACGAGTTCCCGGCGGAGCGCTGGGACGCGGTGATCGCGATCAACCTCAGCTCCGTCTTCCACGGCACCCATCACGTGCTGCCCGGCATGAAGCAGCGCGGCTGGGGCCGGATCATCAACATCGCCTCGGCCCACGGCCTCGTCGCTTCGGCCAACAAGTCGGCCTACGTGGCGGCCAAGCACGGGGTGGTCGGGCTGACCAAGGTGGTGGCGCTGGAGACGGCGGGCACCGGCATCACCTGCAACGCCATCTGCCCGGGCTGGGTGCTGACCCCGCTCGTCCAGAAGCAGATCGACGCCCTGGCGGCGAACAAGGGCCTGTCGGGCGACGAGGCGCGGGCGGAGCTTCTGGGGGCCAAGCAGCCGTCCGGCGACTTCGTGACGCCGGAACAGCTCGGCGCCTTTGCGGTGTTCCTGTGCACGCCCGCGGCGGCCCAGATCACCGGATCGGCCCTGTCCATGGACGGCGGCTGGACGGCTCAGTAAGGGCCGGCCAGTGCTTTCCGGACGCCTGTCCCCAGGGGCGGGCGTCCGGCCCTTCCAGGGCATGCGGAACCCCCAAACGCAAAAGGCCGCCCCGAAGGGCGGCCTTTCCGATTCCCGGGAACCGAAGATCTTACTTGATCTTGGATTCCTTGAACTCGACGTGCTTGCGCACCACCGGGTCGTACTTGTTGAACGACAGCTTCTCGGTGGTCTTCTTCGGGTTCTTCTTCTTGACGTAGAAGAAACCGGTGTCGGCCGTGCTCACCAGCTTGATGAGGACCGTGTTCTGCTTGGCCATATTCTCAATCCCGCGACTAAAATTCCGTGCACCGCCGGCCCGGCGGGGGCGGCGTCGTAGCGGCGGAAGATAGCCGTTCGCGCCGCCATGTCAAGTGTTTGAGTCTGTTTCGCCCGTATCTCAGCTGTGTCTCAGCGCTCCGCGACCGTGTGGGTGGAGGCGAGCGCCACCGCGCGCTGGTACAGCGCCGGCTCTTCCACAAGACGCAGCGCGACCTTCAGGTCGAGTTCCGGCGCATGCTCCTTCCAGGGGCAGGCGGAGCGGAGATGGTTCAGCGCCTCCTCGTCGTCGGCCGCCTTGGCGCGCCAGCCGGCGAACTGGGCGGCCGAGCGGCCGTTGCCGTCGCGCAGCTCGGAGAGCAGCGCCACCGGGTCGTCCTGCCCGTTGCGGCTCGTGCAGACCATCGGCTGCACGCCCTGGCGGTGCAGGGTGTAGCCGGCCGGCGTGTAGATGCGGCTCCAGGTCAGGAAAAGCTCGCCGTCGTTGGGCAGGCGCGTGACGGTCTGGACGCTGCCCTTGCCGTAGGAGGAGGCGCCGACGACCACCGCGCGGCCCGAATCCTGGAGGGCGGCGGCCACCACCTCGGCGGCGGATGCCGAGCGGCCGTCCACCAGCACGACCAGCGGCAGGCCGTTCGTGACATCGTCGGGCGAGGCGTCGAAACGCTGCCGGCTGTCCGGGTGGCGCCCCTCCGTGGTGATGATGCGGCCCCGCGTCATGAAGAGGTCGGCGACCGCCACGGCCTGGTCGAGCAGCCCGCCGGGGTTGCCGCGCAGGTCCAGCACGAAGCCGCGCACGCTGGCGCCGATCGTGCCCTTGGCGGTCTGGATGGCTTCCCGCAGGTTGGCGGCGGTCGAGGCGTTGAAGCGCTCCACCTTCAGCACGCCGGTGCGCTCGACGATGGTCGTGCTGACCGTGTTGGGGACGACCCGCTCGCGGCGGACCGGCAGGCGGCGCGGCTCGCCGGCGCTGCCGCGCACGGTGATCATCACCATCGTGCCGGTCGGCCCGCGCAGCCGGTCGCGCATGTCATCCTCGGTCAGGGATGCCGCCATGTCGCCGTCGATGGCGAGCAGGGTGTCGCCGGCTCGGATGCCGGCCCGCTCGGCCGGGCTGCGGGGCAGCACGTCGCTGACCCAGGTGCGCCCGTCCTTGCGCTCCAGCGCGAGGCCGATGCCGCCGTAGCCTTCGCGCTGGGCGCGCTCGGTGCTGGCGCGGCGGGTACCGGTGTAGCGGGAATAGCCGTCGAGGTCGGCGGCCACCGCGTCGAAGACCGCCTGGTAGATGCGCTCCGGCGCCGCCTGGCTCAGCAGGGGCGAGCGGGAGCGCACGCTGTCCAGGATGCGCGCGGTGAGCGAGGCCCAGCCGGCGGCGTCGGAGGGGGCGGGTGCGGCGAACTCCTCCGCGGGCGCGTCCGACAGCTGGACGCGCACGAGGCTGTCGCTGCGTTCGATGCGCAGGGTCGGGTCGATGGAGGCCAGCCCCTTCAGCCCGTCCGGGCCGAGCCGGCCGAGATCCACCGGCTGGAGATAGGCCTCCGCGATTCGGCCATAGCCGACGGCGAAGACCTGTTCGCTGACGAAGGCGGGATCGGCCGACGCACGCCCGGGCAGGAGCCCCTGCGCGGCGAGGGTGAGCATGCAGGCCGCCAGCGGAGCGGCGAAGCGCCGTTTCGGCGTGGTTCCACGATCACGATTGCCCATGGCGCGCAGACCGCAGCCTCCCTATCCCAAGGGCTGGACCCGGCGCCGGGGCGCCGTTCCCGAATGGGTAAGGGATAGCACTTCCGTTCGAGCGCAAAGCGAGACAAATGCCGTGATGAACACCCGGAGCGGGAGGTTTATTCCACTCTGTGCCTCAGCCGCCACGCCGTTGCGGACGGGAGCCGGAGGGACGCGGCAAGGCCGCCGCCAGAGGGTCTTCCCCGGCCTTCTCCTCCCACAGGGTGAGAAGCGTGCTGCCGGTCAGGAAATCGGCCTCCCGCAGGACGAGGCGGACCCGGGCGCCCAGCCGGTAGGCGCGGCCCCAGCGCTTGCCGACCAGCGCGTGGGCCTTCTCGTCATGCTCGTACTGGTCGTCCGGCAGGGTGCCGGCGGGCACGAGCCCGTCGGCGCCCGACTCGTCCAGCCGCACGAAAAGGCCGAACCGCGACACGCCGCTGATTCGGCCGGAGAAGCTTTCGCCCACCCGGTCGGCGAGATGCGCGGCGGTGTAGCGGTCGATCGAATCGCGTTCGGCCAGGGCGGCGCGGCGCTCGGCCTTGGAGATGTGCTCGCCGATGTCCGGCAGCGCGGCCACCGCCTCGTCGTCGAGTCCGCCGACGCCCAGCTTGTGCGCCCGGATCAGGGCGCGGTGGACGATCAGGTCGGCGTAGCGGCGAATGGGCGAGGTGAAATGGGCGTAGCGTTCGAGCGCCAATCCGAAATGGCCGAGATTCTCGGGGCTGTAGACCGCCTGCGACTGGGCGCGCAGAATGATCTCGCTGACCAACGGCGATTCGGGGCGCCCCTCCGCCTTCTGCAGGATACGGGTGAAATGCTCGGGCTTCAGCGCCTCGACCTTGGGCAGGCTGTAGCCGAGGTCTCCCAGGAACTCGCGCAAGCCCTCCAGCTTGGCCATCTGCGGCTGGTCGTGGACGCGGTAGAGGAGCGGCATGCCGGCCGCCTCCAGGCTTTCCGCGGCGGCGACGTTGGCGGCGATCATGAACTCCTCGATCAGCCGGTGGCTGTCGAGCCGTTCGCGCGGGGCGATCTCCGCCACCCGGCCACGCTCGTCGATGCGGATCCGGCGCTCCGGCAGGTCGAGTTCCAGCGTGCCGCGCCGCCCGCGCGCCTGCCACAGCAGGCTGTAGGCGCCGTAGAGCGGGAGGATGACCGGCTCCAGCAGCGGCGCCGTAACCTCGTCGGGGCGGCCGTCGCGGGCGGCCTGGACCTGTTCGTAGGTCAGGCGCGCGGCGGAGCGCATCAGCCCGCGGACGAAGCGGTGGCGCAGCAGCGCGCCATGCCGGTCGATCCACATATGGACGGCGAGGCAGGCGCGGTCCTCGCCGGGGCGGAGCGAGCAGAGGTCGTTGGACAGCGCCTCCGGCAGCATCGGCACGACGCGGTCCGGGAAATAGACGGAGTTGCCCCGGTCGAAGGCCGTGCGGTCCAGCGCCGTGCCGGGGCGGACGTAATAGGCGACGTCGGCGATGGCGACCAGCAGGTGCCAGCCGCCCTCGTTTGCCGGATCGGAGTCGGGCTCGGCGAAGACGGCGTCGTCGAAGTCGCGGGCGTCGGCGCCGTCGATGGTGACCAGCGGCACGGCGCGCAGGTCGTCGCGGCCGGTCGGGGTCGGCGGCTTGGCCCGGGAGGCCTCGTTCAGCGCCGCGTAGGGGAAGTCGGCGGGAATGCCGTGGCTGTGGATCGCGATGAGGCTGATCGAGCGCGGCTCCTCGACCGAGCCGAGCCGTTCGGCCACCCGCGCCTGCGGCATGCCGAGGCGCCCGGCCGGCAGGATATCGGCCAGCACGAGGTCGCCCGGCTCGGCCTCGTTCCGGTTGGCCGGCAGGACGAGGAAGGCGGTCTTGTTGCGCTTGTCGGTCGGGACGACGCGCCCGCCCTCGGGGGCCGCGCGGTAGACGCCGAGGATGCGTCCCTCGGCGCTTTCGATCCGGCGGATCGTGCGGCCCTCATAGAGCCGCTCGTTGACGCGGCGCAGCTTGGCGAGGATGCGGTCGCCCTCGGCCAGGGGCGGCAGGCCGCTCTTCTTCTCGGGCAGCAGGAAGATGCGGGGCGGGCTGCCCTCGCCGGTCCAGGTCAGCGGGCGGGCCTGGAGTTCGCCGTCCTCCTGCACCCCGGCGATCACCAGCACGGCGACCTCGGGCAGGGACTGCGGCGGGGCGACGCGCTTGCCGCGCCCGCGCTCGACCACGCCTTCGGCCTCCAGCTCCTTCAGCAAGGCCTTCAGCCGCTCGCGGTCGGCGGTGCCGGAAAGCTTGAAGGCGCGCGCGATTTCCCGCTTGCCGACGGGCACCGCGCTGTCGCGGATGAAGGCGGTGACCGTTTCCTTGCTGGGGAAGCCCGCGGGCCTGCGGGGCGCGTCGCTCACGAGGTCACGCCCGCTTGCGCGCGGGGGCTTCCTTTTCCGCCTTCTCGGCCTTCGGCTTGGCCGCGGCCTTGGCTTTGGCCGGTGCCTTCTCCTTCACCGGAGCGTCGCCGTCCTCCTTGGAGGCAGCCTTGGCTGCGGTCTTCGTGGCGGTCGCCTTCTTGGCCGGGGCCTTCTTGGCGGGCTTGGCCTCGCCCGTCTCCTCGGAGCCTTCGGCCTTCGCCTCGGCTTCCTTCGGCGCCTTGCCCTTCTTGGCGGCGTCCTTGGCGACCTTCGCTTCCAGCAGCTCGAGCGCCTGCTCCAGCCCAAGGGTCTCCGGGTCGGTGGCCTTCGGAATGGAGGCGTAGACCGAGCCGTGCTTCACGTAGGGGCCGAAACGGCCTGAACCCATGGTGATGGGCTTGCCGGTCTTCGGGTGGTCGCCGAGCGACTTGGCCGGGGCCGACGCCTTCTTGGCCGCGTCGGCCAGCAGGTCCACCGCCCGGTTGATGCCGATGGTCAGCACGTCGTCGTCCGCCGTCAGCGACTTGTAGGTGCTGCCATGCTTCAGGTAAGGACCGAAGCGGCCGATGCCGGCGGTGATCTCCTCCTTCGTCTCCGGATGCTGGCCGATCAGGCGCGGCAGGCCCAGCAGGCGGAGTGCGGTGTCCAGGTCCACGTCGGCCGGGGCCATGCCCTTGGGAAGGGAGACGCGCTTGGGCTTCGGCGCCTCGTCCTTGACCTTCTTGGCCTTCTTCTTCTTGCCGTCGGCGGCGGGCTCCTCGACCGGCGGGGGCGGGGGCTCCGCCGGGGCGGGCGGGGGCCCAAGCTGGATGTAGGCGCCGTAGGGGCCGCGGCGGATGGAGACGGGCAGGCCGGTCTCCGGGTCCGTTCCCAGTTCGCGCGGGCCTTCCTGCGCCTCGTCCCCCTCCTCGCCGGGGACGGCGAGCGGGCGGGTGAAGCGGCATTCCGGGTAGCGCGAGCAGCCGATGAAGGCGCCCATCTTGCCGAGCTTCAGCCCGAGCCGTCCCTCCTGGCAGGCGGGGCAGGTGCGCGGGTCGTGGCCGGTGCCGTCCTTGCGGTCGGTCGGGAAGAAGTGGGAGCCCAGCTCCTCGTCGAGCGCGTTCAGGACCTGGGTGATGGTCAGGTCCTTCGTGCCGTCCACGGCGACGTGGAAGGCCTTCCAGAAATCGCGCAGCACGACCTTCCAGTCGATCCGCCCGTCGGAGATCTCGTCGAGCTTGTTCTCAAGCTCGGCCGTGAAGTTGTACTCGACGTAGCGGTGGAAGAAGTTCTTCAGGAAGGCGGTGACCAGCCGGCCGCGGTCCGACGGGTAGAAGCGGCGCTTGTCGATCCGCACATACTCGCGGTCCTGCAACACCTGGAGGATGGAGGCGTAGGTGGACGGGCGCCCGATGCCCAGCTCCTCCATCTTCTTCACGAGGCTGGCCTCGGAATAGCGTGGCGGCGGCTGGGTGAAATGCTGCTCCGGCGCGATCTCGCCGCGGGTGAGCGCGTCGCCCTCCTCCATGTTGGGGAGGCGGTTTTCCTTCTGCTCGTCGTCGCCCTCGTCGCGGTCCTCCTGGTAGACCTTCAGGAAGCCGTCGAACACGACGACCGAGCCGGTGGCGTGCAGCACCACGTCCTTGGAGGGCGAGGCGAGGTCCACGGCCACCTGATCCAGGACGGCGCTCTCCATCTGGCTGGCGAGCGTGCGCTTCCAGACCAGCTCATAGAGGCGCAGCTCGTCCTGGCCGAGATGGGCGGCGACCGCCTCCGGGCGGCGCGACAGGTCGGTGGGGCGCACCGCCTCGTGCGCCTCCTGGGCGTTCTTGGCGGCGGTCTTGTAGACGCGCGGGGTCGCCGGGACGTAGCGGTCGCCCCAGGTCTGGCCGATCACGGCGCGGGCGGAGTCGATCGCCTCGGCCGACAGGCTGACGCCGTCCGTTCGCATGTAGGTGATGAGGCCGACCGTCTCGCCGCCGATGTCCACGCCTTCATACAGGCGCTGTGCGGTCCGCATGGTGCGGGTGGCGCCGAAGCCGAGCTTGCGCGAGGCCTCCTGCTGGAGGGTGGAGGTGGTGAAGGGCGGGGCCGGGTTGCGGCGGGCCTGCCGGCGCTCGACCTTCGACACGGCGAAGGCCTGCGGGCGGATGCGCGCCACGGCGGCCTCGGCGGCCTGCTGGTTGGGCAGGGCGAACTTGTCGAGCTTCTTGCCGTCGAGCTGGGTGAGCTGCGCCGTGAAGGCGGCCCCGCCCGGCGTCGTGAAGCCGACACCGATGCTCCAGTATTCCTGCGGCTTGAAGACCTCGATCTCCGCCTCGCGCTCGCAGACCAGCCGCAACGCCACCGACTGCACGCGACCGGCCGACTTGGAGCCGGGCAGCTTGCGCCACAGCACCGGCGACAGGGTGAAGCCGACGAGATAGTCAAGCGCGCGGCGGGCCAGATAGGCCTCCACCAGCTCCTGGCTGACGGCGCGCGGGGCGGCCATGGCGGCCTGCACGGCCGACTTGGTGATTTCGTTGAAGGTGACGCGCTGGACGTCCAGCCCGTCGGTCAGGTGCTTTTCGCGGAGGAGTTCCGACAGGTGCCAGGCGATGGCCTCTCCCTCGCGATCCGGGTCGGTCGCGAGATAGACGCGCTCGGCGCCTTTCAGTGCGCGGGCGATCTCGTCGATGTGGCGCTTGGAGCGGTCGCCCAGCTCCCACTCCATCGCGAAATCCTCGTCCGGACGGACGGAGCCATCGCGCGCCGGAAGGTCGCGCACATGGCCGAAGCTGGCGACCACGGTGTAATCATCGCCGAGGTACTTGTTGATGGTCTTCGCCTTGGCCGGCGATTCCACGATAACGACGTTGCTGCCCGGCAAGAGAACCCGCCCTTGTGTCTGCGTGCACTGACCGGGTGTCGAAAAGGCATTCAGATCAGGCAGATCTGGTTGCCCGGCAGGCGCAGCGCCCGGCCCGCAAGCTCGAGTTCCAGCACCACCGTCAACACCACCGGTGCGGACAATTGGCACCCGCGGACCAGTTCGTCAATGCCAATGGGCGTCGGGCCGAGGTTTTCCAGAATCACCGCACGGGCGGAACGCAGCACCGATTCCTCCGGTTCGGCCATGCGGACGGCGCCGAAAACCGACCCCGGCGGCTCCGACGCCGACGGCGGGGACAGGGCCTCCAGCGCCCGGATCACGTCGTCCGCTCCCTCAACCAGGGTCGCCCCCTGGCGGATGAGGTCGTTGGGTCCGTGGCTGCGCGGCTCAAGCGGGGAACCCGGCACGGCCATCACCTCGCGCCCCTGTTCCAGCGCCATGCGGGCAGTGATGAGAGAGCCGGACTTCAGCGCCGCCTCCACCACCACCACACCCAGCGACAGGCCGGAGATCAGCCGGTTGCGGCGGGGAAAATGCCGGGCCTGCGGCTGGGTGCCGAAGGCGCTTTCCGCGACCGCGACGCCCTGGTCGAGGATGTCCCGGTAGAGCCCTTCGTTCTCCGGCGGATAGACCACGTCGATGCCGCCGGCCAGCACGGCGGCCGTCCCGCTGGAGAGCGAGCCAAGATGCGCCGCCGTGTCGATCCCGCGTGCAAGGCCCGACACCACTAGGAATCCCGCCTCGCCCAGGTCGCGCGCCAGCCTTTCCGCGAATTTCCGCCCGTTCAGCGAAGCGTTGCGGGCGCCGACCAGCGCCACCGAGCGCCGCGCCAGCAGATGCGCGTGGCCCAGCACGGAAACCACCGGCGGCGCGTCGTCCACGGCGGCCAGCGGCACCGGATAGTCCGGCTCGCAGGCGCAGAGCATCCTCCCGCCGGCGCGGCGCAAGGCGGTCAGCTCCCGTTCAACCTCGGCCTTCGCCGCGATGCGCAAGGGCTTCGCCCGCCCGCCGCGCCGAGCCAGTTCCGGCAGGGCGTCGAGCGCGGCGCGGGCCGTGCCGTAGCGTTCGATCAGTCGATGGAAGGTGACCGGCCCGACATTCTCCGAGCGGATCAGGCGAAGCCAGTCCAGCCGTTCAGTATCGGGAAGGGGGCGACGCGGTTGTGTCATGCGCCATGGTTGTACAACCGAACCCGCGCCGCTTCAACACGCGAATGTGTGGGGATGGGGAGGGGCCGCAAAAATCCCCCTCCCGGCTCCGGCGGCTTTCTTCACACTGTTTTCTTCAGCCCGATCCGCGGCTCCTCGCCCTTGAGAAGGCGGCGGATGTTGGCGGCGTGGCGGATGTAGACGAGGACGGCGATGAAGACGGCCAGACCGGCGTCCAGCGGGCCGTCGGTGTACCAGGCGACGATGGGAGCGACGCCCAGCGCCACCAGGGCCGAGAGGGAGGAGATGCGGAAGAGGCAGGCGATGAAGAGCCAGATCAGGCAGGCGACGACGCCGACCGGCCAGGCGACGGCCAGCAGCGAGCCGAGCGCCGTGGCGACTCCCTTGCCGCCCTGGAAGCCAAGCCAGACCGGGAAGGCGTGGCCGAGCATCGCGCCGCCGGCGGCCAGGACCGCCGCTTCCGGCCCGGCGGCGTAATGGGCGGCGATGGCGGCGATGGCGCCCTTGCCGCTGTCGAGCAGCAGGGTCGCGAGCGCCAGCGGCTTGTTGCCGGTGCGCAGCACGTTGGTGGCGCCGATGTTGCCGGAGCCGATCTTGCGGATGTCGCCGTAGCCGCCGAGGCGTGCCAGCACGAGGCCGAAGGGGATCGAGCCCAGCAGGTAGCCGAAAACGGAGGCGGCGATCAGGATCAGGGCGGAGGTTTCGAACACCGGTTACGCCTCACGCTGCCAGACGGTGCGGCCGTCCACGACGGTGCGCAGGGGCCGGCCCTGGACGGGGCGGTCCTCGAAGGGGGAATTCTTGGACTTGGACTGGAATTGCCCCACGTCCACCCGCCAGGGCACGTCCGGGTCGAAGACCAGCAGGTCGGCGGGGCCGCCCTTCGCCAGCCGGCCGAGCGGCAGGCCCAGTATGTCGGCAGGGCGGGAGGTCACGAGGGCCAGCGCCTTCACCAGCGGCATGTGGCCCTTGTGGACCAGCTCCAGCACCAGCGGGAACAGGGTTTCCAGCCCGATCACCCCGGCCTCGGCCTGGGCGAAGGGCAGGCGCTTCTGGTCCTGGTCCTGCGGGATGTGATCGGACGCGATGGCGTCGATGGTGCCGTCCGCCAGGCCGACGACGACCGCGCGCCGGTCCATCTCGCCGCGCAGGGGCGGGGAGACCTTGGCGTAGGTGCGGTAGTCGCCGACGTCGGCCTCGGTCAGGGCGAAATAATGCGGGGCCGTGTCGCAGGTGACCTTCAGCCCGCGCGCCTTGGCGCGGCGGATGAGATCGACCGATTCGGAGGTCGTGACATGGGCGAAGTGCAGCCGGCCGCCGGCCAGCTCCAGCAGCCGCAGGTCGCGCTCGATCATGATGATCTCCGCCTCGCGCGGGATGCCGGTGAGGCCGAGGCGGGTGCAGATCTCGCCCGCGTTCATCATGCCGCCCGACGCCAGGCTCGGCTCTTCCGGGTGCTGGATGATGAGCTTGTCGAAGGTCCGGGCGTAGCTCAGCGCGCGGCGCATGGTCTTGGCGCTGGCGATGGCGCGGGTGCCGTCGGTGAAGGCGACAGCACCCGCGCGGGACAGCAGCCCCATCTCGGTGATCTCGTTGCCTTCCGTGCCGCGCGTGGCGGCGGCGTAGGCGAAGATCTTGACCAGCTTCACCTCGCGGGCGCGGCGGGCGACGAACTCCAGCCCGGCAACCTCGTCCAGCACCGGGTCGGTGTTGGGCAGGCAGACGATGGAGGTGATGCCGCCCGCGGCCGCCGCGCGCGACACGCTCTTGATCGTGTCCTTCTGTTCCTCGCCGGGCTCGCCGATCAGCACGCGCATGTCCAGCAGGCCGGGGGCGAGGCACTGGCCCTGGAGGTCCACCACCTGCGCGTCCGGCGGCAGGCCGTCGCGGAACAGGGCCGGGCCGAAGTCGGCGACCGTCTCGCCCTCGGTCAGCAGCGCGCCGTGCACGTCCAGCCCGGTGGCGGGGTCGAGCAGGCGGGCATTGATGTAGGCGACGCGCGCCTCGGCGTTTACGGAAGTCGTGGTCATTCTGCGTTCCCCCGCCGGCCGCGGGTCAGGAGGTCGAGCACGGCCATGCGGACGGCCACGCCCAGCTCGACCTGGTCGAGGATCATGGAGCGCTTGAGGTCGTCGGCGACCTCCGAATCGATCTCCACGCCGCGGTTCATCGGGCCGGGGTGCATGATCACCGCGTGCGGCTTCGCCACCTCCAGCTTCTCGTAATCCAGGCCGTAGAAGTAGAAATACTCGCGGGTGGAGGGGACGTACTGGCCGCTCATCCGCTCGTTCTGGAGGCGCAGCATCATCACCACGTCGGCGTCCTTCAGGCCGCTCTTCATGGTGTGGTGCACCTCGCAGCCCAGCCGGTCGATCTGCGACGGCAGCAGGGTCGGCGGCGCCACGACGCGCACATGGGCGCCCATGGCGTTCAGCAGGTGGATGTTGGAGCGGGCGACGCGGCTGTGCAGGATGTCGCCGCAGATCGCCACCACCAGCCCTTCCAGCCGGCCGAGCCGGCGGCGGATCGCCAGCGCGTCCAGCAGCGCCTGGGTCGGGTGCTCGTGGTTGCCGTCGCCGGCGTTGATGACCGAGCAGTTGACCTTGTCGGCCAGCAGCTTGACCGCGCCCGAGGCGTTGTGCCGCACCACCAGCGCGTCCAGATGCATGGCGTTCAGCGTCATCGCCGTGTCGATCAGCGTCTCGCCCTTCTTCACCGAGCTGCCGTCGGCCGACATGTTGATCACGTCGGCCCCGAGCCGGATGCCCGCCAGCTCGAAGCTGGTGCGGGTGCGGGTCGAGTTCTCGAAGAACAGGTTGACCTGCGTCAGGCCGCTGAGGATGGCCGTCTTCTTGTTGGGCTTCTTGTTCTGCTCGACATAGCCGTCGGCGACGTCGAGGATCAGCGAAATCTGCTCCGCCGTCAGCCCCTCGATGCCGAGAAGGTGACGGTGCGGGAAGGTCGCCGTGGCGTGGGTAGGTGCGGTCATGAGCCGCGACTATAGGTGCGCCGGGCCCCGCCCGCAAGCGCGCGTGAACCAAGCGGCGGCGATCGGCCAAGCCCCTGATTCCGTAACGAAAACTACATGTAGGCGATGAGGCGCCCGGCGGCGAGTGCGGCGACCCAGAGGAGGAGCGACGCGATCCCGGCCAGACGGGCGGCCGGGGGCGGGGAAGGGTCGGTTCCCCAGCAGGATATTCGCCGCCCGGCCCCGCCGTGGAAGGCCAGTATGTTCAGCAGCGCCAGCGCGACCAGCGCGAGCTTCGCCAGGAAGGCCGGGTTGCGGACATAGGCCGTCGCCTCCACCGTGAAGAGGGCGAGCCCGGACATCACGGCCAGGACGAAGCCGGCCACCGACAGCGGCAGCAGGAGCCGCGCCAGCCCGTCGGCGGGCAGGCCCCGGCCGCGCCAGCCCGCCAGCCGCAGGTCGAAGCCGATCACCGCCCCGACCAGCAGGACGAAGCCCAGTATGTGAAGGATCTCCACCGCCGGGTAGAGCCAGAGCGATTCGCGCATCGCCACGCCCAGCGGCGAGCCCTGCAGCCAGGCCAGCCAGCCGGACCCCGCGTCGCCGGTCGCGGGCATCATGCCCGGGCCATGGCCGTGCTCCATCGGTCTTGCCTCCGGTCAGCCTTGCCCTATCAGCCTTGCCCTTTCAGCGCAGCTCGACGGGTTTCCCGTCCAGGCTGATCCGCTCGGCGCGCAGTTCGGACCCGTCGGACCGGCTGGCGTAGCCCTCGACCGTGACGGTCTGGCCCGTCTTCAGCGTGCCTTCCGGCAAGCCGCGCGCGCTCATGCGGAAGGGCGGGGCGAGCACCACGTGCCAGCTCTTCTCGCCGGCCTTCAGCGTGATCATCGCGTGCGGGTTGCCGAAGGCGACCTCCTGCACGGTGCCGGTCAGCGTTTCGAGCTTGGTGTCGTAGCCGCTCCAGCCGTGGTGCGCCGAGGCGGCGGGGGCGAAGGGCAGGGACGAGGCGGCCAGGAACGAAAGGGCCAGCGCCGAGGCGGCGAGCGGAACGCGGACGGCGGTCATGGGCATTCTCCTGCGTGGCGGGACCTTTGCGGGAACCGGTCCCATGATACGGGCCTTCGCGGCGAAAAGAGGGCGGAACGTCAGGCCGTGGCCCCGGCCTCCTCCAACAGCCAGTCGCGGAAAACCTTCACCTTCGGGCGGCTGAAGTAATGCGGCGGGGCCACGAGATAGTAGGCGTAGCTGCCCTTCATCGGCACGTCAAAAAGCCGCACCAGCCGTCCCGAGGCGATGTCCTCCGCCGCGAGCGCGCCACGGGCGAGCGCGACTCCGTGCCCGTCCGCCGCCATCTGGAGCGTCAGGGCGGAATCGGTGAAGCGCGGCCCCCGGTTCACGTCCACGCCCGCGGCACCGGCCGCCGCCACCCAGCTCTTCCAGCCGATCAGGTAGTCGTCGTGCAGGAGCGTGTGGTGGCACAGGTCCTCCGGCCGTTCGAGCGGCTTGCCGCCCTTCAGCAGCCGGGGGCTGCAGACGGGGAAGATCTCCTCGGTCAGCAGCGGCTCGACCCGCAGCTCCGGCCAGTCGCCGGAGCCGAAGCGGATCGCGACGTCCACGTCCTGCTGGGCGAAGTCCACGAGCTGCGCGCTGGTGTGGAGCCGCACGTCCAGCTCCGGATGGCGCGCCTGGAAACGGCCGAGCCGCATCACCAGCCACTTCGCGGCGAAGCTCGGCATGGTCGAGATCGTCAGCGCACCGGATGAATCCTGCTGGACCAGCCGCTCCGTCGCCTGGGCCAGCGTGTCGAGCGCGTCGCGCACCGGTGGCATGTAGGACTGCCCGGCCTCGGTCAGGATCAGCGCCCGGTTCAGGCGGCGGAACAGCGGCATGCCCAGCCATTCCTCCAGCCCCTTGATCTGGTGGCTGATCGCCGCCTGGGTCACGTGCAGCTCGTCCGCCGCCTTCGTGAAGGAGAGGTGCCGGCCGGCGGCCTCGAAGGCGCGCAGGGCGTTGAGCGGGGGAAGGCGGCGGGCCATGGATCGGGCTTTCGGAACGGACCGTTCGGACCGGCCTCTCGGATTAGCTTTCCTAATGACTTTATGAGAAAGCGTCGTTTGCGCGCAAGATCCGGGTCGCCCAATCTCCCTTTCAGAACAAAGCTTGTGGCGCCGGGCAGGACGCGCCGGCGGCGCGGCAGACCCCGCAAATTCGGATGAGGAGAAGGATCATGAGCCAGGGCATCCAGTCTTTCGCATCGCGTGCCGCAGCCGCAGGCACTCCCGCCCGCCCGAAGACGGGTGCCGGCTCGGGAACCGGGCGGGGGACCGGCCGGGGGATCGGCCGGGGGATCGGGGGAGCGCTGACCGCGTTGTTCGACACGCTGGCCCTGTGGGCCGAGCGGCGGCGGCAGCGCCGCGACCTGGAGGCGCTGCCCGACCACCTGCTGTCCGACATCGGCGTGTCGCGCAGCGACGCGGCCAACGAGGCGGACAAGCCCTTCTGGAGGGGATGACATGACGGACCATGGAGCGGACGGCGAGCGGACGGTCTGGACCGGCGGCTGTGCTTGCGGCGGCGTGCGGTACGAGGCGGGGGTGAAGCCCTCGCCGGTGACCTTCTGCCATTGCGGCCAGTGCCGCCGCCAGCACGGCCATGTCGGCGCCTATTCACGCATGCCGCGCGAGCATCTGCGGATCACCGCGGAGGAGTCGCTGGTCTGGTACCGGTCGTCGGACAGCGCGCGGCGCGGCTTCTGCGGCCGTTGCGGCTCCGCCCTGTTCTGGGACGGTGCCGGGCTGCCCTACATGGACGTCACGCCCGGAAGCCTGGACGAGCCGACCGGGCTGCACGCCGACCGGCACATCTGGGTCGATAGCAAGGGCGACTATTACGAGATCGGGGAGGACGGGCTGGAACGCCGGACCTCGGCCGAGGATCAGGCGGCCGGCTGAGCCGGCTCCGGCCTCTCAGCCATCATGCAGGGCAAGCGCGCTCAGCCATTCGCGCAGGGCCGGGGCCTCGCTCTCCGGCGGGCTGAGGCGCGGCGGCTCCACCCCGTGCAGGACCCAGTCGTAGATGTGGCGGGGCCGTCCCGTGTCGCCCTCCTCGGTGACGACGATGCGGTGCTGCTTCGCCAGGCCGGCGGCGTGGATCGCCTCCGAGAAGACGGCAACGGCCCGCCAGTCCGACAGGAGCGAGGCGGTCCGTCCCGTCCCGAACTGCCGCGCCAGATGCATGTAGCGCATCAGCAGCCATTGCGGCGCCGTGCCGATCTCCGCCTTGCGGAGGTCCGACACCGCACCCCAGCCCTGCCCGTTGCTGCGCAGCAGCGCGCAGGCCCGCTCGAAGCTGTTCGTGAAGGCGCCGATCTCCTCCCGGTTCAGCGGGCGCTGGACCGCGAGGTACAGGCCCCAGGGGCGCGTGCCGATCGCAAAGGCTTCCATTCCGGGACGACCAGGAAAATTTCGACGGAGGATTTCGGGAAGAAGGAATTTGGTGCGAGCGGAGGGACGGTTAACAAAGTGCGAAGAGTGCTTTGAGCAATCGACAATCGCAAGAGTTGGATTCGCGGCGCGACAGAAATGTTCCGGGAGAGGGGGCCTTCCCCCGGTCAGAACAGGACCAGCAGCAGCGGCAGGGTCAGGGCGGCCAGCATCGTCTGCACGGTGATGATCCCGGCGATCAGTCCGGTGTCGCCCCCCATCTGCCGGGCGAGCGCGTAGGCGCTGGCCGAGCAGGGCAGGGCGTTGAACAGCACCGCGATGGTCACCATCAGCGCGTCGATCCCCAGCGCCATGCCGGCAAGTCCGGTCGCGACGGGGACGAGCAGCAGCTTCGCGGATGCCGCCAGCGCGACGCCCGCCCCGGCCGCGCGGGCAGCACCGAAATCGAGGCCCGCCCCGACCGACAGAAGCCCGACCGGCAGTGCGGCGCGGGCCAGAAGCTCGACGACGCTGCCCAGCACCGGCGGACGGCCGATGCCCGTCAGGTTGAGGAGGGCGCCGATCGCCACGGCGACGATGATCGGGTTGCGGACCAGCCCGTTCAGCACAGCCCGCACGCCGGTCCCGCGGGAATCGCGCCCGAAGCGCGTCATCACCACGACGCACAGCACGTTGACGAGCGGCACCACCACCGCGATGCCCACGGCGGTGAGGCCGAGCCCGGCCGAGCCGTAGAGCGTCTTGGACGCGGCGAGGCCGACATAGGTGTTGGGCCGCACCGACCCCTGGAAGACCGAGGAGAAGGCCGGGCCATCCATCCGCATGAGCGGACGTGCCGCCAGCACCAGCGCCGCCGAGGCCAGGACGCCCGTCACCATGGCGGCGGCCATGCCCGCCACCTCCGCGCCGATGTCCGCGCGCGCCAACTCGTCCACGATCAGGCAGGGGAAGAAGAGAAAATAGGTCAGCCGGTCGGCGGAGGGCCAGAAACTCTCGGGCAGCATCCGTCGGCGGCGCAGGAGCTGCCCGAACAAGATCAGCAGGAAGATGGGCGCGAGCGCGCCGAACACGTCGGACATGGGTGGCGGTACTCGGGAGGACGGGAGCATGGCGCGGAGGGCCGGGGTTCCGGCCTAACCCTCCGCGCCATGCTTGTCCAGTGCCTGCCTTCCGGGTTGCCTTCAGACCCGCAGGCGGAAGCCCAACTGGCCGTTCACGAAATCGACCGCGTAGTCGTAGATCGCCAGCGGGTGGACGCCGGTGTTGAGGAAGCTGCCTCCCTGGGGGCCGGGGCCGCCGGGCAGGACCGTGGAGGGGGAGGCCGGCTGATCCAGGTCCGTGTTGGTGTTGGCGTGCGCGTCGGCGCTCGGGTTCGCGTTTACGAAGCCGTAATCGACCACCAGCGCGCCGGCCGCATCCCGGGCCTGGATGCCCACGGCCTTGCCGGCCCAGTCGATGTGAAGATGCGCCGGGCTGGTTCCGGCTGCGGGAGGCGACGGCTCGTACACCGCGAGGAACATGTTCTCGATCCCGGCATCCATCAGCATCTGCGCCTTGGTCTGGACGGCACCGCCGTCGGGAGACGTCACCCGCACGTCCACCCACGGAAGCTGGTAGCCGCTCGGGCTCGTGGGATCGGCCGTCAGCGGCATGAACCGGAAGCCGGCGAGCGTGTCCGCCGTCTGTCCGAGCGTCACCTTGCCCCGGCCGTAGGCCGACAGGCTGTAGCCGGCCTGGAAGGGGGCGCCCGGTTCGCGGCTCATGCCCACGACGTTCATGAACGGGTTGTCCAGCGCCGTGTTCGTCGAAACGCCGGGCAGCGGCTGTCCGTTCGGATCATCCATATAGGACTGCGCCTGCAAGCCGAAGCCGACGCCCATCATGTAGGGAGCGGCGCTCCCATCATGGGCCAGCGCCCGGACCGTGCCGATCTCGATGGGCGTCTCACCCTCGGGCACGTCGGTCAGGGTCAGGCCGGTGACCTCGACGATGGTGCCGCTGACGGTCACGGTGCTGGGCTTGTAGGTGAGCGTCATGCGCTGGCCGGTGGACTTGACCCAGGGCAGGAACGCGCCGCTCTGGTCCTGCAGCATCGTCGCCGGAAGGACGAAACCGACGGAGCCCGTGTCGATGTTCACCGTCGTGGTCGCCCCGCCGGGCAGACACAAGGTGGTGAAGAACGGCCCGACGAGCCCGTCCTGTGCGGAACGAACTTTCGGGAGGATCGTCGCCGTCTGACTGCCGTACTGATAAGCCACAGGATTTACTCCGTTTGGGGTAGGCACTCCCGAACGCTATGCCCGCGCGGGCAGCCTCTCAACCAGAATCCTTTGAAAGTTGTGTGATATCGGCAAAGGACGGAGCGGACGCCAAGCGCCGCATTCCAACGTATGACTTGATGGCCGGAAATAAGGCCCGGCTGTCTTCACGACGGTGTTGCTGCCGAAGGAAAGAAAAAGCCGCGCCATAGGGGCGCGGCGACTTCATGCCTAAGGGTTTTTCCGGTGCCGTTTGTGGACGGTCAGGATCGCCTCAATCCCGCCCGTCGTCCCAGTCATCACTCTGCTCCGCCTCTTCGGCGGCGATGCGCCGCTGGTGGGCCAGCGCGTCGAGGGCGCCCTGCAGGATGTAGGCGGCGGCCATCTTGTCCACGACCTCGTCCCGGCGCTTGCGGGTCATGTCGGCCTCGCCGATCATGAAACGCTCGACCGCCGAGGTGGACAGACGTTCGTCCCAGAAGGCGATCTGCGCCTCCCAGCCCAGCAGGTCCGCGCGCTCCAGCAGGTTCTTGGCGAAGGCGCGCGTGGATTCGGCGCGCGGTCCCTCCGACCCGTCCATGTTCAGCGGCAGCCCGATGACCAGCCCGCCGACGTCGTAGTCGCGGATTGTCTTGCCCAATTCCTTGGCGTCCTGGGTGAACTTGGTCCGGCGCAGGGTGCCGATGGGCGAGGCGACGACGAGGCCGGGGTCGGCGATCGCCATCCCGACGGTCGAGGTGCCGACGTCGAGCCCGAGGAGGCGCTTGTTCCGGCCGAGCGAGGCCGCGAGTTCGGGGAGGGTGTGGATCATGACGAGGGACCATAGGTGGGGCGGGGCTGGACGGCAAGTGCCCCCACACTCCCCCGAAAAGTCAAGAAGCCTTAAAGTCAAGGAGCGTTGCGGTGCCGGGCCTCGGGTGCTAGCTTCCCCACCGATTTTTCCCGGACGTCCCGTTCTTCATAAGAACCTGGAAGAGAGTAGAAGGCATGTCGCTCGACAAGGCCACCGTGGCCAAGATCGCGCATCTGGCCCGCATCAAGGTGCCGGACGATGAACTGGAGGATCTGGCGGGCGATCTCAGCCGGATCCTGTCCTTCGTCGAACAGCTCAACGAGGTGGACACGAAGGACGTGGCCCCGATGACCAGCGTCGCCGCGCAGAAGCTGCGCCGCCGCAAGGACGAGGTCACCGACGGCGGCTACCGCGATGCCGTCCTTTCCAACGGCCCGGAAACGGCCGAGGGCTTCTACGTCGTTCCGAAGGTGGTCGAGTGATGGCCGAGCTGACCCGTCTGACCATGGCGCAGGCCCTCGACGGCCTGTCGAAGAAGGACTTCACCGCGGTCGAGCTGACCGAGGCGCATGTCGGGGCGATGGAGGCGGTCCGTCCGCTGAACGCCTACATCACCGAGACGCCGGACCAGGCGCTGGAGATGGCCCGTGCCTCCGACGCCCGCCGAGCCAAGGGCGAGGCTGGCCCGATGGACGGGCTGCCCATCGCGGTGAAGGACCTTTTCTGCACCAAGGGTGTCGCGACCACCGCCGCCAGCCGCATCCTGGAAGGTTTCGTTCCGCCCTATGAATCGACCGTCACCGCCAACCTGTGGCGCGACGGTGCGGTCATGCTGGGCAAGGTGAACCTGGACGAGTTCGCCATGGGCTCGGCCAACATCACCTCCCACCACGGCGAGGTGGTCAGCCCCTGGAGCCCGGGCGCGCCAGGCAGCTGGTCGCGGCGGATCGTGCCGGGCGGCTCGTCGGGCGGCTCCGCGGCCGTCGTCGCGGCGCGCGCGGCGCTGGGCGCCACCGGCACGGACACCGGCGGCTCGATCCGCCAGCCGGCCGGCTACACCGGCATCGTCGGCATCAAGCCGACCTACGGGCGCTGCTCGCGCTGGGGCGTGGTGGCCTACGCCTCCTCGCTGGACCAGGCCGGGCCGATGACCCGCACGGTCGAGGACGCGGCGATCATGCTGCGCTCCATGTGCGGCTTCGACCCGAAGGACTCGACCTCGGTCGACATGGCGGTGCCGGACTTCCGCGCGGCGCTGACCGGCGACATCCGGGGCCTGCGCGTCGGCATCCCCCGCGAATACCGCGTGGACGGCATGCCGGCGGAGATCGAGGCTCTGTGGAGCCGGGGTGTCGAGTGGCTGAAGGCCGCCGGCGCCGAGCCGGTCGAGATCAGCCTGCCGCACACGAAATACGCGCTGGCCGCCTATTACATCGTGGCCCCGGCCGAGGCGTCGAGCAATCTCGCCCGCTACGACGGCGTGCGCTTCGGCCGCCGGGTCGAGGGCGGCAGCCTGAACGAGCTGTACGAGAACACGCGCGGCGAGGGCTTCGGCAAGGAGGTGCAGCGCCGCATCCTGATCGGCACCTATGTGCTGTCGGCCGGCTATTACGACGCCTATTACCTGAAGGCGCAGAAGGTGCGCACGCGCATCAAGCAGGATTTCGACGAGGCGTTCCGGAGCTGCGACGTCATCCTGACGCCGACCGCGCCGAGCACGCCCTTCGCCATCGGCGACAACAGCGACGACCCCGTCCAGATGTACCTGAACGACGTGTTCACGGTGCCGGTGAACCTCGCCGGGCTGCCGGGCATGTCGGTTCCGGCGGGGCTGGGCGGCGACGGGCTGCCGCTCGGGCTGCAGCTGATCGGCCGTCCCTTCGACGAGGAAACCTTGCTGCGCGTTGGACAGGCCATCGAGACGGCCGCCAACTTCACCGCCACCCCGCCGTTCATGGCGTGAGCCGGACGAGAGTAGAGAGCCATGTCGTACATTCAGGGCGAGACGGGCGATTGGGAGATCGTGATCGGGCTGGAGGTCCATGCCCAGGTCATTTCCAACGCGAAACTGTTCTCCGGCGCCGCCACCGATTTCGGATCCGAACCAAACAGCCAGGTCAGCTTCGTTGACGCGGCCTTCCCGGGCATGCTGCCGGTCATCAACGCCTTCTGCGTCGAGCAGGCGGTGCGCACCGGGCTGGGGCTGAAGGCGGAGATCAATCTTCAGTCGGTCTTCGACCGCAAGAACTACTTCTACGCGGACCTGCCGCAGGGCTACCAGATCAGCCAGTTCCAGCAGCCGATCGTCGGCAAGGGCGAAATCGTTCTGGATCTGCCGGACGGCAGCAGCCGCACGGTCGGCGTCACGCGCCTGCATCTGGAGCAGGACGCCGGCAAGTCGCTGCACGACCAGCACCCCTCCAAGACCTACATCGACCTGAACCGGTCGGGTGTTGCGCTGATGGAGATCGTTTCGGAGCCGGACATGCGCACGTCGGAGGAGGCGGGCGCCTATGTGCGCAAGCTGCGCTCCATCCTGCGCTATCTCGGCACCTGCGACGGCAACATGGAGGAGGGCTCCATGCGCTGCGACGTCAACGTGTCGGTCCGCCGGCCGGGCGAGCCGTTCGGCACGCGCTGCGAGATCAAGAACGTCAACTCGATCCGCTTCGTGATGCAGGCGATCGAGTACGAGGCGCGCCGCCAGATCGAGATCCTGGAGGAGGGCGGCAAAATCGACCAGGAGACGCGGCTGTGGGACACGACCAAGTTCGTGACCCGCTCCATGCGCTCCAAGGAAGAGGCGCACGACTACCGCTACTTCCCCGATCCGGACCTGCTGCCGCTGGAGCTGGAGCCGGAATGGGTCGAGGACATCAAGCGCACCCTGCCGGAGCTGCCGGACGACAAGAAGGCCCGCTTCATCCAGGACTTCAAGCTGTCGCCCTATGACGCCGGCGTGCTGGTGGCCGAGAAGGCGCGCGCCGATTACTTCGAAACCGTGGCGAAGGGCCGCGACCCGAAGATGGCGGCCAACTGGGTGACCGGCGACCTGTTCGGCGCGCTGAACAAGTCGGGCAAGGACATCGAGGAGAGCCCGGTCACCGCAGAGAACCTCGGCGGCCTGATCGATCTGATCGCCGACAACACCATCTCCGGCCGCATCGCCAAGGAGGTGTTCGAGGCGATGTTCGAGACGGGCGAGAAGGCCGCGGACATCGTCGAGAAGAAGGGGCTGCGCCAGGTCACCGACACGGGCGCCATCGAATCCTCCATCGACGCGGTGATGGCCGCCAACGCCGACAAGGTGGCGGAGTTCCGCTCCGGCAAGGACAAGCTGTTCGGCTTCTTCGTGGGCCAGGTCATGAAGGCGACCCAGGGCAAGGCCAACCCGGCCCTGGTGAACGAGATCCTCACGGCCAAGCTCAAGGGCTGACGCCAGGGACCAGACCGTTCCGCGAGGGGCGGTCCTTGCCCTGATACGGCTACAGACGCCCCGTCCGCCGAACTGGCGGGCGGGGCGTCCGCATATCTGCCAAGGCGAAGCTTGGGCTGGCGCGCGGGCTCCGCGCGTCTAATCTCGCTGGGGAGCGAACGTCCGCTTCAGCGAGGAGACACCATGATCGACCTCTACACCTTCGGCACGCCCAACGGAAAGAAGGCCTCCATCATGCTGGAGGAGGTCGGGCTGCCCTACACCGTCCATAAGGTGGACATCACCAAGGACGAGCAGTTCGATCCGGCCTTCCTGGCCGTCAACCCGAACAACAAGATCCCGGCCATCGTGGACCAGGACGGACCGGACGGGCAGCCCTTCGCCCTGTTCGAATCGGGCGCCATCCTGATCTATCTGGCGGAAAAGACAGGGAAGCTGCTGCCCGCCGACCCGCGTGGCCGGGCGACGACGATCCAGTGGGTTATGTTCCAGATGGCCGGCTTCGGCCCGATGCTGGGGCAGGCGCACCATTTCCGCCGCTTCGCCCCGGAGCAGGTGCCCTACGCCATCAAGCGCTTCACGGACGAATCGGCCCGGCTCTACGGCGTGCTCGACAAGCGGCTGGGTGAATCGGAGTTCGTGGCCGGCGACTATTCCATCGCCGACATCGCGCTTTACCCCTGGGCGATGCGCTGGGAATGGCAGGGCATCGATCTGGACGCCTACGCCAACGTGAAGCGCTGGATGGGGCAGGTTGGCGCCCGCCCGGCGGTCGAGCGCGGCATGGCCGTTCCCTGACGGTCTGCCAGCGGCAGGAAGGGCCGCTCCGGCGCCCCGGTGGCCGGAGCGGTCCTCTGTTCAGCCTCGGGCTTCAGGCCCGGGGCCGTCAGGCGACATGCAGTTCGTGGACCTGCAGGTGCTTCGGCCGCCGGCCGCGGCGCTTGGGCATGGCCAAGGCGAGGGCGCTGCCGTCCTGACCGCGCAGTTCGGCCTTAAGCTCCTGGAGGGAGCGTTCCAGCAGCTCCCGCTCGCGCTTGTCCTCGCGGTCGGTGATCTCGAAGTAGCTCAGCTTGATCTCGACCAGATCGATCAGCGTCTCGGCGCACCGTCTCGAAAGCCCCATGGCATCCCCCGCGGATGAGGTTCATCGGTCACACGGACGATCCTCGCCCCGTCCAGGCAGAAAGTCGATAAAATTTTATATAGATTTGTCCCTTTCCGTTTGTTTTGGCCGTGCGTGCAGAAAGCGCAGCCGAAAGCGTTGACAAGCCCATCCCCGGACGGCTAGAAACCTCCCACGCCAGCGGTGCTGTTGAGCACCGGCCCTGCGGAGGGGTGGCCGAGCGGCTGAAGGCAACGGTTTGCTAAACCGTCATACCGGGAAACTGGTATCGTGGGTTCGAATCCCATCCCCTCCGCCACTTTCCCGAAAGGCAAGAGGGGCAAAACCTGGGCAAGGCCTTGGCCGTATAGAACGGTACAGCGCTAAAACGTAAAATTCCTAATGCGTCCAGAGCATAGCTTGGAACCTTGAAGGTAGCGTCTGCTCGGACTTTTGCTTCTGTTACCCCCAAAAGGGGTTGGGTCCGCGAAGTGGCTCAGCTTTTTACTAGAGCCTAGCAGGCTTGAAGTACACTGTCTGGCGTCTGGCGCGGCCATCAATCAAGCACCGTCGATCGAACAATTCTGTCGTGCGTGAGGGCTCAGGGTTTCCACTGTGCAGCCTTTCCGCTGCTTTACGGGCCTCCTGACGCTCAAGCTTCTCCAGTGGCATTGTCCCCCTTTGTCACGACAGCCTCCGGTTCCAGGCGAAGACAAGCGCCCTTCCTTGCAGCGTCCATTTTGAGCCTCAGGATGGCCCTCTGGGCATTTTGGCTACGGGGGGCTGGCGGGAAACTTTCTCAGAGTGCACTTGGGGCGCTCCTGAGGCTCGTGGCGTTGATGAAGGATATTTGCCGTTCAACCGCATCGAGTTTCCTGGAAGCTGTTTGGGTTGAGTCACGCCGCCGTGGCGACGTCCTCCGCTTGGGCATAGCAACGTGCTTCGGCCTTGGCGGGAGGAATGTTGCCGATGGGTTGGAGCAAGCGTCGGTTGTTGAACCAGTCCACCCATTCCAAGGTGGCGAAGCCTGGAACTGGCGGTTCACCTGGTCAGCCGGCTCTCACGGTTCCGTAGCGGAACCGCTGCCGCCGCAAAGGGGCACGGCACCGCACGGTCGCCGATCGTGGTCCGAACCGCCTTGCCCCGCATCGTTCCCCTCAGGCCCATCTGGCGCATCAGGCGTGCCACCGTGCGGCGCGCCATCTCCAGGCCCTCCCACCGCACCTGCCGCCAGATCTTCCGTGCCCCATAGACCTGATTCACATCCCAGACCCGCTGGGATGGCCCCGCTCAGCTCCGCGTTGCTTCGCGAGCGGGCCGGCGCCTTGGCCGGATCGGCTCAACCCGGTGGACGGCGCGGTGCTCCCCGATCAAGTCGGGGACCGATGAAGGCGATCATTTCCTGAACGGGCGGTCGAACTCCGCCTGGGCGAAATACGCCGAGGCCTTGCTGCGGTGATCTCGTTGGCTTGGCTCAGTCCCCGGACCTCGCGCTCCAGCGCCTTGATCCGCTCCTGCTCATCCGTCGTTGGGCCGGGCCGTTTGCCCTGGTTGCGTTCGGCCTGACGGGCCCTGCCCCGCAGCGTCTCGAGAGTGCAGCCGATCTTCGACGCGATCGAGCTGATCGCCGCCCACTGCAAGGCGTGTTCCCCTTCGTGCTGGAACACCATCCGAACGGCGCGCTCGCGGACTTCAGGGGCGTATTTGACTGATGCCTGTTTCGTCGTGAGGACCCCGCTCTCTCAGAAGATGGAGCTTCCGGGAACCCCGGTGCGGTTCAGGCAACTGCGGCCCAGCTCTTGCGCGTGAAGTGCGCAAGAGTCACCGAGCCGGGGCAACTCCATTTGGTTGTAGTAAGCGGGGCGGCGCAGTGCGCCGCAGCATCAGGCCGCCGAATCCATAGCGAATTCCGGCGCGGGTGATGCGGGGGCCGCCGCCTGTCCTGGGGAAACGGGAAGCTCGTAAAGCGGGACGGCGGTTTCGAAGAACCAAGTGGCGAAGGCCTTGCGCTCTTGGGGCAATCGCAGACGCGCGTCCGCGCTCCTGCCCCAGCGCCGCTCCCAAACGATCAGCATTAGCTTGGTGAAGGGCGGATCGCCGACCGGAGATGCATCGTTGATGATAGCGGTCTCGTGAATAATCTTCCAGATGCTGTTGGTTTTGAAACATGGAATGTCTGCTGCGCCATCGGTCAGGCACCAGAGCAGATAACGGAGCGCGCCGTCGTGCAAACGAAGCGGAAAGGCCTTGCGCAGGTCATCACGCGCCCACCAGACGGCGTGCATCTGCTGGTTGATGGAAACCGGCAGGCCGGGCGTTATGCCGTCAAGGGCGGGGCTATCCAACCAATGCCTGAATTCAGGAGTATCGGCCAGGGGACTATCCGCGCCCAGGAGCCATAGACAATAGCACGCCCGACCCGAAACGGCCGAAAGGTCGAAAGCAGCCTGCAAGTCGGGGCGCTGCTCCCACAATGCTACCGCGATGGCCGGTAGCGGAACAGCCATACCGGACAGTTCGAGGACGGAGTTTGGCGATCCAATAAGGGCCATAACCTCTGCGTGTGAGGAAAAGGGGGTAGGCACCCGGGCGGAGGCGAAAGGTTCCATTTTACGGTAACAACGCCGTACCTCGTGTGGGATGCGGGTTCCATTGGCGAAGCGGTCGAACCCATAGGGGATTGTCCGGCATTGCTCATGGCCGCTCGCGCGGACCGCGGCGACATACGCGTCCGCCAACGCCTGCAGGTCGCCCAGATCTTCGTAGGTAAAGCGGTTCTGGTGCTTCGAAAAAGATCCAGAGACGCTGGGATTGATGCCGCTGAAATGGACGAAATGCACGGGTCGGCCGGCTGCTGTCAATCCCTTCGGGGTATTGGCTACTGGACGATGCAGCAGGTTCCAATAGGCAAGGTTGTAACCGGGATGGCGCAGGATTTTGATGTTGTTGAAGAAGCAGGGCGCGAGGTCGATCCATTTCTGGTCCGTGAACACCCCACTCTGGGGCTCGTCGTAGACGCAGTGATAACGAAGCTTCTCGCACCACCACTTCAGGAATGCGTCGGCGTCCGCACCTCGGGACAGGGCGAGGAAGCCGAGGTTGAACACGCCCGCGCGCATGATCGCCTGGTCGTCCGGCAGCATACCGTCATCGAGTGACTGCGTGATGTGCGGCGTCAACACCATGAAATGGTCTCGAAGCGCGTCGTGCACATGGTTCAGCCGGCGTAGGACGTAAATGTCCGGATCCAGGTACACCGCATTCCGGTATGCCTGATTGCGGAATAGCTTTGCGAAGGCGTAGGGCTTGATCGCGGTGGCGAATTCGATAACGTTGTAGCGAAACTTGAAGGCTTCGAATTCCGGAAGGTCTAAGGCGCTTGGGTGGACGACGGGAAACGGCTCGCTGTTTTCGTTTATTCCGTGGCCCCAATCGTCCGCGATGAACCAGATGAAGTTTACGTTATGATAGGCTGCCCGCAGGGATTGATACAGCGAGCGCACATAGGCGGCGTAGTTACGAGCCGCGATGGTGAAAAAGACTGTTTCTTTTGCTGACATTGCCATCACCTGCTCGAAATGACGCCGACGCGGGACGGCGCGTCAGAGTTTAACACCGTTTGGGCCAGCGCTTGCATTCGGGCGCGAACCATGCGCCCGATGGTCTGCGGGTTGAACTGCTCGCAGATGAACCGCTGCGCGTGCCGCCCGAGTTCCGCTCCGCATCCCGGATTGTAGTAAAGGTCGCGCATATGCCAAGCTGCGTGATCGACATCCGGATCGGCCCAGGACTGCCCTTTGCCAAACGGGTATTCTCCCGGCCCGACGCCGACCAAGTCGGTCCGGACCAGCCGGGCGTTCCAGGCGAGACAGAAGTCCTTGGTCGCCGAATAGTCGGTCACGATCACGGGCTTGCCGAGCAGCATCGCCTCTGCTGGTCCGAAGCCGAAGCCTTCAGCACGGTGGAGCGACAGGTAGCAATCGCACAGTTCGATCAATCGCACGATTTCGTTCCGGCGCAGAACCTGGTCGAAGAGGTGGATGCGGGGGTCCTCCGCTGCTGCCGCTGCTAGGGCCTGCCACACCGGGTTGCTAGCGTCCGCATCCATCGACTTAAGAACGAGGCATGCTTTCTCTTTGCCCGTCGGAAAGGCCCGTTTGAACGCTTCAATGCAAGCGAACGGATTCTTGCGCGTGATAAAAGACTTCCAGTCAAAGGCGAAGAAATAGCAATAGCTATCCTCCGGCAGCCCGAAATGGCCGCGCGTCAGCCGCGCACTCTGCTCGTCCGGAGGATCAATCTGGACGGGCAGTGGGATGTACGTCACCGGCTTGGTCGTCCGGCGCCGGATGGCGTCGAAGATGAAGCGGCTCGGCGCCCAGATCTCATCAACCAAATCGATGGAAATGTCGAAGGCCTCGGGGAACTCTGCCAATTCCCACAGCCAATAGCCGATGATGTACCTGTCTTTGAAGAAGTCGGTGCCGAGCGCCCCGAGTGAATGCAACATCTGGTCGGCATTGATGTGCAAAATGGCGCAGGGATGCTCATGCTTTTCCTGTACCAGCCATTGATCGACCGAGGTATCCCGTTGGTGATGGCCGGCCGCGCTGATGTTCACCACCGAATGCTCAATGCCGGATTGCTGGAAGGCGCGCATCGACATGCGCATGTGCTGGCCCATGCCGGACTCCGCCCGCGCGTACCCGATCAGTGTCGCGCTGGGGCTTATGGGACGGATTCCGCTCCGGCCGGCCTCGGAAGCGTCGTCGGCTCGGACCGCTTCCCGAAGCAAGTCCAGTCCAGATGCTAGCGGCGCCGGCAGGGAGAGATGCGCAACCCAGGGCGCAAGTAGCCACCGCCATCCCTTGACCGACTCCAGGGCAGCGTCCGCCGGCATATCGGGGGACTGGCTTGCCAGGAGCCATGCGAGCAACGGAACTCGGGTGCCCGATTCCTGCAAAGGCACACCCGTGGGGGTGTTGAGCAGATCCGTGGGCAAGAGCCGGGGATCGAGGCCGAGCGATGCTGCTCCATCTGTCACGAACCACAACATGTATTTGGCGGCGTCGCAGGGCTCGCCGATAGAAAATGCGGTCTGCAAGTCGGCGCGGCTCTCCCAGAGCCATAGCATGAACCGCGTGAGGAACAGGGAGACGCTGTGGCTGTAGACGATGACCTGCCGCTCGGCTGCGATCTCGTTCGCCACACTCCAGGGAATGAGGTTGTCCGGAAGCTGATTTCGGACGCCCGCGTCGGTGAAGAACCATATTGCCTTGTGAGCCACGGACGCCTGCGGCGCCGGCACAATGACCGACACTCCGTCCTGCCCGGTCCGCACCGCCTCCACGATGCCCGGCAGGCCCTCGCTGCGCGTCACCAGTGCGGGCCAGGGGAGAAGCATCTTGGGAAGGGAATCTGTGGCGATGATGCCTTCGAGAAAGGCCATGGTGCGCCGGGCGGCATCTCCATCGGCCGCTTCGCTTGCCGAGGACGCCAGTTCCCTTACGGCATCCTGGTGCTTGAGCATGAGGCGCAAGAAGACGCTTTCCCCAGGCGCAGCCGGATGCGCCGTTGCGCCCGGCGGACGGAGCAGTTCTTTCCACGGCACGAAGTGCTTTAGCCACGGATAGTCGTTCTTCTGGTTCATGCACCAAACCAGGAACCGGTACCGCCCCTCCGGCTCGCCGATGTTGAAGTTGGTCTGTAAATTGGGGTGACAGCTCCAGACAATGGCCAGCATGCGGTTGAGTTCGCAGTCACCCTCCACCTCGTTCCACTTGCCGCAGTACGGCTGCATAAGGCCCTTCACCGGTAGGAGATGCGTCAGCGGGGGTGTTCTGGAGAAAGCATGTTTGACGAATTCAAAGATGATTTTCGTTCTGGATGCAGTTGCGTTGTCGTTCACTTGGCCGCGCCAGAAACAGTACATCACCATCGACAGCGGGATGGCTTCAGTCTCCGGCTCCCTCTGCAGGGAGCAGTTCGCATAATCGGTGGCGTGAAGCGGCTTGGGAATTTTGTAAAGCTGCGCTCCGGTCGTCCAGTACCAAAAGAGAAAGGCAGCGCGTCCCTGCTCAGTGGAAATATCGAAATGACTCTGGATCTCGGGGTGCACCGACCAGAACAGATACATGAACTTCGTAAGGTGGCAGCCTGCGATCGTTGTCTTGAATTGGGCGTTTAGGCGGTCATAACCCATCACCTCGGCATCGAATCCGTACTGGTCCGCAGCATTCAAGTAGAACCAAAAGGCATATGCCATTCGGGAGTTTGTATCTGACAAGGAAAATTGGGCGCTGAGATCCGGCCTTTGGCGGTGAACGCCAAGCATAATTTTGTTTATAGGAACGATGTCGGTTATTTTCCCGACATCTTCTTGCAGCAGGTCCTTTATATTCACCGAATGTCCCCAAAAGCTCCAAATAAAAGGTCGACCATTATCGGAGGCATTCCGATCTTTCGGCGGAACTGTCTCTAACTTACGCGTAAGCACAAATTTTTACTATCTGTTGTGCCAGATGCCAAGCGCCGAATCATGTGGAATGCTTAATGTTACAGGCGCCGGGCGCGCGTGGCGCTGTAGGGTGTCACGTTGTAACGATGGAGTTTAGTGAAGTGAGGCGCGTTGGCTGGCGAAGCTGGGGAGGCGTTCCATTTCGGGCCGGGACTGATCATTGGCGTGGAGGTTGGCGAATAGCGTCAGCGGCGGTTCACCATGGCTTTGCTCCTGGAGATGATGATCGACTTGCCGCAGCAGGACCCCACCCAATGCCGCTGGCGGCCGTTGTTGCGTTCCAAGGCGACGCTCTGATTTTTCAATGATAGTGCCGCCCGGCCGGCAGGACCGTGTCATCGATGGCGAACTGGTCCGTGCAGAACAGTCGCGTGCCCCAGCGTTGCAGGCGCTCATACAGAGGCCGGAAGGTGGCCTTGCCACGGTTGCCGCATTCCCAATCGATCAGGCCCCCGTCATCGCGCTCATATGCCTTCCGGATCCAGAGTTTCTTAGCCTTTCAACCGAGATAATGTCACATCTCGTCGATCTCGATGATGTTGCCCAGGGTTCCGCCCGTTTTACGGATGCATCGTTACACCGTGACACCCTCGACTCCTCACCAGCCGGGCTCCGTGCACGCGCATTGTTGTCGCATGTCCTCGCTCAAACGAGCATTGCCGCTGCAACTCGGGTCGGGTATTAGATTGCGCTTGCAACGTGATAGATGACTGTCCGCGCATGGTTCAAGCGGGCCGAACCGAGAAGGAACAAGGGCTTGTCAAAAGTCGCTTGGTCACCGGCGTGACCGGCCAGGACGGAGCTTACTTTTCCGAGCTTGCTCTGGGGAAGGGCTACACCGTCCACGGCGTGAAGCGGCGCTCGCCCTCCTCCAACAGCGGCCGCGTAGAGCATCTGTACCGGCTGTACGCCTCCAACCGCATCTTGATCAACCAGGAGAGCCCGATCTGCGGCGAGACCTTCGTCATGCGCAAGATTACCCGCACTGTCGCCGCCGTCCATCTAGGCCAGCAGGACTGCCTGTGCATCGGCAACCCGGACGCCGAGCGCGACTGGGGGCACGCCCGTGACTATGTCGAGGGGATGTCGCGAATCCTGCAGCAGGACACCCCTGACGACTATGTGCTGGCGACCGGCGAGATGCACACCGTGCGTGAGTTCGTCGTGCGTGAGTTCGTGGAGCGGGCCTTCGCCCACGTCGGTCGCCGGATCGTCTGGCACGGTGAAGGCATGGACGAGCAGGGCATCGACGAGCGCAGCGGCAAGGCAATGGTGCGCACCGACCCGACCTACTTCCGCCCAACTGGGGTGTACCTGCTGCTGGGCGACCTGTTGAAGGCTAAGGGCTGGCTCGGCTCGTCCCACAAGCCCCGCTTCCGCGAGCTCGTCTGCGACATGGTCGAGGCCAACATGACTCTGAGTGGCGGGGGTTCCTGATGCCGGGGCATGGGAAGCGGGCCCTAATCTTCGGCATTTCCGGGCAGGACGGCGCCTGGCTGAGCCAGCTTCTCCTCAACAAGCGCTATGAGGTGCATGGGACCTCGCGCGACTGCGAGGTGTCGGGACTATCCGGAATTTCGTGCTCGGCGGGGGTATGCTGAGAACGGAAGGAGCCCCCGATGGCACGACGCAAAGAACCGATCATCCCCG
>NZ_JAFIQV010000031.1 GCF_017356015.1 Azospirillum sp. SYSU D00513
ACCCCGAAAGGTGCGTTCGACTTGCATGTGTTAGGCATGCCGCCAGCGTTCGTTCTGAGCCAGGATCAAACTCTCAGGTTCAATCTGGAAACCAGCCAGAAGCCGGCATCCAACTGAACGGGTCACCGAAGCGACCTCACCTAAGCGTCAGAAACTGCATCGTCTCTAAAAACCTAGTCGAGATGCGTCACGGCAACCGCTGGCCCAATCCCCACTCGGGAACCGGACCCGCGTCGACGCCCAACAAAGCCGCCGCCTGCGCATCCCTTCTCACAACACGGTCTTCACTTTTAAAAGATCCCGCGGCTCAAAATTCTGAGCCGCATCGGCCTGCCCCCGGGCAGCTCGTGCCAGGGCAACATCGGCCAGTCTGTCTTGGCGCCCGCTGCGTCGTCGCCGTCTGGCGTCCGTCGCGTCGGGAGGCGCTTTATATGCCTCCCTCGCCCTACCCTGCAAGACGTTTTTTCAGAGGAGTTTCATTTTTTTGACGGGCCGTCCGCCGGATCCGCCGCGAGCAGGCCGAGCAGCGCCCGGACCAGTTCCTCGCGGGTGAAGGGCTTGCGCAGGATGGGCGCATCGGCCGGCGCCGCCTCCAGGTTCTCGTAGCCCGTGGTGAAGAGATAGGGGATGCCCCGCTCCTCCAGCACCTCGATGACCGGGAAGATGGACCGGCCGCGCAGGTTCACGTCCAGGATCGCCACGTCGATGCTGTCACCCGCGGCCAGCCGGATGGTGTCGGTCAGGGTGGAGGCCGGGCCGACGACCACGCAGCCTTCGCTGGCGAGCGTCAGCTCCACCGTCATCGCCAACAGCGCGTCGTCCTCGACCACCAGCACGCGCCGGCCGACCAGCCCGGCGCCCACCCGCATCCGCTTGACCGGCGGCGACTTGGAATCCGAGGCTGGGCGGCTGAGCAGAAGCTGCGTCGTCGGCATCCGGATCGTGCAGTTCATTCCCTCCGGCCGCCAGTCATACTGGATGACGCCGCTGAGCTGGTGCTTGGCGGTGCGCTCGATCAGGGTGGAGCCGAAGCCGCTGCGGCCCGGCGTCCGCACGGGCGGGCCGCCGGACTCCGCCCAGCGCAGCTCCATGCTCTTGCCGTCCGGCTCGATGGTCCAGGTCAACTCCAGCCGGCCGTTGGGGTTCGACAGGGCGCCATGCTTGGCCGCGTTGGTGGCGAGTTCATGGACGATCATGCCGAGCGGCTGCACGGCGTCGGCCAGCAGCGCGACGGACGGCCCGTCGATGTGCACGCGGGTGCGCCGCTGCGCCTGGTAGGGCGCCAGCTCGCCCTCCAGGATCTGCCGGAGATCGACGCTGGACCAGCGGTTCTTGGCGAGCAGCGTGTGGGTCCGCGCCAGCGCGCTGACGCGCCCCTCCACCGCCAGGACGAAGGCGGCGGGCGTGTCGGCGCGGGTCAGCCGGACGAGCGCCTGGACGACGGCCAGCGCGTTCTTGGCGCGGTGGTCCACCTCCCGCATCAGGAGCCTCTGCCGCTCCTCGGCGCTGTGCCGCTCGGAAATGTCCACGATGATCTGGAGCAGCCCGCTGGGCTGCCCCCCCATGGCGCGCAAGGCCGTGACGCTGTTGCTGACCCACAGAGCGTGCCCGTCCGGCCGGACGAACTCGCTCTCGGCGGTGAAGGCCTCGCCCTCCTCGATGGCGCGTTCCAGCAGAGGGAGCAGGGTCGGAAGCTCGCTCGGCGGCAGGATGTCCTGCATGCGCAGGGTCAGCAGCTCCTCGCGCGTCCTCCCGACCAGCTCGCAAAAGCGGTCATTGACCAGCTCGAACCGGCCGGACAGGTCCGACTGGGACAGCCCGACCGTCGCCTGGGTGAAGATGGCGGAAAGCTGTTCCTGGCTGTGCAGCAGCCCGGCCTCCGCCTGCTTCTGGCGGGTCACGTCACGCAGGCTGAGCGCCCAGGCCGGAGCACCCCGGAAGCGGATGGAGCGCATGACGCATTCCACCGGGAAAACCGAGCCGTCGGCGCGCAGCGCCAGGCTGTCGAACGGTTCGGCGTCCGTTCCCGCGCCCTGGTCCAGCAAGGCGTCCCGCGCCTGGGGAGCGAAGACGTCCAGCACCTCGCGCCCGAGGGTCTCCTCCTCGGCGCTGCCGCGCATCCGGCAGAAGGCGGCGTTCACGGCCATGATCCGGCTGCCGTCGTGAATGGCGACGGCGTCGGAGGCGGCGTCGGACAGGGCGCGCAACGTCTCCAGCGCCGGATCCGAGTGGGAATCGGTCAATGCGCGTATCCGTCCATGACGTTCAGCCGGCACCTTTGCTCTGGAAAAACACGGCGGCAGAATGGCGCGCCGACCGAACAACATTCAATAAGCCGAACGCCTAGGCTGTTCGTCCAGCCCAGGCGCTTGGGCGTCATTGGAATTTCGGTCGCGGCAGCGTGAAGTCCACCGTCTCCGGGCGGCCCGGAAGGGAAAGCCGGCATTCGACCGGCGCGCCCCGGCTGATCACCTTGCCCCGGCGCAGCACGAAGAGCCGAGCCGCCCGCAGCCGGATCGCCTCCACCGGGTCGCCGGCCTGGAGCACGACCAGATCTGCGTTGCAGCCCGGCTCCAGCCCATAGCCCTCCAGGTGCAACAGCTTGGCCGGCGCCCTCGTCACGGCGTGGAAGCAGGTCTTCATGGCCTCGTGGCCGGTCATCTGCCCGACATGCAGCCCCATGTGCGCCACCTCCAGCAAATCGCCGGAGCCCAGCGGGTACCAGGGGTCCATCACGCAGTCATGGCCGAAGGCCACGGTCAGCCCGGCGGCCATCAGCTCCGGTACGCGGGTCATGCCACGGCGCTTGGGGTAGCTGTCGTGGCGCCCCTGGAGCGTGATGTTGATCAGCGGGTTGGCGATGGCGCCGAGCTGCGCTTCCACCATCAGCGGAATCAGCTTGGAGACGTAGTAGTTGTCCATGGAATGCATGGAGGTGAGGTGCGAGCCGACCACCCTGCCCTGAAGCCCGAGCCGCTGCGCCTCGCAGGCGAGCGTCTCGACATGGCGCGACAGGGGGTCGTCGCTCTCGTCGCAATGCATGTCCACCAGCAGGCCGCGCTCGGCCGCCAGCTCGCAGAGCAGCTTCACCGACGCCGCACCGTCCGCCATGGTCCGCTCGAAATGCGGGATGCCGCCGACCACGTCCACCCCCATGTCGAGCGCGCGGGTCAGCAGCTCCAGCCCGCCCGGCGTGCGCAGCACCCCGTCCTGCGGGAAGGCGACGAGCTGGAGGTCGAGGTAGGGCTTGACCCGCTTCTTCACCTCCAGCAGCGCCTCCACCGCTAGCAGGCGGGGGTCACAGACGTCCACATGCGTGCGGATGGCCAGCAGGCCACGCGCCACCGCCCAGTCGCAATAGGCCAGCGCGCGCTCGGCGATCGCCTCCTGCGTCAGCTGCGGCTTCAGCTCGCCCCACAGCGCGATCCCCTCCAGCAGCGTGCCGGACTGGTTGATGCGCGGCAGCCCGTAGCTGAGGGTCGAGTCCATGTGGAAATGCGCGTCCACGAAGGGCGGCGTGACCAGCCGGCCGGTGGCGTCGATCTCCTCGCCCCCCTCGGCCTGGAGGTCCGGCTCCACGGCGGCGATGCGGCCGTCCCGGACGCCGATGTCGATGCCGGTGCGCCCGTCGGGAAGTGTGGCACGGCGGAGGATGAGGTCGAACATCAGCGTTCACCCTTGCGGTAGGGAATCATGAGGGCTCGCGGGTAGGCGGCACGGCGCGACATCAGCACCAGCGCCAGGATGCTGAGCAGATAGGGCAGCATCAGGAAGAGCTGGTAGGGCAGCACCCCGCCGGTGATCTGCTGGAGGCGGAGCTGGAAGGCGTCGAAGGCCGCGAAGAGCAGCGCGCCCAGCAGCGCCTTGCCGGGCTGCCAGGAGGCGAAGACGACCAGCGCGATGCAGATCCAGCCGCGCCCGTTGACCATGTTGAAGAAGAAGGCGTTGAAGGCCGACAGGGTCAGGAAGGACCCGGCCAGCCCCATCAGCGCGCTGCCCGCCACGACCGCGCCCACGCGCAGGCCCGTGACACTGAGCCCCTGCGCCTCGGCCGCCGCCGGGTTCTCGCCCACCATGCGCAGGGCGAGCCCCACCGGTGTGCGGTAGAGCACATAGGCGACCAGCCCCACCAGCAGGAGGGCGAGGTAGGTCAGCGCGGTCTGGCTGAACAGCGCCGGGCCGAGCACGGGGATGTCCGACAGGCCCGGGATGGGCAGGGGCTGGAAGGGCTCGATGGTCGGCGGGGTGGATGCCTGGGGCAGCACCAGCCGGTAGACGAAATAGGACAGGCTAGTGCCGAGCAGCGTCACCCCGATGCCCGCGACATGCTGCGACAGGCCGAGCGGCACGGTCAGCCCGGCGTGCAGCAGCCCAAGCAGCCCGCCGCACAGGGCCGCCACGGCGACCCCCGTCCAGAGGTCGGCGCCCTGGTAGACGGCCATCCAGCCGGCCATGGCGCCGAGCGTCATGATGCCCTCGATGCCGAGGTTCAGCACGCCCGCCCGCTCGCACACCAGTTCGCCCAGCGTGCCGAGAATGTAGGGGGTGGCGATGCGCAGCGTCGCCGTCCAGAAAGCGGCGGACACGAGAAGGTCGAAGATTTCCGCCATGGGATCAGCCCCGCCGCAGCCGGTAGCGCGTCAGCAGCCCGGCGACCAGCATGCAGAGCAGGCTGGCGGCGACGAGCACGTCGGCGATGTAGTTGGGCACCGGCATGGCGCGGCTCATGGCGTCCGCGCCGACGAAAAGGCCGGCGATGAAGACGGCGGCCCCCACGGCGCCGACGGGATGGAGCTGCGCCAGCATGGCGACGACGATCCCCGCATAGCCGAAGCCCGGCGAGAGGTCGAGCGTCAGGTAGCCGCGCAGGCCCGTCACCTCCGCCGCACCGGCCAGCCCGGCGAGGCCGCCGGACAGCAGCGCCGTGCGCAGCATGACCCGCGTCACGGAGATGCCGGCGAAGGCCGCGGCGCGCGGGTTGGCGCCGACCGCCCGGTTCTCGTAGCCCCAGACGGTGCGCGCGTCGATCAGCCAGAGGGCCAGCGCCAGCACCAGCGCGATGGCGAGACCGGCGTGCAGCCGCGTGCGCTCCAGCAGCTTGGGCAGTTCCGCCTCCGGCAGGACCGGGGCGGACTGCGGCCAGCCCATGCCCATGGGGTCCTTCAAAGCCCCCTCCAGCAGCATGGACACGAAGAGCAGGATCACGAAGTTCAGCAGCAGCGTGGTCACCACCTCGTCCACGCCGAAGCGGACCTTCAGCACGGCCGGCCCGAGCAGCGTGACGCCGCCGGCCGCCGCACCCGCCAGCAGGACCAGGGGAAGCAGCAGCCAGGCGGGCAGATCCAGCAGGCCGCCGCCGAGCGCCACGGCGGCGAGTGCCCCCATGTAGAGCTGCCCCTCCGCGCCGATGTTCCACAGCTTCGCGCGGAAGGCGACGGCGGCGGCCAGCCCGGTCAGGATCAGCGGCGTGGCACGGGTCAGCGTCTCGGTCAGGGCAAAGCGCGACCCGACGGCGCCCTCCAGCAGCAGCCCGTAGGCGCGAAGGACCGGCGCACCGGCCCAGGCGACCAGCAGGGCGCAGAGCGCCAGCGCCGCGGCCACGGCTCCCAGCGGCGCGAGGATGCGGGCAAGGGCCGGGACATGGGTGCGGGGTTCAAGAAGCATGAAGGGCCAAACTCACGATACGGTCTCCCGCGCGCCGTGCGGCGCGCCGTCCAGGACGCCCTCCCACTGGCCGGCCATCAACAGGCCGAGCTGCTGGATCGACACGGACTCGCGCGGCATCAGGGGCGTCAGCCGGCCGTGGTGGATGACGGCCAGCATGTCCGACAGGGCCAGGATCTCGTCCAGATCCTCGGAGATCAGCAGCACCCCGGCCCCGGCGGCGCGCGCCTCCAGCAGCCGGCCGTGCACGTAGGAGACGGCGCCGATGTCGAGCCCCCGTGTCGGCTGGCTCGCCAGGATCAGGTGCGGCCCGTGGGCCAGCGTGCGGCCCAGGATCAGCTTCTGCATGTTGCCGCCGGACAGCAGCTGGGTGCGGGTGTCCGGGCCGGCGCCGCGCACGTCGAAGGCGCGGATCACCTCCTCGGCGTGGCGGCGGGCGACACCGCGCCTCAACACACCGAAGCGGGAGAAGGCAGGGTCGCGGTAGCGCTCGGCGATCAGGTTCTCCCAGACCGCCATGCCGCCGACGAGGCCGGTGGCGTGCCGGTCCTCCGGGATGCGGGCGACGCCGCGCCGGACCATGCCGGCGGGGTCGGCGCCCTCGACCGGCGCGTTCAGTAGGGTGACGGTGCCCGACTCCGGCGCCACGAGGCCGCTGACCAGCTCGGCCAGCGCCGCCTGCCCGTTGCCCGACACGCCGGCGATGCCGATCACCTGATGGCGGAGGATGGTCAGGTCCAGCCGGTCGAGCAGCGCCCGCCCGTCCTCGGACCGCACGGTGACGCCGGACAACGCCAGCACCGGCTCGCCCGCCGCCATGGGAGCGGACGTGGGCGGCTTGACCGCGCGGCCGACCATCAGCTCGGCCAGCTCGGCGCGGTCGGTCTCCGCCGTGCGGCGCGTGGCGACCAGCCGGCCGCCGCGCAGGACCGCGACCGTGTCGCTGGCGGAGAAGACCTCGTGCATCTTGTGGCTGATGAAGACGACCGCCAGCCCGTCCGCCGTCAGGCGGCGCAGGGTCTCGAACAGGCCGGCCGACTCCTGCGGGGTCAGCACGGCCGTCGGCTCGTCCAGGATCAGGATGCGGGCGTCGCGGTAGAGCGCTTTCAGGATCTCCACCCGCTGCCGCTCGCCGACGGACAGGGACGCGACCTGGGCGTCGGGATCGACCTTCAGCCCGAAGCGGGTGCCCAGCTCCAGCAGCCGGCGCCGCCCCGCCCCCCGGTCCGACCAGGGCCGCCACAGGGATTCGGTCCCGACGACGACGTTGTCGAGAACCGAGAGGTTGTCGGCCAGGGTGAAATGCTGGTGCACCATGCCGATGCCGGCGGCCAGCGCCGCCTTGGGCGAGGCCGGGGCCAAGCGGCGGCCGAAGGCCTCCACATACCCTTCGTCGGCCATGTAGTGGCCGAAAAGGATGTTCATCAGCGTCGTCTTGCCGGCGCCATTCTCGCCCAGCAGCGCCAGCACCTCGCCCTCGTGCAGGTCGAGCGAGATGGCGTCGTTGGCGAGAAGAGGACCGAAACGCTTGGTGATGCCGGCGAGCCGAAGCACGCGCTTCGGCCCGCCGCCTGCCTGTTCCGTCATGCCGGGCCGGACCGCCGTCACATCGAGGACTTCGGCTCGCCGTCGTCCACCTTGACGGTGAAGGCGCCGTCGAGGATCTGCTTCTGCTTGGCCTGCACCCTGGCGACGAGGTCGGCCGGCACCTTGCCCTCGAAGCTGCCGAGCGGGGCGAGGCTGGAGCCGCCGTGCTTCATCATGCTGTAGGGGCCGTACTCCTCCGCCTTGAAGCTGCCGGCCTTGACCTGCTTGATGGCGCGGTCGATGGAGGGCTCCATGTGCCACAGCGCGCTGGCGACGACCGTCTCGGGATACTGGGCCTGGGTGTCGATCACGTTGCCGATCGCCAGGACCTTGCGCTCCTTGGCGGCGTCGGAGACGCCGAAGCGCTCGGCGTACATGATGTCGGCGCCGCGGTCGATCATGGCGAAGGAGGCTTCCTTGGCCTTGGGCGGGTCGAACCAGGAACCGATGAAGCTGACCATGAACTTGACGTTCGGGTTGACCTCCCGGGCGCCGGCCATGAAGGCGTTCATCAGCCGGTTCACCTCGGGGATCGGGAAGCCACCGACCATGCCGATGACGTTCGACTTGGTCATGCCGCCCGCGATCATGCCCGTGAGGTAGGCCGGCTCCTGGATGTAGTTGTCGAAGACCGAGAAGTTCGGCTCCTGCTGCTTGAAGCTGGAGCCCATCAGGAAGGCGGTCTTCGGATAGTCCTTGGCGACGCCGCGCGCGGCGCGCTCGACACCGAACACCTCGCCGACGATCAGCTGCTGGCCCGCCTCGGCGTACTGGCGCATGACGCGCTCATAGTCGGTGTTGGCGGTCGATTCGGCCCACACATACTCGATCTCGCCACGCTGCTGGGCGGCCTGGAGCGCCTTGTGGATGCGGCTGACCCATTGCTGCTCGACCGGCACGGTGTAGACGCCGGCGACCTTCAGCTTGTCCTGCGCGAAGGCCGGCCCGGCCCCGGCGAAGGTGCCGAGGGCGCCGACAGCCAAGGTGGCGGCGGCGATGCCGCCCAGGACCGCGCGCCGGGTGAAACGGGCGGCCAGGGAACGCGAACGATGATCCATGTGGGCTCTCTCTGATCTGAACGGCTGATCGGAAGGGTGGATCGAAGGGGTCTAGTCTTCGCAGAGGCGGACGGTCGCATGTGACCAAAACGGAGGCAAGAGCCATAACGCTGCAAAAAGCGTCAATTCACCACCGGGTGCCGCCCCTCCGCCAGCATCTGGCCGACCAGCGCGCGCAGGGCCCCCGGCCGGATCGGCTTGTACAGCACGCGGCAGCCGGCCTCCTCCGCCTCCTCGCGGATGGCGGCGTCGCGGTCGGCGGTAATCAGCGCCGCTGGCAGCGGACCCAGCGCCCGTCGCAGGACGGCCAGCGCCTCGACCCCCGTCCGCCCGTCGTCGAGATGGTAGTCGGTCAGCAGGATCTCCGGCATCCGACCGTCGAGGAGAGCCAGGGCCTGCTCCGCCGTGGGGGCGACCACGACCTGGCAGGCCCAGCCGGACAGCAGGTCCTCCATCGCCCGCGCGATGGAGGGTTCGTTCTCCAGGCAGAGCACCAGGGCGCCGTCGAAGCCGCGCGCGCGCGGTCGGGCCAGCGCCGGGGCGAGGGGCGCCGGCTCGTCGGTCAGGGGCACCAGCACGGAGAAGACGCTGCCCCGCCCGACGCGCGAGCGCACCCCGATCCGGTGGCCCATGATGCCGGCCAGCCGCTCCACGATGGCGAGCCCGAGGCCGAGCCCCTTGCCGCGCTCGTTCCCGCCCTGGTCGATCTGCCGGAACTCCAGGAAGATGTCGCGCAGCCGGTGTTCGGGGATGCCGGGGCCGGTGTCCCACACCTCGATCGACAGGTGGGTGCCGCGCCGGCGGCAGCCGATCAGGATGCGCCCCTCCGCCGTGTAGCGCGCGGCGTTCGCCAGGAAGTTCTGGAGGATGCGGCGCAGCAGGGTGGGGTCGCTGCGGATCACGGCCCGGCTGGGCACGATGCGCAGGGCCAGCCCGTGCTGGCGCGCCAGCACCGTGAACTCCTCGCCCAGCGGCTTCAGAAGCTCCTCCATCCGCAAGGCCCTGGGCGTCGGCTGGACGACGCCGCTGTCGATTTTCGACACATCGAGCAGGTCGGAGAGGATCTGGTCCACCGAGCGCAGGGAATCGTCGATCTGGCCGATGGCCGGGTCGCTCACCCGCTCCGCCATCGCGGTCACGAACAGGCGCGCGGCGTGCAGCGGCTGGAGCAGGTCGTGGCTGGCGGCGGCGAGGAAGCGCGTCTTGTCGCGGTTGGCCCGCTCGGCCTCCCCCTTGGCCTCGGACAGGGCCTGGGTGCGCTCGGCGATGCGGCGCTCCAGGCTCTCGTTCGCCTCGCGCAGGGCCTCGGCGGCCCGGTGGCGCTCGGTCACGTCGGTGTAGACCGCGACGAAGCCGCCGTCCGGCATGGGGTTGGTGGCGATCTCCAGCACCGTGCCTTCGGGGCGCTGACGGACATAGACGTCCGGCTTGCCCTGGCGGCGCGGGTCGGAGCGGCGCGCCAGCAGGGTCTCGATCTCACCGTTGCGGCCGTATTCGCCGCGTTCGCCGATGAAGGCGACGATCTCCGCGAGCGGGGTGCCGACCTGGACGAACTCCTCCGGCAGGTCGAGCAGGGCCAGGAAGCGGCGGTTCCAGGTCGCCACCCGGAACTCCCCGTCGAACACGCAGATGCCCTGCCCCACATTCTCGACGGTGGCGCGCAGCAGCTCGTGCTGCTTCAGGATCGCGCGGGAGGCCTCGTCGATGATGGTGCGGGCGTCGGTGCGCGACAGCCGGCGGTCGGACAGCAGCCCGGCCACCACCACCCGCGCCGACGCCGAGCCGACCGCACCCGCCAGCAGCCTCTCGGTGATCTGGATCGCCTCGGCCCCGCTGCGCACGATCTGCCCGCCCAGGATCTCGCCGAAGGCACCGTCCGCGGCACTTCCCGCCGGGGGCATGAGGTGGCGGAAGGCGGCGTCCGCCTTGTCCTTGCCGACATAGCGCGTCGCCAGGTCGTGCAGGTCGGCCAGCGTCGTCGCCTTGGCGGCGGAGGAGGCCCCCTCGCCGCCCCGGCGCGGGAAGACGAAGCGCGCCGCCTGCCGCGTTTCCAGCGGCGACGGCCGGGTCAGCAGCGACAGCCCGACGAGGATCGCGACGTTCGGCCCCAGGCTCCACAACACGGCGTGCGACAGCGGGTCGAGCCCGGTCACCCCGGCCAGCGCCACCGGGCTCAGCGCGGCCATCCCGAAGGGGCCGGCGGACAGCACCCCCTCGGCCAGCCAGCCGGCGTCGGCGAAGGAGGGCAGCAGCATGGTGTAGGCCCAGCCCAGGAAACCCGCGCAGATGCCGCCGAAGGCGCCGGCCCGGTTGGCGCCGGTCCAGAACAGCCCGATCAGCAGCGCCGGCGCGAACTGGGCCACGGCGGTGAAGGACATCAGACCGATGGTGGCAAGCGGGAAGGCCGGCCCGATCAGCAGATAGCAGCCGTAGGCCAGGATCAGGATGACGATCACGGCCGAGCGCCGCACCGCCAGCAGGACGGGTGCCGGGTCCTGGCGCAGCTTCCGCGCGGCCGGACGGGAGGCCATCAGCAGGGGCACGATCACGTCGTTGCAGATCATGGTGCTGAGCGCCACCATCTCCACCAGCACCATGCTGGTCGCCGCCGACAGCCCGCCGATGAAGGCGATCAGCGCCAGCCAGGGCCAGCCCGCCTGAAGCGGGATGGACACCATGAAGGTGTCGGCGTTCACGCCCGTCCCGTCGAAGAGCGTCAGCCCGGCCAGCGCCACCGGAAGGACGAAGAGGTTGATGGCGATGAGATAGACGGGGAAGAAGGCGGCCAGCGTGCGGATGTCGCCGGCGTGGGTGTTCTCGACCACCGCGACGTGGAACTGCCGCGGCAGGCAGAGGATCGCCAGCCCCGACAGCAGCGAGGCCGCCCACCAGTCCGGCCCGATGGCCTCCAGCGTGAGCGTCGCGGCGAAGTCCGGATGCGCCGCCACCGACCGCAGGAAGCCGTCCGGGCTGCCGAACCAGGACACGGCGACGATCAGCCCGACCGCCAGGGCGGCGCCGAGCTTCACCACCGATTCGGCGGCGATGGCCATCATCAGCCCGCGGTGATGCTCGTTGCTGCTGATGCCGCGCACCCCGAACAGGATCGCGAAGATCGCCATCAGCAGCGCCACCAGAAGCGTCGTCCCGCCCGGAAGCTGGGCCGCCTCGAAGCCCTGGCCGAAACTGTCCACCGCCAGCACCTCGAAGCTGATGGTGATGGCCTTGAGCTGCAAGGCGATGTAGGGCAGCAGCCCGATCACCGCCGTCACGGTGACCAGCGCCGCCAGCCCCTGGCTCTTGCCGTAGCGCGCCGACAGGAAGTCGGAGATGGAGACGACGTTCTCCGCCTTGGCGACGCGGACGATGCGGGCCAGCAGCGGCCAGCCCAGCCCGATCATCAGGATCGGTCCGACATAGATCGGCAGGAAATCGAAGCCGTCCACCGCCGCGCGCCCGACCGCCCCGTAGAAGGTCCAGGAGGTGCAGTAGACCCCGAGGCTCAGGCCGTAGAGCAGCGGGGTGCGCCGCGCCGCAGCGGCCCCCGCCGTCCGGTCGCCGTACCAGGCGATGGCGAAGAGCGACAGCAGATAGGCCAGCGAGACGACGAGAATGAACCAGCTTTCCATAAGCCCCGCCGCATGCCCCGCCGCGCGTCCCGCGCGGCCGCGTTTCCACCCGGCCCGAGCTTAGCACAACTCGGCCGTAAGGCATGGACGCCGGGAGTGCCAGCGGCCTTCAGCCCGCGAGATGGCGGCCGGCATCGAGCAGCATCTTGCAGCCCGTGAGGAAGACCAGCGTGTAGGAGACGATGTAGATGAGATCCTGATCGAGCCGCCCATGCAGCCGCCGGCCGATCCAGACGCCCAGGGGGATGGAGGGCGACAGGAGTGCGGCCGCGAGCAGCGTCGGGCCGTCGAACTGCCCGAGCAGCATGTAGGGGACGATCTTGGCGTAGTTCACGACGGTGAAATAGACCGTCTGGGTGCCGGCCAGCTCCGTCTTCGGGAGGTTCTGCGGCAGGATGTAGACCGCCAGCGGCGGCCCGCCGGCATGGGCGAGCAGGCTGGTGAAGCCCGACACGCCGCCCCAGACGTAGCCGGCCACCGGGCCGGGCGCGGCCCCGGCCCCGGTCCGCAGCAGGCCGACGCGCCGCAGCAGCCATTGCCCGGCGAAGACCACGGCGATGAGCCCGATCAAGGGTCCGACCAGCCAGCCCGGCGCGCGGCCGATCAGCAGCGTGCCGACCGCCATGCCCACGAGCGTGCCGGGGATCAGAAGCTTCAGATGCCCCGCGTTCCAGGTCCGCGGCGGGTAAGCCATCATGGCGAACACGTCCATGAGGCAGACCAGCGGCGCCAGGACGGCGGCGGCCTGGAGCGGCGGGATGAAGAGCGACAGCACCGGCACGCCGATCACGGCGAGCCCGCCGCCCGAAGCCCCCTTCATCAGCGCGATCAGGAACAGGGTGGCCGAGGCCACGAGATAAAACTGCGGGTCGAAGGCGTACAAGGGACGGTCATGCTCCGGAAGGCCGCCCCTTGCCATTCGTGGAGCGCGGCCCCGCCGGTATGCCGGAACCACGGCCCATCCGCAGCCGGAAATGGCAGCCATGAAAAAAGGGCGGGGAAATAGGAGCCGCGAATGACCGGCGAAGCGATGCGGGCGCGACGGATGCCCCGGCCGGGGTCAGCGGCAGAACCGCTCATAGGCAGCCGCGACGATCCGCAGACCCTCGCGCAACCTCTCGACCGGCGGGCTTCCGAGCGCGAGGCGCAGGGCCGGTGGTGCCGGCACGCTGGACGGCGTGAAGGCGGCGGCGGGCGAAACGACCACCCCCAGCGCATGGAGGTGGCGGACGAAATCATCCGCCCGGACGCGTTGCGGCAGGCTTAGCCACAGGTGATAGCTCGTGGGGTGTGACCGGATCGCGTCCCCCGGCAGCAAGGACGCAGCGAGCCGCTGCCGTTCCGCTGCGTCCCGCCGCTTGCGGCCGAGCACGGTTCCGGCGCTGCCGTCCTCGATCCAGCGGGATGCGAGTTCCGCGGCGATGGGGCTCGCCGCCCAGGTCGTGCTGCGGATCACCGTCTCGATGCGGTCCCGGAGATGCCGGGGCGCGGCCATGAAACCGATGCGCAATCCCGGCGCGAAGAGCTTGCCCATGCTTTGGATGTTGAAGCCGAGGCCCGGCGCCAGGCTGCGAAGCGACGGGAGGATCCGGTCGTCGAGAAAGCCGTAGGCCTCGTCTTCCAGGATGTGGACCGCGTGCTTGCGGCAGATCGCCGCCACGCGCTCGCGCCGTTCCGGCGGCATCACCGTGCCGAGCGGATTGTGGACCGTCGGCATGAGATAGAGCGCGCGCAGTTTGCGCGACCGGCACAACTCCTCCAACCGCTCCGGCAGGAGGCCCTCTCCGTCCATCTCCACCGGCGCCAGATGGATCTGCTGGAGACCGGCCAGGATCTTGAAGCCGGGATAGGTCAGGCTTTCGACGGCCACCGTGTCGCCGGGACCGCAGACCGCCGCCGTCGCGACGGCGAGCCCGTGCTGAGAGCCGGCGGTGATGAAGACCTCGTCCGGGTCGGCATGCAGCCCGCGGCTCGCGAACCAGGCGCCGGCGGCCTGACGGTCCCGGAGCCGGCCCGCTGGCGAATGATAGCCGAGCAGGCTGGACCAACCGCCTTCGAGGGCGACCTGCCCAAGCGTCTTCTCCATCAGGTCGCCCTGAATGTCGAGGATCGGATAGTTGAGGCTAAGATCGATCAGCGGGGCCGCGATGCCGGACTCGTTCAGGTCGTCCATGTTGTGCCGGGCCGGTCCCCGCACGAAGGTTCCCCGCCCGACCTCGCCCATCGTGAGCCCACGGCGGCGCAGTTCCCGATACACGCGGCTCGCCGTGGCCGGTGCCAAGCCGAACCGGTCGGCGAGTTCGCGATGGGTCGGCAACCGGCTGCCGGGTGCCAGGGTGCCGTCGAGGATGTCCGCGGCAAGGCGCTCGACTACGTCCGGGAAGCGCGCGGCTACCATGAGCGCGCCGCTTCCCCCGGCTCGGCCGCCCCCGGATCAGCCGCCAAGATGGAGTCCGGCGTCGAGCAGCATCTTACATCCCGTGACGAAGACGAGGCCATAGCAGACGATGTAGATGCGGTCCTGGTCAAGAATGCCGTGAAGCCTGCGGCCGATCAGGACGCCGAGCGGAACGGTGGGCGAGATCAGGGCCGCGGCGATCACCGCCGGGCGGTCCAGCTGCCCGAGGAAAAGATAGGGCAGGAGCTTGGCGAGGTTGCCGACCGTGAAAAAGATCGTCTGGGTACCCGCCAGCGCCGTCTTGGGCAGCTGCTGCGGCAGCAGGTAGACGGAAAGCAGCGGGCCACCCGAGTGGGCAAGCAGGCTCGTGAAGCCGGAAACGCCGCCCCAGAAACAGCCGGCCAGACGTCCGGGCGCCATCTCGGCCCTGCCCCGGAGCAGACCGTGGCGCCTGGCGAGCCACTGCCCGGCAAAGAGTACGGCGATCACACCGACCATCATCCCGACCAGCTGCTCCGGCGCGCGTCCAAGAAGCAGCGCGCCGACCGCCATGCCTGCGAGCGCGCCCGGAAGGAGGACCCTCAATTGCCGGCCGTCCCAGGTCCGCGGCGGGTAGGCCATCAACGCGAACACATCCATCAGGCAGACGAGCGGCGCGATGATCACGGCGGCCTGGAGCGGGGGAATGAACAGGGATAGAAGCGGGACGCCGATCAGGGCGAAGCCCCCGCCGAACGCCCCCTTCATCAGCGCGATCAGGAACAGAGTTGCCGCGGCAACCGCATAAAACGGGATGCTGAAGCTGTCCATCTGGCTTTCCTTCGACAACAGGCCGACAGCGGGTTCAGGCTCTGCCGAACAGGAAAGAACCATGAAGACAAGGGATCGGCGCTTCAATAATTTTATTACACTTAGAGCAATATAGTATTTCAACCAGTGCCGCCGGTACCCGCCGATTTCTTTGGATGCGGGACTGTTTCGGGCGATTGCACCCTACCGCCGCCATTGGGCAAACGTTCATGCTTGCGCTGTGCAGCCATGAAAAAAGGGCGGGGATTGCTCCCCGCCCTCAAGTCGGCTCTTCGGAAAGAAATGGTCGGCGTGATGCGGAAGCCTAAGCCCGCCGTCAGTCCTTGGCGTAGATGTCGATGTCCTTCGTCTCGCGGACGAAGAGCAGGCCGATCACCAGCGTCGCGGCGGCGATGACGATCGGGTACCAGAGGCCCGAGTAGATGTCGCCGGTGGCCGCCACGATGGCGAAGGAGGTCGTGGGCAGGAAGCCGCCGAACCAACCGTTGCCGATGTGGTAGGGCAGCGACATGGAAGTGTAGCGGATCTTGGTCGGGAACATCTCGACCAGCATCGCGGCGATCGGGCCGTAGACCATCGTCACATAGATGACGAGGATGGTCAGCAGAACCGTGACCATGACGTAGTTGATCTGCGCGGGGTCCGCCGAGGGCGGGTAGCCGGCGGTCTTCAGGGCGGCGGCGACGCTGGTGTCGAAGGCGGCGCCGGCGGCCTTGGCGTCGACCGGGGCGGCGTGGCTGGTGCTCGGGCCATGGCCCAGGTTCACGCTTGCCGCGGCGGTCGAGGGCTGCGCGCTGTAGGACGGGATGACCGTGCTGCCGACGCGGATCTGGGCGACGGTGCCGGCCGGCGCGGCCTCGTTGGAGTAGGGGATGCCGCGCTTCACCAGGGCGGCCTTGGCGATGTCGCAGGAGCTGGTGAACTGGCTGGTGCCGACCGGGTTGAACTGGAAGGAGCACTCGTTCGGGTCGGCGGCGACGACGACCGGCGAGGTGGCGACCGCCTGTTCCAGGGCCGGGTTGGCGTAGTGGGTGATGCTCTTGAAGATCGGGAAGTAGGTCAGGCAGGCGAGCGCCAGGCCGGCCATGATGATCGGCTTGCGGCCGATGCGGTCGGACAGCGAGCCGAAGATCACGAAGAAGGGCGTGGCCAGCAGCAGCGCCGCGGCGATCAGCAGGTTGGCCGTGTAGGCGTCGACCTTCAGCGTCTGGGTCAGGAAGAACAGCGCGTAGAACTGGCCCGTGTACCAGACCACCGCCTGGCCGGCGACGATGCCGAACAGGGCGAGCAGGACGACCTTCAGGTTCTTCCACTCACCGAAGGATTCCTTCAGCGGGGCCTTGGAGGTCTTGCCCTCGGACTTCATGCGCTGGAAGGCCGGCGACTCGCTGAGCATCAGGCGGATCCAGACCGAGATGGCCAGCAGCGCGATGGAGAGCAGGAACGGAATGCGCCAGCCCCAGGCGTTGAAGTCCTCCGGCGACATGGACATGCGGCAGCCCAGGATCACCAGCAGCGACAGGAACAGGCCCAGCGTCGCGGTGGTCTGGATCCAGGAGGTGTAGAGGCCGCGGCGGCCGTGCGGGGCGTGCTCGGCGACGTAGGTCGCCGCACCGCCGTACTCGCCGCCCAGCGCTAGGCCCTGCAGCAGGCGCAGGCCGATCAGAATGATCGGGGCCGCGATGCCGATGGTGGCGTAGTTGGGCAGGATGCCGACGATGAAGGTCGAAACGCCCATGATGAGGATGGTGACGAGGAAGGTGTACTTGCGGCCGATCATGTCACCGAGGCGGCCGAAGAAGATCGCGCCGAAGGGGCGCACGGCGAAGCCCGCCGCGAAGGCCATCAGCGCGAAGATAAAGGCCGCGGTCGGGTTGACGCCCGAGAAGAACTGAGCGGCGATGACGGCGCTGAGGGAGCCGTACAGATAGAAGTCATACCATTCGAAGACCGTGCCGAGCGAGGAGGCGAAGATCACCTTCCTTTCCTCGGCGGTCATGGGCCGTGCGGCCTCGTTCCCGGCAGCAGCGTATGCCATTCGTTTTTTCCTCCCCTGTTCGCACAGACCACACCTTGCGGGCGGCGTTAAGCCGTTCGCACGTCAGGTACATCCGATGCTCTATGGGTCGCATTGTTAGCCCCGCGAACCATCCCGGTCACCCCCGACCAAGGTCGGGGGTGCCGCGGCACCGGAATCGGGGCGGATCCGCGTGGCCGGGGGCTACGCCCCGTTGCCGGGCTCGTTCGGGTTGGGCGGGGTGAGCGCCAGCTGGTTGGCGACCAGCGCGGCCTGGGTCCGGGTCAGCACGCCCAGCTTGCGCAGGATGGTGGTGATGTGCGCCTTCACCGTCGTTTCGGCGACGTTCATCTCGTAGGCGATCTGCTTGTTCAGCTTGCCCTCGGCGATGCCCGCCAGGACGCGGAGCTGCTGCGGGGTGAGGCTCGCCGCCCGCTGGGCGAGGCCGGGGCCGCCGTCGGAGGCCTCGACCTCCGGCATCCAGATCTCGCCGTCGAGCACGGCGCGGATCGCCTCCCCGATCCTGCTGTTGGGCGCCGATTTCGGCACGAACCCCGAAGCGCCGCAGTCCAGCGCCCGCTGGATCGTGGCCGCGTCCTCCGAGGCGGAGACCACCAGGACCGGAATGGCGGGATGCTCGGCGCGCAGCAGCATCAGACCGATGAAGCCGTTCATTCCCGGCATGTGGAGGTCGAGCAGGATCACGTCGGTCGTGTCCGCCTCCGCCAGAAGCGGGCCGATCTGCTCGAAGCGCGACGCCTCGACGATCTCGGCGCCGTCCATCGCCTGCGCGACCGTCTGGCGCAACGCCGTCCGCATCAGGGGATGGTCATCCGCAACGAGAATCCGCAACGCCATGTCCGCCTCGGCCAGGGGAAAGCCACGCACGCACTATCGGGCCAAGGACCGCCATGGGGCAATTCGGCCCATCGGCCGGTTGCCCGGAGCCCGCCTCCTTGTTTTGGTCGAATATCGTGCGCGCGACAAACCTTTTCTGGTTGCGCGAGACCCCGGCGGCACACGCCGTCGTGTTGGCTCCCATTCAAGCGCCGTAGACCGCGTCCAGGTCGAGCCGGATGCCCGGCGGGTCGAGGTCCAGGACGCCGCCCTGGTGGAATTGGGCGGAGACGCCGCCCCCCTCGGCGCGGCGGTAATGCACCACGCTCTTGCGGTCCGTCCGGACGATCAGATAGTGGCGGATGCTCGGGACACGGAAATAGTCTGTCAGCTTCGCGCCCGTATCGACACCCCTGGTTCCCGGGCTCAGCACCTCGACCACGATCACCGGGTTCGTGGCCGCGACGGCGTCGCCGGGCAGCCGGTCGCCGCAATCGACGACCGCGTCGGGCTCGTAATCGGTATCCTCACCGATTTCGACCGTCACCCCGTCCGGCAGGGCCTCGCAGTCCGCCCCGGCCGCGCGCAGGGCGTCGTCCAGCGCCCGCCACATCCTCGCCTTCAGCCGCGCATGGGCGACGCGCTCGGGCGCCATGGCGACGGGTTCGCCGGCGACGCGTTCGTAGCGGCGTTCGCCGGTCTGGCCGGCGAGCCACCGGCGGAACTCCTCCCGGCTCATCGGGCGCGGCGGCGGCTTTTCCATCGGAGCCCCCATAGCTTGCCGATGACATTGTGGGCTTTGCGCGCGGTGAACGGAATGGGTGTCATCGCTAAAAACGCGACGCCTGCGCGGAAGCCCTTCCGTTGCTGCACCGCACAAAAGGACGGGTTATAGTCGGGGCATCGCCGACCCCGGAGCCCTGCCCATGGACCATCGCATTCCCGTCATCCGCACCATCGCCATGCCGGCGGACACCAACCCGGCGGGCGACATCTTCGGCGGCTGGCTGATGGCGCAGATGGACCTTGCGGCCGGCAACGCGGCGGCCCGGCGTGCCCGCGGGCGCTGCGCGACGGTGGCGGCCGACGCGATGGTCTTCCACCGGCCGGTCCTGGTCGGGGACGAGGTCAGCCTCTACGCCGACATCGTCAAGGTCGGCCGCACCTCGATGAAGATCCATGTCGAGGCCTGGCGGCGCAGCCGCAACGGCGACGAGCAGTTCATGGTGACCGAGGCGGACTTCACCTTCGTCGCCATCGACGAGGATCGCCGCCCCAGGGAGATCCCAGCGGAATAAGGGAAACGCGCAGCCCCGGCCGTCGCGCGGGTGGCGCGGCCGGGACGGCAAGCTTCAGGCGGCGTCCTTCACGTCGTAGCCGGCGTCCTCGATCGCCTTGCGGACGGCGCTCTCCTCGGCGCTTCCCTCGACCGTGACCTCGCCGGCCGTGAGGTCCACGAGCGCCCGTTCGACCGCCGGCAGCGCCTCGACCGCCTTGGTGACGGTCTGGGCGCAGTGCCCGCAGGTCATCCCTTCCACCTTCAACGTCAGCATCCTGTTCTCCTACTCAGGGTTTCGGGAGACAGAGCCTGAGGCTTCCCATCGCTGGAAGGTCAAGGCCCTTTTCGGGACCGCCCTCCAGGAGGGCTTCCCGGCCCGTCCTCGTCAGGGGACCAACATGGCGCGATGAGGAGCGTTCCTGGCCGCCTGGGGCGGCGCCGCCCCGCACAGCGCGGACGCTTCGGCCAGCAGCCCCTCCCACCGCGCCGCGACCGCGTCCGGGCTGTAACGCTGGCGAAGCAGCCCTGCCGCCGCCAGGAGGTCGGGGTCCTCCGCGGGCGGGCGGGCGAGATAGCGCTGCAGGCCCCCCTGCCAATCGTCCAGGGGAATGAAGGGCCGAAGCTCCTCGTAGGAATCGATGGCGTCCGCCACGACTCCCAGACCGGCCGCGATCGCCGTCGCGGGCCGGTTCACGCTCTTGCCGACGGTGTAGCCGTTCCGCTCGACCGGGATGACGGCAACCCGGTGCAGCGCCAGCGCCTCGTGGAAGCTGCCGATGGCCCAGGGCATGTAGTGGGTCGGCAGCCGCCAGTTCGCCGCGGACTTCCAGTAGCGCAGCCGCCTGTTGCTGATCACCGTGAGGGTGACCGGATGGCGGAGCGAGAAGCGCTCCAGCTGCCTCACGGCCGAATCGAGATGCGCGAAGCCGGAGACGCTGCCCTGGCTCTTCCCGAACCACACGCAATGCAGGGCATCGCCGTGAGCCGCGAGGAAGCGCTTCAGCCGGGCGAGGTGATAGCGCTCCAGCAACGACCGTCCTTCCGCCCCTTCCCGGGCGCAATCGATGACGTCGGGAACGACGCGGCCCTTGCCCGCGATCTCCGGAACGGCCGCCTGGACCTGTTCCATCAGGGTGGGCGTCGGGAAGGTGACGCAGGTCGCCAGGGCCAGCATCTCGCGCAGCCTCGCCAGCTTGTCCTGCTTGTCCTTCCGGGCGAGTTTTCCCGCGAACAGGTTGTCGGAGAGGTCGTAGATCACCGCCCGCCCGAGCGACCGCGCCTCCCGCGCGATGCCGAGCGCGTCCTGCGAGAGAGACTTCGAGAACAGGATCGCCGCATAGCCCACCGGCCCGAGGTCGCCGCGGTAAGGACCGATGTCCAGCCCCCGCCGGCGCAGCGCGGCGGCCGGCTCCAGAAGCCGGAGGCGGATGCTCGCCATCTTGGGGCTGTAGCTCTCGGCGTGCCAGCCGTATCGGAGGGGGACAGACGGCGACAAGGCGCCTCCTGGTGAATGGAAACAGGGACCTGCATGGTTGGAGCGGCCGGCGCGGCCCGTCAACGGGGCAGGCGGAGTGTCACTGCCATAGGATGGGGGCAAATGATGGTGCCGGATGGCGCCGCCCTTCAGCGCGGCCGGGGTGCGGCACCGGCGGCGGCCAGGGCCGTGACCTGGTAGTCGGGCTGGTCGACGGGGCGCCCGAACAGGTAGCCCTGCGCGAGCTTCACGCCCCAGTTGGCGAGCTGCGTGGCCTGCTCCTGCGTCTCGACCATTTCGGCGATGACCTGGACGCCGATGTCGTCGCACAGGTTGACGATGGCTCGCAGGATGGCGTCGTTGCGCGGATTCCGGCCGACCGACTTCACGTAGCTGCCGTCGATCTTCACGAAATCGACCTTCAGCGCCTGGATGTAAGGGAAGGAGGCGGCACCCGCGCCGAAATCGTCCAGGCAGACGCTGTGCCCGGCCGCGCGCAGATCGTTGATGATGCGCGCCGCCCGCTCCAGGTCCTTGATTTCGGAGGACTCCGTGATCTCGATCAGCATCCGCTGGCGCAGCTGCGGATGCTTCTGCAGGATGCGGGCGAAGGTCGCCATGAAGATGTCGCTGCCCAGCGACACCGCCGACAGGTTGATGGCGATCTGCAGCGGCGGCTGGCCGCTGTCGGCCATCAGGATGCTCAAGGCCTTATGGCAGACCAGCAGGTCCACCTCCTGCACCATGCCGATCTCCTCGGCGAAGGCGATGGTCGGGCCGGGGGCCGCGTCGGGGAAACGGGCCAGCGCCTCGTAATGGTGGAGGCCCCGGTGCGGCAGGAAGACGATGGGCTGGAATTGCAGGCGGAGGTGCTGGTTGACCAGGGTGGAGCGCAGGTTGGTCACCTTCGTGACCGTCTGGTCCACGAGGTCGCGCAAGGCCTCGCCGATGGTGGCGATGCTGTGTCCGCTCTCGTCCTCGGCGAAGCGCCGGACCGCGAAGAGCAGCACGCGTCCGGCATCCTCGCGGCCGAGCCCGGGGCTCGCCAGGTCGAGGCTGGTCTGCTGCGCCCGCAGGCTGGGGCCGCCCGGCGCGATGCGCTGCCCGGCCGCCTCGATGTCGGCGGCGATGGCCTTGCCGTCGGTGTCCTTGCCGTGGACGATGCCGAAGCGGTCGTCGCCCAGGCGGGTGGCGAGCGTGTCGCTGGCGGCGTGGACGCGCAGCAGGCCGCCGACCTCCTCCAGCAGCCGCGCCGTGACCTCCGGCCCAAGCCGCGACCGCACCTCGCCCAGCCCGGCGATCTTCAGCAGGGTGAGCTTCGGCGGCCCACCGTCGCTCTCGATTCCGAACTTCTCGCACAGCTCGGCCTGGAAGGCGTCGGCCTCGACCAGACCGGTCTCCTGGTCGCGCGGAACCTCGGGCACCACCGCGGCGATGCCGCTGACCATCGTGAAGGTGAGATGCAGCGTGGGCGACGCGCCGAGCCGGTAGCCGGACATGGTCGCCGTCACCGTCTGGTCGCCGCGCCGCAGCCCGACCCGGCGCGTCTCAAGCCGGCTGTTGGGCTTGAGCGTGCCGAGCAGGCGGCGGACAAGCCCCACATCGGCGGTGCCGACCAGCCGGTCGAGAGGCTTTCCGATGACGTCCTGTTCGCGAAGGTTGCAGATCGTGCCCAAGGCGCCCGCCACGAAGCTGATCGTCCCGGCGGTGGTCACCTCGACCAGGACGTCGGCGTTGGCGAAGGCGAACCCCAGAAAGCGAGCAGCATCGGCCGACATACAAGCTCCTCAACGCTGACGCGGGATCGGAAGGCACTCAGACGGACACGATGGCACAACCCAGGGTCAAGAAGACCGGCAGGCGCAAAATCTTTCCTCCATCCGGCGGGCCGAAAGCGCGCCGATGGAGAACTGAGCTGTATCGTATGTGAATCCCATTGTCGGAAAAAGTCTGATTTTCGACCATGGCACACCACGAAAGGGCGTACCGCGCGACCACGGGATTTCGGTGCCGGTTTTCTGACGTGCGGGGAACATGGCGCGGCACCGGGCCTGGGCCGCTCAGCAGGCCCTGATCGCAGACGATCTCATATCGAAAACTTCGATCCCGTCTTCCGATCCTCGACGGGCGTCGGCCGCGACCGGAATTCAAGCCCCGCATAGAGGTCCGCCAGACGCAACCTCAGGCCGAGTTCAGGCATGGCCGCGACGGCGTCCAGGCCCCCCAGCCTTTCGCTCGCCCAGCCGCGATCCGCGGTCAGGCGGTACAGCCGTGCCTGGGGCACATCCGGATCCACGAGCAGAATGAAGTCCAGCGACTCGACGGTTTTATACTCTTCCAGCTTGTCATTCAGGTCGAAGCTGCGGGTCGTGGGAGAGAGGATTTCGACGACGAGCCTCGGCTCGCTTGCGGTCATGGCATGATCGTCGAAGGGACCGCAGTCCACCCCGAGGTCCGGATAGCGGATGTTCCCGGCCGGAATGAGAAGGGCGATGTCGCTGGTGAAGGGCTGGCAATCCCGCCCTTCGAGCTGGTTTCCGACCAGCCGCAGGGCGGTGGAAGCGATCCGGTCATGCCGGCGGTTGGCGCCCGCCATCATCACCGGTTCGCCATCGACCAGTTCGTGCCGGCGGTCCTGGGTGACGATCCAGCGCAGGAACTCTTCCGGCCCCATCCTCCGACCCCGCCGCCCGTCAGCGGTCGATGACGAGGTCGCTGGTCGGCTTGCTGCAGCAGAGCAGGATCTGGCCCTGGTCGATCTCGCGCTGGCGGATGCCGCCGGCGTGCTTCATCGTCACCTCGCCGGAGACCTTCTTGCTCTTGCAGGTGCCGCACAGGCCCCGCGCGCAGGAGGCGGGCAGCCGAACGCCGGAGCGGCGGGCGGCGTCCAGGATGGTGGTGTCGGCGCTGCAATCGATGGTCTTGCCGGTCTTGGCGAAGGCCACCTTGAAGGTCGCGGCGGCAACCGGAGCTGCAGCTTCCGGAACCGGCGCGGCCTCGGCCGGGGCGGCCTCCGGGGCGGACGGCTGGGCGTCCAGCCCCAGCTCCTCGAAGTTGAAGCTTTCCTGATTGTAGCGCGCCATGTCGAAGCCCGCCCCCTCCAGCATGGACCGCACGGCGGCCATGAAGGGCGAGGGGCCGCAGACATAGACCGTGCGCTCCATCAGGTCCGGCGCCATGAGCTGGAGCATGGCCAGGGACACCCGCCCGGTGAAGCCCGGCCAGCCCGGCTCGCCGGTCAGCGCCTCGCAGGTGTGGGCGACGCGCAGCCGCTGCGCGTGGCGCGCCATCAGGTCCAGCTCATGCCGGAAAATGACGTCGGACGGCGAGCGGGCGGCGTGGATGAAGACGATGTCCGTGTCCTCCCCCAGGTCCGCCAGGGTGCGGGTCATCGACATGGACGGGGTGATGCCGCTACCACCGGACAGGAACAGGTACTTGGTGGAGGCGGCGCCCGTCTCCGGCAGCGTGAAGTCGCCCATCGGCCCGACGGCGCGGATCTCATCGCCGGGCTTGAGGGTGTCGTGCAGCCAGTTCGACACCGGGCCGCCCGGCACCCGCTTCACCGTGATGGACAGCCGGTAGGGCCGCGCCGCGGAGGAGGAGATGGTGTAGCTGCGGTGGATCGTCTCGCCGCCGATGGACAGCTCCAGGGTCAGGAACTGGCCCGGCTTGAAGCGGAACAGGCAGGGCTTGCGCGCCGAGAAGACGAAGGTCTTCACGTCCGCCGTCTCCTGCCGCACCTGCCGGCAGACGAGCACGTCGTCCAGCTCCGGGTTCCAGTCCGGCAGGCCGGCCCCGCCGGTGATCGTGCCCAAGCCGGTGCTCATCGGTCCCGTCCCCTTGCTTGCCTCGTCCAACGGCATCGCCATCCCTCCCCTGCCCCTTCGGCCTTACTCGGCGGCGACGCGGACCGGCGCGTCCTTCTTCTCGCCGAGATGATGCTCGGTGAGGCGGCCGATGTACCACTCGCAGAACTTCTCCACGAGCCCCTCGGTGAAGGGCGAGTAGGGGCCGGGCTCGTAGGCCGGGCTCTCGGCGCCCTTGTGGGCCATCTCGACGAGGTCGGCGTCCTGCTGGTTGGTGGCGATCCAGACGCTGGTCAGGTTTTCCAGGTCGTAATCGACGCCCTCGACCGCGTCCTTGTGGACCAGCCACTTGGTGCGCAGCAGCGTCCGCCCCTCGTCCAGCGGCAGGACGGAGAAGGTGACGATGTGGTCGCTCATGAAATGATGCCAGCTGTTCGGCTGCGTCCAGAAATGCAGCCCGCCCAGCTTGCGGTCGGTGAGGTTGCCCAGCAGTTTCTTGCTGGCGACCTTGGTGTCCATCGTGTGGGATTCGCCCTCGCCGTCCAGCACCAGCCGCTCGGTGCGGTAGCCGGTCACCCGGTCGGCCAGATGGTCGATCTCGCCGGACGGCAGGCCGCAGGCCTCCCAGCGGGCGACGGAGTCGCGGCGGAGCTGCTCGTACCGCTCCGCGTGCGCCCGGCGCTCGTCGTCAAGCTCGTCGGGGGAGAAGCCGAAGCCGTACTCGAAGAGCGGGATGGTCAGTTCCGGGTGGTTGCCGACGCAGTGGTAGCATTCCCGGTTGTTCTCCATCGTGATCTTCCAGTTGCCCTCCTCGATGAGGCTGGTGGTCGCCACGACCTTGCAGTTGCGGATGTCGTGCGGCGCAAGATAGGGGGCCATCTCGGCGGCGAGGTCGTCGATGTCCTTGGGCGGGTTCTCCGCGAGGCAGACGAACAGCAGGCCGGAGACGCTGCGCACATGCACGGGCTTCAGCCCGTGGCACTTGGTGTCGAAATCCTTGCCCATGTGCTCGGCGAACATCAGGTCGCCTTCCAGCCCGTAGGTCCACTGGTGGTAGCGGCAGACGAGGTTGCCGACGGTGGCCTTCTCGTCCAGCACGATGCGGGCGCCGCGGTGGCGGCAGACGTTGTGGAAGGCGCGCAGTTCCATGTCGTCGCCGCGCACGATGAGGATCGGCGACTTGCCGATGTCCACCGTCATCACGTCGCCCGGCTCCGGCACGTCCGGATCGACGCCGACGAAGATCCAGTGGCGGCCGAAGATGACGTCCATGTCGAGATCGAAGATCTCGCGGCTCGTGTAGAACGGGGCCTCGAGGCTGTGGCCGGGCTTGCGCCGGCGGATCAACGTCTCCACAGGAACCGGGCTCGACATGGTGTGCGCTCCATCGCGGAAGTCGGTGGAAGCTGGACGGCGCTCGCTCGGGCCGTCAGCCAACGCCACGATCCTCCCACCGCGCGCTGTGTGTCGCTTCTGTGAATGCGACAACGACTTTGCAAAGCCCGACAGAGCCGAATCTTGTCTTGGACGCCGAAGACCGGCAGAGGCCAAGGTTAAGAAAAAGGCAGGTGCTTTGTTTGAGCAAAGACTTTGGGGTGGGACTCCCGGATCCCATCGGGTAGAAGGGCGCTCGCCCGGAGACGGCGCGGTCGAGGACGGAGAGGCGTTTGGGCATGGTTGAGAGCGGGGCGGAGAGCGGATCGCGGCAGGACGTCGTCATCGTGGGCGCGGGTGCCGCCGGGCTGATGTGCGCGATGGAGGCGGGCAAGCGCGGGCGCCGGGTGCTGGTGATCGACCACGCCGCCGCACCGGGCGAGAAGATACGCATCTCCGGCGGCGGGCGCTGCAACTTCACCAACCTGCACACCGCCCCGGACCGCTTCCTGTCGCGGAACCCGCGCTTCTGCCTGTCGGCGTTGCGGCGCTACACCCAGCATGATTTCATCGCGCTGGTGCAAAAGCACGGCATCGCCTACCACGAGAAGAAGCTGGGCCAGCTTTTCTGCGACGGATCGTCCCGGCAGATCGTGGACATGCTGCTGGCGGAATGCCGCGACGCCGGGGTGCGCATCCAGCTCGGCACCAGCGTCACGGAAGTCGGGAAGACCGAATCCGGCTTCCGCCTCGCCACGAGCGCCGGCGAGATCTTCTGTGAATCACTGGTGGTGGCGACCGGCGGGCCGTCGATCCCGAAGATGGGGGCGACGGGCTGGGGCTATGAGCTGGCGGCGCGGTTCGGGCTGAAGCTGGTGCCGACGCGCCCGGCGCTGGTGCCCTTCACCCTGTCGGGCGAGCTGCTGGAGCGGGCGCAGTCGCTGGCCGGGGTGGCCGTGGACGCGCGGGTGGAGCTGCGCAAGGCGCGCTTCGAGGAGGCGATCCTCTTCACCCACCGCGGCCTCAGTGGCCCGGCCATCCTGCAGATCTCGTCCTATTGGCGGGAAGGCGAGGAAGTGCGGATCGACCTGCTGCCGGGCACGGACCTGTTCGCCCGTCTGAAGGAGAAGAAGGCCGCCAGCCCCCGCCAGGAACTCCAGACCGTCCTGGCGGACGTCCTGCCGAAGCGGCTGGCGCAGGCCCTTTACGAGACGCTGGGCTACACGGGCCGGCTGGCCGACTATTCGCACGACAAGCTTCAGCGCGTGGGCGAGGCGGTGAACGGCTGGCGCGTCCTGCCCAGCGGCACGGAGGGCTACCGCACGGCGGAGGTCACGCTGGGCGGGGTTGACACGGACGAGCTGTCCTCCAAGACGCTGGAGGCGAAGTCCGTGCCCGGCCTCTATTTCATCGGCGAGGTGGTGGACGTCACCGGCCACCTCGGCGGCTACAATTTCCAATGGGCCTGGTCGTCCGGCTACGCGGCCGGGCAGCACGCGTAACCGGAGCCGGGCCGGAACGGCGTCAGGCGGCCTCGTTGTCCGCGATGGCGTCGAAGTCCACCAGCTCCGCCGTGCGGCCGAGCGCGCCGAGGAAGGCCGTGACCTCCTCGACGGTCAGGGACAGGGTCGCCGTGTTGACCAGCGGGTGGAAGGTCACGCGCCCGGCGCGCATCATCGCGGCGTCCAGCACCAGCCGCACCTTGCCCTCGGCGTCGTTGACCAACGCCAGCGGGCTGACCGCCCCCTGCTTCACGCCGAGTGCCGCGTCCAGCGTCTCCGCGCTGGCGAATGAGAAGCGCTTGGCGCCGACATGGCGGGCCAGCGCCTTGAGGTCGAGCCGCCGGTCGGTCGGCACCGTCACCAGCCACAGGTCGCCCTTGGCGCCCTTCAGCATGAGGTTCTTGGTGTGGGTGCCCTCCAGACGCTCCCAATGCTCCAGCGCCTCCTCCACCGTGTGGACCGGCGGGTGCTCGATGGCCTGCGGGGTGATGCCGAGCTGGCCGAAGAGGGCGGTGAGCTTTTCGTTCGGGGTCATGGGTGAGCGCGCCTTGGAGGAAATTGCAAAAAGAACGAGGATGATGGCCGCGACAGCGCCCCCTCCCCGGAGGGAGGGGGCGCCCTGCCCGGCTTACTTCTTGCCGGTCACCCAGGACTCGATGCGGTCCGGGTTCTTCTTGATGTAGTTGTCGACGGCGGCCTCGTAGCTGCTGTCCTGGGCCTCGGCCATGATGGACTCCACGTCGCCGATCGGCAGAACCATGCGGGTCAGGAAGGCGTGGGCCTCCGGGTGGTCCTTCTCGAAGCCCTTGCGGACGAGCTTGTTGATGTGCTCCTCGCCGCCCAGCGCGCCCTTCGGGTCCTCCAGGTAGCGCAGCTTCCACTTGGAGAACATCCAGTGCGGGCTCCAGCTCGTCACCACGATCCAGTCGTCGCGCTTCACCGCCTGGGTGAGGCCCGCGAGCATCGCGGCGTCGCTGGCCGAGACGAGCTGGTAGCCGTCCAGATCGTAGGCCTTCATCGCCTTTTCCGACAGCTGCATCAGCCCCGAGCCGGGGTCGATGCCCTGGATGCGGCCCTTCAGCTTCGCCTTCACCTCGGGCTTCTTCAGGTCCTCGATGGTCTTCAGCTCACTGGCCGGGATGCTGTCGGGGATGACCCAGCCGAGCTTGGCCTGGGTGTACATCGGGCCGAGGTCCACCAGGTCCTTGCCGACCTTGTCGATGTAGGACTTGTGGGTCGCCGGCTGCCAGGACATCAGCATGCCGTCGAGCTTGCCGGTGGCCACACCCTGATACTGGACGCCGATGTCGGCCATGGTCAGCTCGACCTTGTAGCCCATGCGGTCTTCCAGGACCTTTTTGGCGAGCTTCGTCACCGCCTCGGCGTCGGACCAGGCGGTCCAGCCGATGTTGATCTTCTTGTCGTCGGCGCTGGCGCCCGAGACGGGGGCCAGGACGGCGGCCGCGACGGACAGGGCCGCCAGCGTCTTCCAAATGGTCTTCATGTCTCGCTCTGCCTCTTCTGTTTTATTATTACGCTCTACGCTCAGTGCGCCGCGGCGGGACGGAGCCGCGACAGGAAAGCGAAGGGACGGAAGGGCGCCGGCGCGCCGGCCGGGGCTCCGAAGCTCTGGGTGATGCGGTCGAGGATGATCGCCAGCAGCACGACGCTGAGGCCGCTCTTGAAGCCGAGCCCGATGTCCAGCCGCTGGATGCCCTGGAGCACCACGTTGCCGAGGCCGCCGGCGCCGATCATCGAGGCGATGACGATCATCGACAGCGCCATCATCATGGTCTGGTTGACGCCGGCCATGATCGAGGGCAGCGCGTTGGGGAGCTGCACCTTGAAGAGAAGCTGGCGGTCCAGGCAGCCGAAGGCGCGGCCGGCCTCGACCAGCTCCACCGGCACCTGCTTGATGCCGAGTGCCGTCAGGCGCACGGCCGGCGGCATGGCGAAGATGACGGTGGCGATGATGCCCGGCACGCGGCCCAGCCCGAAGAACATGACGGCCGGGATCAGGTAGACGAAGGCGGGCATCGTCTGCATGAAGTCCAGCGAGGTCTTCAGGATCGCCTCGACCACCTTGTTGCGCGCCATCCAGACGCCGAGCGGGATGCCCAGCAGCAGGCAGATCGCGGTGGAGGAGAGGACGAGGCCGAGCGTGGAGGCCGTCGCCTCCCACAGCCCCATCGTGTTCACCAGCAGCAGGGACAGCACGGTGAAGACCGCGAAGCGCACCCCCACCCGCCACAGGGCCAGTGCCGCCAGCAGGCCGATCAGCAGCCACACCGGCATGCCCAGCAGCACCGCGTCGATGGCGCCGCCGAAGGCGTCGATGCCCGCGGAGATGGCGTCGAGCTGCGGCTGGAAGGTGTCGGTGATGAAGTTGATCGTGCCTTCGAGGCTGTCGTTGATCAGGCTGTCGATGTCCATGGATCAGTCCCCCCGCTGCAGGGTGCGAAGCAGAATCGAGCGCGAGATCGCGCCCAGGTAGGTTCCCTGCTCGTCCACGACGGGCACGGGGCATTCGGCGTCGGCGACGATGTCCAGGATGCGGTTCAGCGGCGTGTCGCTGCGCACCGGATCGACGCCGGACAGGAAGGCGTGGACGAAGCGCGGCTGCGGCATGTCGAGCGCCCGGCGCAGCGAGGCGCGCGAGACGATCCCCTGGTAGGCGTGGCCGCCGTCGCGCACATAGCCGTATTCGTGCCCGCCCTCGTCGAGCTGGGCCAGCGCCGGAAGCAACTCGCCCGGCACGCGGACCACCGTGTTGGCCGCCTCGTAGCGCGCCACGTCGCCGGCACGCAGCACCTTGGAGGTGTCCACGTTGCGGAAGAAGGAGCGCACGTAATCGTCGGCCGGGTCGCGCAGGATCTCGTAGGGCGTGCCCACCTGGACCACGCGCCCGCCCTGCATGATGGCGATGCGGTCGCCGATGCGCATCGCCTCGTCCAGGTCGTGGGAGATGAAGACGATGGTGCGGGAATGCTCGCGCTGGAGGCGCAGCAGCTCGTCCTGCATCTCCGTGCGGATCAGCGGGTCGAGCGCGGAGAAGGCCTCGTCCATCAGCAGGATGGTCGGGTCGTTGGCGAGGGCGCGGGCAAGGCCGACGCGCTGCTGCATGCCGCCCGACATCTCGCGCGGGTAGCGGTGGGCGTAGGCGCCGAGCCCGACCGCCTCCAGCGCCTTCATGGCGGCGTCGCGGCGGGTGGTCTTGGCGACACCGGACACCTCCAGCCCGAAGGCGGCGTTGTCGAGCGCCGTCAGGTGCGGCAGCAGGGCAAAGGACTGGAAGACCATGCCCATGTCGCGCCGCCGCACCTCGATCAGTTCGCGGTTGGACATCTTCGTCAGGTCGCGGCCGTCCAGCACGATGGAGCCGGAGCTCGGGTCGATCAGCCGGTTCAGCAGGCGGATCATCGTCGATTTGCCGGAGCCCGACAGGCCCATGATGACGAAGATCTCACCGGCGCGGACCTGGAAGCTCGCGTCCTGCACGCCGACGACGGCGCCCAGCTTCTTGAACACCTCGTCCTTGTCGGCGCCATCGGCCAGCATCTTCAAGGCCGGCTTGGGGTCCTTGTCGAAGACCTTGTAGACGTTGCTGACCTCGAGCCGGATGGGGCCGCCGGCCAGCTTCGCGGCGCCGGCGGGGGCGGCGGCCTGCCCCACGGCCGCGGGGGAACCGAACATCTGGATGTTCTGCTGCTGCGACAGGCCCTCGAATGTTGATTTCATCGCTCCATCCAATCCCGTTCGTTCGCCCTTTTTATGGCCCGGCCGTTCAGGCGTTTTCGGCAAGGTCCCTCAAATCGCGCTCCAGTGACGACGCACCAGCGATTACGATGTTCCGATCACCCTCTGCTCGACAAGATATTCGTAGATCGCGCGCGCCGCTTCGTCCGCCGTCGGGCGCACCAGGACCTGGCCCTGGCCGGATTTCGTCTCGGTGGCGGCCTTCAGCCGCTCCAGCGCGCTGCCGCCCGCCGCGAGCCGCAGCCGCTTGGGACGCGGGCGCCAGGGGCGGATCTCGCATTCCCCGATGAAGCCGTCCTGCGGGGCCGAGGCCGCAACCGCCTCGACCAGGCCCCGGCGCGCGCGGGCGAAGGCGCTCTGGCGCGGTTCGGGCGCCGCCGGATGGACCGACACCACCAGGGGGAAGCGCGCCTCCGCCTGGCGGCGGCGCCCGCGCGGCAGGGCCTGGGTCAGCGTCGCCGTCCCCTCCCCTGCCGACAGGTCGGCGACGTCCGGCAGGAGCGCCGCCCCCAGCCCCTGCGCGACGAGATAGGGCAGCATGCCGCTGTCCTCCCCGCCCTCGGCGCAGCGGCCGGCGAGGATCAGGTCAGGCGACAGGGCCTTCAGGTGGGCGACCAGCGCCGGGACCGGGTCGGATCCGGCGGGAATCTCCAGCACGGTCAGCCGGTCCAGCCCCATGCCCAGATAGTCGCGCAAGACCGGCTCGGCCGGGTCGCCGGCGTGGACGGCGTGGATCTCGGCACCCGGCAGCCGCAGGGCCAGCTCCAGCGCGCGGGCGTCGAGCGGGGCGCGGCGCGGCCGCCCGGAGGCGGGATGGCGCCCGATGGAGAGAAGGACGGCGACCTTAAGCATTCCGGCGCTCCTTTCCCTGACGTTCGGCACGGCGTTCGAGAGCATGGCGGATCAGGGCCGGCATGACCTCCTGCGCGTCCGCGACGATGGCGAGGTCGGCGCGCTTGATCATCTCGGCGTGCAGGTCGGTGTTGATGGCGACGACCCGCTTCACCTCGGTGATGCCCTGGAGATGCTGCGGCGCCCCGGCGATGCCGTAGGCGACGTAGCAGCCCGCCCGCACGAGGCTGCCCGACGCGCCCACCTGCCGCTCGCGCGGGAGATGGCCCTCGTCGCAAACCACGCGACTGCCGCCGCGGGTGGCGCCCAGCACCCGGGCCAGCTCCGCGAAGCCCTCCCAGTCGGTGACGCCGTTGCCGGCGGAGAGGATGAAGTCGGTCTCGGTCAGCGGGATCAGGTCGGGATCGACGGCCAGCGGCCGGACCGCGCCGATGCGCCGCTCGGCCTCGAAGGCGGGTGCCGGGATGGTCCGCGCCTCGTGGACCGTGCCCTCGTGCGGGGGCAGCGCGTCGGCAGCGACGGACATCAGACGGGCCGGCGCGCGGGCCATCTCCGCGGCACCGCCGCGCGCCCGGCGGGAGGCGCGGTCCGGGGACAGGGCCTCCACCCCCGCGAAGAGCCGCTCGCCCAGCGCCGCCGCGACCCGGCGGGCGAGGTCGGCGCCGCCGTCGGCACTCTCCGCGAACAGCACATGGCGCGGCTTGAGGGTTTCGATGGCGGCGAGCACGGCGGCGGCGTGGCGCTCCGGCTCGTAGCCTTCGGCCAGATCGGCCGGCAGGGCGAGCAGACGGTCGGCCCCGGCCTCGCCCAGCCCGGACACGCCCTCGACGGTTACCGCAACCACGGCGCCGCCGCCGGCGTCGGCGAGCAGCCGCGCCCCGGCGATCAGCTGCCGGTCATGGTCGGAAGGGGCGCCGCCCGGCTGGTCCAGCACGGCCAGCACCAGGAAGGCCGGCTCCTCGATGACGCGGACCGCGGCCTTGACTGCGGCCGCGGCCTGGGCGGTGCCGATGGCCAGCGAGGCTTGGCCCTTGTTGGTCCAGTCCAGCCGCAGGCGCGGGGCGGTCCGCACCACCGCCGCAGCGCGGGATGCGCGCGGATCCCGGCGCGGCCGGCCGGTCGGGCCGGTGGCGGCTCCGGCGTTGGCAAAGCCCGCCGGAGCCGCGCCGACGAGGAAGCGCGGGCGCGCGGTGCCGGGGACCAGCTTGGCCTGACGCTCGGCGCGGGGATCGCGGCGGGTCCTCATGCCACGGCCTCCAGCACGAGTTCGGAGATCTCGGCCACCGCCGGGCGCTGGCCGACGACGCCCTCCAGCATCAGGGTGCAGGTCGGGCAGGCCACGGCCACCCGCTCCGCCCCCGTGGCGCGGGCATGGTCCATGCGGACGTCGGGGATGCGGCGCTTGCCGGCCACGTCGGTCAGCGGCGCGCCGCCGCCCCCGCCACAGCAGCTCGACCGCAGGCCGGAACGCTCCATCTCCACCCGCTGGAGCCCGATGGCGTCGAGCAGCCGGCGCGGCGCCTCGATCTCCCCGTTGTAGCGGCCGAGATAGCAGGGGTCGTGATAGGTGACGCTGCCGCCCGTCGGGCCCTTCAGCGTCAGCTTGCCGGATTCCACCAGCTCCAGCAGGAAGGCGGTGTGGTGGGTGACGGTCCAGTGGCCGCCGAAGGACGGGTATTCGTTGCGGATGACGTGCAGGGCGTGCGGGTCGGCGGTGACGATCCGGCCGAAGCGGTAACGGGAGAGGGTCGCGATGTTGCGCCGCGCGAGATCCTGGAAGGTCGCCTCGTCGCCGAGCCGGCGGGCCACGTCGCCGGAGTCCAGCTCCTCCTCCCCCAGCACGGCAAAATCAATGCCGGCGCGGCGCATCAGCCCGACCAGCGCCCGCAAGGACCGCTGGACGCGCAGGTCGAAGGCGCCGTCGCCAAGCCAGAGCAGCACGTCGCACTGCCCCTTCTCGGCCAGCAGCGGCAGGTTCAGGTCCACCGCCCAGTCGGTGCGGCGGGCCAGCGGCTTGCCGCCGGGGTTGTCGGTGACGCGCAGCTCCTCCAGCACGGCGGCTGCCTTGGCCGGGGTGGCGCCGAGTTCCAGGGTCTGGAAGCGGCGCAGGTCGATCACCGCGTCCACATGCTCGATCATCATCGGGCATTCCTGGACGCAGGCGCGGCAGGTCGTGCAGGCCCAGAGCGTGTCGGGGTGGATCATCGCCCCCGGCCCGACCAGCGGCAGCGCCGCCCCGCCCTGCGCCAGCCCGATCGGCCGGCCCGGGTGGTTGTGGCCGGCGTAGGAGGCGTCGGTCCGGCGCTCCCCGTCCGCGGCGGTGTCCATCGCGGTGACGAGATCCTGGATCAGCTTCTTGGGGTTCAGCGGCAGGTCGGCGGCGTAGGCCGGGCAGGCCACCTCGCAACGGCCGCACTGGACGCAGGCGTCGAAGCCGAGCAGGCGGTTCCAGGCGAAGTCCAGCGGGCGCTCGCTGCCGAGCTTCGGCGCCTCCAGGTCGGCCGGGCGCAAGCCCGTGTCGCGCCCCGCGCGGTCGTGGAAGCGCGCCGGCCGCGGGTGGGCGACGAGGTGCAGGGCGCCGTTCAGCGCGTGCTTCAGCGGCCCGCGCCCGACGCCGAGGATCAGCTCGGCCCCGCCCCAGGCCCCGGCCAGCACGAAGGCCAGCGCGAGCGGCCAGGGCAGGACGCCGCCCGCGAGCTGGTCCAGCGCCACCACGAGGAAGGCGGCCGCATAGGCCAGCAGCGCGTAGGGAAGCCGCTTGAAGCGGCCCTGCGACAGCTCGGCGGGCTTCTCCACCCGGCGGCGGTAGCCGACCATCAGCGCGCCGCCGAGCATGACGGCCAGCGCCAGCGCCAGCAGCCCCCACAGGAGCCAGCCCCGCAGGGCCGGCACCGCAGCCAGGACCAGCAGCGGCAGGGAGGCGAGGAAGCCGCCCGCCGTCAGGGCATGGAAGCGGGCGTTGAAGGACTTGCGCGCGACCACATGGTGGACGTCCACCAGATAGCGGCCGGGCAGCGCCTTCAGCCCGGCGACGATGTCCACCCCCGCCGGCTGCCCGGCCCGCCAGCGCCGCGCGTGCTGGAGCGCCAGGACGGCGCCGGCGGCGAGCGTGGCGAGGATGAGGCTGGAAAGGGCGGTCGCGATCATGCCGGCCTCACAGATCCTTGACCAGACGGGCGGCGTCGTAGATGGCGGCGTGGATGTTGCGCCCCGCCACCGCGTCGCCGATGCGGAAGAGGGCGTAGTCGCCGCTCTCCGCCGTCTTCACCACGGCGGGCTGGGCGCGCCCCTCCAGCAGGGCCGGCAGGTCGGTCTGGCCGCGGTTGACCGCCCGGTCCTTCAGGTTGAAGTAGAGGCCGTCGTTGGGCAGCGTGCCGAACTCGACCACCACCTGGTCGACCAGCCGCTCCTCCTCCTCGTGCGTGAACTCGTTGCGCAGGACGGCGACGCGCTTGTTGCCCTCCGGGTAGATCTCGACGAGCTGGAGGTTCGGCGACAGGACGACGCCCAGCTTGTACAGCTCGCGCAGGTGGATCGGCTGGTTGGTGGCGCCGATCTCCTCTCCGACCATGCGGTCGAGCGTGGCGATCTCCACCGACGCCCCGCGCTTGGCGAGATACTCCGCGCAGGAGGAGGCGTGGTGCTGGCCGGTGCCGTCGTAGATCAGGATGCTCTCGGCCGGCTCGACCGCGCCCGTCAGCATGTCGGTGACGGTGACGGCGTGCTCCGTGCCCTTGACGTCGCCGCGCGTCGCCGTGCCGCCGGTGGCGACGATCACCACGTCCGGCTTCTCCGCGGCGACCAGCGCCTCCGTCGCCTCCACCCCCAGCCGCAGATCGACGCCGAGCTTCACCACCTGCTGGGTCAGCCAGCGGGTGATGCCGGTCAGCGCCTCGCGCCAGGTCGCCTTGGCAGCGATGGTCACCTGCCCGCCGGTGGCGGCGTTGCGCTCGAACAGCACGACCGAATGGCCGCGCTCGGCGGCGACGCGCGCCGCCTCGAGGCCTGCCGGGCCGCCGCCAATGACGACGAAGCGGCGCTTGGGACCGGTGGTCTTCGGGATGATGTGCGGCATCGTCCGCTCGCGCCCGGTGGCGGCGTTCTGGATGCAGAGCGCGTCGCCGCCCGCGTAGATGCGGTCGATGCAGTAGCCGGCGCCGACGCATTGCCGGATGTCGTCCACCCGGCCCTCCATCAGCTTGCGCACGAGATGCGGGTCGGCGATGTGGGCGCGGGTCATGGCGACCATGTCCACATGGCCCTCCGCCACGGCGCGGCCGGCGGTGTTCAGGTCGGTGACGCGCTGGGCGTGGAAGACCGGCACCCCGACCTCCCGCTTCACCGCACTCGCCAGCGCCAGGAAGGGGGCGACCGGGAAGCTCATGTTCGGCAGCACGATGGCGTGCGCCAGATGGTCGCGCGCCTGCCCGCCCAGGATGTTGATGAAGTCCACCAGCCCGCGCTCCGCGTAGGTGCGGGCGATGGTCAGGCAGTCCTCGTGCGTCAGCCCGTCGTCGATCAGCTCGTCCGCCGACATGCGCATGCCGATGACGTAGTCGTCGCCGACCTCGGCCCGCATCGCCTCCAGCACCTCGATGCCGAAGCGCATGCGGTTCTCCAGGCTGCCGCCGTACTTGTCGCTGCGCCGGTTGACCGACGGGCTCCAGAACTGGTCGATCAGATGGCCGTGCGCGGCCGACAGCTCGCAGCCGTCCAGTCCGCCGAGCTTGCAGCGGCGCGCGGCGGCGGCATAGTCGCCGATGATGCGCTTGAAATCGTAATCCTCCATCTCCTTGGGGATGGAGCGGCTGGCCGGCTCGCGCTTGGACGAGGCCGAGACGGTCGGCAGCCAGTTCTCGGTGTCCCACTTGGTGCGCCGGCCCATGTGGGTGAGCTGCACCATCAGGGCGGCGCCGTGCTGGTGCACGCGGTCGGAGAATTCCCGGAAATGGTCGATGACGCTGTCGTCGGCGACGGAGATCTGGTTCCAGGGAGCCGCCGGGCTGTCCACCGCGACCGAGGAGGAGCCGCCGAACATCGTCAGCCCGATTCCACCCTTGGCCTTCTCCTCGTGGTAGAGCTGGTAGCGCTCCTTCGGCTTGCCGTCCGAACCGTAGGAGGGCGCGTGGCTGGTGCTCATGATCCGGTTGCGGATCGTCAGGTTCTTGATCTTGAGCGGTCGAAGCAGAGCGTCCACGGGGGAGGTCATCGGTACAGTCCTATTCTCGATCCCATGAGAATGTTGCAGGGCTGTTACGAGGGTCGCATTCAGTTTCGCGACAGCCATCCGCTTTTTTGCGACAGTCCCTCGAAAAGCGCACAAAGGCGCCAAGGACTGCAAAAACAGAGAGCACGAAAAACAAGCAGCATGCCCGCGCGGAGCGCATGGCACCCAAAATGCCATGCACCCCGCGCGGGCCTCTCGATTGGGGAAACGTCCCCGTTTTACTTATCGGCCCCTTGCCGTATCACGATAAGGCAAGGTCGGCACTAATACTTTGTTGCAGTTGGCGCCCCTCCAGCCGGTGGGACGGAGGCGGGGCGCCAGCCGGGCGGAGCGGGAGATCTGCCTGAAAATCAGGCGGAAACCTTCTCCTCCTCGTACAGCCCCTCGTAGATCGGGAAGCGCTTGGTCAGTGCCCGCACCTTGGCGGCGACGCGCTGCTCGACCTCGGCGTTGCCGTCCGGGCCGTTGGCGGCGAGGCCGTCGAGCACCTCGACGATCAGGTCGCCGACCTGCTCGAACTCGGCGGTGCCGAAGCCGCGCGTGGTCGCTGCCGGGGTGCCGAGCCGGACGCCGGAGGTGACCATCGGCTTCTCCGGGTCGAAGGGCACGCCGTTCTTGTTGCAGGTCATGCCGGCGCGCTCCATGGCCGCCTCGGCGATCTTGCCGGTCAGCTTCTTGGGCCGCAGGTCCACCAGCACGATGTGGCTGTCCGTACCGCCCGACACGATGTCGAGCCCCCCGGCGACCAGCCGCCCGGCCAGCGCCCGGGCGTTGTCCACCACGGCCCGGGCGTAGGCCTTGAACTCCGGCTGGAGCGCCTCGCCGAAGGCCACGGCCTTTGCGGCGACGACGTGCATCAGCGGCCCGCCCTGGAGGCCGGGGAAGACGGCGGAGTTGATCTTCTTGCCGATCTCCGCGTCGTTCGACAGCACCATGCCGCCGCGCGGGCCGCGCAGGGTCTTGTGGGTGGTGGTGGTCACGACATGGGCGTGCGGCAGCGGGTCGGGGTAGACGCCGCCGGCGATCAGCCCGGCGTAATGGGCCATGTCCACCATCAGATAAGCCCCGACCTCGTCGGCGATGGCGCGGAAGCGGGCGAAGTCGATGGCGCGCGGGTAGGCGGAGCCGCCGGCGATGATCATCTTCGGCTTGTGCTCGCGGGCGAGCGAGGCGACCTCGTCATAGTCGATCAGCCCGTCCTCGCGGCGCACGCCGTAGCCGATGGCCTTGAACCACTTGCCCGACAGGTTCGGGGGCGCGCCGTGAGTCAGGTGGCCGCCGGCCGCCAGAGACATGCCGAGGATGGTGTCGCCCGGCTGGAGCAGCGCCAGCAGCACCGCCTGGTTCGCCTGGGAGCCGGAGCTGGGCTGCACGTTGGCGTAGCTGCAGCCGTAGAGCTGGCAGGCGCGCTCGATGGCGAGCCGTTCGGCCACGTCCACCTCCTCGCAGCCGCCGTAGTAGCGCTTGCCGGGATAGCCCTCGGCGTATTTGTTGGTCAGGACCGAGCCCTGGGCCTCCAGCACGCCGGCCGACACGATGTTCTCCGACGCGATCAGCTCGATCTGGTCCTGCTGGCGGTGCAACTCGCGGGTCAGCGCGCTGAACAGCGCCGGGTCGCCCTTGCTCAGGACGGAGGCGCCGCCGGCCGGAACGAAGGTCATGTGCGGGGAATGGATGGTCATGGTCGTGATCTCCCGTTCTTCATGGCGCCGGTCAGCATTCGGTGAAGTTCACCGCGAGGCCGCCGAGCGAGGTTTCCTTGTATTTCGACTGCATGTCGGCCCCGGTTTCGCGCATGGTGCGGATGACCTTGTCGAGCGACACGTGATGGGTTCCGTCGCTGCGCAGCGCCAGCCGCGCGGCGTTGATCGCCTTGTTGGCGCCGATGGCGTTGCGCTCGATGCAGGGGATCTGCACCAGCCCGCCGATCGGATCGCAGGTCAGGCCGAGATTGTGCTCCATGGCGATCTCGGCGGCGTTCTCGATCTGCTCCGGCGTGCCGCCGAGGGCCGCGGCGAGGCCGGCGGACGCCATGGAGCAGGCCACCCCCACCTCGCCCTGGCAACCGACCTCGGCGCCGGAGATCGAGGCGTTCTTCTTGTAGAGCCCACCGATGGCCGCCGCCGTCAGAAGGAAGTCGAAGATGCCCTTCTCGGTGACGTTGTTGCAGAAGCGGTCGTAATAGTGCAGGACCGCCGGCACGATGCCCGCCGCCCCGTTGGTCGGCGCCGTCACCACCCGCCCGCCCGATGCGTTCTCCTCGTTCACCGCGATGGCGTAGAGGCTGACCCAGTCGAGGATCGCCATGGGGTCGCGCAGCATCGCCTCGGGCCGGCTCGACAGGTCGGTGTGCAGTGCCTTGGCGCGCCGCTTGACCTTCAGCCCGCCGGGCAGGATGCCGTCCTGGACGATGCCGCGCGCCACGCAGGCCTGCATGGCGGACCAGAGGCTGCGCAGGCCGGCGTCGATCTCCGCGTCGCTGCGCCAGGCGCGCTCGTTCTCGCGCACGATCTCGGCGATGGTCATGCCGGTCCGGGCCGCCAGCGCCAGCATCTCCTCGCCGCTGTTGAAGTCGTAGGGGGCCGGGGCGGCGGCCGGCAGGGGCTCGTTCCGGTACATCTCCTCCTCTGTCACGACGAAGCCGCCGCCGATGGAGTAGTAGATGCGCTGGTCGAGCATCGCGCCGGTGATGTCGTAGGCGGTGAAGCGCATGCCGTTGGGGTGGCCGGTCAGCATCTCCCCCTTGTGCAGGCGCAGGTCCTCCGGCTCGTCGAAGGGGACCGGAGCCGCACCGCCCAGCCGTAGGGTCCGCGTCTGCCGGATTTCGGCGAGGCGGCCCGGCACGCTGTCCGGGTCGATGCTCTCCGGCAGTTCGCCCGACAGGCCGAGCAGCACGGCGGTGTCCGTGGCGTGGCCGATGCCGGTCAGCGCCAGCGAGCCGAACAGTTCCGCCTGCACCCGCCGCACGCCGCCCAGCAGCCCGCGCTCGGCGATCTGCGCGACGAAGGCGTGCGCGGCCTTCATCGGCCCGACCGTGTGGGAGCTGGACGGCCCGATCCCGATCTTGAAGATGTCGAAGACGCTCACCGACATGACGATCCCAGCCCCTGTTTCGTGTGTTCCGGGTACCGGCCGCCCCGCCGCGCTCCGCGCGGTCTCGTGACGGGCTCCGGCATTTTCAAAGGTGTCGGCAAAGGGCGGCCCACCGGCCGCGAGGCGGCTTCTTTCCCGGAACTTGCCTCTCACACCGGTTCGCCGCGCGGCGCTGCCGGAAGAACGACCACTCCCCCGTCATCCCCGCGGAAGCGGGGATCCAGGCTTTGCGATGAAGGCGCGCCGCCCGGAGTTCCGGATCCCCGCCTTCGCGGGGATGACGGTAAGTGTCCGTTCCCTGCCGACCCGCATGCGCCGGCGTGAGGTTCTCTTTCCCGGAAGAAGCTTTTTTGCTTCTTGTTCTTATTCCGGCTTTTGCCGGTTTTCCTCCCACCATCCCCTCTCCCTGACGTGGGAGAGGGGCCTTCACTTTGTAAGCTCCACCGGCGGTCAGCCGGCGGCGATCGTCCCGCCATACTCGGCCATCGCGTCCTTCAGCCACATCCATGTGTATTCCGCGAAGGAGCGGCGGACGAGGATGTCGTAGGTCGGGCGGTCGTCCAGCTGGTGCAGGATGATGCCGACCCGCGCCATGGTCGTCTGGGCGCACTGGCCCGCCTTGAAGCGCTGCGGGTGCAGGTCGAGCCCGCAGCCCTTGGCGAGGACCATCCGGGCCTCCGGCCCGGAGAGGCGCAGGCGGGCGCGGTTGCCGCTGACGTCGGTGACGGCCGCGTGAACGTCGCCGAGGGCCGCGCGCAGCCGCTCGATCAACTCCGTCTCGCCGCCGGGGGCGGTCAGGATCAGCCACTCGTCGGGGCCGAGCCAGAGGACGGTGATGTCGTCGGTGGACTGCACCGTGTTGGCGCCGACCGGCAGCAGGCAGTTCAGCACCGATCCGGCGGCGCGCAGGAAGCGCGGGTCGGACGGGTTGCCGCGCAGGTTCACCTGGCCGGGCGGGACCATCTCCGCCAGCACCAGCCCCGCCGAGGAGGCCAGTGCTGTGACGGCGGGCGCGAAGCGGGCGACCGCGCCGGCGCGGGGCAGGGCATTAGCCATGGAGACGCACTCCCTCGGGGTCGAAGAACACGGGCTTGGTGACGGTGCACTTGACGATGCGCCCGCCGTCGAGCGGGGCGTAAACGGCCTGGTCGAGACGGTTGGTGCCGTTCTTGATCAGCGCCAGCGCGAAGGACCGGCCGAGCGTCTCGCTGTAGTAGCTCGACGTGACGTGGCCCAGCATCGGGATGGGCGTGCGGTTGTCCGCATCCTCGACGATCTGCGCGCCCTCCTGCAGGACGAAGGCCGGATCCTCCGGCAGCAGCCCGACGAGCTGCTTGCGGCCGTCGTCCACGGCGCCGGGGCGCGCGTAGGAGCGCTTGCCGACGAAGTCCTTCTTCTGCTTGGAGACGATCCAGTCCATGCCCAGATCGAAGGGCGTGACCGTGCCGTCCGTCTCCTGCCCGACGATGATGTAGCCCTTCTCGGCGCGCAGCACGTGCATCGTCTCGGTGCCGTAGGGGGTGATGTCGTACCTGGCGCCGACCCGCATCATCTCGCGCCAGACATGCAGGGCCTGGTGCGAGGGGACGTTGATCTCGTAGGACAGTTCGCCCGTGAAGCTGATGCGGAAGATGCGCGCCGGGACGCCGGCCACCACGGCCTCCTTCATGGACATGAAGGGGAAGGCCTCCGCCGACAGGTCCAGATCCGGGGCGAGTGCCGCCACCACCTCGCGGGCCTTCGGGCCGGCGATGGAGGCGGTGGACCACTGCTCCGTCACCGAGGTCAGGTAGACCTTCAGCTCCGGCCATTCGGTCTGGAGATACTCCTCCAGCCAGTCCAGCACCTTGGCGGCGTTGCCGGTGGTGGTGGTCATGATGAAGTGGTTGGGGCCGAGGCGCGTGGTCACGCCGTCGTCCATGATCATCCCGTCTTCCTTGCACATGACGCCGTAGCGGCAGCGGCCGATGTCCAGCTTCAGCCAGGCATTGGTGTACATGCGGTTCAGGAAGGTCGCGGCGTCGGGACCCTGGATGTCGATCTTGCCGAGCGTGCTGGCGTCCAGCACGCCGACGCTCGTCCGCACGGCGCGGCACTCGCGGCGGACGGCCTCCTCCATGGTCTCGGCCCCGCGCGGGAAGTACCAGGGGCGCTTCCACTGGCCGACATCCTCGAACACCGCGCCCTGCTCGACGTGCCAGGCGTGGATCGGGGTGACGCGGGCCACGTCGGCCAGCTCGCCCACGTCGCGGCCGGCGATGGTGCCGTAGGTCAGCGGCGTGTAGGGCGGGCGGAAAGTCGTGGTGCCGACCTGCGGGATCGGCGAGGCCAGCGACTTGGCGAGGATGGCCAGGGCATTGACGTTGGACGTCTTGCCCTGGTCGGTGCCCATGCCGGTCGTGGTGTAGCGCTTCAGATGCTCGACCGACTGGTAGCCCTCGCGGGACGCCAGCAGCACGTCGGCGGCGGTCACGTCGTTCTGGTAATCGACGAAATGCTTGCCCTTCTGGCCGACCGGCTTCTTGCCCGGCACGATCCACAGCGGGCGGAGCGGCTGCTCCTCCAGCGCCTCGGCCGTCGGGACACGGGCCGGCTCGGCGGCATCCAGCCCGGCGGCGGCCAGGGCGGCGCGCCCGGCCTCGGCCCCCTCGGCGAGGCAGGCCGGCAGGGCGAAGCTGCCCTTGCAGGCGCCGGCCGACCGCTCGGCCTGGACCGACAGGTTCGGCACGAAGGCGGCGAGCGCCTCGTCGTAGCGCAGCTTGCCCATGGACTGGGAGAAGAGATGGACCGCCGGATTCCAGCCGCCGGACATGGCGATCAGGTCGCAGGCGATGCTCTCCGCCGGGCCGGTGACCGTCTCGCCGTCGGCGGCCAGCGCCTGCACCTGGACGCCGCGCACCTTCTTGCCGCCCTCCACCTCGGAGATGGCCGAGTTGGTGATGATGCGGATGCCCTGCGCGCGGGCCTTGCGCGCCAGCGGCCCGTCGACCGACTTGCGCAGGTCGATGATGGCCGGGACGGCGGCGCCGGAATCATGCAGGTCGAGGGCCGCCTGGTAGGCGCTGTCGTTGTTGGTGAAGACCACGACGCGGCGGCCCGGCAGGACGCCAAACTGGTTGACGTAGGTCCGGGCAGCACCCGCCAGCATCACGCCCGGACGGTCGTTGTCGGCGAAGACCAGCGGACGCTCGTGCGAGCCGGTCGCCAGGACGACCTGCGCCGCGCGCACCTTCCACAGCCGCTGGCGGGAAACGCCCGGCTTGGAACCGCGCGGGAGGTGGTCGGTGCGGCGCTCGGCCATGACGAGGTAATTGTGGTCGAAGTAGCCGGTCACCGTGGTGCGCGGCAGCAGCGTGACCTCGGGATGGGAGCGCAGCTCGGCTTCCGCCTTGGCGACCCATTCCAGCGCCGGCATGCCGTCGATGGTCTCGCCCCGGCTGCCGAGCAGCGAGCCGCCGAAGCGGGGCTGCTCGTCCGCCAGGATCACGCGGGCGCCGCCGCGCGCCGCCTCCAGCGCCGCGGCCAGGCCGGCCGGGCCGGCGCCGACCACCAGCACCTCGCAGTGGGCGTGCATCTTGTCGTAGATGTCCGGGTCGGCCTCCTGCGGCGACTTGCCGAGGCCGGCGGCGCGGCGGATGATCGGCTCGTAGACCCGCATCCACATGCTCTGCGGGTGCATGAAGGTCTTGTAGTAGAAGCCGGCGACGAAGATCTTCGAGAACAGGTTGTTGACGGCCCCGACGTCGAACTCGACGCTCGGCCAGGCGTTCTGGCTCGACGCCGTCAGTCCCTCGTAGATCTCGATCTGGGTGGCGCGCAGGTTCGGCTCGGTGTGGGCGCCGCGCTCCAGCTGGATCAGCGCGTTCGGCTCCTCCGAGCCGGCGGACAGGATGCCGCGCGGCCGATGGTACTTGAAGCTGCGGCCGACCAGATGGACGCCGTTGGCGAGCAGCGCCGAGGCCAGCGTGTCGCCGGCATGCCCCTGGTAGCTCTTGCCGTTGAAGGTGAAGCTGATGGTCTTGGAGCGGTCGACCGTGCCGCCGGTGGGGGTGCGGTGCGTGTTGGTCATGACCGGGCGCCCTTCTGGCTGGAAGCCGGCGCGGCGTCACCGTTCGCGGCCTCGATGTCTTGCACGGGCTGCGGCGCCGAGGCCGGCGGATAGACGTTCAGGATCTGGTGGGTGACGGTGTGCCGCTCGACGTTGAACCAGCGGCGGCAGCCGTGGCTGTGCACCCAGCGCTCCTTGTGCGCGCCCTTCGGGTTGGTGCGCATGAAGAGGAAATCGGCCCACTGCTCGTCGGTCAGGGCCGAGGGGTCGGCCGGGCGGACGCGGTGGGCCTCGCCGCCGTAGGAGAATTCGGTCTCGTCGCGGGGACCGCACCAGGGGCAATTGATGAGAAGCATGCCGAGTACTCCGGGACTGGGCCGAATGTCTTAGTGGGCGAAGGTTTCAGTGAGCAACGGCGGCGGCGCCATGCTCGTCGATCAGGTTGCCCGACGTGAAGCGGTCGAGCGCGAAGGGTGCGTTCAGCGCGTGCGGCTGGCCGGTCGCGATGGTGTGGGCGAAGACCCAGCCCGAGCCCGGCGTCGCCTTGAAGCCGCCGGTGCCCCAGCCGCAGTTGATGAAGAGGTTCTCCACCGGGGTCTTGCCGATGATCGGGCTGGCGTCCGGGCAGACGTCCACGATGCCGCCCCACTGGCGCAGCATGCGCAGGCGGCTGAACATCGGGAACAGCTCCAGAAGCGCGCCCATCTGGTGCTCGATCATGTGGAAGCTGCCGCGCTGGCCGTAGCTGTGGAAGGCATCGATGCCGGCGCCGATCACCAGCTCGCCCTTGTCGGACTGGCTGACATAGACGTGGACGGCGTTTGACATGACGACCGTGTCGAGGATCGGCTTCACCGGCTCCGACACGAGCGCCTGGAGCGGGTGGCTCTCCACCGGCAGGCGGAAGTCGGCCATGGCGGCGAGCACGCTGGAATGGCCGGCGGTGACGATGCCGACCTTTTTGGCGCCGATGAAGCCCTTGGTCGTCTCGACGCCGACCACGCGGCCGCCCAGCCGGCGGATGCCCGTGACCTCGCAGTTCTGGATGATGTCCACGCCGCGCGCGCTGGCGGCGCGGGCGTAGCCCCAGGCCACCGCGTCGTGACGGGCGGTGCCGCCGCGGCGCTGGAGCGTGGCGCCCATGATCGGGTAGCGGACGTTCTGGTCGATGTTGATGGCCGGAACGAACTCCTTCACCTGCTCCTTCGTCATCCACTCGCTGTCGATGCCGTTCAGGCGCAGCGCGTTGACGCGGCGCATGCCCTCGCGCACGTCATGGAGATTGTGGGCGAGGTTCATGACGCCGCGCTGGCTGAACATGATGTTGTAGTTCAGCTCCTGGCTCAGCCCCTCATAGAGCTTGAGCGACTTCTCATAGAGCGCCGAACTCTCGTCCCACAGGTAGTTGGAGCGGATGATGGTCGTGTTGCGGCCGGTGTTGCCGCCGCCGAGCCAGCCCTTCTCGATCACGGCCACGTTGGTGATGCCGTGTTCCTTGGCGAGATAGTAGGCCGTCGCGAGGCCGTGCCCGCCGCCGCCGATGACGATCACGTCGTAGGACGCCTTCGGCGCCGCGTCGCGCCAGGCCCGGTCCCACTCCTGGTGGTTCGAGAAGGCGTTCTTGATCAGGGAAAATACGGAATAGGTCGACATGACAGCCTCGCCCTTCTGATGGGATCAGAGTGCCTGCGGAGGGCGGGGCCTGCATAGAACGCAACAGCCTTTGTGATTGAACGAATCCGACATCGCCGAACGGCCGAGCTTCCGTCAGGTCAAGGCATGGCCCCGTTTCCGCCGGGACAGGCCTATGGCGGATCGGTTCAGCGCTGTTGGAACAAAAAGAAGCGCCCTCCCGCCGGAGCGGTCCGGCGGGAGGGCGCGAGCCGTGGACGAAAGCTCGTACGGGCGACAGGTCGTGCGAGCAGCCGTTGCCGGATGTCGGTCACACGCGGTAGTAGCGCACCGCCTCGACAAGCCCCTGGCCGAGGTCGTTGAGACTGGTGGCCGCACCCTCGAGCTGCCGGGTGCCTGCGGCGGTCTGGCTGCCGGCGGAGCGGATGTTCTGGAGCGCCTGGGTGACCTGCTCCAGCCCGATCTGCTGCTGGTTGGTTCCGGTGACGATCTGCTGGAAGGCGATGACGCTTTCCTGGATGCTTCCGGCCATGTCGCGGATGGTGCCCTGGGCGGCGTCGGTCTGGCGCTTGCCGGCGGCCACGCGCTTGACCGCTTCCTCGGTCAGCATGACCGAGCTGTTGATGCCGTGCTGGATCTCGCTGAGGTTGGAGCGGACCTGGACCGTGGCCTCCTTGGACTGGTCGGCCAGGCTCTTGATCTCGGCCGCCACGATGGCGAAGGTCCGGCCATGCTCGCCGGCGGCCGCCGCCTCAATGGCGGCGTTGAGCGCCAGCAGGTGGCAGCGCTCGGCGATGTCGTTGACCGTCACGATGATCTCGCCGATGGCCTGGGTGCGCTCGGACAGGATCACGATGTTCTCCGCCACGGCTTCCGCCTGCTCGCGGATCGCGTCCATGGCCGTGTTGGTGTCCTCCACCGCCTTCAGCCCCGTCTCGCTTGTCGCCGACGCCGTCTGCGCGCTCGCCGACACCTCGCGGGCGCGGCGGCTGATCTGCGCGCCGGACTCCGTGATCTCGCTCAAGGTCGCCGTCGTCTCCTCCACGGCGGCGAGCTGCTGCGACACGCTGGCCGCCTGCTGCTGGGTGGAGGCGCGGATCTGCGCGGTGGCCGCGTGCATGCTTTCCGCGGTCGCCCGTGTGGTGGTGGCGACGGCGCGCAGCTTGGCGGTCATGTCGTTGAGGTCGCGGCCGAGCATCGCCAGCTCGTCGTCGCCGTCCACCTCGAGGCTCCGGGTCAGGTCGCCCTCCTTCACACGGGCCGCGAGGCTGACGGCTTCGCGCAGCCGCGCTGTGATCGAGCGGCTGGTGAGGACCGCGATCAGGGTGGCGACCGCGACCGCCACGAGGCTCGCGAGGATGGCGGAGCGGATCACCTCGTCATGGATCCGGCGGATGTTCTCCTCGCCGGCCCGTGCGAGCTGCCGGGTGATGGCGCTGCCGGCCTCGATGTTCGCATCGATGATCTCGCGCAGGGAGTCGAGCCGGGGCTGGAGCCCGCGCGCCTCGGCGTCGCGCCCCTGCAGGAGGAGGTCGAACAGAGTGGCGGCCTCCCGCTGGACGCTCTGGAAGGCATCGCCGAGGGTGCCGGCGCGCCGGACCAGCTCCGTCCAGAGCCCCGCCCGCTCCTCCGAGACACGCAGGTCGGCGCTTTCCTGCGCGAGGGAATGAAGCCGCGTCACCGCCACCCTCACCCGTTCGGCCTCCTCCAGATAAGCGCGGCGGAAGGGTTCAATGTCGGCGGAGCGCCCTTCCGCCCGCGCGATGACCGTCTCGGTGATGGCGCGCTCGCGGCTGCTGCGCAGGTCCGACTGAAGGACGGCGATTTCCTTCAGCAGCTCGGTGGCTTGCACGTCGTGCTGGGAAACGACGGTGACGAGGGTCAGGGCGTCGTCCACCTTGCGCGATTCATAGAACAGGGGAAGAAGAACCAGGAGACACATGACGCCGAAGCCGGCGCCCAGCTTGTGCGCGATCTTCACGACCAACCTCTTTTTCCCGCCGAAGGCGCCTCTTTTAGCACTCCTTGGCGCGGTCCACCACGGCAGAGGCCACGCTTTCCGTCAGTCGAAGAGGCGGCGGTCCGGCGGCAGCACATCGCGGGCCAGCCACAGCGCCTCGACCGGCGGGGTCTCCACGCCGCCGCCGCCGGGCTGGCGCGCGTCGGACGGACTGAAGCCGTAGAAATCCCGGAACTGGCGGGAGAAATGGGCGCAGTCGGCGAAGCCCGCCTCCAGCGCGATGGCGGTGACGGAGCGCGAGGAGTTCTTCAGCATCCACAGGCCGTAGCGCAGCCTCAGCGCCCTGTAGAAGGCGGCGGGGCTCATGCCGGTGGAGGCGTGGAACAGCCGCTCGAACTGGCGGCTGCTGACGTTGAGCCGGCGGGCGATCTCCTCGATGGCCAGCGGGTCGTTCAGGTGCTGTTCCATGAGCAGCGCCGCCCGGCGCACCCGCTCGTCGGTGATCTCGCCCCGGCCGGTCTCGCCGGCGACGGCGGCCACGGCAGGCTGGGGCTGCGGCTCGCTGGCGGGGCGGGCGCGCTCGATCTGCATGATGTGCATGGACTTCTGGGCGGCGGCGCGGCCCAGATGCCGTTCGATGAGATAGGCGGCGAGGTCCACCACGCCCGACCCGCCGGAACAGGTGATGCGGTCGCGGTCCACGGCGTAGAGCTGGTCGGCGACCGGCGTCAGGTCGGGGAACTCCTCCACGAAGTCGCGGTAATGGTACCAGCTGACGCAGCAGCGCCGCCCCTTCATGAGCCCGACGCGGCTCAGCACGAAGCTGCCCGTGCAGACGCCGACGAGCGTGACCCCCGCCTCGTCCGCCCGCCGCAGATAGGCGACGGCCTCGGCGTCGAGCTGCGGCCCGCGGTTCAGCAGACCGCCGACCACCACGATGTAGTCGAAGCCCTTCGGGTCCTCGAACCCGGTCCAGCGGGCGACCGGCACGCCGCAGCTCGACATCACCGGCTCCGGCTTCGTGCCCATGATGGTCCAGCGGCAGCGGATCGGGCGGCTGCCGTCGCCGTCGTCGGCGGCCAGCCGCAGCGCGTCCAGGAAGCTGGACAGCGCCGTCAGCGTGAAGTTGTTGGTCAGGATGAAGCCGACCGACAGGCCGGCCCTGGCGGGGGCGCCGTCAGAACGCGCCGAGACCGTCACGCTCGCCATCCTCCGCTCCACCCGCCACCTCCTCCAGAAGTTCCGTGCCCACGGCACCGTTGCCGCGCGACGGCCGGCGCCGGGCCGGCGCGCCGAAGCCCTCGGACAGGCCGATCGGCTGGGTGCGGTGGCGGGTCTGGTCGACGCGCGGCGGCACGCCGAAATAATCGCGGTAGCATTTGCTGAAATGGGTGGCCGAGACGAAGCCGCAGCAGACCGTTACCTCGGTGATCGACATGCGCGTCTGGAACAGCAGCTGCCGCGCCCGCTTCAGCCTCAGCCCCAGGTAATAGCGGGCGGGCGAGCAGTTCATGAACTTGCGGAACAGCCGCTCCACGTTGCGGCGCGACTGGCCGAGCCGCGAGGAGAGCGTCAGCAGATCGAGCGGCTCCTCGATGTTCTCCTGCATCATCAGGATGGCGGCGTGCAGCTCCTCCCGCTCGAAGCCGGGCATGTGCTGGACCGCCGCGTGCTGGCGCACGGCGCCGGGGCGGATCTTGTCGTGCAGCATCTGCTCGGCGATGTCGAGCGCCAGCTGCTCGCCGTGGGCCGTGGCGATGCGGTGGAGCATCATGTCGGTCGCCGCCGTGCCGCCCGCGCAGGTGAAGCGGTTGCGGTCGATGGTGAACAGCTCGCCCGTCGCCTCGATGTCCGGGAAGCTTTCGGAGAAGCCCGCCATGTTCTCCCAATGGATCGTGCAGCGGTAGCCGTTCAGCAGCCCGGCCCGCGCCAGTATGTGGCTGGCGGTGCAGACCGACCCGAAGGCGGTGCCCTGCGTCGCCCGGCGGCGCAGCCAGCTCAGCACCGGCTTGTCGTCGTACCAGTGGCCGTCGATGCCGCTGCACACGAGGATGGTGGACAGGGCGGGAGCGTCGGCTAGCCCATGGTCCACCGCGACCTTGATGCCGTTGCTCGCCTGCTCGGACACGCCGAGTGGCGAGATCAGCACCCAGCGGTAAAGCTCCTTCCCGCTGAGATGGTTGGCGAGGCGCAGGGGCTCGATCGCCGCCGTGAAGGCGATCATCGAGAATTTCGGCACCAGCAGGAAACCGATCGTTTCCGTCCCAGAAGTCACCGGTACCATGGCTCGCCCCCTGTCGCGTCGTGGGTCACATTGCGCGTCGGCATTCCGGACCCGCGCTGGGGTCCCTATTTTTTTGATCGTACGCCCAATCAATACCCAACACGTGTGATTTGCGACAGTCAACCCACGAATTGCGACAGCGCCCTGCTTGTTTTTTCCGCAGCTCTCGAATTGCCTAATCCCTGCGCATAGCGGCCCGTCGGCGCAGGGCGGCGGGCGTCGTTCCGCGGGCGCGGCGCAGGCTGCGCGTCAGGGCGCTCTGGTCCGAGAAGCCGGTGGCGAGCGCCACCTCGGCGATGGGAAGGCGTCCGTCGCGCAGGAGTTCCTCGGCGCGGTCGAGCCGCAGCTCGGCGAGCCGCCGGGCAGGACTTTCGCCGGTTTCCAGCCGGAACAGCTCGTGGAAGCGGCTCGGCGCGAGGCCAGCGGCGCGCGCCAGTTCCTCCACCCTCAAGGGTTCGTCCAGCCGCGCGCGCATGATCGCCAGGGCCGCCCCGACCGGGCCGGCCGGTTCCGTGCGTTCGGGCAAGGCCAGCCGCCGTTCCAGCGAGCGGCGCAAAAGATGCACCGCGTGGTGCGCCGCCGCAGCGTCGAGCGGGGCCGCGCCCGCCTCGAAGGCCAGATAGCCGGCGAGGGAGTCGAGCGCGCCGTCCATCGCGAAGAAGGGCCGGGCCGCAGCACTCCGCAGCAGGGCGTCCCCGCCGTCCGGCAGGTCGAGCACGACGAAGCGGTTGTCGCCAGCCGCCCGGAAGCTGTGCTCCACGCCCCCGGCGACCAGCACTCCCCGCCCCGCCGCGACACAACCCCCGACCGCCCCGACCTGCATCTCCAGGCAGCCAGCCACCGGCAGCACGACCTGGTGGAAGCCGTGCGCGTGCAGCGTCTCGCGCCCGTCATAGGACCGCAGCGACACCCTCGCCCGCTCATCCGCCATGTCCGTCCTCCTTCGCGAACGCTATTGGAACCGGGCCGCTTCCGGCTCTTCCGCCCGACACCAAACAGCGATGCTTCACCAGTCGGGCTCCAGGCGGTCATCGTCCTTGTGGTCGCCGCTCTCCGGTTCGCCCAATACATAGGAAAAAAGCATTCTGGGAAGTGCCGACAATTCCAAGCTCTCAAACGGCATGTCGGGCCGTCGTTCGCGCATCAACCCGACAAGCAGGAGCCCCTGCGCCCGGTCTCGCCCCCTCTTCAGGGCGTCGCGATCATCCCGCTCGCTGAGCCAAAGCTTGTGAACGGCCCATGCCCTTGGATCGGGGCAGACCATGCGCACGGGAAAGCCATTCGCGGCGATGGCGGTGCCTTCGAAGGAAGGGCTGTTCACGAGCCACGCCAGCCCGCCAACCTCGGCGGCAGCAAGGTCCTCGGCGTTCTTGCCGATGCGCGATCTCGGTTTCGAGGCGATCAGGTCATTGCTTTCCGGAGGGGTGATCAGGTCCACCATGAACCCGTCCCTATTCGCGGCGGCATAGGGTCGGTTGGCGATGACGGTGAAGGTGTCGTCCACCTGCCGCAGCACGCCCATGATGCCCTCGATACGCAGGTCCTGAATGGTGAGGCGCAATCTCGTGCGATGATCATAGAGCAGATCGACATCGTCGGTCGCAACGAGGTCGCGGGCGACATGGACACCGCAGAGCCGCTCGTAGGCAAACAGAGCGTGAGTGCCGGCAATCCGGACGTTCCGGCCCAGGAGTCCGGCCTCGTCGAGCCGGCGAACGATGCGCGACACGATCGTCGGCACGCGGCCCAGGCCAAGCGCCTTGTTGACTGGTGCCATCCTGTTCAGACGCGCCGCCGTGCCCCGCAGGACACGTTGCAGACGCTCCCGCCCCTCGGTGTGGGCGGCATAGGCCTTTTCCGTCTCCGGCGAGCGCGGGCCCAGACTGTGCCGAACCCGGCCGATCTTCCGGTACAGGTACTCCCGACCACGGGCCGTTTGCCAGTGCATCGAGCCCGCATACCGGCTCTTCAGCTCCGCCTCGGTGGTCCGCCACGTTCCAAAGATCTGTTCGGTGTCGATCAGCTGACGTGTCTGTTCCGAGGTTAAGTCACTGAAACTCATGGCGTTGTGCCTTGCTATGGCCTTTAGCGAGCATGAAGGCACAACATCAATTCTGTCAATATCTTAGAAGGAATCCTTGCTTTTGCGCGCCTTCTCCACGATCCATGCCGGACCGCGCCCGTGAAGCCGGAGCGGCGGATCCGGGGTCGCCGGGTGTGGCGCATCTGCAAAGCGGCCGCAGTTCCGGTCAAAGCGCGCCGGAGAACGGGTCAAGACGGCGTGGCACGGCGCGTGGTAGAGCGGCGCCGTCAAGCGAAACGTCACCCGTCCCGGAAAGCACCCGCCGCCATGACCGCCGTCCTCTCCCCCGCCCGCTCCTCCGTCCTGCGCGCCACGGCCATCGGGACCGTGGCCATCCTGATGTGGGCGACGCTGGCGCCGCTCGCGACGCTGGCGCGCATGGTGCCGCCCTTCCAGATGGTCGCCCTGTCCTTCGGCATCGCCTTCCTGATCGGATCCCTCTGGTCGCTGGCGCATGGGGAGAGCCCGTTTCGCCATTTCCGGCAGCCCGCAGCGCTATGGGGCATCAGCGTCGGGGGGCTGTTCGGCTTTCACTTCCTCTATTTCCTGTCCCTGCGCCTGGCTCCGCCGGTCGAGGCGAACCTCATCAACTATCTGTGGCCGCTGCTGATCGTTCTCTTCTCGGCGCTGCTGCCGGGGGAGCGGCTGAAGGCGCGGCATGTCGTCGGTGCGCTGCTCGGGCTGGGGGGCACGATGCTGCTGATCACGCGGGGCGCCGGCCTGACGGTCAGCCTCGAACATTTGCCCGGTTACGCGCTGGCGCTGGCGAGCGCCTTCACCTGGGCCGGCTATTCGGTGCTGCGCCGCCGGTTGGGCGAGGCGCCGACCGAGGCGGTGACCGGCTTCTGCCTCGCCACCTCCGCGCTGGCGGCGCTGTGCCATCTGGCCTGGGAGACGACGGTCTGGCCGGACACGGCCGGAGGCTGGGCGGCGCTGGCCGCACTCGGCATCGGGCCGGTGGGGGCCGCCTTCTTCGTCTGGGACTATGGGGTGCGGCACGGCGACATCCGCGCGCTGGGTGCCCTGTCCTACGCGGCGCCCCTGCTCTCCACCATCCTTCTGGTCGTCTTCGGGCTGGCGGCCGGCCATTGGACGGTGTGGGCCGCCTGCCTGCTGATCGCCGGCGGCTCGCTGCTCGCCAGCAGCGATCTTTTCCGCAAAGAAGGGCAGCAATCCTGACATGTTCGGCAAAGCTTGGCGGGTTTAACAAACAAATCTTGCTCGAATGGCCGGGACGGGGCTAACTTCTCCCACCTCATGAAAAAAGACAGCCGGGTGACGCCACGGCCGTCGTGCCGCATCCGGAGGAGAAGGGTTGTGAAGAGAAGAGCGTTCCTGACGTCGGCGGGCACCGGGCTGGCCGCCGCGACCATCGCAGCGCCGGCCGTCGCACAGTCGCAGCCGGAAGTCCGCTGGCAGCTGGCGTCGAGCTTCCCGAAGAGCACGGACATCCTGTTCGGCACGTCCGAGCTGGTGGCCCGCCGCGTCTCCGAGCTGACCGACGGCAAGTTCCAGATCCGCCCCCACGCCGGCGGCGAGCTGGTGCCCGGCCTTCAGGTGCTCGACGCCGTCCAGAACGGCACGATCCCGGTCGGCCACACCTGCGGCTATTATTATGTGGGCAAGGATCCGACCTTCGCCTTCGACACGGCCCTGCCCTTCGGCCCGAACGCGCGCCAGATGAACGCCTGGTACCAGGCGGGCGGCGGCCGCGAGGTCATGGGCGCCTTCTTCGCCAAGCACAGGGTCAAGGCCTTCCCGGCGGGCAACACCGGCGCCCAGATGGGCGGCTGGTACCGCAAGGAGATCAAGTCGCTCGCCGACATGAACGGCCTGAAGATGCGCATCGCCGGCATCACCGGGCAGATCATGGGCAAGATGGGCGTCACCGCCCAGCAGATCGCCGGCGCCGACGTCTACCCGGCGCTGGAGAAGGGCACCATCGACGCGACCGAGTTCGTCGGCCCCTACGACGACGAGAAGCTCGGCTTCCACCAGGTCGCCAAGTACTACTATTACCCGGGCTGGTGGGAAGGCGGCCCGCAGGTGTCCATGTACGTCAACATGGACCAGTGGAACGCCCTGCCCAAGTCCTACCAGGCCGCCTTCGAGGTCGCCTGCGCCGAGGCGAACGGCCACATGCTGGCCCGCTACGACGCCGAGAACCCGAAGGCGCTGAAGCGGCTGATCGGCAAGGGCGCGCTCCTGCGCGCCTTCCCGCGCGAGGTCATGGAGGCCGCCCACAAGGCTGCCTTCGAGCTGTACGACGAGACCGCCGCCAAGAACCCCGAGTTCAAGACGGTCTATGAGAGCTGGCGTCCGTTCCTGGACGAGACCCAGCCCTGGTTCCGCGTCGCCGAGCTTCCCTTCGACGGCTTCCTGGCCTCCGTGGCCGGCCAGCGCTCGAAGTAAGCCCCGTCCGTCCGGACACCCGGAGAAGCCCCGGCAGCCCCGCGCTGCCGGGGCTTTTTCATGCCCGCCCTCCGCCCGGCCACCTGAGGCAGGGACGGTGCCGTCCGTGAACCGCCCCATGACGCGGCTCACGCCCCTTCGAGGATCCCGGCGCCCGCGTACTCTTGCGATGACGTCCCCCCTCCGCCCCGGCGCAAAGCGCTCCCGCCGGTGTCCCGACACGGCCCGGTCCGCTCCACCGGTCCCGCTCTCCGCGTACTCTTGCGATGAGTCCCCGGCCCGCGAGGGCTTCGAAGGGGCGCCGCGGACCGCGAACTCCTGCGATGGCGGCCCGCGCCCCACCCATCTCGTACTCTTGCGATGAGTCGCGGTCCGCCAGGGTTTCCGCCATTCGCACTCTTGCGATGAGTCGCATCTTCCAGGGATCCCGCGTACTCTTGCGATGAAAAGCCGCCGGAAAGGGATTCGGCCAAGAATCCGAGTCGCCGCGATTCGCCCCGATTCGGGAAAGGCCTGAATGGAGTCGCCCGGATTCCGCGCACTCTTGCGATGAGTCGCCCCGAGCCCCGGAATTTGTCCCGCGAACTCCTGCGATGAGGATTCGTACTCCTGGGATCAGCGACTCGGAACGACTCGGGTTTTCCCCCGTACTCTTGGGATGAATCAACTAATAGAGAATCTACTAGCTTACCTACTAGGCCTCCTCTCAAGAGTACGCGTTGAATCCCCGGACCGGCCCGTTCACACTCCGGGCACATTGGATGAAAGCCTTCCGGCGGTGCATGCGCCGGAGGAATTCGGCAGGAGCGACGCATGGGAACCCTTCATGAGCTGATCCGGACCCACGGTCTGGAAGACGCACGCCGGCTCGTTCCCGAGCAGGAACGGCCGTTCGTCGATCTGGCGGCGGAAGCCCTGGCCACGGAAAGCAAGGCGCTGGGCATCACCTATGCCGGATTCTGCCTGACGAGCCTGCCGCACAAGGCCTTGCCGGACGAACAGCATTGGGAGCGCGCCGGCCACAAGGTGAAGCTGCTGATCGAGCCCGGCCGGCTGCCCGACAGCGACGGCGGGACACGCCTCTACGGCGTGCCCTACGGCAGCCGCGCGCGGCTGATTCTCCTTTATCTCCAGACCCGTGCGATTCAGACCGGCAGCCCGGAGGTCGAGCTAGGCGGATCCATGCGCGACTGGATGAGCCGGATGAACGTGTCCACGGGCGGAAAATCCTACAAGGACGTGCGGGAGCAGGCGAACCGCATCTCCGCCTGCAACCTGACCTTCATCTGGGACCGCGGCAACCGGAAGTCGGAGTTCGCGAAGGACAGCATTGTCAAGGGCGGCATCCAGCTCTACGACACGGACGACGAGCAGCAACTCCGCCTGTGGGTGGACACGGTGCGGCTCAGCGACAGCTTCTTCCGGGCCTTGCGCGAGCATCCCGTGCCGATCTGGGAGCCTGCGGTCAAGCTCATCAGCAACAAGAGCATGGCCATCGACCTCTACATCTGGCTGGCCTACCGGCTGCACGTGCTGTCGGCGGCCACGCCGGTCACCTGGGTGGCCCTGCATGGGCAGTTCGGCGCCGGCTACAAGAACGTCTTCCAGTTCAAGCCGCGCTTCCTGGACGCGCTGAAGGCGGCGCTGGCCGTCTATCCCGACGCCAAGGTGACGGTGGACGAGACGGGCATCACCCTGCTGCCCTCGCGCGCACCGGTGCCCGAGCGGCACAGCGTACTGTTGGGATAAGGGCGCCAAAACGACTCATCGCGAAAGTACGAATCCGCCGGCTCCCCAATCGGAGCCGGCTTTTTTTGCACCGTCCGGGCTTCCCGCCGCGCCGCCCTTTCGACCAGCATATTCCTGCGATGAGTCGGTTTCCGATTCCTGCGGCGGATTCTCATCGCAAGAGTACGCCGGCACCCCTGCCCGCTCCATCCGGCCGGTCTCCCGGCCTCCGGCGGTGGGGCCTGATCGCAAGAGTACGCAGCGGGAACATGCAGAATCGGAACGCTGAAAACGAAACAGCGCCCCGGCGCCGGATCGGCGGGGGCGCTGCTCGGGGCCGCGGAAACGGCCCGGCCGACGGAGTGCGGGCGGTCAGTCCACCTGTTCCAGGAGGCGTCGCTCCCAAGCCATCGCCGTCTCGACGATGCCCCGCAGGTCCTCGTGGCGGGGGGTCCAGCCCAGCTCGGCGCGGATGCGGTCGCCGGCGGCCACCAGCTCCGGCGGATCCCCGGCGCGGCGCGGGGCGAAGCGCATCGGCAGCGGCTTGCCGAGCACCTCCTCGAAGGCCTTCAGCACCTCGAGGATCGACCGGCCCCGCCCGTAGCCGCAGTTGAAGACCCGGCTGGCACCACCGCGCTCCAGATGTTCGAGCGCCCGGACATGCGCCTCGGCGAGGTCGGTGACATGGACGTAGTCGCGCACGCAGGTGCCGTCCTGCGTCGGGTAGTCGTCGCCGTAGACCGCGATCTCCGGCCGGCTGCCGACGGCCACCTGCGAGGCGATCTTGATGAGGTGGGTCGCCGTCTGCGAGCATTGACCGGCGCGGCCCGCCGGATCGGCGCCGGCGACGTTGAAATAGCGCAGCGCGACGTAGCGCAGCCCATGGGCGTTGGAGGCATCGGCCAGGATCTGCTCGAACATCCGCTTCGACCAGCCATAGGGGTTGATCGGCGCCAGCGGCGTGTCCTCGGCGATGGGCTGGGTTTCCGGCGCGCCATAGACGGCGGCGGTGGAGGAGAAGATGAACTGGTCCACGCCGCGCGACAGGCAGGCTTCCAGCAGCGTCTGGGCGTTGATCGTGTTGTTGCGGTAGTAGTCGAGCGGCTTCACGACCGACTCCGGCACGACGATGCTGCCGGCGAAGTGCATCACGGCGCCCACCTTGTGGCGCTCGATGACCTCGGCGACGAGGCCGGCGTCGCCGACGCTGCCCTCCACCAGGGTCACGTCCGCGGGCACGGCGTCCCGGCGCCCCGTGGACAGATCGTCGAGGACGACCACCTCCCGCCCGGCGTCCCTCAGGGCGAGAACGACATGGCTGCCGATATAGCCCGCCCCGCCCGTGACAAGAATAGTGCTGGCCTTCATCAACATCCCCTTCGGGTCAGGTTGACGCGCGGCGCCGGGCGGCCCGCGCGCTTACCGTGGAACGGTTCTTGTGGAACAATCCTTTTGCAACAGCGGTGCCCGGCGCGTCCCGCGTTCATCGGTGGTGCGCCGTCCGGTCAGGTGTTGTGCGTCGCAGCATCAGCCGGCCGGCGAAGGACCCATCCGACGGAAGGCGGAGGGACCCTTCGCGTTGCGCAACCTCAGATCTGAACGTCGGGCGCCGTCCCCAGCAGCACACGCTGTTCCAGATAAGCGATGATCCGCGCCAGGCAGGCCTCGACGTCCTCGGCGGCGGTGTCCACCACCAGCTCGGGCGATTCCGGCGGCTCGTAGGGGGAGGAGATGCCGGTGAATTCGGCGATCTCGCCGGCGCGGGCCTTCTTGTAGAGGCCCTTGGGATCGCGCGCCTCGCAGGTGGAGAGGTCGGCCTTCACGTGGATCTCGTGGAAGCTGCCGGGAGCCGCCGCGCGGGCTCGGGCGCGGTCGGCGGCGTAGGGCGATATGAAGGCGCTGATGACGATCATCCCGGCGTCCGCGAAGAGGGCGGCCACCTCGCCGACGCGGCGGATGTTCTCCGCCCGGTCCTCCGGCGCGAAGCCGAGGTCGGCGTTCAGGCCGCGCCGCACGTTGTCGCCGTCCAGCACATAGACCTGGGCGCCGCGCGCGAACAGCCGCTGCTCCAGCTGCATGGCCAGCGTGGACTTGCCGGCCCCGGACAGGCCGGTCAGCCAGAGGATCGCCCCCTTGTGGCCGTTGCGCCAAGCCCGCGTGTCGGCGGACAGGATGTGCTCGACCTGCGTCAGGTTCTCGCTGCGCGCGGTCAGCAGCCGGCGCTGGTCCGGGTAGCCCTCCATCGAGATGATGCCGCCGCCGACGATGTCGTAGCCTTCGACCAGCACGCAGCGCCCGGTCGCCGGGTTGCCGCGGTGCTCGTCGAGCGCCAGCATCTCGCGCGAGCGCAGGACCACCTCGGCCACGTCGTTGCGCTCCACCGCCGTCTTGCCGGCGGTGCCCAGCGTCTGGGTGTCGGTGATCCGCTCGATCGACTGGACGGTGACGCGCGCCTCGCGCGTGGCGAGCTTCAGCTTGTAGGTGGCCCCCACCTCCAGCGGCCGCTGCCCCAGCCAGAACAGATTGGCCCTGAAGACGGTGGAGAGCATCGGAGCGCTGGTGGCGTGGCTCGCGATGTCGCCGCGCTCGACGAAGATCGGCTCGTCCAGCGTGAAGCCGACCGACTGGCCGGCGATGGCGATGGTCGGGACCGGAGCCTCCCAGGCCTCCAGTGAGGTCACGCGGGCCGAGCGGTTGGACGGCGAGAAGACCAGCGTGTCGCCGACGCTGAGCGTGCCGGTCTCGATCCGGCCGACCAGGATACGCCGCTCGTCGTGGCGGTAGACGTCCTGGATCGGCAGGCGCAGGGGCCGGTCCACCGGCGAGGGCGCGCGCTCGAAGGCGTCCAGCGTCTCCAGCAGGGTCGGACCCTGGTACCAGGGCATCCGGTCCGACCGCTCGGCCATGTTGTCGCCGTGGCGCGCGGACAGCGGGATCACCGCGACCGGCTCCACACCGATGCCGGCGAGATAGTCGCGCACCTCCTTGGCGACCTCCTCGTAGCGGTCGCGCGCGAAGTCCGCCATGTCCATCTTGTTGACGGCCACGGCGACGCGGCTGAGCCCCAGCAGATGGAGGAGATAGGCGTGGCGCCGGGTCTGCTCGCGCAGCCCCTCGACCGCGTCGACGACCAGCACGGCGGCGTCGGCCAGTGCGGCGCCGCTGATCATGTTCTTCAGGAACTCGCGGTGGCCCGGGGCGTCGATGATGACGACCTCGCGGGTCTTGGTGCGGAACCAGATCTGGGTGGTGTCGATGGTGATGGCCTGATCGCGCTCGCTCTGGAAGCTGTCGAGCACGAAGGACCATTCCAGCGGCATGCCGCGCCGTTCGCTGACCGCGCGGATCTCCTCCAGCTTGCCCTCGGGCAGGCTGCCGGTGTCGTGCAGCAGGCGCCCGATGAGGGTGGACTTGCCGTGATCGACGTGACCGACGATGACCAGGCGGAGCTGGGGACGGGTGGGGGTGCTGCTCTGTTCCATGATGCCTTCCGTCCCGCTCACATGTAGCCGCTGCTGCGCAGCCGCTCGAAGCTGTCCTCGGTTTCCTTGTCCATGCTGCGGCCGGCCCGCTCGGGCGCGCGGGTGGTCTCCAGCTCGGCGATGATCTCGTCGATGGTCGAGGCGTTGCTGTCGATCGGGAAGGTGATGTTCTTTTCGCCGAGCGACCGGTAGCGCTTGCCGTTCTGCGCCAGGTACAAGGGCACGATGGGGATGTTCTCGCGCTTGGTGTAGCGCCAGATGTCCAGCTCGGTCCAATGCAGGAGCGGGTGGATGCGCACGTGGGTGCCTTCCGGGAAGTCCGTCTTGTACTGGTCCCAGAATTCCGGTGGCTGGTCCTTGAAATCCCAGCCGCCGTCGGCGTTGCGGGGCGAGAAGACGCGCTCCTTGGCGCGGGTCGCCTGCTCGTCGCGGCGGATGCCCAGCAGCATGCCGCGGTACTTGTCCCGGCGCATCACGTTGCGCAGCCCCTCGGTCTTGCGCGCGGCGGCGCGGGTGGCAGGCGGCAGCGTCTGGTCCATCTCCTCCTCCGGCGGACACATCTCGATGCGCAGATCGAGCTTCCAGTCCTCGGCGATCCGGTCGCGGAAGGCGTAGACCTCCGGCAGTTCCATCGCGGTGTCGAGCTGGATCATCGGGAAGGGGATGCGGCCGTAGAAGGCCTTGCGGACCAGCCAGAGCAGCGCCGTGCTGTCCTTGCCGATGGACCAGAGCATGCCGAGCGGCTGGATGCGGTTGTAGGCTTCCCGCAGGATGTAGACACTGCGCGCTTCGAGTTCGTCGAGATGGCTGAGCATTGGGCCTTGGAAGCGGAATTGGGGAGGGATGGGCGGATTATGCGTCACGACGGCCGGAAAAGACCAGAAGGTCGATTGCCGGACGGGATGGCTTGAAACGGAAGCTGGGCTGCGACACAGCCATTCCACAGCTTTTTCGACTCGGATTCATTTGAAAAAAGACGGTCGAGATTATAGGTTCTTGCGGGTCCCCAACAGGGGTTTCCCCGATTTTAAACGGCATTCGAGGCACTGCGGTGAAGGTTCTCATCACGGGCGGCGCGGGCTTTATCGGCTCGGCGGTTATTCGCTATCTCATCGACAACACCGACGTCGAGGTGGTGAACGTCGATGTCCTGACCTACGCCGCGAACCTTGCCTCGCTGAAGCCCGTCGAGGGCAACCCCCGCTATGCCTTCGAGCGCGTGGACATCTGCGACGGTCCGCGGGTCGCGGATCTGCTGAAGCGCCACCGCCCCGACGCGATCATGCATCTGGCGGCGGAATCCCATGTGGACCGCTCCATCGACGGGCCGGGCGCCTTCATCAACACCAACATCGTCGGCACCTACACGCTGCTCGACGCCGCCGTCGGCTACTGGCGCGGCCTGGACGAGGCGGCGCGCGCGGCCTTCCGCTTCCACCACGTCTCGACCGACGAGGTGTACGGTTCGCTGGGCGAGACCGGCTACTTCACCGAGGAGACGCCCTACGACCCGCGCTCGCCCTATTCGTCGAGCAAGGCGGCCTCGGACCATCTGGCGAACGCGTGGCACCACACCTACGGCCTGCCGGTGGTGATCAGCAACTGCTCCAACAACTACGGCCCCTGCCAGTTTCCGGAGAAGCTGATCCCGCTGACCATCCTGAACGCGCTGGAGGGCCGCCCCCTGCCGGTCTATGGCAAGGGCCTGAACGTCCGCGACTGGCTCTATGTGGAGGACCACGCGAGCGCGCTGTGGACGGTGCTGAGCAAGGGGCTGCCCGGCCAGTCCTACAACATCGGCGGCAACAACGAGATGCGGAACATCGACGTGGTGACCGCCATCTGCGCGCTGCTGGACGAGGTGGCGCCGCCGCTGAAGAGCGGCCCGCGTGCGAATCTGGTCACCTACGTGACCGACCGCCCCGGCCACGACCTGCGCTACGCCATCGACGCCGCCAAGATCAAGCGCGAGCTTGACTGGGAGCCGAAGGAGACCTTCCAGACCGGCCTGCGCAAGACGGTGGACTGGTACCTCGCCAACCGCTCCTGGTGGGAGCCGCTGCGCGAGAAGGTCTATGGCGGCGACCGCCTGGGCCTGGCCGGCTGAGGATCGACGACGTGAAGATCCTGGTTGTCGGCAACACCGGCCAGGTCGGCCGCGAACTGACGCGGGCCGCCTGGCCGCAGGGTGTCGAGCTGGTCAGCGCCGGGCGCGCCGACCTCGACATCACGGACGCGGCCTCCGTGCGCGGCTTCTTCGCCGCGGCGGCGCCGGACCTCGTCATCAACGCGACCGCCAACACGGCGGTCGACCGGTCGGAGTCCGAGCCGGAGGCGGCCTTCGCCGTCAACGCCGAGGCCCCGCGCCACATGGCGGAGGCGGCGGGCGAGCGCGGCATCCCGCTGATCCACTACTCCACCGACTACGTCTTCGACGGCTCCAAGGCCGGCGCCTGGACGGAGGAGGACGCGGTCAACCCGCTGGGCGTCTATGGCGCCAGCAAGGAGGCCGGGGAGCGCGCGGTGCGCGCGGCCCAGCCCCGCCACGCCATCCTGCGCACGGCCTGGGTCTACAGCGCCTTCGGCCATAATTTCGCGAAGACGATGCTGCGCGTCGGCGCGGAGCGCGACGAGCTGCGGGTGGTCGCCGACCAGCACGGCTGCCCGACCGCCGCCGCCGAGATCGCGCGGGCCACGGTGCCGGTCGCCATGCGGTTCCTGACCGGCGAGGACGCCCCCTGGGGCACCTACCACCTCGCCGGCGCCGGGGCCACGACCTGGCACGGCTTCGCGGAGCGCATCTTCGACCTCGCCGCCCCGGCGCTCGGCCGGCGGCCGGTCGTGCACGCCATCGCCACCGCCGACTACCCGACCCCGACCCGCCGCCCGGCCAACTCGGTGCTCGACTGCACCAAGCTGGAACGGACCTTCGGCGTGCGGCTGCGCCCCTGGGAGGAGCCGGTCGCCGAGGTGGTCGCGGAACTGACCGCCGCGATGCCCGTCCGGGCCTGAACGGCGCCGACCAAAAAGCCCCGCCGTCCTCATCGGATGGCGGGGCTTTTTTCTTTTCCGAGCCGCTGTCGGGTTGCCGGCGCGGCCGGGATCATCGGCAGGGCCGTAGGATGCGGCTTTCAGGGCAGACGCCGATGGCACCCAGCGTGAACCGCAGCCGGCCGGTCACGCGATCATGTCGAGATAACCTTGGCCGACATGGTGCGGACCCTCGAAAGGGTTCGCCGTCCCGGCATGGTCAGAGCCGAAGTGTTTCAAGCTCATCGGCGTCAGTTCGAGATGATGCAGGTTGAATGGATCGTGCCGGACGTCCTGTGCTTCACCATAAGCGCCGGCCACCGTTTGATTCTGGCCCGCAAGGTGGGCGTAAACGGTCTGCTGGCCAGGATCGAAGAAGCTTTTGTCGGCGTTCACGACCAGCGTGCCGTTCCACCACAGGTTCGCTTGGCCCCTGACCACGTCGCGGCCGTCCAGGGCGCCCTTGTCGTAGGTCACGATGCCGTCGGTCGGCAGCACCGGCCTGCCGTTGATGACGATCTTGCTGATGTTCAGATTGCGGTCCACGCCGTTGACGACACCATCATTGTCGAATTGAATCTGAACTTTGTGGGCCTGAAGATCGGCGACATCGGTCTTGAAGGTGAAGTCCTTCGTGGTCGAGACCGTCGTGCCCTCGCCGATCTTCTTGCCGTCCACCAGCAGGGTGAAGTGCGCGTTGCCGGCGCCCTTCGCGCTCACCGTGATGCTGTCGGGCATGGTGTCCTGCACCGGGGCCGGAGGGGTGATGACCGGAGCGGGAGCCGTGCCGGCGTCCTGGTTCAGGTCCAGCTTGACGTTGTTCGCGCCGATGGACGCGGTCTTGGTGATGGTGCCGGGAATTCCGCCACCGGAGAAGGTCACCGTGTAGTTGCCCGCCGGCAGCTCCATCCCGTAGCCGCCGGACGTCCAGCTTGTGGCCTGGTAGGTGGTGCCGGCCGAAGAAACGGCTTTGATCGCGACGCCGCCCAGCCCTTCGCCCGGATCGTAGAAATTGTCGCCGTCCCTGTCGTCGAAGGTGACGCCGGTCAGGAAAGGGTTACCGGCCGTCCTGGCGAAGTTCTGGGTTCCGGTCATGCCGGTCGAGCCCTGATACTCGCCCGTCTGCAGACCGATTCCAATTTCGCGGAACGTGTCTTTCATCAGGTTGGTGCGGTGACCGGCCGACTTGAAGAGGCCACTTTCCATGGCCTCGACGCTCGATGCGCTGATGGCGGTTCCAGCGCCCCAGCGGATGGCGATGTTCTCGCCCCAGCTCCAGCTGCCGCTGAACGCATAGCCGGCAGCCTTCATGCGGTCGCCCGGCGAGCTGTTCGCGGCGCCGGTATGGCTGAAGCTGTCCGTGTCGAGCATCCATGTCGAATGGGCGCGGGCGGAGTCGAGGAGCAACGGGTCCCAGGCCAGAGGGGCCTTCGCGGCCGTCGAGATGGTGCCGGGTGCCAGCCCCTGGTTGAGGTCGATCCCCTGGCGGGTGGCCTCGGCGGCAGGGTTGGCGCGAGCCCGGTTGATCAGCTCCAGCATGTACTGTTCGTAGGAGGTCGGCGTGGCCATCATGCGCCCTGTCACTATCGATGGGGGTAGTGACCATTGATACAAGCTGGGCGTGGACGGATGTGGGGCAAGAATGGAGGCAGAAAACGGACCGGCCCGGGGCCGCTCATGCCCCCTTCTCGGAGATGCTCAAGCTGGGGCGGTCCATCTTGCGGATCGCCATGATCCCGGGCCTGCGGAATGGGATGACGGCGTCCGGCCATGGCCAGGATGCCCCGCCTGCCCATCCGGTCGGAGGAGGCGGGGCCGTGCCGTTCAGGATTTGGTGGCGGGGTCGTGGGTGTGGTGCCGGTCGCGCTCGCCGCCGCCACTCGATGCCCCGCTGCGGTCCGAATTCGTGGGCTCTCCGGGGGCGGGGCCGTTATGGTCGTCAGCTTTGGGCTTATCGGCGTTCTGCTGGCTGCTGCCGGGTCCGCCATGGTGGCGGTCCGTGTTGCCTGTCGTTCTCGACATGATCCTTCACCCTGTCAGTGGCCTTGGCGCTTGCTGGGGTGGTCCCCCGTGTTTCCTTGCAGGTTGGGACCGCTCCTTGCTCGTCGGCCAACAGGACAGCCGGCGGACCGTTCCGGCTGGAAAATGAGCTGGGCCGGAAAGCGCGTCAGGCGCCGGCCGGCAGCAGCTCCGCCAGGGCCGCGGCGACGCGGTCGGCGTCGGCCTCCTCCATGTCCGCGAAGAGCGGCAGGGACAGAACCCGCTCGTAATAGCGCCGCGCGCCCGGCAGGTCGGCGAGGCCGTAACGGTCGCGGTAATAGGGCTGCCAGGGCACGGGGATGTAATGGACCTGCGTCCCCACCCCACGCGCCGCGAGCGCGCGCATCAGCGCCGCGCGCCCGGTGCCGGCGGCGAAATCGACCAGCACGGGATAGAGGTGCGGCACGGCGCGGCAGCCGGGGCTGCGCGGCACGGGCCGCAGCAGCGGGCCCAGCGGGGCGAGCGCGCGGTCGTAGCGGTCGGCCAGGGCGCGCCGCCGCGCCGCGAAGCGGTCCAGTTTGCCGAGCTGGGCAAGGCCGAGCGCGCACTGCACGTCGTTCAGACGGTAGTTGAAGCCCAGCTCCTGCATCTCGTAGTACCAGGGGTTGGTCCCTCCCGCCTCGTCCAGCGCCAGCTCCGGCAGCGTGAGGCCGGCGGGATCGCGCACCATGCCGTGGTTGCGGAACAGCCGCAGCCGGCGGTCCAGCGCGGGATCCCGGCTGGTCACGGCGCCGCCCTCCGCCGTGGTCACCGTCTTGACCGGATGGAAGGAGAAGACGGCCAGGTCCGACCGGTCGCAGGCCCCGACGGGAACCTCCCCCTCCTCCGTGTGGATCGCGGTGCCCAGCGCGTGGCAGGCGTCCTCCACCAGGAACAGGCTGGCGTCGCGCGCGGTGGCGGCCAGCGGCCCCATGTCCGGCGACTGGCCGTTCAGATGCACCATGGCGGCGGCGCGCGGCCGTCCCAGCGCCCGCGCCCGGTCCAGCGCCTCGGCCAGGTGCCGGGCCTCCATCAGCCCGCTGTCGGGATCGACGTCGGCGAAGGCGACCTCCGCCCCGACGAAGCGCGCCGCGTTGGCGGTGGCGAGGAAGGTGATGGCGGGAACCACCACCACGTCGCCCGGGCCGATCCCGAGCGCCAGCATGGCCAAGTGCAGCGCCGCCGTGCCGTTCGCGCAGGCCACGGCCTGCGGCGCGCCGACGATGCCAGCCAGCCGCCGCTCGAAGGCATCCACCAGGGGGCCGGTGGTCAGGTAATCGCCGCGCAGCGCCGCGACGACGGCTGCCACGTCCTCCTCGTCCACGCTCTGCCGCCCATAGGGCAAGGCGCGTCCACCCGCGTTCCCGTCGTTTCCGGCCGCCATGGGATTCCCCTCCGCCGTGTGTTCACGCCCCCGGCGTGCCCAACGCGATGAGCTGCTGGAGCGCCTCGGCCGACAGCCATTCGGTGTTGCGGTCGCTGGTGTAGGAGAAGCCCTCCGGCACCGGGTGGGCGCCGCTGCGCTGGTAGGGCTCGGCGCGCCAGAAGGGGAAGGCCGGCTGCACGATGAAGCGGTCGTCCAGTTCCAGCGTCAGGCGGGCGTCGTCCTCGGAGATCAGCACCTCGTGCAGCTTCTCGCCCGGGCGGATGCCGATCGCGCGGTGGGGCAGGCCCGGCGCCATGCTGGCGGCGAGGTCGGCGATGCGCATGCTGGGGATCTTCGGCACGAACAGCTCGCCGCCCTGCATCATCTCCATCGAGGACAGCACGAAGCCGACGCCCTGGTTCAGCGTGATCCAGAAGCGCGTCATGCGCGGGTCGGTGATCGGGATCTCGCGCGCGCCCTCGCGCAGCAGCGTGCCGAACAGTTCCACCACGCTCCCGCGCGAGCCGATCACGTTGCCGTAGCGCACCACGGCGAAGCGGGTGCCGCCGAAGCCCGACACGTTGTTCGCGGCGACGAAGATCTTGTCCGACGCCAGCTTGCTGGCGCCATAGAGATTGATGGGGTTCGCCGCCTTGTCGGTGGACAGGGCCAGCACCTTCTGCACCCCGGCCTCCATCGCCGCCTGCACGACGTTCTCGGCGCCGATGACGTTGGTGCGGATGCATTCGAAGGGGTTGTATTCGGCCGTCGGCACCTGCTTCATCGCCGCGGCGTGGATGACGTAATCGATGCCGCGCATGGCCGAGGTCAGCCGGCCCTGGTCGCGCACGTCGCCGATGAAGTAGCGGAGCGCCGGGTGCTTCGCGACCGGCAGCGACCGTTCCATCTCGAACTGCTTCAGCTCGTCGCGGGAGAAGACGACCAGCCGGCGGACGGCGAAGCGTTCCAGGATGTAGCGGGTGATCGCCTTGCCGAAGGAACCGGTCCCGCCGGTCACCAGGACCGACTTGCCGTTCAGGTCCATGACGGGCTTGGAGAAATCGCGCAGAGTTCCGGTCATGGCGGAAGGATCCATTCGGGAAAGAAACCAATCACTGGACAAAAGTCTTAAATCTTTTGCAATGGCGGCGCAAGGGAAGCGGGGCGCGGCGTGGCGGGACCGTATTGTGACTTGCGCGTCCGCGCGGAACACGCGGCTTGGCTGCGGAACCTCGCCCCGGCGGGGGTGTTGTCACCGGTGTTGTCCCGTGTCCGGCCCGTCGGCCCGACCGGGAACGAGCAGCGAAGGCCGTGCCATGCATCACGAATCACTGACGGTGAAGACGACCAACCCCGACCATTTCCCGATGCTGTACGATTGCATCGTCAGCGGCCAGGTGCCGCCCGAGGAGTGCGCGACGCTGCTGAAGCACGAGGGTTTTTTCGAATATTACTGCACCCGGCGCGGCGCGCGCGCCGCGATGGAAGCCCGCCGGCAAGCCGCCGCCGCGGTGGCCGCCGCGAACCGCTGAGGGTTCCATTCCGCCGGCCCCGCCCCCACGTCTGATGCCGCAAGGGCATCATTGGCGAGGGCGATCGGGCATGGCGGGTTTCATCGGCATAGGGCAGCGGAGCGCATGGGCCGGCGTGGGCGGGCTGGCGCTCCTCATTCTCGCATGGGCCGGCGCGCGGGCCGCTGCCGCCAAACCGGCCGCGGCGACGCCCCGTTTCACGCTTCCCGCCGCCTGCGAGATCGGCCGCGACTGCTTCATCCAGAACTACGTCGATCATGATCCCGGTCCGGGACGCCTGGATTTCGCCTGCGGCCGGCTCAGCTACGAGGGGCACAAGGGCACGGACGTCCGGCTTCCCGACTACCGGGCGATGGAGCGGGGCGTGGCGGTGCTGGCTGCGGCCGACGGGGTCGTGCGCGCCGTCCGCGACGGGATGGAGGACGTCAACATCCGCACCACAGGGCCCGAGGCGGTGAAGAACCGCGAGGCCGGCAACAGCGTCGTGCTGATGCATGGGAACGGCTGGGAAACGCAGTACGGCCACATGAAGCGCGGCAGCGTCGCGGTGAAGCCCGGCGACCGGGTGCGGGCCGGCCAGCCGCTCGGCGAGATCGGCCTGTCCGGCTTCACCGAATTCCCGCACGTCCATTTCGAGGTCCGGCACGAGGGCCGGGCGGTGGATCCCTTCACGGGCAAGGGCATGGACGCCGCGGGCGCTCCGGCCTGCCCCCCCGGGGGCAGGCCGGCCACGGTGGCGGCCGGCGCCGCCCCGCCCGAGGACGGGACGATGTGGGTCCGCCCGGAGGACCTGCGCTACATCGAGACGGCGCTGCTGTCGGTCGGGCTGGCGGTGGAGCGGCCGGAGCCGGAACAGGCGCGCCGGGGCGCCTATGACATGGAGGCCCTGCCCGCGGACGCCCCGCTCCTCGTGGTCTGGACCGACGTGATGGGCGCATTGGCCGGCGACCGCCGCCGCGTGCGGATCCTGGATGAGGCGGGGCGCGCGCTCTTCGACCATGAGGAGACGCAGAAGGACAGCAAGGTCAGCCAGTTCGCCTTCGCGGGCCTGCGCCGCCCGAAGGAGGGCTGGCCCAGCACCGGCAGCCTGCGCGCCGTCGTCACCCTGACCCGCGACGGGCGGCCGTTCGCGGAGATGGAACGCCGCCTGCCCGTGCGGTGAAATCATACCGGGTTCGGGAAATTCCGACCTCCGAACCCGGTATGGGGCCGCGACTGCGGCCCCGCGCCCCATGGCGCGGAAGTCCTGACCACAGGTCAGGACTTCATGAAAATCGTATGAGTGCGGTGAGACCGGTACGGCGACGGGCCGCTGTGCTCGGAAAAGGGGGCTTCCGCCCCCGGTCCGTCAGATCTTCAGATATTCCGGATCCAGCGCGCCGTGGCGGAAGGGGATCCAGTCCTTGTGGTCGGTGCGGTACTGAAGGCCGTAGGGATTCGTGAAGAAGATCTTCTGGAGCGGCTGGCCGCCCTCGCGCTTGGTCCGTTCCAGGTCGATCAGGCCCGAGGGGACGAAGATCTTCTCCCAAAGCTCGGCGTTGTCCACCTCGCGACCGGCGTTCTTCACGTAGTCGCGCGCGGCGTCGCTCAGCTTCCAGGCCTCTTCGACCATCTCGTAATAGTCAACCATGCTTTGCCCTCGGATATGGAACCGCGTCCCGGCGCCGGGTCCGGCACCTTTGGTCCCGTTATAGCGCATGGACGGCCACTGGCAAGGATGCCGGTAGAGGAGGAAAGGGGGTTCCGCGCAAGAAGCGCTTGACCGCCGCCGCCGGACGGGTGCCAATCTGCGCCGCCGACGGGCCATGGACGCGTTTTTCGGGAGTTTTCGTATGAAGGGCATCATTCTGGCCGGCGGATCCGGCACCCGGCTCTACCCAGTGACCCATGTGGTCAGCAAGCAGCTTCTCCCCATCTACGACAAGCCCCTGATCTATTACCCCTTGTCCACGCTGATGCTGGCGGGCGTCCGCGACATCCTGATCATCACCACCCCCCAGGACAACGCGCTGTTCCAGACCCTGCTGCGCGACGGCAGCCATCTGGGCATCCGCATCCAGTACGCGGTGCAGCCCAAGCCCGAGGGGCTCGCGCAGGCCTTCCTGATCGGGCGGGAGTTCATCGGCGACGACCCGGTCTGCCTCGTGCTCGGCGACAACATCTTCTACGGCCACGGCCTGACCGACCAGCTCCGCCGCGCCGCCGCGCAAGCCGAGGGCGCGACCGTCTTCGGCTACCGCGTGCAGGATCCGGAGCGCTATGGCGTGGTCGAGTTCGATGCCGCCGGCAAGGCCGTCAGCATCGAGGAAAAGCCGGCCAAGCCGCGCTCCAACTACGCCGTGACCGGTCTCTATTTCTACGACAACCGCGTCGTCCGCATCGCCGAGACCATCAAGCCCTCGCCACGCGGCGAGCTGGAGATCACGGACGTCAACCTCCGCTACCTGGAGGAGGGAACGCTCCGCGTGGAGCTGATGGGCCGCGGCTTCGCATGGCTCGACACCGGCACCCACGCCTCGCTGCTCCAGGCCTCGGAATTCGTGAAGACGGTGGAGGAGCGCCAGGGCCTGAAGATCGCCTGCATCGAGGAGGTCGCCTACCAGATGGGCTACATCGGCGACGCGGAACTGGCAGAACTGGCCAAGCCGCTCGCCAAGAACGGCTACGGCAAGTACCTGCTGGACCTGATCGGCAAGCGCTGACGCCGCACCGGCGGCGCCCGCACCGGGGCGCCTCCGGGATTGCTTGTGTTTCTGGGACGGGCATGTGGGTGCGGGGCGCTTCCCCGGCCGTTACGCCCGTCCACTCTCACCCGAAGTGGCCGGTTGTTTTGAACTGCACTCCTGGATGAGGCGTGCACGCCCACTTGATGTGCTTTAGCACAGGTGACACCGGTTTCAATCCACCCCCCCGCATGAGGGGTGACTCACCTCCTCCGCTGTGCCGTTGAAAACAAGCACGTTTCAATCCACACCCCCGCATGAGGGGTGACCAGCTTTTCGAGGGGCTCGACCCGACACAGATTTCCGTTTCAATCCACACCCCCGCATGAGGGGTGACGAGAACATCAACCGGAGCGACATGCACCCGCTCGAGGTTTCAATCCACACCCCCGCATGAGGGGTGACCGCTTCGTAACAGGGGCAAAAGGCCGGGCACTGAGCTGGGCTGAGGGGTTGCCATCAGCGTGGATCGGGCGATGTGTATTGGCATGCCGAGCGCGGAACGCCCGTCTTTGTCCGGCCTGTCGCGTGGCGACCTTGAAGCCCTGCTGGAACGTCTGCTGGCGGAGAATGCCGCCCTGAAGCAGATGGTGGCAGAGCTGCGTGCCGAGGTGGCGCAGCTGAAAGGCGTGAAGGGCAAGCCGGAGATCAAGCCGGCCGGCAAGCCGAGCGGCATGGAAGCGGCGACAGGGGCTTCGGCCGAAGGGCGGCCGCGCCGGCGGCGCGGGCGGGCTGGCAAGGTGTCCAAGAGGGTGGCCTGCGAGGATCGCGTCCTGTCCGCGGCCGTGCCGGAAGGGTCGCGCTTCAAGGGTTATGAGGACTTCACCGTCCAAGAGCTGGAACTGCGGGCACGGCGCATCCGCTTCCGCCGGGAACGCTGGGCCACGCCGGATGGGCGGTGTGTGCTGGCGCCGTTGCCGGCCGGGATCGCCGGCCATCTTGGCCCGGAGTTGCAGCGCTTCGTGCTGTTCCAATACCACCGCGGCCAAACCACCATTCCTCGCCTGGCCGCCCTGCTTGGCGATCTGGGCCTCGACGTCTCCAAGCGCCAGATCGTGCGCCTGCTCACCCGGAACAGCACCATGCTGGAGGAGGCCGGCGCGGTGCTGCGGGCCGGATTGGAGACGGCGTCCTGGCTCACCGTGGACGACACCGGCGCACGCCACAAGGGCGCCAACGGCGTGTGCACGCAGCTGGGCGACGACCGCTTCACCGCCTTCGTGACCACAGGCTCCAAGAGCCGGCTGAACTTCCTGGAACTGCTGCGCGCCGGCCACGAGGATTACGTGATCAACGCCGCGGCGCTGGAGTACATGCGCAAGCGCGGCGTGCCCTTGGGCGCGGTTGCCCGGCTGGAGGCGCAGTCCACACGCCGCTTCGCCGATGAGGCCACGTGGCTGGACCATCTGCGCCGGCTGGACTGGCCGACCCGTGCCCATCAGCTCGACCCGGTGCGGCTGGCCACCGAAGGAGCGCTGTGGGGCAGCATCAACGCCCATGGCCTGCTGCCGGACACGGTCATCGTCAGCGACGATGCCGGCCAGTTCGACGTCGGCCTGCACGCGCTGTGCTGGGTCCATGCCGAACGGCTGGTGCACAAGCTCGACACCTTCACCCCGGCCCAGCACACCGCCCAGCAGCACGTCCGCTCGCTGATCTGGTGGTTCTATGCCGACCTCAAGACCTATCAGAGAGCCCCCACCCCACGGCGGCGGGCGCAACTGCGGGCGCGCTTCGAGCGCATCTTCCAGCGCCGGACCGGCTTTTCCACCCTGGACCGCCTGCTCGCAAGGCTGCGGGCCAACGGGAAGGAACTGCTGCGCGTGCTCGACCGTCCCGACATTCCCCTGCACACCAATGGCTCGGAGAATGACCTGCGCGGTCACGTCACGCGCCGCAAGGTAAGCGGCGGCACCCGGTCCGACCAGGGACGTGACGCACGCGACGGCTTCCTCGGCCTGATGAAAACCTGCGCCAAGCTCGGCATCGCCTTCTGGGACTTCCTCGGCCATCACCTTGGCGTGCCGGACAGCGAACACGTCTCTTACCTGCCCGACATCATTCGCCAGCGCGCTGCCCAGCCGTGACTGCCCGGCCTTTTGCCCCTGTTACACCGCTTCATTGTAACTCGTTGTTCTGACGAATGAAATCCGAACGCTTGCGCGAAGGTCGCTATTTTTGGCGTTCTCTCCGAAAGGTTCTCGCGGGCGCAAGGCCCAATCCATTGATGCGCTTGGTTTTCGGGATCGCGCGAACCTCCTGGGGATTTCATGGGCGCTTGGGGTTCGCGCGGCGGCTTGTCCGCATGCGGGAATTGTGAAGGTGGATTATCTGTACCACCATCCCTCGCAGGACCGAACAGCGGGAGGCGCATCATGGAATGGTATGCCCATACGCCGAAAAATCCAGAGGAACCGAAGGAGCCTCTGCGCCTCCATCTGCTGCGTGTGGCGGCGCGGGCGGAGGCGTTCGCGGCGGGGATGATCCCCGGGGATGACCGGGTGACGGCCTTGGCGCGTGCCCTTGGCCTGCTGCACGACGCGGGCAAGTACGCGGACGCGTTCCAACGATTGCTGAAGGACGAGCCCGGCCGGGTCGATCACTCCACGGCCGGCGCCCTGTTCGCGCTGGAGCGCTATGGCCGGAACGCCCTGCCCGGCTGGGCGCTGGCCTATGCGGTGGCGGGCCACCACGCCGGCCTTCCGGATGGCGGCGGCGCCGGGGGCGGCAGCGTCGATGGCGGCACCCTGGCGGCACGCCTCGCCAAGCCGAAGGTCGGCGAGCCCTCCCGCGCGGGGTTCGAGGAGGAGGTCGCCGCCCTGCTTCCGCCCGAACTGTCGGCTTCTCGGATGGCCGACTGTTTCGCTGAGGCGCTGTTCACGCGCATGCTCTTCTCCTGCCTGACCGATGCCGACGCGCTGGCGACGGAGGGCTACACCGACCCCGAGACGGCGGCCCTGCGCGGCGGGCAGCTGGACTTGCCGACGCTGGCGGCGGCCCTGCGGCTGCATCTGGCGGTGAAGGCGGCCGGTGCCAGCCCCTCCCCCGTCAACCGCATCCGCGCCGAGGTGTTGGAACGCTGCCGGAGCGCCGCCGGCCTTTCGCCGGGCTTCTTCTCGCTCGCCGTGCCGACGGGCGGCGGAAAGACCCTGTCATCGCTGTCCTTCGCGCTGGACCATGCGCTCGCCCACGGGCTGCGCCGCGTGATCTACGTTATCCCCTACCTGTCGATCATCGAGCAGACGGCGGAGGTCTTCCGGAACGAGGCCTTCCTCGGTCTGCCCGGCGCGGTGCTGGAGCATCACTCCGCCTACAGCCCGCGCGGCGGCTACAAGGAGGGCGATGAGGAAGGGATCGGCCCCGACCGGCACAAGCTGGCGGCGGAGAACTGGGACGCGCCGGTCACCGTCACCACCGCCGTCCAGTTCTTCGAATCCTTCTTCGCCGCCCGCCCCTCGCGCTGCCGCAAGCTGCACAACGTCGCCCGCTCCGTCATCGTGCTGGACGAGGCGCAGCTCCTTCCCCTGCCCCACCTGCGCCCCTGCCTCGCCCTGCTCGACGCGCTGATCCGCGATTACGGCTGCACCGTCCTGCTGAGCACCGCGACCCAGCCCGCGCTCGACCTGGACAAGCCGCTGTCCTTCGGCCTGTCCGGCATCCGGCCGATCATGCCGGAGGCCGGCGCCCCGGACCTGCACGAGGCCATGAGGCGCGTCGCGGTGGAGCATGCCGGGCTGCTCGACGACGAGGCGCTGGCCGACCGCATGGAGAAGGCCGACCGTATGAAGGGGGCCGGTCAGGCGCTCTGCGTGCTCGACACGCGCGGCCACGCCGCCGAGCTGTACCGGGCGCTGGAGGAGCGAGGGGTGGACGGCCTGTATCACCTCTCCGCCGCCATGTGCGCCGAACACCGGTCCACCGTGCTGGCCGCCATCCGCGCCGACCTGGAGGCCAAGCGCCCGTGCCGGGTGGTCAGCACGCAGCTCGTGGAAGCGGGCGTGGACGTCGATTTCCCCCTGGTTCTGCGAGCCATGGCCGGGCTCGACTCCATCGCCCAGAGCGCGGGGCGCTGCAACCGGGAGGGACGGCTGGAGGGCGGATTGGGCCGCGTCGTGGTGTTCGAGACGGCGCGGCGGAACGGCCTCGCCGACCTGAAACGGCGGCGCGACATCACCGAAGAACTCATGAGCGGCCGGGACTGGGCCGAGGCCCTGCACCCCGACGTGCTGTCGGCCTATTTCCGCCGGCTCTACGGCGCGGACAAGCGCAAGCGCACGGGCAGCGGCGGCGATCCCTACGACCTCGCGGAGGCCTGGAAGCGCTTCGCGGCCTGCACCCGGCGTGACTCCCTGCCCTTCCGTTCCGTGGCCGCCGATTTCCACCTGATCGACAACGAACAGGTGGCGGTCATCACCCCCTATACGGAAGAGGCGCGGGACTGGGCCGCCGCCTTGCAGGCCAGCCCGCATCCCGGCTCCTTCGCCCGCAAGCTGCAACGCTACACCGTCACCATTCCACGCGGGCAGCTCGACCGGCTGATGGCCGCCGAGGTCATTAAAGCCGTCGGCGAAAAAGGAGAGTTCCTCCTGCTGACCGACCCCAAGCGCTACGACCTGAAGCTTGGGCTGGACGCGCGTGACCCGAGGGACCGTATGGAGTTGGAGAATATTCAGTAGTTTTTCTCTCACCAAGTCGTAGGTGTGCGAAGTAATGTTTGGTCTTGTGTTAAGATATATTAACCAATATGGCGGTGTTTTCTAGATCTTGACAGGGATTGATTATAAAGAACAGCATTGGCCCATGAACAACATGGGCGGTGAGGAAGATTATGCCCAACGGCATAACTGTTCGCGTTCACGGTGACCGCGCTCTGTTCTCTCGCCCGGAAATGAAGGCAGAGCGGGTCTCCTACGACATCATCACGCCGTCCGCCGCGTGCGGCATTCTCGAAGCCATTCACTGGAAGCCAGCCATCCGCTGGGTCGTGGACCGGATCCGGGTGCTGAAGCCGATCCGCTTCGACACGGTGCGGCGCAACGAGGTGGCGTCGAAGGCGTCCTATGCCTCGGCGCGGCAGGCGATGGCCGGCGGGGCGGCGGTCGCGCTCCACCCGGAGGAGGACCGGCAGCAGCGCGCCAGCGTCTTCCTGCGCGACGTGGACTACGTCATCGACGCGCATTTCGAGATGACCGGCCGGGCCGGGCCGCAGGACAATCCCGGCAAGCACGCGGAGATGGCGCGCCGGCGCATCGCCAAGGGGCAGTGCGTCTGGCAGCCCTGTTTCGGCTGCCGCGAGTTCCCCGCCTATTTCGAGCCGGCCCCGGAGATCCCGCCCGACCCGCCGGACGACCTGCGCGGCACCCGCGACCTGGGCTGGATGCTGCATGAGATCGACTTCGCGGACGGCATGACGCCGCGCTTCTTCCGCGCGGAACTGGTGGACGGTGTGCTGGACGTCCAGGCCTGCCTGCGGCGGAGCGGCCTATGATCATCACCGAACTCCATCGCCTTTACGAGCGGCTGCGCGACGCCGGCACGCTCCCGCCCTACGGCTATTCGCTGGAAAAGGTGACCGGCTGCATCGTGCTTAAGCCGGACGGCAGCGTCTTCGCCGTGCGGGACGAACGGCGCGACGAGGAGACCGGCAAGAAGGGCAAGACGGTCAAGCGCCCGAGCCTGCTGGACGTGCCGCAGCCGCCGCGCCGGACCTCCGGCATCAAGGCGGGTTTCCTGTGCGATTCCGCCGGCTACCTGTTCGGCACGGCGGAGGGCAAGGCGGACCGCGCCCTGGACCAGTTCGCGGCCTCGCGGGAGCGGCACGAAGCCGTCTTGAACGACGTCGATCACCCCTGGGCGCGCGCGGTGCTCGCCTTCTTCCGGAGCTGGACGCCCGGCGTGACGCCGGAGATGAGCGATCCGGAGATCCTGTCCGGCTGGCTCGTCTTCCGCATGATCAACGATGACGACTACGTCCACGACTCGCCGGAAATCCAGGCCGCCTGGGAGCGCGCCATGGAGGCGGACGCGGTCGGGGCGGTCACCGGCCAGTGTCTCGCCACCGGCGAGATGGACCAGCCCATCGCGCCGACGCACCCCGCCGTCAAGGGCGTGCCGGGCGCGCAGATGGCGGGTGCCGCGCTGGTTTCCTTCAACGCCGGGGCTTACGAATCCTACGGCAAGGCGCAGAACCTCAACGCCCCCGTCTCCGCCCGCGTGGCGCATGGCTACACCTCGGCCCTGAACCATCTGCTGAGCCAGCGCGGCAAGCGCCATCTGGTCATCGGCCCGGTGTCGGTCGTCTTCTGGACCGACCGGCCGACGCAGTTCGAATCCGACTTCGCCGCCGCCGCCCGACCGGAATTCTCCGCCGAGGACGAGACCCGCGCCGAGGCGGTCCGGAGCGCCCTGCAACGGCTCGCCCAGGGGCGCAAGGCCATGCCGCCGGACGAGCAGGGCGCGCGTTTCTTCGTGCTGGGCCTGTCGCCGAACGCGGCGCGGCTGGCGGTGCGCTTCTGGAGCAGCGACAGGCTGGGCGTCATGGCCGACCGCGTGGCGGAGCATCTGTCCGACATCCGGTTGGTCCGCCAGTGGGACTGGCAGCCGGAGTTCCCGTCGCTCTGGGCGCTCGCCATGGAGACCAAGGTCAAGTACCGGGGCGACGGCGACAACGCCAAGCCCGACCCGAACGACGAGGGGCTCGCCAAGCTCTACGGCGACCTTCTGCGCGCGATGCTGAGCGGCGGCTCCTACCCCGCCAGCGTGCTGGCGGTGCTGCTCGACCGCATCCGCGCCGATCAGGTCGTCAACCACCCGCGCGTCGCGCTGATCAAGGCGGTGCTGACCCGCCGCGCCCGGCTGGCCGGGGATGGCCGGACCGAGGACCTCCAGGCCGATGGCATCCAAGAAGAGGGGAACAATCTCGTGGGCCTCGACGAATCCCGCACCGATCCTGGCTACCGGCTCGGCCGTCTTTTCGCCGTGCTGGAGCGCATCCAGCAGGCCGCCGCCGAAGGGCGCGACCTCAACGCCACCATCCGGGACAAGCACATCGGCTCCGCCTCGGCCACGCCGCGCGCCTCCTTCCCCTTCCTTCTGGATCTGGCGCAGAAGCACCTGAAGAAGGTGCGTGGGAGCAAGGCCGGGCTCGCCCGCGTGCTGGACACGCGCCTTGCCGAGATCCAGGAGCCGCTGACCGGATTCCCCGCCACGCTGAGCCTGGAGGAACGCGGCCTCTTCTTCCTTGGCTACTACCACGAGCGCGCCCACCGCAAGTCCGACAAGGCCGCGGATGCCGAGCCGTCCGACGCCGCCGAAACCCTTTCCGATCCGGAGTGAAACCCATGGGCATCCACGAGTCCCGCATCGAGTTCGTCTATCTGTTCGACGTGCGCAACGGCAACCCGAACGGCGACCCGGACGCCGGCAACATGCCGCGCCTCGACCCGGAAACCAGCAAGGGGCTGGTCACCGACGTCTCCCTAAAGCGCAAGATCCGCAACTTCGTGGAGCTGACGCAGTCCGGCCAGAAGGGCTATGAGATCTACGTGCGCGAGAAGGCGATCCTGAACGACCAGCACGCCCGCGCCTACGAGGCCAACGGCATCGCGTCGGAGAAGGGAAAGCTGCCCAAGGGCGAGGGCGACGCCCGCAAGGTCACGCAATGGATGTGCGAGACCTTCTTCGACGTGCGGACCTTCGGCGCGGTCATGACCACCGGCGTGAACTGCGGCCAGGTGCGCGGGCCGGTGCAGCTCACCTTCGCGGAAAGCCTGCACCCCATCGTGCCGATGGAGGTGTCGGTCACCCGCATGGCCGTCACCACTGCCGCCGAGGCCGAGAAGCAGCAGGGCGACAACCGCACCATGGGGCGGAAATACATCGTGCCCTATGGGCTGTACCGGGCGCACGGCTTCATCTCCCCGCACCTCGCGCGGCAGACCGGCTTTTCCGACTCCGACCTGGAGCTGTTCTTCAAGGCGCTGGAGAACATGTTCGAGCAGGACCGCTCCGCCACGCGCGGCGAGATGGCCGCGCGCAAGCTGGTCGTCTTCCGTCACAAGTCGCCGCTGGGCGAGGCGCCGGCGCAGAAGCTGTTCAAGCTGGTCACCGCCAGGGTGAAGGACGGGGTGACGGCACCGCGCAGCTTCGACGACGACTTCACCGTCACCATCGACCGCGACAACCTGCCGGCGGGCGTGGAGATCGAGGAGCGTCTGTAAGGGATGGAAGGCCCCGCTGCCGACCCTGCCACCGATCCCGACGCTGGCCTCGCTCCGCTATCGGCGTTGCAGCATCTGGCCTTCTGCGCGCGCCAGTGCGGGTTGATTCATCTGGAGGATGCCTGGGCGGAGAACGCGCTGACCGCCGAGGGCCGCGTGCTGCACGAGCGGGTGGACAACGCGCCCGGCGAGACGCGGCGCGGGGTGCGGGTGGCGCGGGGGGTGCCCCTGCGCAGCGCGCGGCTGGGACTGATCGGGCGCGCCGACGTGGTGGAGTTCCACTCCCGGCGCGGCCAGCCGCCCCTGCCCTGCCCGGTGGAGTACAAGCGCGGCAAGGCCAAGCCGCACGACGCCGACCGCGTCCAGCTCTGCGCCCAGGGGCTGTGCCTGGAGGAGATGCTGGGGCTGGAGGTGCCGGGCGGCGCGCTCTTCTACGGGGAGACGCGGCGCCGGCAGGAGGTGGCCTTCGACGCGGATCTCCGCGCGCGGACGGAATCGCTGGCGCGCGAGCTGCACGCCATGCTGGCCGTCCGGACCAACCCGCCGCCCGAGCCGGGGCCGAAATGCCGATCCTGCTCCCTGGAGGCCCTGTGCCTGCCGGGGATCTGCCGGCCGAAGCCGGCGGGCGGGCGGTCGGCCGCCGCCTGGCTGGCGGGCATGCTGCGCGCCGACGCCGAGGGAGACCTGCCGTGAAACGCCTGCTCAACACGCTCTACGTCACCACCCCCGGCAGCTACCTGTCGAAGGAGGGCGAGGCCATCGAGGTGCGGCGGGAGGACGGTGGGCGCACGCTGGTGCCGCTGATCGCGCTGGAAGGGCTGGTCGCCTTCGGCAGCGTCGGCGCCAGCCCGCACGTGCTGGGCCATTGCGCGGAAAAGGGCATCAGCGTCGGCTTTCTGTCCGACGCCGGCCGTTTCGTGATGCGGGTGGAGGGGCCGGTCTCGGGCAACGTGCTGCTGCGCCGCGCGCAGTATCGGGCGGCGGACGATCCGGCCCGCGCCGCGTCCGTCACCCGCAATGTGCTGGCGGGCAAGCTCGCCAACCAGCGCACGGTGCTGCGCCGCCACCGCCGCGACCATGAGGACCCGACCGGCGCCCTGGCGGCAGCCGAAGAAGCCATTGGCCGCGCGCTGACCCAGCTCGACCGGCCCTTCAGCGCCGATTGGGGCGTCGACCAGCTGCGCGGGGTGGAGGGCGACGCCGCTGCCGCCTATTTCCGCGCCTTCGCCGCGATGATCCGGCGCGAGGAACCGGAATGGCGCATGGCCGGCCGCTCGCGCCGTCCGCCGCTGGACCGGGTCAACGCGCTGCTGTCCTTCCTCTACACGCTGCTGACCCACGACGTGCGCGGTGCGCTGGAGGCGGTCGGGCTGGACCCGCAGGCGGGTTTCCTGCACACGGACCGGCCTGGCCGGCCTTCCCTCGTGCTCGATCTGGTGGAGGAGTTCCGCGCGCCCTTCGCCGACCGGCTGGCGCTGACCCTGATCAACCGCCAGGAACTCGGCCCCGACGATTTCGAGATCGGGGAGACCGGCGCCGTGGCCCTCGCCCCCGACGCCCGCAAGGCCGTGCTGGTCGCCTATCAGAAGCGCAAGAAGGAGGAGCTGAACCACCCTTTCCTCAACGAAAAGCTCCCCTTCGGCCTCATGTGGCACGCCCAGGCCCGGCTGCTGGCCCGGCACCTGCGCGGCGACCTCGACGCCTACCCGCCCTTCCTGTGGAAGTGACGCCGTGCTGGTCCTCGTCTGCTACGACGTCTCCACCGAAACCCAGGCCGGACGTCGGCGCCTGCGCCGCGTGGCGAAGGCCTGCCAGGACCATGGCGTGCGCGTGCAGTATTCGGTGTTCGAATGCACGGTCGATCCGGCACAATGGACCGCGCTGCGCGCCCAACTCCTCGGTCTGATCGACGACCGTACCGACAGCCTGCGCTTCTACCTGCTGGGCTCCAACGCCCGGCACAAGGTGGAGCATGTCGGCGCCCGCACCCCCACCGACCTGGAAGAGCCGCTGATCCTGTGACGCGCGGCCTCTTGCGCGAACCCCAAGCGCCCATGAATCCCCCGGAGGGTTCGCTCGGGCGGAAAACCCAGCCATCGCAAGGATCCCGGCGCCAGGCCGCACGCAAAGACGTACGCGGCGGAGCCTGCCCGCACCCGGTTCGCGCGAACGAGGCGGTTTTCTCAAGCCGGGCAATGGCTTACAGTGAGGCGGTCACCTCCCGTGCGGGGGTGTGGATTGAAACGAGCTTGGGGTCGAACACCCGCTCGCAGGAGACGGTCACCTCCCGTGCGGGGGTGTGGATTGAAACCCGTTAAGCCTTACAACAGTGGCGGGATGAATTAGCGTCACCTCCCGTGCGGGGGTGTGGATTGAAACCCGATGTTCCGGCCAGACCTGCATATTGCGAAGCAGCGTCACCTCCCGTGCGGGGGTGTGGATTGAAACCGCGCCGGCGCCACCGCCCAGACCATCTACGACGCGTCACCTCCCGTGCGGGGGTGTGGATTGAAACGATGAGTGGGCAGCTGGCGCTCGGGCGATGGAGTGTCACCTCCCGTGCGGGGGTGTGGATTGAAACTCCCAGATCAAGGCCGTCCGGTTTCCGACCTTCGTCACCTCCCGTGCGGGGGTGTGGATTGAAACCGGACGTAGAGGTCAATCACTGCTTCATCGGTCACCGGTCACCTCCCGTGCGGGGGTGTGGATTGAAACGGTGGCGCCCGGGCGGGCGAGCTGGGCGACGGCGTGTCACCTCCCGTGCGGAGGTGTGGATTGAAACGTGGAGAAGGACGAGGCGAAGGCCGTGGCGAAGGTGTCACCTCCCGTGCGGAGGTGTGGATTGAAACAAGCTATCGCTGGCCGTGCTGCCCGTGCACCTGTGTCCCCCTTCATGCAGGGGTGTATCGAAGCAGCCGCGCGATCATCTCGGGTGCGATCCTTTGCCCTGCGGACAAGCTAGGAGCGGGCCGAACTGCCTCACTGAACGCCATGCCCCGCCAGCCCGCGTCGTGACTTTGGCATTTGCCCGCTGTTGGCCTGGAATGAAAACAAGCAAAGGGAGGGGACCATGTTGAACGGTGGGGGAACACGGTCTGGGGCGCTGCTGCTCGCGGCTGCGGTGGTGGTCGCCATCGCGTTCGGGGGGGCGAACGCGATTTACGGCTGAGTCCGGCGGGTTCCGGGAAGGGATTGCCCGTCGCGCGCGCATGTTCATGCGACGTCGTATGACGGGCCATCCTGCCGGGGAATGACAGGGCGGCATCCGGGGGTTGCCGCACCGTGCATGTCCGCGCCTCGGCGCGGCCCGCTCGCGCCATGCGGCGCCGGGCCAAGGCCGGGCCAAGGAATGTAACGGCGCATATGTCTTCTCGGAGGTTCACGCGCTCCCCCGGTTGGGACTATGGTGCGATCCGAATGAATGCGGATGGGCTGGCCGTCCGGGATGTGGCGGGTCCGCCGGAAGACGCCTTGGCAGGAGCTTCGATCCCGGTTGGGCGGCTCGGGAAAGAGGACCGATGTCTGAGAGTGCGGAGACGGTGCGGGCGGCCTGGCCGGCCGGCGGCGGCGAGGTGGGGGATCTGGTGCGCCGTCCCGGGTTCCAGGCCGCCGGGCTCGGCCCCGTCGAATCCTGGCCCCCGTCGCTGCGCTCGATCCTGGAGATGGCGCTCAATTCGCGGCAGGCGAAGTTCGTCGCCTGGGGTCCGGATCTCGCCTTCCTCTACAACGACGCCTACATCCCGATCTTCGCGGAACGCCACCCCCAGGCACTCGGCCGCCCCTTCGCGGAGGTCTGGTCCGACATCTGGCCCCAGATCCGGCCCATCGTGGAAAGCAACCTGACGGGCGTCGGGCATCTCTACGAGGAGCTGCTCATCCCGATGATGCGGGACGGGCGCACCCAGGACACTTGGTTCACCTTCTCCTACACGCCGGTCCGCGACGAATCCGGCAAGGTCGCGGGCATCGTCTGCGCGGCCATGGAGGTGACGGACCAGGTCCTCGCCAAGCGGCGGGAGCAGGAGGCGCTGGAGGCGCTGAGGGCGCAGACCGAGGCGCTCGCCATCATCAACCGTGCCGGCACCGCCATCACGGCCGAACTCGACCTTGACCGGCTGACCCGGACGGTGACCGACGCCGGCGTGGCGCTGACCGGCGCGCAGTTCGGCGCCTTCTTCTACAACGTCCAGGACGAGAAGAACGGCCACTACATGCTCTACACCCTGTCGGGGGTGGAGCGGGAGGCCTTCTCCAGGTTCCCGATGCCGCGCAACACCCAGGTCTTCGCCCCGACCTTCGCCGGCGAAGGGGTGGTCCGGTCCGACGACATCACGGCGGATCCGCGCTACGGCCACAACGCGCCCTACCGGGGCATGCCGGAGGGCCACCTGCCGGTGCGCAGCTATCTGGCGGTGCCGGTGCGGTCGCGCAGCGGCGAGGTCATCGGCGGGCTGTTCTTCGGCCATTCCGATGCCGGGCGCTTCGGCGCGGCGGTGGAGGCGAGCCTTGTGAGCCTTGCCGGCCAGGCCGCGGTCGCCATGGACAACGCCCGGCTGTTCAAGAACGTCGAGCGCGAGATGCGCCATCGCGCCCGCGCCGAGGAGCAGCTGCGCCAGCTGAACGAGACGCTGGAGGCGCGCGTCATCGCCGAGATCGCCGAGCGCCGCCACGCCGAGGCGGCGCTCCAGCAGTCGCAGAAGATGGAGGCTATCGGCAAGCTGACGGGGGGCGTGGCGCATGACTTCAACAACCTGCTCCAGGTCGTGTCGGGCAACCTCCAGCTCCTGACCAAGGACGTGGCCGGCAACGAGCGGGCGGAGCGCCGGGTGGCGAACGCGCTGGCCGGCGTCAGCCGCGGCGCCAAGCTGGCGAGCCAGCTGCTGGCCTTCGGGCGGCGGCAGGCGCTGGAGCCGAAGGTCGTCAATGTCGGCCGCTTCGTCACGGGCATGGACGACATGCTGCGCCGGGCGCTGGGCGAGGCCATCGAGATCGAGACCATCGTGTCCGGCGGCCTTTGGAACACCCTCATCGACCCGACCCAGGTCGAGACCGCCCTGCTGAACCTGGCGATCAACGCGCGCGACGCCATGGACGGCACCGGAAAACTGACCATCGAGGCCGGCAACGCCTTCCTCGACGACGCCTATGTCCGCAGCCACGCCGACGTGACGCCCGGCCAGTATGTCATGCTGGCCGTCAGCGACACCGGCAGCGGCATGACGCCCGAGGTGCTGGCCCAGGTGTTCGAGCCCTTCTTCTCGACCAAGCCCGAGGGCAAGGGGACCGGCCTCGGCCTGTCCATGGTCTATGGCTTCGTCAAGCAGTCCGGCGGCCATGTGAAGATCTACAGCGAGCCCGGCCAGGGCACGACCGTGAGGCTCTACCTGCCGCGCGCCGAGCAGAGCGAGGACGTCGTGACCCTCGTGGACACCGGGCCGGTCGTCGGCGGGACCGAGACCATCCTGGTGGCGGAGGACGATGAGGAGGTGCGGGCCACCGTGGTCGAGATGCTGACCGAACTCGGCTACCGCGTGCTGAAGGCCAAGGACGCCGCCAGCGCCCTCACGGTGGTCGAGAGCGGCATCCCCATCGACCTGCTCTTCACCGACGTGGTCATGCCCGGCACGCTGAAGAGCCCGGAACTGGCCCGCAAGGCGCGCGAGCGGCTGCCGAACATCGCCGTGCTCTTCACCTCCGGCTACACCGAGAACTCCATCGTCCATGGCGGACGGCTCGACGCCGGGGTGGAGCTGCTGTCCAAGCCCTACACGCGCGAGGCGCTGGCCCGCAAGCTGCGCCACGTGCTGGCCAACCAGGCCCAGCGCGTTCAGGCAGCGGCCCCCGCCGCGACGAGGCCGCAGCCGCGCCCGTCCGCTCCGGAGCCGGCCGCCGCACTTTCGGTGCTGCTGGTCGAGGACGACCCGGTGATCCGGATGAACACCGCCGAACTGCTTCAGGACATCGGCCACGCCGTGACCCAGGCGGAGAGCGCCGAGGAGGCGCTGGCAGCGCTGGGGACCGTGCCCGTGGACGTGATCGTCACCGACCTCGGCCTGCCCGGCCTGTCCGGTGCCGCCTTCGCCGCGAAGGCGCGCGAGGTCCGTCCGGGCATCGGCATCGTCTTCGCCACCGGCAAGGACAAGGCCCCCGACCTCGCCGGCCAGGGCGCCACCCACCTGCTCCGCAAGCCCTACGACAGCGCCGGCCTCACCGCCGCGCTGGATGCGGTGCGGACGGACAGGACGGTCCCGGCGGGCGAGGACTAGACGCCACCGCCGCTCCCATCCGGCAGCGCCGCGGCGATGTCGCGGGCCAGGCGGGTGACGGCGCGGCTCAGCGCGTCGGCGACCGCGCCGGGCTCGCCGGGCGTCTCCACCGGCTCCTCCGCCACCGTGCGCCCGAAGCGCAGGGGCCGGTCGCGGTCCTGGTAGATCCGCCAGCGGGCGTCCAGCAGGGCCGGCCCGTCCTGGGCGGCCTCGAAGCGCTCGATGACGACCTCGACCGTGTTGACCATCTCGACGTCGCGGCGCTGGGGCAGCTGCAGCACGGTCCGCCCGCCCGACGCGGTTTCCAGCTCGCGGATCAGCGACCGGGTGATGAGCGATTCCAGCGTCCCGCCCCAGCGGTCGTATTCCAGCACCTCCAGCCGGCTGCCCTGGCCGCGCAGCACCATCTCGGGCCGCCGCAGGTAATCGGGGATCTCGACCGGCTCCAGCCCGATCGCCCGCTCCGGCATGCGCGGGGGCGCCGGGGCGGGAGCCTCGGCCGGCGGGGCCAGGGTGTAGAAGCGGCTCGGCTCCGTGCCGCAGCCGGCCAGAAGCCCTAGCAGGGCCGGGAGGAGGAGCAGGCGGGCGGAACGCCGTGGCGTGGGATGGTTCATCAGCGTTTGCCTTGGATCAGGGCTTCGGGATGGCGCTCGAGATAATCGGTCAGGACCCGGATCGACCGGGCCGCCGCCGACAGCTCGCGCACCAGGTTCAGCAGGTCATGGGTCACCGGCCGCGCGCCGCCGACGAGGTCGTTCGTGGTCTTCAGCGTGGTGGTCGCCTGTGCGGCCAGCGTGGCGGCGTTCTCCGAGGTCTCGCGCAGCGCGCGCAGGGTCGGCCCGACCTCCCCGTTGACGGTCTGCATCGTCCGTTCCAGCTCCGTCAGGGTGGAGCGCAGCGCGTTGGCGGCGCCGACGGTCTCCGGCCCGCCGAGCAGGTTGGCGGCGCTCTGCACCGTCCGGCGCAGGTCGGCGATGGTGTCCGCGATGGGCGCGCGGGAGAGCTGGTCGAGCAGGGAGCTGAGGGACTGCGTGGCCGCGTCGAGGATGGCCGGCTGCGCGGGCAGCATGGGCGGGCTGCTCGCGAGGTCCATCTCGCCCGGTGCCGCGTCGGGGAAGAAGTTGAGCGCCACGATCATTTCGCCGGTCAGGTAGTTGCCGGTGCGCAGCTGCGCCCGCAGCCCGCGCGACACCATGCCGGCGAGGATGCCGTAGGTCGCCCGGTCGTCCTCGCTGGCGATGTCCACCCGTTCCGGTTCCAGCCGCATCGTCACGGGGATGCGCGCGGTCCGGGTTTCCGGATCCCAGGAGAGCCGGATGTCCGTGACCTCGCCGATCTTGATGCCGCGGAACTCCACCGCCGACCCCGGATTGAGGCCGCGCACCGAACCGTCGAACTGCACCTGGAGCGGCAGCCGGCGGGTGTAGCGCGCCTCCTCGGCGCTGCGCTGGTTCTCGAACAGGGGGAAGCTCCGCCCCTCCTCCGCCGCCTCGCCCTCGTTCGACAGGCCGGGCGTGTCGAAGGCGACGCCGCCCGCCGCCAGCGCCTGGAGGGATTCGATGGCGACCGACGGGCCGTTGGAGCCGAAGGACATCTGGACGCCGCTGGCGTTCCAGAAGCGGCTGTTGGGCCGGACCAGCCGGTCGTAGGGGGCGTGCACGAAGACCGGAACGTTCAGCGAGGACCAGTCCCTGGTGAACTCATAGCCCAGAACCTCGCCCACCTGGATGCCCGCGTAGTAGATCGGGACGCCCGGCGACAGCCCGCCCAGCCGGTCGGTGGTCAGCACGAAGCGCCGCCCCGGCGCGCTGGACTGCACCAGCGGCGGCTCCTCCAGCCCGGAGAATTCCGTGGTCCACTCGCCCGGCCCGGGATCGACGCCGATGTAGGCGCCCGACACGAGGGTGGTGAGGCCGGAGATGCCGGCGGCGCCCAGCCGCGGCTTCACCACCCAGAAGCGGGTGCCGCCGGTGAGATAGGGGCCGGCGTCCTTCACCATGCGCGCGGTGACGACCACATGGCTCAGGTCGGCGGACATGGCCACCGCCTCGACCGTGCCGACATCGACGTTCTTGAACTTGATCTTGGTCCGGCCGGCCTCGATCCCCTCCGCCGTGACGAAGGTGATGGTGATCAGCGGGCCGCGCTCGCTGAAGTGCTGCCAGACCAGCCAGCCGCCGAGCAGGGCGGCGACCAGCGGCACGATCCAGACGAGCGGCAGCGTGCGGCGGCGCCGCACATGCGCGGCGGCCGGTTCAACCGCGTTTTCGGCGGCGTTTTCGGCGGAAGCCGTGTTTTCGGGACGCTGCGGTTCCAACGCTATTCCATCTCCTCAGGGCCGGCGCCGTCCCAGATCAGGCGCGGATCGAAGGCGTGCGACGCCAGCATGGTGACGACGACGACCGCCGCGAAGGCGACCGCCCCCGGCTCCGGCGCGACCGTCGCGATGTTCCCGAGCTTCACGAGTGCCGCCAGCAGCGAGATCATGAAGACGTCCACCATGGACCAGCGGCCGACCCCCTCGATGATTCGGTACAGCCGGGTCCGCCGCTTGCGCCCGCCGGCCGACCGGAACCGGACCGACAGCGTCAGAAAGGCCAGGCCCGTCAGCTTCAGCAGCGGCACCGCGATGCTGGCGAAGAAGATCAGCAGGGCGATCGGCCATTGGTTGGCGGCGACCAGCGTCTCGACGCCGGACAGGATGGTGTCGGGCTCGCCGGCGCCGAAATAGATCACCGTCATGATCGGCAGCAGGTTCGCGGGCACGTAGAGCAGCGCCGCCGCCAGGGTGAGCGCGCCGGTCCGCCGCAGGCTGCCGGGCTTGCGCCGGTGCAGGGCGGCACCGCAGCGCGGGCAGGACGCCCGCCCCGCCTCCTCCAGCTGGCCGCAGCCGTGGCAGCTCACCAGCCTCCCGCCGGCCGTGACGGATCCGGCGGTGTCCACGGGGGCGCGGCGTTGCGGCGACAGCCGGTCCCACACCTCGAAGGGGTCGAGCGTCGCCTCCGCGCAGACCATCGCCAGGATCAGCCCGACCAGCGCGAACAGCGAGGTCCCGACCTCCAGCGAGGCGAGGCCCGCCAGCTTCACATAGGCGACGATGAGGCCGAGCAGGAAGACCTCCAGCATCGCCCAGGGACGCAGATTCCCGAGAAGGCGGAAGACGCTCCCGGCTCCCGGCGCGCCCCGTCCGGCCAGCAGCGGCGCCGTCACGTAGAGCAGCCCCAGGATGCGCAGCAGCGGCGCCAGGAAGACGGTGAAGAGGACCAGCAATGCCAGGGTCGGATAGCCGGCGCTCCACAGCGCTTCCGTGCCGCTCAGCAGCCCGCCGGGCTGGGCGCGCCCCTCCAGTTCGAAGGTCAGGAGCGGGAAGAGAACGGAGACCCCCAGCAGGATCAGGGCCGAGGCCGCGAAGGCGGTGCAGCGCGGCAGGCTGCGGTGGCGCGGCGTGCGCAGCACGGCCTCGCAACGCCGGCAGGTCACGTCGTGGCCCGGCGGTGCGGGCGGCAGGCTGTGCAGCAGGCCGCAGTCGTGGCAGGCGACGAGCGGCGGGCCGCCCTCCGCGGCAGCGGAGGTCACGCTCCGTCTCCTGTTCTGGCACCGGTCATGGACGTTGGCGAACATCTCGTAAAGCCGAGCCTAGACAATGGCTCGGATCGCGCGCTCTTCAAGGAGGGTGCGGCCAAGTGGTCTCGGCCTCAGCCGAAGGGGCTGGGTTCCGATCCGGTGGCCGGATCGGGGCAGTCCGTGCGGTCCCGAGGGCTGCGGCATTGACCATCCCGCTGCGATACGTATATTTATACGACAAGCTCAGGAGGTTACCATGCGGACGCCCGCCTATAAGGGGTCGATCACCACGACGGGGTCTTCGGAAGCCATCCGCTTCGACAAGGGGCTGTTTCGCCAGAACCCGGAGTTCCGGCAGAAGGCCAGCGTCGAGGCCCATGTCATCGGGCCAGGCACGCTTCTCGTTCATGTCGTCGATGAGGCTCCCGCCGAAGAAATCCGGGAGGACCCGGTGGTCACGGCCTTTCTCGCGTTCCTGGAACAGGATGCCATCGCGCATCCGGAACGCATCACCCCTCTCTCGGCTTCGAGGATCGAGCGTGCCATCGAACTCACGCGTGGGGTGACGGTGTCGGACGAGGACGTCATTCCCGACGACGTCACGCTCTAGCCAAGCTGGACCAGCAAGGGCGGAGTGAGCGGAACGCTCCTTTCGCCTTTCCTGATCACGCCGACATGCCGGAGAACCCGCGCCCGTGCCAAACGCCCCCTTCGATGTTCGCAATGGCTGGAAGCTCTACATGTATCCGGCGTTCCGCACCTCCTTTGACGCGCTTACCGAGGAGGTCGAACGCTTGGCCGAAGCCGATCCGACCGGATACCCCAACCATCCGAAATCGAAACTCCTCAAGCGCATCAGCGATCTAATCCTTGAAGAGATTCCTGCCGATCCGGGCGACAAGGCTTACCGTCAGGGCGTTGCTCTCGGTCCGCGGCATAAGGATTGGTTCAGGGCCAAGTTCCTGGGGCGTTTCCGTCTTTTCTTCCGGTACAACAGCAAGGCCAGGATCATTATTTATTGCTGGGTGAACGACGAGAACAGCTTGAGGAAAGCGGGTTCGAACACCGACCCATACACGATTTTTTCCGGCATGGTGAAATCCGGGCGTCCTCCCAACGATTGGAATGACCTCATCAAGGAGGTCGTCGGCTGAAAGGGAGCGCAGCCAGGTTGCGAACGGGCGTAACTCATTTCCGGATCCGGGTTTCATGGTCAGGCCGGCACATGGCCCCTCCCCGCGCTTCGGCTTAAGCGACAGTGCTTAGCACCATCGGTTTCTTTCCCGCCGTGCGGGATGGGCCTACGGTCCTTCGGTTCGACCGTTCCGATCACCGCTCCGCCCGTCTCCCCTGCCCACTGCCGCGATGCGCCCTGAATGCTCCTGACGCTCCGCCCTTTCCGCCCGCCCTTCCGCCGGATGGCCCGGGCCGCCGCCCTGTCCATGGGCCTGATGCTGGCGGCCTGCGCGTCGGACCGGGCGCCGGCGCCTCCGGTCCTGGCCGATGCGGCGCCGCCCGTCTACGACTATCCCTTCACCAACCCCTGGGCCGCCACGGTGCTCGGCACGCCGGCGGAGATGCGCGCCAGCTTCCCGGCAACGGTGGAACCGGAGCGGCGGCGGCTGACCGTCTTCGAGGACCGGAAGGTGCCCGACGGCTTCTGGTATCATGACGGGCTCTATTACACGGCGCTGCTCCAGGAGCGGCGGGCGCCGCTCGCCTTCGTCATCGCGGGCACGGGGGCCGACGACCGGGCGGAGCACATGCTGTCGCTGGGGCGGATGCTGCACGCGATCGGCATGCATGTCGTCCTTCTGCCCTCGCCGACCCACGCGAATTTCGTGGTCACCGCCAGCTCCTCCTACCTGCCGGGCCGGCCCCAACAGGACGCCGCCGACCTGCTGCGCGTCATGCGGCTGCTGCGCGACCGCATCGGGAAGGAGGTGGAGATCTCCGACCATTACCTGACCGGCTACAGCCTCGGCGCCTGGAACGCCGCCTACACGGCCAAGCTGGACCAGGAACAGGCCGCCGCCGGCGGGGGCGGCTTCGGCTTCAAACGTGTCCTGCTGATCAACCCGCCGGCCAGCCTCTACCGCTCGGTCACCAAGATCGACGGCATGCTGTACCGGGGGCTGCCGGGCGGCATCAACCAGCTCGACGCCTTCCTCGACCAGCTGCTGGCCCGGCTGTCCGAGGCCTACGAGAACACCGACGCGCTGGACTTCGGGAACGAGGACCTCGCCATGGACATCTATCGGACGCTGGATCCCAGCGACGAGCGGCTCGCCGCCGCCATCGGCCTGTCCTTCCGGCTGGCCTCGGCCAACATGGTGTTCGCCTCCGACGTGATGAGCCGCGAGGGCTACATCTATCCCCGGAACAAGCCCTTCCTGACCACCACGCCCCTGTCGGAGTATTTCGCGGTGGCGCTCCGCACCAGCTTCCTGAACTATTTCGACGATGTCTACACGGACCATTACCGGGCGCGCACGCCGGGGCTGACCGCACAGGCACTGATCGACCAGTCCAGCCTGTCCAGCATCGGCGGCTGGCTGGCCGCGCAGCCGCAGATCGGGCTGATGACCAACGCCGACGACGTCATCCTGGCGCCGGGCGACCTGGAGGAGCTGCGGGGCATCTTCGGCGCGCGGGCGCGGATCTTCCCGACCGGCGGCCATGTCGGCAATCTGGAACACCGCGCCGTCACCGCCCACGTCCTCGACTTCTTCACCAAGTGAGCCACGCGCATGCATGACCTTTGCTCGGCGCGCCCCTGCCTTACCGCACTCCTGGCGGCCTGGCTGCTCGCGGGCTGCGCGACCGGTTCCATGGACAGCCCGGCGGGCGCCCAGCCGGTGGATCCGCCGCGCCGGCAGCTTTCGGACCTGGTTCCGGCGGGCGGCGTCGCGGACCCCATCGCGGTCCACGACCCCTTGGAGCCGGCCAACCGCAGCCTCTACACCTTCAACGCGCGGTTCGACCGGGTGATCTTCATCCCCGTGGTCGAGACCTACGAGACCGTGACGCCGGAGTTCCTGCGCGACCGCGTGTCCTCCTTCTTCCTGAACCTGGGCGAGGTCAACAACTTCACGAACTCCGTGCTCCAGGCGAACGTGGAGAAGGCCGGGACGACCGTGATGCGCTTCGCGCTGAACTCCACGGTCGGGCTGCTCGGCCTGTTCGACGTCGCCTCGGAACTCGGCATCCCCCGCCAGGACGAGGATTTCGGCCAGACGCTCGGCCGCTGGGGCGTCGGGCCCGGCCCCTACGTCGTGCTGCCGATCCTCGGCCCCTCCAGCGTGCGGGACGGCGTCGGCCGGGTCGCGGACGCGCTGACCCTGTCCTTCGCCGTGCCCAGCGGCGTCTCCGACACCACCGCCTACGACGTGGCGCAGTACGGCCTTCAGCCGGTGGACACGCGCTACCGCACGGCCTTCCGCTATTACGGGACCGGCTCCCCCTTCGAATATGAGCTGGTCCGCTACGTCTACATGGAGGCGCGGCAGCTCCAGGTCAGGAAGTGAACCGGCGACGGGCCTGGGAACGCCTCAGCGTGGGGCGATGAGCTTGGGCACGGAGTGCACGCCGTTGAGCGGGAAGCGGCAAGGGGTTTCCGGCAGGCCGGCCAGTTCGTCCGTGGCGAAGGCGGCGGGCACGGGCCTGGACGGGGTGGGCTGGGCGACCCGGCTGGCGGCGACCAGATGCATGCCGTCGAGCGTCGCGGCTTCCGCCTTCCCGGCCATGGCGATCACGTTGGCGTGGGCGCCGGGCGTGCTCTCGTCCACCCAGATCCAGGCGGGGGCGCCGCTCTCCCGCGCGGCGGCGAAGAGGCGCGCGATCACCCGCTCGCAGGTGGCCTCGTTCAGATATTCATAGTCCCAGGCGTTCGGCTCCGGGGCGCCGCCGGGGCGCTCCACGCGGGGCGACAGCGCCCCCAGCAGGACCGCCGCCGCGAGAAGACCCAGCAGGTGACCCGCCATGCCGAGGCGGTTCGGCAGGAATGTTCCGAAAAATCCGGGCATGATGACCGTCTCCGATACTCGACCGTCCGGATGAGCGCCGCCGGCCCCCTTTCACCGCAATGCGGGACCACGCAAGCAAACAGGAAGGCCGGCACGATGTTTCGTCAAGCCGCTCTTCCGGATGGCGGCTCCTCCGCCGGTGGCCGGAGCGGCCCGGTGTTCGGGCAAGCGCCTGTGCCGGTGCCGCGCGTTTTTCGATGATTTTACACTCTGTGACATTTTCGGTTGCCCTTATCCCCACCGACTTGCTAGAAAACCGCCCGGTGGCTCGCCTGGAGTTGCCCGCGGCAATTTGACGTCTGCAGCTTGCGCCGCGTCACCAAACGCTAAAGCGCCACGATGCCCGGTCGTGGACCCACGACAGGAGAGACCGGATGACCAGCCCGTCCACCCGCCCATGCATGCCCCTTCCTTCCTCGGCGGCGGCGATCCGCCGGGATCGGATGGGCCGGCTCATGTGTCGGAGCTGAATCCAGGCCCCGTTTCCTGACGGCCGGCGGCAACCCCGGCGCCCCGCGCGCGGTTGAGCCGTGAACGGCATCCATCCTTTCCTACCAAGACCGCTTGCACGGCACGCTCCCCCATCGGGCGGTGCCGTGGCGGGAGGCATTGAGCCAGCATGATCACCTTCGAACACGTCACCAAGACCTTCGCCGCCCGGGGGTCCGGCGCGCCTTTCCAGGCGCTGGCCGACATCGACCTCGGCGTGGCGCGCGGCGAGATCTTCGGCGTCATCGGGCGCTCCGGGGCCGGCAAGTCCACGCTCCTGCGCAGCGTCAACCTGCTGGAGCGGCCGAGCTCGGGCCGCGTGCTGGTGGACGGCGTCGACATGACGGCGCTGTCCCCGCGCGACCTGCGCGAGGCGCGCCGCTCCATCGGCATGATCTTCCAGCATTTCAACCTGCTCTCCGCGCGCACCGTCTTCGACAACGTGGCCCTTCCGCTGGAATTGGCGGGACTGCCGAAGGCAAGGGTACGCGAGACGGTGGAGCCGCTGCTGGAGCTGGTCGGGCTGACCGACAAGCGGGACCGCTACCCGGCGGAACTGTCGGGCGGCCAGAAGCAGCGCGTCGGCATCGCCCGCGCGCTGGCCTCCAAGCCCAAGGTCCTGCTGTCGGACGAGGCGACCTCGGCGCTCGATCCGGAGACGACGCAGCAGATCCTGGAGCTGCTGGCCGACATCAACCGGCGGCTCGGCCTGACCATCATGCTGATCACGCACGAGATCGCCGTCATCAAGGAGATCTGCCACAAGGTGGCGGTGATGGAGGCCGGGCGCATCCTGGAGCAGGGGCCGGTCTTCGACATCTTCGCCCGGCCCCGGCACGAGACGACGCGCAGCTTCGTCGATCCGGTCATCAACCGCGGCATCCCGCCCTCGCTCCAGGGGCGGCTGGCGCCGGAGCCCGTGGCCGGGGCCAACATGGTCCTGCGCATCACCTTCACGGGCGAGCGCGCGACCACCCCGGTCATCAGCGCGATCAGCCGCCGGCTGAACCTGGACCTCAACATCTGGCACGGCCAGATCGACGAGATCCAGGGCGCCCCCTTCGGCACGCTGGTGGTCGAGGCGGTCGGCGACCATTCCACGACGGAGGCGGCGATCAGCCTCCTCCATGACAACAATCTCGGTGTCGAGGTGCTCGGCTATGCTGTCCCCGCAACTCTACGCGCTGCTGGTTAAGGCGCTCGTCGAGACGCTGCACATGGTGGCGGTGTCCGGCCTGATCGGCACGCTGCTCGGGCTGCCGCTCGGCGTGATGCTGGCGGTGACCGGCCGTGGCGAACTGCTGCAGAACCGGCTGTTCAACGCCGTCGTCGGCACCATCGTCAACATGACGCGCTCGACCCCCTTCATCATCCTGGTGGTGGCGATCATCCCCTTCACCCGGCTGGTGACGGGGACCTCCATCGGCACGAACGCGGCCATCGTGCCGCTGACGGTCGCCGCGACGCCCTTCATCGCGCGGGTGGTGGAGAACGCGATCCGCGAGGTGGACCGCGGGCTGATTGAGGCCGCCCAGGCCATGGGCGCCACTCCCTTCCAGATCATCCGCAAGGTCCTGCTGCCGGAGGCGATGCCCGCCGTCGTGATGGGTCTGACCCTCTCGGCCGTCAGCCTGATCGGCTATTCCGCCATGGTCGGCGCCGTCGGCGGCGGCGGCCTCGGCGATCTCGGCATCCGCTACGGCTATCAGCGCTTCCTGCCCGAGGTGATGCTGGCCGTCGTCGTGGTGCTGATCGTGCTGGTCCAGCTCGTCCAGTCCACCGGCGACTGGATCGCCCGCCGCGTCAACAAGCGCAACCTGAAGTCCTGATCCCTTCACCGCAAACAGACACTCTCACCCCACGTCATCCCCGCGAAAGCGGAGATCCAGGGCCGTTCCGGAAGGCCGCCGCATTGGACTGGATTCCCGCTTGCGCGGGAATGACGGACGAAGGAGGTGGTTCTGCTTGCGGCCCCACATCCTCAAAAAGCCCTAGGAGTTTCCCGATGATCCGTTCCCGCCTCGTCGCGCTGCTCGCCGGCGCCGCTACGCTCGGCCTCGCCCTTTCCGCCTCGGCGGAGACGCTGAAGATCGGCGTCACCCCCGGCCCGCACGCCAAGATCATGGAGAAGGTGAAGACCATCGCCGCCAAGGACGGCCTGGAGATCCAGATCATGGAATTCTCCGACTATGTCGTCCCGAACCAGGCGCTGGCCGATGGCGACCTCGACGCCAACTCCTTCCAGCACCAGCCCTATCTGGACAACCAGACCAAGGACCGCGGCTACGACCTCGTCAGCGTCGCCAAGACCGTGGTCTTCCCGATGGGCATCTACTCCAAGCGGGTGAAGACCTTGGCGGAGCTGCCGGAGGGCGCCAAGGTCGCCGTGCCGAACGACCCGACCAACGGCGGCCGCGCCCTGCTGCTGCTCCAGTCCCAGGGGCTGATCAAGGTGAACCCGGCCGCCGGGCTGAAGGCCTCGCCCATCGACATCACCGAGAACCCCCGCAAGATCCAGATCATGGAGCTGGACGCGGCTCAGCTTCCCCGCTCGCTGGACGACGTCGCGGCGGCTGTGGTGAACACCAACTATGCCACGGAGGCGGGTCTCGATCCGGTCAAGGACCCGATTGCCCGCGAGAGCCTGGACAGCCCCTACGCCAACGTGATCGTCGTCCGCAAGGCCGACGCGACCAAGCCCTGGGTCGAGAAGCTGGTGAAGGCCTACCAGAACGACGAGGTGAAGGAGTTCGTGCAGAGCTCGGTGAAGGGCACCGTCACCGCCTGGTAACCACCGGCCTTCGCACGGATGGAACAACGGACGCCGCCCGGGAGACCGGGCGGCGTCCGCCGTTTGTGCGCCCAGCATGGGCGTTCTCTTGTGGGTGGAAGTCCCGCCGTAAGCTGATCACGGCGAGCGAAGTGAAGCGCAACTGCGGAAGGGCGACCGACCGTGGGGAGGAAGCGTGGATCGAAGCCGCGGGCCG
>NZ_JAFIQV010000032.1 GCF_017356015.1 Azospirillum sp. SYSU D00513
GGCGGTGGCGCGCCAGCGCCAGCCTTGACGCGGGACGACCGCCCTGGCACCCAACCTTATTCCTGCTTGATCCGCATCACGGTATCTCCCCACTGGTAGACTCGCGGTATTCGGTAGCTGTTCGCGTGGCGCAAGCTGCCGATCCGCGACTACCTGATCGCCATCGTGATCTTCGTCAACGCCGTGAAGGGGATCAGCGCCCTACAGCTCGGGCGGGACCTGAACGTGCAGTACAAGACGGCCTACGTCCTGGCCCACAAGCTGTGCGAAGCCATGGCCGCCGAAATGCGGGGCGTGGTGCTGGGCGGGGAAGGCGCCGACGTGGAAGTGGATGGTTGCTATGTCGGCGGCCACGTCCGGCCCGAGAACGAGAAGAAGGACCGCAAGGACCGCCGCCTTGCCGAGAACCAGACCAGCAAGCGCCAGGTCGTCGTCGTCGCCCGCGAGCGCGGCGGCAAAACCCTCACCATGGTCCTCAAGTCGGAAGAGGAAGGCGCCGCCTTCATCAAGGGCCGTGTGGATCACGCCTCGACCCTGCACGCCGACGAAGCCGCTGGCTGGAACAGCCTTGCCCGCTTCAACATGAAGCGCATCAACCACCAACAGGCCTACAGCTCGGATGAGGCCTGCACCAATCAGGCGGAAAGCTACTTCGCCCGTCTGCGCCGCGCCGAGTGGGGCCAGCATCACCGCATCAGCGGCAAGTACCTGACCCGCTACGCCGCTGAGATGGCATGGCGCGAGGATCACCGCCGCGACAGCAACGGCGACCAGTTCCGCGCTATGGGCTTCCGCGCCGCCGCGCTGCCGCCGTCCGTGGATTGGTCCGGCTACTGGCAGCGCAGCAAGGCTGCCTAATCAATGCCGACGCCCGACCGCCACGAGTCGGACGGCATGCTCCTCCGACTCGTGGGCGGGCCGGGCTGCCACGCTCCGCCAATCGGTGGACTTCACCGGGTACTGGCAGCGCCATAGGGCTGTGTGATCGCCCCCCGAGTCGCCCCCAAAATCGGACTGCTCGGTGTACAGGCACCCTGATGGCAGCAAATTTTCCTCTATAACGAAATATGCATCGCAACCGGTCCAGAGTGTAGGATCTACAATTCTTATAATTGCGGGCAAAACGCTGCATCACAGACGTAACGAAGGCAATCGGAGTTAATCAAACAACACGCAGAATTTTTCATCTCCTACCAGAACACGCATACGAATGATCCCCTGCTTCAAAAGTACTGAGTAAAAGGGAACCCTTTCACGTATCTAACGATTGTCTTGCGTTTCTTGAATGGCTTCGGCCAGTGTGGCTGGTCGAAATTAGTTTGTAAGACATACCGATGAATGCAAGCGCAACCCCTGGTCCGACGTCCGCCCCCGCTATCGATGGCGCAAAGCTGCTCCGCAGTCTCGTCGAGCGTACGGATTGGCCTGTCGCTAGCAACATCCTTCGTTACCATGGTCTGCGTCTCGGACGTGGAGCGAAGGGCACAATATTTAAGCTTCGTGAGATGATTGCCAATGGCGCCATAGGGCAGGCGGACCTCCGGAGGCTCTTTGTACGCTACAAAGAGAACTTGGCGTATGGCGATAAATACGTTCGCTTCTACGACATTGGAGACGCCTCTTGGCCCCAGATCAAAGCATACGCTGACAGCGCACGAGCTGAAGTAGGCCCGTTTTCGGCAAGCTTCCCATACATGCTCACTGAGTCTGAGTTGTCGAATATTGCGCCAAACAATCCCGTTCTGTCCGCCGTTGAAAGGTCGCCTCTAGGAATAACTCTCTATTACTGCTCCAACCGCGTTCATTTCGTTAGAGAAAAGATCAACACATACGAAATGGAAGAAAGGATATCTGAAGCTTTCAAAAAGTATGACGAAGTCATTGGAGTGAAGGTTTCCAAAAAACAGGCTGTTGATGTAATTTGGATCCCTAATGACGGGGGTCCGATTGAAATTAGAGTTGATGCAAATGCATGCCCAATAGTCGAAACCTCCATGGCTGCACATGAAATACTTAGGATAAATTTCAATGAAGCAGTCGGACTGAATGTCCTAAACAAAGCGGTCAACCTTTTCCCTGCCATTCAAAACATTTACATAAATGATGAGGATTGCCGAGTTACCGAAATGGCTTTTATGGCCGGCACGGGCTCGCATAAACATGAGACAATGCGAAAGTCTCAGACATGCCTGAGAAAGGAGCGGTTTCATGAAGCCGGTGTCGGCGCCCTTGAAGGCGACATTCGAGCGCACCTTATTACCGTTTTTTGGGAGTATGAGATTAACTCAGATTTTTCATCATACCCCGAACTCAAAATTCAGGGACACTTTCGGCTGATTGATCATACCGAACCTGAACTACATGATGCACTAATTCGTCGCTCGTGGGGTGCCGCCGATTATGGTATGGTTACGTTCCGCCTCCTTAGCAACCTTGCTCCAAACGATGGAACTTAACGAGTATACACAGCAATTAGCTGCTGAACTGGAGCGCCGCTTGGGGAGCGGCGCTGAGGCTGAGATATGCCTAAGCGCTACAAAGTATTTATTGACTACACCAGCAGAGCGCCTGGAAATGCTGTCCTACGGCTCGCTGTACGCAGCTATGGGTCAAAAACACGGCCGAATAGAATTTATCAGAGCCATGCAGATATTGTCGGGCTCATGGCTTAATCTTTTGGACATTTTCTTCAAGTTTTATGACAAAAACTCCAACGAAGAATACGATGTTGATAACGATGAGGTTCTAGCCGCACAGAAGGACGGGCGCCTTGTTCATCCAAAAACTGGAGATCTAGTTGAGGATTATGAAGAAGATTTGTTGATATATTTCTGCGCCTCAGAGAAGCTTAAAGATATGAAGAAGAAAGTTCATGCTCGATAAGCTAACTATGAAAGAGTTCATTGATTCTGGGTTTTCGCCACGCTCCCAAACGGCGTTTCTAGAGTCTAAGCTCGCCAAGAATTATCATGACTTCTTGGAGGCTTTGCATTTAGCATTGGACAGCGCTGTGGCAAAGTTGTGTGAAGGGCGCCATGTCCTAAAAGGGCAAAACGAAAATCAGCTAACGTTCCATATCACAACCGCTTTAAGTCATATGGGTTTTGACGCGACATTTGACACAGCGGTCAATGGACATTGTGATATAACAGTAAAAGATGCTCGCGGCTATCTGTGGCTTGGCGAAGCGAAAATACATAAGGGATCTTATGACTGGCTTTTTGAAGGTTACAACCAGCTTGTAACGCGCTATGCAAGCGGCCTTCCGAACCAGGATGGCGGCGGCCTTTTGATTTACACCTTCAAAGATCGCGCCGATCAAATGATGACAAGGTGGGCTGCGCACATCACAAAGAAGCAAAAAGGGCTCACGTCCTCGCAATGTTCACTTAATAGAATGTGCTTTTTTACTGAAGGCGTGCAGGAGGCCACCGGAATTCCTATGAAAGTAAGGCACATACCTGTGCCTCTTTACTTTAGGCCACTGGCCTAGGATACCACCCTGATTCTCCAAAGCTATTCATTCTGCGAAGCGCGCCTAACTTATTTCCGCGTATAGGCTTGTTCACCCCTCCGCCTTCACCGGCCTCCACCGCGCGCCCGCGCCCACCCGAACGCCACCCCCTCTCCGCCCTGGGTGTGTTTGCTACCGAATACCGCTTCGCTGTCGCTTTGCAGAGCCCCCTCACCCTCCCCTCTCCCCGGAGGGGAGAGGTTTTTGTTCGGGAGCTTTGGGACGGGCTGGTTTTGGGGCGTGGCGCTTCGGTGATGGCGCGCCGGAAGAGAGCGATCGTCACCGTTCCTGCCCCGGCTATCCGGTGCCCTGCAGGGCCGGCAAAGCACTCTTCCCCCATCACTCCACGGGCGGGTCCCGGTCCAGGGTGGCGTTGGCGTCCAGGCCGCGGCGGCGGAGTTCCTGGCGGATCAGGATGCGCAGGGCGAGGCGGGGGTCCGGCGGGCCTTCGGTGAGGGTGTCAAAACGGGGAATGGGTTCGCCGGGGCCGTCGGCGAGATAAAGGGCCTTCATCTCACCGACGGTCATGGTCTGGAGACGCTGGCGGGCGGCGCCCAGCGATTCCGGCTGGGTCGGGTCGAAGAGCAGCGGCGCGTGCTCGGTGTCGGGTTCGCGGCGTTCGGTCCCGAGACCCGGCAGCGTGCGGCGGACGGCGCCGAGGAGGCGGAGGATCGGGGCGATCAGCGGCGCGGGGCTTGGCAAGGTCGAAGGCATAAGGATTGAACAGCGCGCGGGGCCGGGAGGTCACGGGTAACGCCGACCTTGTTCCGTCATGGCGGCCATTTGTGCGGGCGCGCGGGAGCGGGACAAGGGACGCCACGGGTGCCTGGAGTCGCGAAAAGGGCGCCGCGTGGGGCGCCCTTCCCGTCCGTCCGGTCCGTCCTGCGCCGGTCAGGCGGCGCGGACGGTGGCGATGAAGTTGGTCACCTCGGCCTTCAGCCGCTCGGCTTCCACCGCCAGGCTGTTGGCGGTGCCGAGCACGTCGTCCGCGGCCGTGCCGGTTTCGGTGGCCGCCTGGGTCACGCCGGTGATGTTGAGGTTGACCTCCTCCGTCCCGCGCGCGGCCTGGGCGACGTTGCCGGAGATCTCGCCGGTCGCGGCGTTCTGTTCCTCGATGGCGGCGGCGATGGCGGTGGCGATCTCGTTCATGTCGGCGATGGTCCGGCCGATGCCGACGATGGCGTCGCGGGCGCCGCCGGTCGCCCCCTGGATCTCCTTCACCTTGGACTGGATCTCCTCCGTGGCCTTGGCGGTCTGGGTGGCGAGGCTCTTCACCTCGCTGGCAACGACGGCGAAGCCCTTGCCGGCCTCACCGGCCCGGGCCGCCTCGATGGTGGCGTTCAGCGCCAGAAGGTTGGTCTGGCCCGCGATGCTGTTGATCAGATCGACCACCGCCCCGATCTGGTTCGCGGCGTCCACCAGCGCGCGCATGGTGCCGGTCGTGCGCTCGGCCTCCCGCACGGCCTCCCCGCTGATGCGGGTCTGGGTGGAGACCTGACGGCCGATTTCCAGGATGGAGGCGGCCAGCTCCTCGGTCGCGGCGGCCACCGTCTGCACGTTGGCCGAGGATTGTTCGGACGCGGCGGCAACGGCGGTCGCCTGGCTGCTCGCCTGGGCAGCGGTGGAGGACAGGGCCGTCGCCGCACCCTGCATCTGCGTGGCCGAGGCGGCGACCGTCTCCACGATCCCCTGGACGCTGTGCTCGAAGGCGGAGGCCAGCCGGTTCAGTTCCGCCTTGCGCTGCGCCTCGGCGCGGGCCTCGGCGGCCTTGGCTTCTTCCTCCATCGCGCGGGTGCGGATCATGCTGTCGCGGAACACCTGGACGGCCTCGGCCATCTCGCCGATTTCGTCGCGGCGCCCGGCCGCCGGGATCTCCGCCGCCGTGTCGCCGCCCGCCAGACGGCGCATGGCCGCCGTCATGGACACCACCGGCACGGCGATGCTGCGGCCGATCAGCCAGGCGAGAATGACGCCCAGCCCGCCAGCCAGGGCGGAGAGCAGGAGCGCCAGCGTCTTGGTGCCGGCGGCCTCGGTGGCGGCGGCATCGGCCACACTCCGCTGCATCCGGCCCGCCGTGTCGCGGATCTCCGACGAGAGCGCGCGGATCGCGCCCATGGTGGAGGTCATCGATCCCTCGACCGTCTCCTCGATGTCCAGCGTCACCGCCGCGAGCTGCTCGAACCCGGCGCGGTAGGAGGCCAGCATGGATTTGGCCAGCGCGACGCGCTCGTTCTGCGCGGTGTCGAAGTTCAGGTTGCCACGGTCCACGACGGTCAGGGCCTTCTCCGTCGCGTCGATCTCCTGGAAGACGCGGGCGACGTCCTCCTTATCCTTGGCGGCGAAGAAACGCGCCGCGGTGAATCGGGCTAGAAGGAAGCTCTCCGTCGCTTCCGCCGCGGCGGCGAGCGTCACCACGTTGCTGGCGTTGTATTCGGCGACGCGCATCTCCTTCAGGACCGCGCGAAGCTCGAGACCGAGCTGGTTCAGGACCTCCTCGTTCAGGCGGTCGCGCTGGCCGGTCTTCTCGATCACCGCGCCGAACTCGGCCTCGTAGCGGGACTTGAGGGCGGAAATCTCCTCCACCCGCTTCAGGTTCTCAGGCGTCTGCATCCCGGCCTTGGCGGCGGCCAGCTTCTCCGTGGACGCGGACCAGTGCGCCTTGAAGTCGGCGACCTGTTCGGCCGAGGCGTCCTCCATGTAGCGCCGCACGGCGATGCGCGCCTCCATCAGGCTCGCGTCGGCCTCCGCGCTGTTGATGGCGATGCCGGACTGCACGGAAAAGCGGCGGAGGTCGGCCTCCCCCCGGTTCGCGGACAGCCAGGACGACACCCCCATGCCCACCAGCAGGGCGAGCACGCTGGCGAACCCCACATAGATCTTCGTCCGCGTCTTCAGATTCGCGAAAACACCCGCACCGCGCCGCCCACGCTCCACGACTGACATTTTCCCCCCGATTTTGATGGTTCCGGCCCGAAAGGGGCCTGATCGCCCCGAGACTGCCTATTCCTGTATGCGTCGAACCTTTAACCGAAGGTTACGGAAACAGGCCTTTGAAGGGGATTTCCTATACCGGAGGGTGCAACGCGCTCCTGTCGGCGCCGCTCGGGAGGGGGCGGCGGCACGCAGGGGCATGCGCCGGGCCACCACGCCTCATGCCGTGCAGGTCTTACGGCCAAGCAAGCCTGCTATCACCCGGGGCCTATGTCTTGCGCGTGACGGAAAGGTTGAAGCTGTGTTAACAGTCCCGCCATCACCAACAGCCGGTACGTCCGATGGCTCTGGAAATCGAGCGCCGCTTCCTGGTCCGTGAAGGCCACGCGATCTGGACATCCGATTCCGTCAGCATCGTGCAGGGTTACATACCGCTCCGCTCCGGCGGCAATGTCCGCATCCGCATCACGGGGCAGGACGCCGTCATGACCATCAAGCGCTGGGTCGGTCCGGGCGTGCGGGAAGAGCGGAACACGCCCATTTCCTTCTGGAACGCCGCCACGCTTCTGAAAACCCGCTGCGTCGGCGGCATCGTGGAGAAGACCCGCCACCATGTGACGGTCGGCGACCATCTCTGGGAGGTGGACTTCTTCACCGGGGCCAACGAAGGCCTCGTCATCGCGGAGGTCGAACTCGACCACCCGCAGGAGCCGGTCGAGCTGCCGGACTGGGTGTCGGACGAAATCACCGGCGACCGCCGTTACGGCAACTCCATGCTCGCCAAACAGCCCTACGGGAGCTGGGACGGCTTGGTTCCCTTCCCTGCCGGCCGCACGGACGCGCCGGACGCGGGGCTCCGCGCGGCGTAAGGGCGGCGTAAGGGGCGAAGGGGGGCCGGCGGCGAAAAAAAGCCCGCCACGGCGGGGCCGGGCGGGCGAGGCGGGTTGTCTGATGGTCTGGCCGACCAACGCCGGCCGATATGGGGGCGGCGGCCCCGGATGCAAGAAGGCCCCTCGCCACGGACGGGCACCGGTGGACCGCCACCGGCTTATCGCGATCCCTGTCTCCGACGCCGCTCTGGATCCGCGCCTTGAACGCCGCCGGCCGATGACCGGACAGCTCGCCCCTTCCATCCACCCCTTTTGATGTACGACACGGTAATAGACTGTTAACCACAATGGCCGATCTTGGTATCACTCGCACGAGCCGGGCGGGACGATCCGCGGGATAGTCATCGGGTTTTCATCCTTGCGCGGCATGGCACGGAAGGGGACAGGACATGAGCAGCATGATGGTCGCGGAGAAGGAAATCGTCGGACGTCACTCCGCCTCGGAGGAGACGCTCTCTCTTCTGCGCCGGGTCGAGGAGCATCTGTCGCGCCACATCGAGGCGGTCGGCGGCACGGCGGCGGCGCCGACCACCGCCGAACTGCTCGGCGACGTGCGCGCGGTGCTCGCCTAAGGCGGAGCGGCGGCGCCCGGCCGACACCGGAGCGCGCCTGACATCCCCAAGAGCATCCCCATGATCGACGCCCGGCTCTCCCCTGAGAGCCGGGCGTTTTTCTTTTCCGGATTGCAGCAAATTGTCGCCAAAGGACAGTGGCGGCATCCCCGCGTATGACGCAACCTGCGGGACGATCACGGATCGGTCTGCGCGATTTTCGCCACCCGGACTGATCCAAGAAGGGCGCTGCTCCGAACAAGTGGTTGGATGACGAGCGGGTGCGGTGATGGGGCGGTATTTGACCAACGATCAAAGACTGTGGCTGGCGACGGCGCACCCCGACCGCTGGGACCTGAAGACGAGTCCGGACGGCGAGGTGGTGGAGCTGTGCCTGCGGCACGGGCTGATCCGACCGGGCGACCGGCCGGGCGAGCTGTGGAAGCTCACCGCCGCCGGGGGCGAGGCCCTGCGGGAGCTGCGCGGACCGGCGCCTTTAAGGCCGCGGGCGTTGCGGTACGCCAGGGTCCGGGAACGCCATGACTCCTGAACAGTGCTACGCGGCGCGCAAGAGGCTGGGCTGGTCGCAGGTGCAGCTCGCCGACCGGGCGGGCCTGCGCCTGACGGAACTGGCCGCCTTCCTGGCGAAGGACGCATCCGCGGACCGCTCGGTTGCCCGCCGGCTGCTGCGCACCTTCCTGGACGCCGGCCTCGATGTGCGGGCGTTGCCGGCGCGCCGGCCGGGGCTTTGAACGGGGGATTTTCCCTTTCACGCGGCGCGCCTTTCATACCCTGGAACTCACCCCGGCCGTTCCTGTTCCTAAAGCCCGGCATCCATAGGGATGGCCCTTGGTGATGGACCTCCAGCCGGGCTTCGAGGTGTGGGCATGCAGGTCGTCGAGCTGACCGAGGAACAGAAGTCGTGGCTCCGCACGGCCGACCCCGTGACGCGGGAGTTGAGTCCGGGAGCGCCGGCGCTGGTCGTGCTGGGTTGCCTCGCCATGGGGCTGGTGAAGCAAAGCAGCCGACCGCGCGGCTGGAAGCTGACGGACACCGGCGGCCGGGTGCAGAGCCGGCTGCGCTGGCTGGTGTAGAAGCGCCAGAAGCGAATCCCGGCTAACCCATGCGCGTGTGACAAAGCAGGGATTCGGCCAAATTCTGTGGCAACCCTAACACAGCCAAACCATTTCCTCTCCATAGGCAGCGTGCTTGAAACAATCTGCTTGAAACTAAGGAGAGCAGCCGTGTCGAAGCGTTTCCTCGGGTCCCTGTCGGGTCTGGTCCTGCTCGCGGCGTCGATGGCCGCACCCGCCCTCGCGGGCGAAGCGGGCTGCGCACGGGCCGACGAGCCGCCGAAGGTCGGCAACGCCGTCGTCTCCGACCTGGACGACCTGATCGACCGAGCGGTGGTGAGCAAGGACGGCGAGACGGTCGGCAAGGTGGAGGACGTGGTCCTCGACGCCTGCGACGACCCGCTGGAGATCGTCGTCGCCAAGCCGGTGGGGGCGGACGAGGAGCCGCAGGCCATCGCCGTGGCGCCGGCCCGAATCCGGTTCGAGGCGGGCGAGACCGCCATCACCCTGACCGACCTGACCGCCGCGCAGGTGCGCGCCCTGCCCAACTACCAGTATGACGACGCGCTGGTGTCGCTGAACCGCGACATGGCCCCGGAAGCGGCACCCGAGACGTCCCTTCCGAAGTGAGCGGCCGCTTGCGGCCACGCTCGTGTCAGGCTGCGGTCAGGTTGGGCTGGTAGACAGGATCCCGCCGGGCGGGGTTCCCCGCCCGGCGGGCCTGCCCCGCCCCCCGGTGCAGGCCCCGTTCGGGCCGCGGCGCTGTACGCGGCCGGGCACGCTTACCATCCCATACCTCTACGCCAGGGCGAGAGCCCTGGTGTTCTTTCAGAGCTGTTCTTTTCCGGAACGGTCTTTCCGGTGTGGGTGCCCGGCCGGGGTGCGCTGGCGGTCCTCCTGAAACGGCCGAAGGCCGAAACACGAATTGGGAGGAAGACCATGCGTTGCCATCTTCTGGCGTCCCTTGCCCTCGCCGTCGCCCTGCCGGCGCTTGCCCTGGCCCCGTCGCCCGCACGGGCCGACGACGCCCAGTCCTGCCAGGCCGGCGTCGAGATGATCCGGGCGGAAATCGCCAAGAACCCGGCCGAACCGCTGCTGAAGAAACTCCAGAAATCCCTGGCTGAAGCCGAGCGGGAAATGAAGGAGGCGGAGTTCGACGAGTGCGTCGAGGCGGTGGAGGAGGCCAAGGAGGCGCTTAAAAAGAAGTAAGGAAAACGGCGGCGGAACGAAAATTCCGCCGCCCGCGAGGAATCTTTCCGGCAGCCGCGTGAAAGCCGCGTCAATCATTCATCCAGCAATCCGGCGCGGCCCCTTCCTTGCCCGGAACCTTCACGGTTTCTCAACTTCGTCCTCATACTGACGTATTCGCGTAAACCGATCGGGCCGGCGCAACGTATCGGTGAAGACGGAATGCATGGGGGATGAAGAGTGCCGGAGTGGTCCAAACCCGACGCCGAGCCGCGCGAGCGCAGGGCCTTCTGGTGGACGCAGGCCGCCATCGGCGGGCTGGTCCTGATCATGTTCGTGTTGCTGTGGGCGGCCACGCTGACCCAGATCGCGCACGACCGCGCGAACACGGAAGCGGCGGCGCGCCAGCAGGCCGCCGACCTCGCCCGCGCCTTCGAGGCCCGGCTGGTGGACCGGATCGAACGGATCGACCATGCGCTGAAGCACCTCCGCCAGGAGATGATGGAGGAGCCCGGCCCTGTTCGCGGGCGGCTGGCTGGCCTGCGTTACCATGTCGACGACCCGGCCCTGATCAACCTCATGATCCTGGACGCGGAGGGCCGTCTGGTCGATTCGACCGCCGTGCACCAGCAGGGGACGGATTACAGCGACCGTGAGTATTTCCGGGTGCACCGCGACCGGCCGGCGGACGGCGCCGACGCGCTGTTCATCAGCAAACCGCTGCTGGGACGGGTTTCGCAGCTCTGGGTCCTGCTGTTCACCCGCCGCATCGAGGGGCCGGACGGGCGCTTCGCCGGCGTTCTGGGCATCGGGATCGACCCCTTCAAATACGCCGACCTCGCCGCCGACCTGCCGGTCGGACGGGAGGGTGCCGTGTCCATCGTCGGCATGGACCGCGTCTTCCGCATGCTGCACAGCGGCCCCGCCGAGGGGGCCGCGCTGAGAGCCCTGATCGGGAAGGAGGTGCCGGGGGAGCGGGCCTATTTCGACCTGGCCCGCCCGGCGACCGACGTGCTGCGGGTGCCCGCGGCACTCGATTCGCGGGGGCTGATCCTGGCCTACCGGCGGCTCGCGAAATTTCCGCTCGTCGCCAATGTCTCCTTCACCGAGGCGGAGGTCTTCGCCGCCGCCGAGGAACGCGCGCTGTTCCTGCGGCGCTCGGCGCTCGCCGCGTCGGCCGGCATCCTGCTGTGCGCCTTCGGGCTGTTCCTGCTGCGCAACGGCCAGCACCGCACCCGGATCGCCCTGATCCGCGCCAACGGCCTGCTTCGGGGAAACGAGCGGGTGCTGGAGGAGCGGGTTCGGGACCGGACCCGGGCGCTGGAGCTGTCCAACCAGCAGGTTCGGGAGCTGGCCTACAGCGACGGGGTGACCGGGCTGCCAAACCGCGCCCTGCTCGCCGACCGGGCGGAGCAGGCGGTGCAGGCGGCGCGGCGCTACGGCCGCAAGCTGGCCTTCCTGTTCCTCGACCTGGACCATTTCAAGACGGTCAACGATACGCTCGGCCATCAGGCCGGGGACCAGCTGCTGGCCGCCGTGGCCTTGCGCCTGCGCGCGGCGGTGCGGATGTCCGACAGCGTGGCGCGGATGGGCGGCGACGAGTTCGTGGTGATGGTCGAGGAGCTGGAGGATTCGCGGGACGCCGCCCACACCGCCGACCGCATCATGGCGGCGCTGCGCACCCCCTTCTCCCTGGAGGGGCGGGAGCTGCATGTCGGGGTGTCCATCGGCATCGCCATGTTCCCCGACGACGGCGCGGACATGCCGGCGCTGCTGAAGAACGCGGACACGGCGATGTACGCGGCCAAGACCGCCGGACGGAACGCCCTGCGCTTCTTCAGCCCGGCCATGACGGAGGCCGCCGAGCGGCGGCTGGAGCTGGAGAGCGCGTTGCGCCGGGCGGTCGCCCAGGCTGATTTCACGCTGGTCTACCAGCCGAAGATCTACGCCGCGACCGGGCAGCTCTGCGGGGTCGAGGCGCTGCTGCGCTGGCACCATCCCGAACGCGGCTGGGTTCCGCCCAGCGAGTTCATCCCGCTGGCCGAGGAGATCGGGCTGATCGAGCCGCTCGGGGCCTGGGTGATCAACGAGGCCTGCCGCTTCATCGCCGGCTGGGACGGGCAGAGCCTCGGCGCCCTGCGGGTCGCCGTCAACGTCGCCGCCGGCCAGATCAACCGCGGCGACCTGGGCGCGGTGGTGGAGCGCGCGCTCAAGCTGCACGGCATCGACCCCGCCCTGCTGGAGATCGAGGTGACGGAAAGTGCCGTCATCGCCGACACGGCGCGGGCGACCGCGACGCTGAACCGGCTGCGGGCGCTGGGGGTCACGGTCGCGCTGGACGATTTCGGGACCGGCTATTCCAGCCTCGTCTATCTGCGGCGCATCGACATCGACAGCATCAAGATCGACCGCAGCTTCCTGACCGACGTGCGGCCGGGCAGCCGGGACGCCGATCTCGTCCGGCAGATCATCCGCCTCGCCCAGTCGCTGCGGCTGTCGGTCGTCGCCGAGGGGGTGGAGACGGCCGAACACCGCTCCTTCCTGGAGGAGGCGGGCTGCGACATGCTCCAGGGCTACCACATCGCCCGGCCGATGCCGGCGGCCGACCTCCGGGACTGGCTCGCCCGCCGGCAGGACGGCCGCAAGGCGGGCGAGCCGCTTTCCCGTCAGCCCAGCCAGCTCGCCAGGGCGTAGACGGCGACCAGCGCGCCGACGGCGAGGATGAGGATGTCCATGGAGCCGAGTCCCCGTCCGTTCCGTCCATCGATCCGTTGCATCGCGGGCCTCCTTGCTGGATTTGCACCTTCAAGGAAGATGGCGCGGCCCGAAAACGAATCAGCTTGGGAAAAGGAGTGGGACCAGGGCATGACCGGGGGGCCGGATGCCCGAATTCCCGGAGAGCGAGGGCCGCCGGGGCGGCCGGCGGTCCTCGCCACCGTGGTGCAGTCGAGAGAGACCGGGGAAAGCCAACTCTCACCCGCTACAACGGTGCCGCCGGGGGAGCGTTGCCCGCGCCCCAATTTTGTCACGGGAATGATGCGCGCGCCTTGGGCGGAGGTTCATACGAACTTCCGACCACTTGCGGACATCCGGCGGATCATGTGACTTATCCCCGCCCGGCCTTGATCCATGTCAATGCGGGGCGGTTCGAAAGGGGGCATGCTGGCCGCTTGCGCGCGGGCAACCCCTTACCCCGCCATCACCGAAAAGGCAGACGGCCGCATGACGTCGGCAGAGATCCAAGCGCTCGAGGCCACGGTCGCCAAACTCCAGCACTATCAGAGCACCCTTCAGGACTACAGCCGCCTCCTGGCAAGCTACATTCCGGTCGAACGGCTGCTGCCGTTGACGGCGCTGCGGCTGGTGCGGGGGGTCGGGATCTCGCACAGCAAGGTGCTGCGCCACGACGACACGCGCGGCGACCTGCTGCTGGAGGCCGGCATGGGCTGGAAGCCGGGCGCCATCGGCCAGGCGCACTTCTCCATCGACGCCGCCTCGCCGCCGGGCCGGACCTACCAGACGCGCACGCCGAGCTTCATCGGCGACCTGCCCAACAGCGCGGAGTTCCGCTACAGCGACTTCATGCGGGATCACGGCATCCGGTCGCTGGTCAACGCGCCGATCGTCAGCGGCGGCGTGGTGTGGGGGGTGCTGGAGATGGACAGCACCGACGCCGACCGGTTCGACGAACACGACGCGCGCTTCCTGCTGACGATGGCGAACATCCTGGGCGTGGCGATCGAGCGGGCGGCCGACCACGACGCGGCGCGCAGCGCCATGATGGCGGCGGCCGCCGCCGCCGCCGACGCGGCGAGCGTGAAGGACCTGCGGCTGCGCGAGATGCAGCACCGGATGAAGAACCATCTTGCCGTCATCTCCTCCATGCTGCTGCTGGAGCAGCGCCATCACGCGGACGGCGGCGTGAAGGCGCGGCTGCGCGCGCTGATGGACCGGGTCACCGCCATCGGCATGGCCCACGACCAGCTGAACGCCCGGCAGCAGGACACGGCGGTGGACCTGGCGCCCTATCTGGGCCAGCTCGCGGGCAACCTCGCCCTCCAGCACGGGTCGCTCCGGGTGGAGACCGCCCTGGACAAGGTGGTGGTGCCGCTGGACCATGCGGTGCCGCTGGGGCTGATCGTCAACGAACTGATGACGAACGCCGCCAAATACGCCTTCCCCGGCGGAACCGGCGGTACGGTGTGGGTCGAGCTGAGCTGCGACCAGGATCTGGCGGAGGGGCTGCTGGCGGTGGCCGACGACGGGGTCGGCATGGGACCGCCGCGGCCCGGCAGCATGGGCGGCATGCTGCTGGAGGGGCTGGCCCAGCAGGTCGGCGGAACGCTGGACCGGCCGGCCATCGAGCGGGGCACGCGGGTGGAAGTCCGCTTCCCCATTTCCGGCGCGGTGTGAGAAGGGTGGACCCGATCATGCCGAACAGACTAACCGACCTGGAACGCGACGCCCTGACCGAGCTGGTCAACATCGGCGTCAGCCGGTCCGCCACCAACCTCAGCCGGATGCTGTCCGAGCAGGTGATCCTGTCGGTGCCGAGCGTGGACATCGTCAGCCGGTCCGAGGCCGCCCATCTGGTGGCGTCCGGCCGGCGCGACAGCTTCGTCGCCGTCGGCCAGGAGTTCGAGGGCAGCTTTTCCGGGCGCGCCCTGCTGATCTTCCCGGAGGAAAGCAGCCAGGAGCTGGCCCACAGCCTGCTGGACGATACGGTCGGGCAGGACGCCCTGAAGGAGATGGAGCAGGACGCCCTGAGGGAGGTCGGCAACGTCATCCTGAACGGCTGCCTCACCGTGGTTGCCAACACGTTGCGCGAGAACCTGGACATCAAGGTCCCCTACGTCACGCGCGGGGACGCCTTCCAGCTCTTCGCCCCGGACGGCGCGGCCGAGGGGCTGGTGATCTTCCTCTACGTCGATTTCTCGGTGAAGAGCCGCTCCATCCGCGGCTACATCGCGCTGGCCATCGACCATCTTTCGATCGAGCAGCTCAAGGCGATGGTGAACGGCTACATCCGGAACGTCCTGTAGGACACCCGTTCAGGCCTCCGCCCCCGGCAGGGCATCGGTGCGCCTGCGGGAGATGCCGCGGCCGTTGCGGCGCCCGACCTTGCCGATCCGGTCGCGCTCTTCCTTCGCGATCTTCCAGGCTTCCTTGCTGCCCTTGATGGGCCCGGCAAGCGTCGCGATCACCGACCCGCGCGGGCAGAGCATCACCACGGCGTAATGTCCCTTGGGGTCGGCCAATTCCTTGATGGAAACCATGTTCGGTCTTCTCGCCTATTCGTGGGATTTAGGACGAATGCCGTACACCGGAATCGGCGGCGCCACCTGTTGCAAGTTTGGGGTAGGGCCGTGGCAATTTTCGGAAAGGCTTTTCCGCGCAAGAGGATGAACGGCCGGAACCGGACCCCGGCCGATCCCCTGCCCGTCTCCCGGATCAGGCCGGCAATGCTGATGCAGAGAAGGAAAAGCGTTCTGACGCGCGTGGAGAGTCGCCCAGGGTACCGAACCGTTCAGGCGTGGTCTGCCGGGGTTCTGGGGGCATTCTATCTTCCTTGCCGAGAGCGGCCCGCATCGCACCATGACTTGGGGAAGGGCCAGCACTCTTCGCGTCCTTGATGGCCATGACGCCTCGGGCATCCGGCCTCGCGCGCAAATCGGTCCGCCAAGACAGGCGCCGACGCCGGTAATGTTTAAAATTTGTAACGAATTGTTTAGACCTTTCCGTTTAGGCCTTCTCCAGAGACATACTATCATATGCAACGGGGTGGGGAAATGAGCGGTCTTCTGTCACGCGCAAGCGTCAGCTTGAAAATCTACGTCCTCGTGGGGCTGATGGCCTTCGTCGCCGCAGCCATCGGGGCCATCGGCTATGTCGGCATGCACACCTACGACGAGAAGGTCGACGAGATCCAAGCCCGGTCCGAACGCGCTCTGCTTGGTGAGCGGGTCAATTCGCTGATCTTCAAGATCGTCATGGATTCCCGCGGCATCTACGCCGCCGGAAACGCCGAGAACGCCGCTCCCTTCTCGAAGGCCATCCTGAGTTCCACGCAGCAGATGGATGAGCTTCTGGCGAAATGGCAGGGCTTGTTGCCGGCGGACCGCAGGGCAAGCTTCCAGGAGGTTCGCCAGAACGCGAACGAGTTCATCAGGATCCGAAATGAGGTCGCCCGCCTCGGCATGGAAGCCGGTCCCGAGAAAGCGCGGGAGCTTGGCGATACCCCCACGTCGAGGGCAAACCGCACCGCGCTTGGAAAGGACATGGAAGCCCGCTCGCAGCAGAATATGGACGCCATCCAGCAGGCCAATGATGAGGTGGGCGTGTTCAATTCACGGATCATGACCACCATGATGGTCGTCGGTGTCGGCGGGATCGGGTTGGCGCTGCTGGTGAGCATTCTGGTCGCCCGGTCCGGAATTTCCCGCCCGATTGCCAGCATCACCGAGTCGATGTCGCGCCTTGCATCCGGCGACACGTCGGCGCCGGTCCCCGGCCTGGGGCGTCGGGATGAGATCGGAGGCATGGCGAGAGCGATGGAAGTGTTCAAGCGGAACGCGATCGAGCGCGAGCGGCTGGAAGCCGCCGAAGCGGTCGAGCGCGCGGCCAAGGAGCGGCGCAACGCGGAGGTCGAGCGGCTGGTCCAGGGCTTCGACCGCAACGTCACGGGCATCCTGCGCACCGTCGCCTCGGCCGCGACCGAACTGGACGCCACCGCCCACGGCATGTCCCAGACCGCCGACGCGACCAACCGGCAGGCCGCCAGCACCGCCGCCGCCGCCGAGCAGGCCTCTGTCAACGTGCAGACGGTCGCGGCGGCGACGGACGAGCTGAGCGCGTCCATCACCGAGATCAGCGGCCAGGTGGCGCGGTCCACGGCCATCGCCGGGCAGGCCGTCGGCGAGGCGCAGCAGACCAACACGCGCGTCCAGGGCCTCGTCGATCAGGCGCAGCGCATCGGCGACGTGGTGAAACTGATCAGCGACATCGCCAGCCAGACCAACCTGCTGGCGCTGAACGCCACCATCGAGGCGGCGCGGGCCGGCGAGGCGGGCAAGGGTTTCGCCGTCGTGGCGAGCGAGGTGAAGAGCCTCGCCAACCAGACCGCCAAGGCCACGGAGGAGATCGCCCAGCAGATCGCCGCGATGCAGGCGGCCACGGGGGAGGCGGCCTCGGCCATCAACGGCATCGGCGGGACCATCTCCTCCATCAGCGAGATCGCGACCAGCATCGCGTCCGCCATCGAGGAGCAGGGTGCCGCGACCGGCGAGATCGCCCGCAACGTGCAGGAGGCCGCGCGCGGCACCGAGGCGGTGACGAGCAACATCACCGAGGTCAGCCAGGGCGCCACCCAGACCGGCTCCGCCGCCGGACAGGTGCTGGGCGCGGCCGGCGAGTTGTCCCGCCAGTCCGAACTGCTGAAGTCGGAGGTGGAGCAGTTCCTGTCGGGCATCCGCGCGGCGTGACGACCCGCTGACAAACACAAGTGGGGTCCAGGGGCCATCCGGCCCCTGGCGGGTGGGCACGGGAGGGCGGCGCCCTCCCGGCTTTTCTTACCCCTTCCGCCGGCGCCCGCCCCTGCTCGCCTTGGCGGCCGCCTTGGGCGCGCCTTCGGGCACGCCGCGGGCCATGCGGGCGGTGCTGATGCCGATGGAGCCGGGCTGTTCCAGCCCGAGGTCCATGGCCTCCAGCCGGCGCAGCTCGTCGCGCAGGCGGGCGGCCTCCTCGAACTCCAGGTCGGCGGCGGCGGCCTTCATGCGCTTCTCGATGTCGGCGATGACCTGCTTCAGGTTGTGGCCGACCAGATTGTCGGCGCCGGCGTCCACGGTGACGCGGTCGCCGCGCTCGTAGACGCTGTCGAGGATGTCGCCGATGGCCTTCTTCACCGATTCCGGCGTGATGCCGTTCGCCTCGTTGTAGGCCATCTGCTTCTCGCGGCGCCGCGCGGTCTCGTCGATGGCGTACTTCATGCTGTCCGTGACCTTGTCGGCGTAGAGGATGGCGCGGCCCTCCAGGTTGCGGGCGGCGCGGCCGATGGTCTGGATCAGCGAGGTCTTGGAGCGGAGATAACCCTCCTTGTCGGCGTCGAGGATGGCGACCAGCGCGCATTCCGGGATGTCCAGCCCCTCGCGCAGCAGGTTGATGCCGACCAGCACGTCGTAGGCGCCGAGCCGCAGGTCGCGGATGATCTCGATGCGCTCCAGCGTCTCCACGTCGGAGTGGATGTAGCGCACGCGCAGCCCCGCCTCGTGCAGGTATTCGGTCAGCGCCTCGGCCATCTTCTTGGTCAGGGTGGTGACGAGCACGCGGTAGCCCTTGGCCACCACCTGCTTGCACTCGTCGATCAGGTCGTCCACCTGCGTTTCGGTCGGGCGGATGATGACCGGCGGGTCGATCAGGCCGGTGGGGCGGACGACCTGCTCGACGAAGACGCCGCCGGTGCGCTCCATCTCCCAGGGGCCGGGGGTGGCGGAGACGAAGATGGACTGCGGGCGGCCGCCGTCCCACTCCTCGAACTTCAGCGGGCGGTTGTCCTTGGCGCTGGGCAGGCGGAAGCCGTAATCCACCAGCGTGGTCTTGCGCATGAGGTCGCCGCGGTACATGCCGCCGATCTGCGGCACCATGACGTGGCTCTCGTCGACGATCAGCAGCGCGTCGGGCGGCAGATATTCGAACAGCGTCGGCGGCGGCTCGCCCGGCGCACGGCCGGTGAGGTAGCGCGAGTAGTTCTCGATGCCCGCGCAGGAGCCGGTGGCGGCCATCATCTCGATGTCGAAGGTCGTGCGCTGCTCCAGCCGCTGGGCCTCCAGCAGCTTGCCCTCGGCGTTGAACTGCTCCAGCTGGGCCTTGAGGTCGATCTTGATCTGCTCGATGGCCTGATTCAGCGTCGGCTTGGGCGTGACGTAGTGGCTGTTCGGGTAGATGCGCACGGCCTCGAGGCTGGCGAGCTTCTCGCCGGTCAGCGGGTCGATTTCGTGGATGCCGTCGATCTCGTCGCCGAACAGGGAGATGCGCCAGGCGCGGTCCTCCATGTGGGCGGGGAACAGCTCCACCGTGTCGCCGCGCACGCGGAAGAGGCCGCGGCCGAAGGCCACGTCGTTGCGCTTGTACTGAAGCTCGGTCAGCTTGCGCAGCAGTTCGGGCAGCGCCACCACCATGCCCTTGCGCAGGTCGAAGGTCATCTCCGAGTAGGTCTCGACCGAGCCGATGCCGTAGATGCAGGAGACGGACGCCACGATGATGACGTCGTCGCGCTCCAGCAGGGCGCGGGTGGCGGAGTGGCGCATCCGGTCGATCTGCTCGTTGATCGAGGATTCCTTCTCGATGAAGGTGTCGGTGCGCGGGACGTAGGCCTCCGGCTGGTAGTAGTCGTAGTAGGAGACGAAATACTCCACCGCGTTGTTCGGGAAGAAGCTCCTCATCTCGCCGTAGAGCTGGGCGGCCAGCGTCTTGTTGGGCGCCAGCACCAGGGTCGGGCGCTGGACCTGCTGGATGACGTGGGCGATGGTGAAGGTCTTGCCCGAGCCCGTCACGCCGAGCAGCACCTGGTCGCGCTCGCCCTGGCGCAGCCCGCCCATCAGCTCCTCGATCGCGCGGGGCTGGTCGCCCGAGGGCGTGTAGTCCGAGACGATCTGGAAGAGCTTGCCGGGCTCGAGCTTGCCGAGCGGCTTGGCGGCGGGCTTCTGCGGGATGGCGGAAAGGACGGGGCTGGCCATGGGCGGCGACTCTGAGCTGGCGGACCGGTACGGAAAGTGAACCGGATATATGGTTCAGCCGCAAGGCCCATGCCAGGGCGGAGTTCGGGACGCGGCCCAGACATACCCGGATAGGTCCTTCCCCGGCGGAAGCGGCTCTTTCGGACCGCCGCGCCGCGCGGGACCGGCGGCGGCTTGACAAAGGCCGCCCCGGAGACGCGTGATAGCGCCATGGCGGCCTCCGGCTGGACGGGTGCGGACAGGCGGAAACGGGCGGAAAAACGGACGGAATGAGCGTATCCTTTCCCAGGACCGATCCCGGAGCCGACGGCGCCGCCGCCGCGAGGCCGAGGCGCCGCGCGGCCCTGGTTGCCGTCGCCATGGCCGGGCTGCTGCTGGTTCTGGTGATCGTGCTGACCGGGCTGTTCGTCTGGCAGGGGCAGCGCGACGCGCGCGTCGCCGTCGAGGCCAGGGCGACCAGCGCCGCCTTCACCGCCTCCTCCTACGTCCGCTGGTTCGTCGAGGCCAACCTCCAGACGCTCCAGCGGGTCGCCGATTCCATCGCCCGCGACCCGTCGCTGCTGCAAGCACCCGCCGTGAAGACGCTGGACGACGCCGTCGCGGCACTCCCCGGCGAGGTCGGTATCCGGCTCTTCGACGCGGAGGGACGCCCCGTCCTGTCCAGGGGACCGGCCACCGCCATTCCCGACATCGCCGGCAGCGCCCTCTTCGCCGAGCTGAAGCAGGGGCGGGATTGGACCATCGGCAGCTTCATGGCCGGGCCGGAGGGCGTGCGGGGCTTCCCGCTGGCCCGCCGGATCGAGCAGGACGGCCGCTTCCTCGGAGCCGCCCTGGTCTTCGTGCCCGCCGAACTGCTGGCGCGCTTCTGGGAATCGATGGACATCGGCCCCGGCTCGACCGTCGGGCTGCTACGCGACGACGGCTGGCTCGTGGCCCGCTACCCGGTTCCGGACAGGCCGCTCAACCTGTCGAACTATGTCCTGTTCACGGAGATCCTGCCGCGCGCGCCCGATGGCGGCGTCTACGCCCAGGACGCATCGCCGGCGGACGGGGTCGGGCGGATCGTCGGATACCGGCGCGTCGCCGGGCTGCCGCTGGTGACGGTGGTGGGCGTCCCCCTCGCCACGCTGGACAGCGGCGTGTGGCGCCGGGTCGCCGAGATCGCGGCCGTCGCCGTCCCGATCTGGGTCGGGCTCCTGGTGCTGTCTCTCTTCACGGTGCGGCTGCTGCACCGGGAGGAGCAGGCGCGGCTGGCGCTCGCCGACGCGCTGGAGCAGAACCGGATGCTGTTCCGGGAAATCCACCACCGGGTGAAGAACAACCTCCAGACGGTCACCTCGCTGATCCAGATGCAGCCCGGCCCTGCCGCCGCCAAGGAGGAGCTGACGCGCCGGATCGCCGCCATGACCGCCGTGCACGAGCACATCTACCGCTCCGACCAGTTCGACCGGATCGACGTCGCCGACTATGTGCGGACGCTGCTGGACCGGCTGAAGGAAGGGAACAGCCCGTCCGTGGCGGTGGAGTGCGACCTCGCCTCCGTCGTGGTGGGGGCCGACGAGGCGCTGTCCATCGGGCTGATCGTCAACGAGGTCGTCACCAACGCCTTCAAGCACGCCTTCCCCAACGGCCGTTCCGGCACCATCCGGGTCACCATCGAGGCGGCCGGCGCCGGGACCGCCCTGCTTTCGGTGCGGGACGACGGGGTCGGCTACCGCCCCGGCGCCTCGGCGGGCATGGGCAGCCGCCTGATCCAGGGGTTGACGCGGCAGATCGGCGGCCGGTGCGAGTTCCGCAACCAGGGCGGCACCCTGTTCACCCTGGCCTTCCCGCTGCCGGGGGAAGCCCCCCTGACCGAGCGGCGCCCGGCGGAGGCCCCACCGGTGGCGCCCGCCGCGTAATTGGGCGCCAGGGAATCCGACCGCCGGGAATCAGCCGGCCGGGACCGTGATCGGGCGCGGTGCCGCGCCCGCGCGATGCAGGTCCCACATGGCCTGATAGGCGGCCTCGATGTGGCGCGCGAAGCCCGGCGTGTCGAACAGCGGGCATGAGGTCCGGGCCGCCGCCAGGCGCCCGGCCAGGGCGCGCAGCCGCGCCGGGTCGCGGGCGAGCGACAGGGCCGCCACCTCGTAATCCTCCAGGCTTTCCGTCACCAGCTCCGGCAGCCCGGCCGCGCCGAGCAGGCTGGCCGCCACCCGCCCCGCGAAACTCCTGCCCCGGCAGGTCAGCACCGGCAGCCCGGCCCAGAGCGCGTCGCTGGCCGTGGTGTGGGCGTTGTAGGGCAGCGTGTCGAGGAAGAGATCCGCCAGCCGGTGGCGCGCCAGATGGCCGGCCAGCGGCAGGGGCGGTGCGAAGACGAGCCGTTCGGGCGCGATGCCGCGCAATGCCGCCTCCCGGCGGAGGTTGGCCTCCGCCGCCGCGTTCCCCGCGAAGAGCCATAGCACGCTCCCCGGCACTGCCCGGAGGAGGCGCCCCCAAAGGTCGAACATCGCCGGCCCGATCTTGTAGGGGCTGTTGAAGCAACAGAAGACGAAGCCCTGCTCGGGCAGCCCGCATTCCGCTCGCGTGGGCGTGGCGCCGACGGCACGGCTTCGGTCGTTGGGCTGGTAGCAGTGCGGCAGCCGCACCACCGCTTCCCCGTAATGGGCCTCCTCGCCCGGCGGGATCACCACCGGGTCGGCGAGGATGTAGTCGATGAAGTCCGCCGCCATGGTGCCGGGATAGCCCAGCCAGTTCACCTGCACCGGAGCGGGGCGGGCCGCGAGGATCGGCGTGCGCGCGAAAGCCGTGTAGCCCATGAGATCCACGAGAATGCCGGTGCCGTCCGCGGCGATGAGGCGGGCCGCCTCGGCGTCCGAACGGCCGCGCAGATCGACGAAGCGCTCCACCGCCGAGGCGAGGCGCCGCCGCATGGGGCTGCCGTCGTCCATGCCCGTGGAATAGGCCGTCACGGCGAAACGGCCGCGGTCGTGCAGTTCCAGAAGCTCGGCGATGAGATTGGCCACCGCGTGCTCGTGGAAGTTCGCCGACAGATAGCCGATCCGGATGCGCCCGTCCGCAGGAGCGGCGGGAACCCGGGCGAGCGGGGAAAGCGGAACGACTCCCCTCGCCTTCAGCCGCGCCCAGCGCTCCGCCGCGGCGCGCTGGTCGGCGGGCGTTGTGTCCAGCGCCAGCAGGCCGAAGGGCGGCAGCGGCTCGGCGGCATCACCGGTCCGGGCCTGCCCGCGCAGCCGCTTCAGAAGCAGCGCTTCGCGGATTTCCAGGTCGCGCCAGTCGCAGGCGTGCCGCTGGTGATGAAGCAGCTGTGCGACGGCGCTGCCGTCGGCGGGGTCGAGCCGGAAGGCCCGGCCATAGGCGTCGGCGGCCTGGGCGTGACGGCCCGCATGGCCCGCCGCCACGCCCAGGTCCAGGTAATGCCTCGGGTTGCCGGGGGCGATGGCGACGGCGCGACGGCAGGCTTCCGCGCCCTCGGCGGGGCGGAAGCTTTCCAGGCGGATTTGCGCCACTGTCCGCCAGGCCTCGACGCTCATTGGGTGCCGGGACAGCAGCCGGCGTAGGACCTCCAGGGCGCCGCCGTCCTTCAGGGCGTGCAGCGCCCGCGCGCGGTTGAGAAGCGCCTCCGGGAAATCGGGCCGCAGGGCGATTCCGGCCCGGTGCTGGGCCATGGCCTCCTGAGCCCGTCCACCGTCCCAGAGGAGCTTCGCCAAGCCGTCGCGGGCGCCGGGGTCCGAGGGGGCCAGGCGAACCGCCCTGATCCCGGCGCGTACCGCCACGTCCCGGCGCGCCATCCCTGCCGCCCCGGCGCCGAGCGCCTGCCAGGTCCGCGCGTCCGCCGGTTCGATGGCCGCCGCGCGGCGTGCGGCGTGCAGCGCGCCGGACGGCTGCCCTTCGCCCAGCCGGAGCCAGGCGAGATTGTGCCAGGCCTCCGTCTGGGCGGCGTTCAGACCAATGGATTCGCGGTAGGCGGCCTCGGCCTCCGCCGCGCGGCCGAGCCTGACCAGGACGTTGCCCAGCCCGTTCCAGCATCCCGTGTTCCGCGGGGCGACGCGCACCGCTTCCCGATAAGCCTGTAGGGCTTCAGGGAGGCGGTCCTGGGCCTGGAGCGCGTGCCCGAGATTTCCATGGACCGCCCCGAGATTCGGCTGCTTCGCCAGCACCGCGCGGTAATGCTCCTCCGCCTCGCGCGGCCGGCCCAGATTGTGGTGGGCGAGCCCCAGCCCGTAGCGGGCGTCGATGGAGGACGGCGCCAGCCGGCAGGCGGCGCCATAGGCCGCCAGCGCCGCGTCCCAGCGCCCCATGGCCCCGAGGGCGGCGCCGAAATCGAGAAAGGCTTCCGGGTCCTCGCGGATCGCCAAGGACTTCTGGAGCATGGACAGCGCCTCGCCCATCCGCCCCATCCGGGAGGCGAGCACGCCCAGCCGGTGCAGGGCGGCGGCGTTGCGCGGATCGACGTCGAGGATGCGGAGCCAGGCGGCACGCGCCTCCTCCAGCCTTCCGGCCCGCTCCAGCTCATTCGCGCGCGCGACAGCGTCCATCCGTCCCTCTTGCCGCCCCTCTTCCCGCTGGCGTCCCGACGAAGGACTCCCCTGCCCGTCCTTCTGCCACAGCGCCGAGGCTCTTGGGAAGGAAGCGGACCCGGGACTTGAGCCGGCAAACCGCTTGAAGCGGAACAGCATCCCGGCTGGAATGAGGCCCATTCACCCGAACGATGAACCGCGATACACCATGCCCGCCTTCACCCGGTCCGATCTGGCCGATCTCAACGTCTTCACGACCATCGTCCGGCGCCGGAGCTTCAAGGCCGCCGCCATTGAGCTGGGCGTGACCGGCTCCGCCCTCAGCCACACGATCCGGCGGCTGGAGGAGCGGCTCGGCACGAAACTCCTGAACCGCACCAACCGCACCGTCGTGCCCACCGCGGTCGGGCTCGACCTCGCCGCCAAATTGGAGGCGGGCTTCCAGCACATCGGCGCGGCCTTGAGCGAGGTGGAGGGACTTCGCCTCAACCCCGCGGGCGAGTTGCGGCTGAACATTCCCCGGGACGCCAGCCACCTGCTGGTCGGCCCCGCCCTGCCCGACTTCACGGCGCGCTTCCCGGCCGTCCGCCTTGTGATCGTCGTCGATGACCGGCCGGTGGACGTCATCGCGGAGGGCTTCGACGCCGGCATCCGCTATGGCGACACGATCCCCGACGGCATGATCGCGGTCGCGCTGACGCCGCCGCTGCGCTGGGTCGTCGTGGGTTCGCCCGGCTACCTGCGGGAGCATGGCCGGCCGCGGGCGCCGGAGGATCTGAAGGAACATCGCTGCATCCGGCTGCTGCTCGGCAACAGCTCGGTCTACAAATGGGAACTGGGCGAGGGGGAAAGCCTTATGCGGATCGACGTGCAAGGACCTTGCGCGGTCAACGACACGCAGACGACGATCGAGGCGGCGCTGAACGGCGTCGGGCTGGCCTATGTCCTAGAGAGGCGGGTCCGGCGCGAGCTGGAGGATGGAGGGCTGGAGGTCGTCCTGCCGGACTGGGCGTCGCCGGGGCCTGGCTTCCACATGTACTACCCGGGCCGGAAGCCGAACCACCCCGCCCTGAAGCCGCTGATCGACATCATCCGGCGCCAGCATGGGCTGAGGTCCCATCTGGCGGCCGGATGAGCCGACCCACGGTCGCTGGCGATGCCCGGCCCTCAGGAGCCCTTCACGAAGGCGGCGAAGGCGTCCGCATGGTCCGGATGCCAGCGCGACAGCGCCGGGCGGTTCTCGACGATGTCGCCGGCCGCCCAGAGGATGCGCTTCTCGTCCAGCGCGCGGGGCACGTCGTTGTCCGGGCAGAGGATGTAGAAGTCGCCCGCCCCGATCCTGTCCAGCATGAAATCGGCGGTCTGCTCGGGCGTCCAGGCCCCGGCCGGCTTCTCGGTCCGGCCGTTCGCGGTCAGCTCGGTGAAGACGAAGCCGGGGATCAGCAGATGCGCGCCGATCCGCGCGCCGGGCGTGTTGCGCAGCTCATGCGCCAGGGCTTCGGTGAAGGCCTTCACCCCGGCCTTGGAGACGTTGTAGGCCGGATCGCCGGGCGGGGTGGTGATGCCCTGCTTGGAGCCGGTGTTGATGACCAGCCCTGGCCGGCCGCGCTCGATCATGCCCGGCACGAAGGCCTGGGTGCCGTGGATCACGCCCCACAGATTGACGCCCAGCACCCGTTCCCAGTTCGCGGCCGGACCGAACATGCCGCTTCCGGGCTGGACGCCGGCGTTGTTCATCAGCACATCGGTGCCGCCGAAACGCTCCCGCACCAGAGCTTCCAGACGCTGGAGGTCCCCGGCCTTGCTGACGTCCGTCTCCACGGCAAGGACGTTCGCCCTGCCGCCGGGGGCAACGGCGGCGATGGCCTCCGCCGCGGCGTCGAGCCGGTCCTGGCCGAGGTCGGCGATGCAGACCCGCAGGCCGAGCCTGGCGAAGCGCGACGCCGCGGCAAGGCCGATGCCGGCGGCGCCACCGGTGACCACGGCGACGGAGTCGGGGGTCAGGGCAAGATGAGGCATGGTGGCGTGTCCTTCCGTTCTTGCGGGCATGTCTGGCGGTGTGACGCTCACTTGCGCTCGATCAGCTCGACCTTGTAGCCGTCGGGGTCCTCGATGAAGGCGATGACGGTGGTGCCGTGCTTCATGGGGCCGGGCGGGCGCGGGATCTTGACGCCCTCGGCGGCCAGCTTTTCGCAGGTGGCGTAGATATCCGGCACGCCGATGGCGATGTGTCCGTAACCGGAGCCAATGCTGTAGGGCTCCGTCTGGTCCCAGTTGTGGGTCAGCTCCAGCACCGCCGTGTCGGACTCCTCACCGTAGCCGACGAAGGCCAGCGTGAAGCGCCCGCCCTCGAAATCGGTCCGGCGCAGCAGCCGCATCCCCATGAGGCGCGTGTAGAAGTCCAGGGACTTCTCGAGATCCAGCACGCGCAGCATCGTGTGCAGAAGGCGGAATTCGCTCATGTCGCTTCCTTCGGAGGAATGTTTCGCGTCCTCCTCTCGGAACAGACCGGGATGGAGGACGGGCTTAAGATAGCTCCGGATCTCCGAATGGCACCGGCTTTGGAATGAAGCCGATTCATCACTATGATGAATATCGGCGCATCAGCGCCGGCCCGGCGAAGACGAAAGCACGAAGGCAACGGCGGCGAGGATCAGGAGGAGCGCCGCCGCGAGTTGCGGGGTCACGGCGTCGCCCAGGATCAGCACCGCCCCGCTCACCCCGACGACCGGGATCAGCAGGGTGCTGACCGCCGCCTCGGCGACGCGCAGCCGGCGCACGGTCACGTACCAGAGCGTCTGGGCGAGGCAGAGGGAGAACAGAAGGTGCCAGCCCAGCGCCAGCATCGTCCGCAGCTCCAGGCCCTCCAGGGCCGGCGGGTTCTCCAGCATCGGGGCGAGAACCAGCATCGGCAGGGCGCAGGCCGCGTATTGCCAGCCGGTGATCACCATGGGGTGGGTGGTCCAGCTGCGCCGTTTCATGACGATCGTGCCCAGCGCCCAGGAGATGGCCGCCGTCAGCATGATTGCCGGACCGAGGAGCTGGGCCGGCGGGGCCGAGAGGGCGCCCGGCCCCAGCAGGACCAGCAGCCCGGCCATGCCGCAGGCCAGCCCGATCCATTGCCGCACGCCCGGCCGGTCGCCGAGCAGCGGGATGGAGAGCAGCGTGGCCCAGACCGGCATGGTGAAGGCGATGATCGCCGCCTGCGAGGTCGCCATGAGCTGCTGGCCGAAGGCCGTGCAGAGGTTGAAGGCGAGCACGTTGCACAGCCCCGCCGCCAGCAGCGCCGGCCGCTCCGCCGCCGGCACCCGCAGCCGGAGCCCGGCCGCCCAGGCCATGCCGAGCATCAGCACCGCCCCCGCCGTGAAGCCGAGGGCGCGCAGGCTCAACGGCGGCACCTGCGTCAGGATGATCTTCACGGCCGGCCAGTTCATGCCCCAGAACAGGCTGACCGCCGCGATCAGCAGGTATTTGACGAGAACGGAGCCGCCGGCCTGCCCGGTGCCCGCCGGGGCCGCGGCGCTCATGCGCCCCTCGACCCTTTTTTGAGCCCGTCTTCGAAGCCATCCAGAAAACTGCCGAGGTTGGCCGCCAGGGTGTCCACCGCGTATCCCCCCTCCTGCACCAGCACCGTCGGCAGGCCCGCGCCGGCGAGCAGGGCGCCCATGCGGGCGAAGCCCGGCGTGGTGACGCCGAAGGCCGCCAGCGGGTCATGCTCGTAGGTGTCGAGGCCGAGCGACACGAACAGGATCTCCGGGGCGAAGCGCCGCACGGTGCCGAGCGAATCCGCGATGGCCGCGAGCACCGTCGCCTCGTCCGAGCCCATCGGCAGGGGCAGGTTGACGTTGTAGCCCTCGCCCCGCCCGTTGCCGCGTTCCCGCGCGTAGCCGGCCATGAAGGGATAGAATTCGGACGGGTCGGCGTGGACCGACAGGAACAGCACGTCGTCGCGCTCGTAGAAGATGTCCTGGGTGCCGTTTCCGTGATGCACGTCCACGTCCAGGATGGCGACGCGCGGCGGACGGCCCGCGGCGGCCAGCACCGGCAGCGCCGCCTGGGCGGCGATGGCGACGTGGTTGAGGTAGCAGAAGCCCCCGGCCATGTCGCGGGTGGCGTGGTGGCCGGGTGGGCGGCACAGCGCGTAGGCCGCGCGCGTCTCCCCCCGCGCGACGAGCAGGCTCGCATGGACGGCGCTGTTCGCCGCCGCGCAGACGGAGGTCCAGGTCTCCGCCGTGATCGGGCAGGCGGTGTCGTAGCTGTGGTAGCCGGCCTGGCCCACGACGCCCACCGGGTAGGAGGCGTCGCGCCAGGGCCGGTGCACGTTCGGGATCACGGCGGCGCTGGCGCCGGGCAGCTTGGACCAGCGCTCGTGCGCCGTTTCCAGGTAGCGCAGATAATCGGGGTTGTGGACCGCCGCGCGCGGGCCGGGGCCGTGGTCGTCCGGCCGGACCAGCGCCGCGCCGCGCGCCTCCAGCATGGCGGCGAGGGCCTCGGCGCGCTCCGGCTTCTCGGGCACCGGGCGCTGTTCCCCGCGCACCAGGAAGACGGGCGCGCGGTGCAGGAGCGCGTCGGGATGGAAGACGAACTGCATGGAAAGCTCCTGTTGAGTCTAAGCCGCGTTGCGGGCCTGTTCGGATCAGGCCGCGTTGCGGCCGCGGGCGCGCAGATCGACGAGCGCCAGGACGGTGCGCAGGATCGGCACCTCCACCCCGACGTGACCGGCGAGGTCGATGACGGAGGCGAGGATGGCCTCAAGCTCCAGCCGCCGGCCGGCCTCGAAGTCCTGGAGCATGGAGGTCTTGAAGTCGCCGACGGCCCCGGCCATGGCGATGCGCTCCTCCACCGACAGGGCGAAGGCGATGCCGAGCCGTTCCGCGACGGCCTTGGCTTCCAGCATCATGGCGCGGCCGACCTCGCGCGTGCCGGGCGTGTTGCAGAGCGTGCCGAGCGTGGCGCCGGTGAGCGCGCTCAAGGGGTTGAAGGCGAGGTTGCCCCAGAGCTTGACCCAGATGGCCTCGCGGATGCTCGCGGCGACGGCGGGCTGGAAGCCGGCCTGCCCGAACAGCGCGACGATGCGTTCCACCGCCGGGCGCTCGCGGTCGGCGGCGTCGCCGAAGGTGAAGCGCTGGTCGCTGACATGGCGGATGCGGGTCGGCCCGTCGCCCTCCACCGCGACCAGCGTGGTGGCGCCCACCACCCGGCCGGGGTCGATGGCCCGCCACAGCCGCCCGTCCGGATCGACGCTGGTGAGCGGCCGGTCGGCCAGGGGCTCCGGCTGGCGGTACGGGTACCACCAGGGGATGCCGTTCACCATCGGCACCACCGCCGTGTCCGGGCCGAGCAGCGGCGCCAGCGAATCCACCACGCCGCGCAGGGCATAGCTCTTGACGCAGAGGAACACCAGGTCCTGAACGCCGAGCGACAGCGGGTCGTCGGTGACGCGCGGGTTCACCCGCACCACCCGGTTGAGCGGCGTGACCATCGTCAGCCCCTCGCGCCGCAGGGCGTTCGCGGCGGCCGTGCGGGCGACCAGCGTGACGCGGGCGTCGGTGGCGGACAGGCGCGCGGCGAGCAGCCCGCCGATGGCGCCCGCCCCGATGATCGCGACCTTCACGGCGCCGCCTCCGCCACCGCCTGGGTTTGCCGAAGCTCCGCCGGGATCTGCCACGCCTTGCCGGGAATGGCGTCGAGCAGGCTGCGCGTGTAGCCGTCCCGGGGGTCGGAGAAGACCTGGCGTGCGGACCCCATCTCCACGATCCGGCCCCGCCGCATCACGGCGATGGTGTCGCAGATCTGCGCCGCGATGCGCAGGTCGTGGGTGATGAAGAGCATGGCGAGGCCGAGCCTCTTGCGGATGTCCTCCAGCAGGTCCAGCACCTGGCGCTGCACCGACACGTCGAGCGCCGAGACCGGCTCGTCGGCGACCAGAAGCTTCGGCTCCATCGCCAGCGCGCGGGCGATGCTGATGCGCTGGCGCTGCCCGCCGGAGAATTCATGCGGGTAGCGGGCGGCCGCCGAGGCGTCGAGCCCGACCAGCCGCAGCAGCTCGCGCGCCCGCTCCCGCGCCCTGGCCGTGCTCTCGCCGAAGGCCACCGGCCCTTGCGCGATGATGTCGCCGACGGTGTGGCGCGGATTGAGCGAGGCGTAGGGGTCCTGGAACACCATCTGCACCGCGCGGCGGTAGGGCCGGAAGCCGCGGCGGCTCAAGGACAGCAGGTCCGTCCCCTGGAACAGAATGCGCCCGCCGTCCGGCCGGATCAGCCCGACGATGCTGCGCCCCAGGGTCGATTTGCCGGAGCCGGATTCGCCGACCAGCCCGACCGTCTCGCCGGGATGGATGGTCAGGGAGATGTCCTCGCCGGCCACCACCGGCTTGCCGGCGCGGAACAGCCCGCCGCCGACATGGAAGGTCTTGCACACCTTCTCCGCCACCAGCAGCGGCTCGCCCCGCCTGGGTTCCTCCGGGCGGTGGGAGATGCCGTGCGGGACGGCGCCGATCAGCGCGCGGGTGTAGGGGTGGCGCGGGCGGTTCAGCACCTCGTCCGCGGCACCGATCTCCACCAGCCGCCCCTGCCGCATGACGGCGACGCGGTCGGCGATCTCCGCCACCACGCCGAAGTCGTGGGTGATGAACATCAGCCCCATGCGGCGCCGGGCCTGGATGGAGCGGATGAGGTCGAGGATTTGCTTCTGCGTCGTGACGTCCAGCGCCGTGGTCGGCTCGTCGGCGATCAGGATGTCCGGCTCGCAGGCGAGCGCCATGGCGATCATCACGCGCTGGCGCTGCCCGCCGGACAGGCGGAAGGGATAGGCGCGGGACAGCTCCGCCGGGTTGGGCAGCCCGACGGAATCCAGCATCTCCACCACACGGCGCCGCCGCTCGGCACCGCGCAGCGCCGTGTGGGCGCGCAGGGACTCCTCGATCTGGTCGCCGACCCGCATCAGCGGGTTCAGGGCGGTCATCGGCTCCTGGAAGATCATGGCGATGCGGCCGCCGCGCAGGCGCCGCTGTTCGGCCTCCGGCAGGGTCACGAGGTCGCGGCCCTTGAACAGCAGGCTGCCCCCGGCGACGCGGACATGGGGCTTGGGCAGCAGGCCCATCATGGCATGCGCGGTCATCGACTTGCCGGAGCCGGACTCGCCCACCATGCAGAGGATCTCGTCGGGATTCAGGGTGAAGCTCAGCCCTTCCACGGCGAAGGGGCGGTCGGCGCCGTCCGGCAGCGCGACGCTCAAGCCTCGCACGTCGAGGAGCGGCACCGCCGGGGTGGCGGAGTCCTGCGGGAGGGAGGCCATGGGGGATGTCTCCGGAACGGATGAATCGGTCGGACGCGTCATGCGCTCAGCCCCGCGACCGGGCGAGCTTCGGGTTCAGCGCGTCGTTCAGCCCCTCGCCCACGAGGTTCAGGCTCAGCACCGTCAGGACGATGGCGATGCCGGGGAAGAAGCTCATCCACCAGGCCTGCCGGATCATGGTGCGCGCGGCACCAACCATGTAGCCCCAGCTCATCGCGTTGGGATCGCCGAGCCCGAGGAAGCTGAGGGAGCTTTCCAGCAGGATCGCCGTCGCCACCATCAGCGAGGCCGACACGATGATCGGCGACAGGCTGTTGGGCAGAATCTGGCGCAGGATGATGGTGAGGTTCGACTGGCCGGTGGTGACGGCGGCCTGCACGAACTCGCGCGAGCGCAGGGACAGGAACTCCGCGCGCGCCAGGCGGGCCAGCGGCGGCCAGCTGACCACCGCGATGGCGATCACGATGGTGGTGAGGCTGGGCGTGAAGATCGCCACGAGCACCACCGCCAGCACGAAGTTGGGGATGGTCTGGAACAGCTCGGTGAAGCGCATGACGGCGTCGTCCACCCAGCCGCCGTGAAACCCCGCGACGGCACCCAGCGTCACCCCGATCAGCAGGGCCACCGCCGTGGAGATCAGCCCGATCACCAGCGACACGCGCGCGCCGTGGGCGATGCCGGCGGCGATGTCGCGCCCCAGCATGTCGGAGCCGAGCAGGGCGTCGCCGGACAGGGGCGGCTGGAAGGGGGCGGTCGCCATCTCCCACGGGTCGCCGGGGAAGAGGATGTCGGCGAAGGCGGCCAGCGCCATCACGGCCAGCAGCAGAAGCAGGCCGAGCACGGCGCCCTTGTTGCGGGCGAAGCCCCGCCAGAAATCGCGGTTCGTCATCGGGCCACCTGGATGCGGGGGTCGATCAGGCCGTAGAGGAGGTCGGTCAGGATGTTGAAGAGGATCACCATCACCGACGTGACCAGGAAGATGCCGAGCAGCACCTGATAGTCGCGCTGGAGCACGGCCTCGAAGGCGAGCCGGCCGATGCCGGGCCAGGCGAAGACCGTCTCGATGAGGATGGAGCCGCCGACGAGCTGGCCCGCCTGGATGCCGGCGACGGTGATCACCGGCAGGATGGCGTTGCGCAGCACGTGCCGGGTCTCGATCCGCAGAGGGCCGAGCCCCTTGGCGCGGGCGGTCTTCACGAAGTCCTGGCCGCGCACCTCCAGCATCGAGGCGCGGGTCAGCCGCGCGTAGGCGGCCATGTAGAAGAGCGCCAGCGTCACCACCGGCAGGACCATGTGGCGCGCCACGTCCAGCGCGTGGTCGAGGCCGGTGTAGCCCGCCCCGATCGTCTCGTAGCCGAAGGCCGGCAGCCAGCCCAGCTCGACCGCGAAGAGCAGGCTCAGCATCAGCCCGGTCCAGTAGATCGGCGTCGCGTAGGCCAGAAGCGCCAGCACGGTGATGGCGCTGTCCGACCAGCGCCCGACCTGGACGGCGGCGAACGCGCCGAGCAGCACGCCCAGGGCCAGCGACAGCAGGAAGGCCGTGAGGGTCAGCAGAAGCGTCGCCGGCAGCCGTTCCCACAGGATGTCCCAGACCGGCCGCTGCTGGCGGTAGGAATAGCCGAGGTCGCCCTGGACCACCTTGCCGACATATGTGGCGAGCTGTTCGGTCAGCGGGCGGTCCAGCCCGAACTGCGCGCGAAGCTGGGCCACGAACTGTTCGTCGGCGGCGCCGGCCTCCCCGGCCATGACCATGGCCGGATCGCCGGGGGCCGCGTGGACCAGCAGGAAGTTCAGCACCACGATGGTGATCAGGATGGCGGCGGCCTTGACGAGCCGGCCGGCGAAGAGCTGTGCCAATCCAAGCATGGCCTCGGGTCCCCGTTATGGACGAAGGGGTTGGGCGGAGGATCGGGCGCGCGGGGGCGGAGCCGGAGCGAAGCCGGCCCCGCCATTCCGGAACGGCCGCCTACTTGGCCGTCATGTAGACGTCGTCGTAGGTGTCGTTGACGCCGATGGCCGTGGTGTTGGCGTTCTTGACGCGCTTGTCGATGAAGGTCGGGAATTCCATCTCCAGCAGCCACACGACCGGCACCTCGTCGGTCAGGATGCGCTGGACCTCGCTGTACATCTCCTGGCGCTTGGCCGGGTCGATCTCGCGGGCGGCCCCGGCGAACAGCTCGTCCACCTTGGGGTTGGAATAGCCCATGGTGTTGGAGAACATCACGCCCTTGCGGATGTTGTCGGAGATGTAGGTGCGGGCGACGCCGAGCGCCGGATCGCCGTACTGGTAGAGGAAGTTCGTGGTGATCTCGTAGTCCCAGTTGGCGACGCGCTGGCTCCAGCCGCCGGCGTCGGTGCTTTCCAGCACCACCTTGACGCCGACCTTGCCGAGCGCCTGCTTCAGATACTCGCCCAGCCGCGACCAGGTCTCGCCGTAGGGCATCGGCATGACCTTCACCGTGGCGCGGGTCCCGTCAGCGCCGGGCTTCAGCCCCATCTCGTCCAGGAGCTGCTTGGCCTTGTCCGGGCTGTGCTCGTAGACCGTGACCTTGGGGTCGTGGAACTTCACGACGGAGTTGATGGGGCCGGTCGGCACGCGGCCGAGCCCGAACCAGATTTTGTCGCGGATGAACGTGCGGTCGATGGCGTGGGCGATGGCCTTGCGGAAGCGCTTGTCGTCCAGCGGCTTTACGCGGTGGTTGATCTCCAGCCAGGACATCGGCGCCACGAACTCGTAGCCCTTGGTGGTCATCTCCAGATGCGGGAGCTGGCGCAGGCGCGGCACGTCGAAGGGCTCGACGTCGCTGTACTGGGTCTGCTGGACCTGGCCCGATTCCAGCGCCAGCGCGCGCGACACCCCGTCGGGGATCACGCGGAAATAGATGCCGTCGAGATAGGGCTGGCCCGGCTTGAAGTAGTCGTCGTTGCGGACGAGGTGGATGTAGCTACCCTTGACCCACTCCTTGAACTTGAAGGGGCCGGTGCCGATGGGCGTCGCGTTGGCCGGGTTGGCGCGGTAGTCGGTGCCTTCATAGATGTGGGCGGGCATCATCGGGGCCGACGACACCTCGAAGGCCTGGATGAAGGCCGGGAAGGGCTCCTTCAGCTTGAATTCGACCGTCTGGTCGTCCAGCGCGGTGATGGACGAGCAGCGGCTGAACACGGCGCGTCCGCGCGGGTGCGTCTCGACCAGGAACTTGGAGGTGGTGAAGACCACGTCCTTGGCGGTGAAGGGCTTGCCGTCGTGCCACTTCACGTTCTCCTGGAGCTTGAACGTGTAGGTCAGCCCGTCCGGCGACACGGTCCAGCTCTTCGCCAGGGACGGCATCGGGTTCAGCTTCTGGTCGTAGGTCAGGAGCCCCTGGTAGATCTTGCCGGCGACCGTCTGGGTCGGCCCCTGCTGGTTCAGCCCGAGCACCAGGAGCGGCGGCTCCGGCTGCACGATGATGTTCATGGTGCCGCCGCGCACCGGCGTTTCCTGCGCCAGGGCGGGTGCCGCGGAAAGGACGGCCAGCGCGGCGGCCGGCAGGGCGAGGGCGGTGGCCAGCAGGCCCCCGGCGACGAGGCGGTGAATGGCCGCGAGACGGTGTTTCATGCGCTCTGCCTCTTCTGTTCGGTTTTTCGTTGCTTGAGGGGGTCTTCGCCCCGGTCCCGGCGTTGGCCGCCTTGTTCCTTTCCGCGCCGGCCTTGCGGCTATTCGCCCGCGGTCGGGCGGGCGAGCCAGCGCATCAGCGGCTCCCACTCCAGGACGCCGGCGCGTGGGTAGTTCTTCTCGTACTGGAGGGCGGTCCGTTCGCAGACCTCGGGCGAGGGCAAGGCCAGGGGGCGGTTGCCGGAGAGGGCGGCGATCTGCTCCTTGCAGGCCTCCTCCAGGTAGTACATCAGCACGGCGGCCTCGGGCACGTCGGCGCCGACGGTCAGCAGGCCGTGGTTGCGCAGGATCATCGTGTGGTGCCGGCCGAGGTCGCGGGTCAGCCGTTCCCGCTCCTCCAGGTCCAGGGCGATGCCCTCGTAATCGTGATACGCGATGCGGCCGTACCAGCGCAGGGAATGCTGGGTCAGCGGCAGCAGCCCCTCGGCCTGGACGCTGACCGCCGTGCCGGCGGTGGTGTGCAGGTGGATCGCCGCCCCCACGTCGGGCCGCGCCTGGTAGATGGCGCTGTGGATCGTGAAGCCGGCGGGGTTGATGCCGCTGCCGTCCGTCTCGACCAGGTTGCCGTCGATGTCCACCTTGACGAGGTTCTCGGGCGTCACCTCGTGGAACATCATGCCGTAGGGATTGATCAGGAAATGGTGCGGCGCGTCCGGGATGCGCGCGGACATGTGGGTGTAGATCAGGTCGGTCATGCCGAGCCGGTCGAAGAGCCGGTAGGCGGCGGCGAGGTCGCGGCGGGTCTTTCCTTCCGCCTCGGACCGGTTGCCGGCCGCCGATGCGGGGGGCTGGAGGATGGTCATGGGTGTCTCCCGGTTCAGAGGGTCTTGATTCCGAGGGTCTGGGCGGCGGCGGGTTCCAGCCCGCACCAGCCGGCCATGAAGAGGGCCAGCACGCGGGTGACGTCGCGCAGGCTGTCCAGCGAGACGGACTCGTCGATGCCGTGGATGCGCGTCGCCTCGGGGCCGTAGCAGGTGGCCGGCGTGTCGCCGTAGAGATTGAAGAATCGGGCGTCGGTGGTGCAGGTCGCGGCAAGCTCCGCCGGCTCCCCGCCGAGCACGGCGCGGTGGCTGTCGGCCAGCAGACGCATCATCGGGTGGGCCGGGTCGATGACGCAGCCCTCCGCCTGGAAGCCCCGCCAGGACAGCTCCACCCCGACGCCGGCCAGGGCCGGATCCTCGCGCCGCGCCGCCTCCACCGCCCCGGCCAGGGCGGCCCGCACCTCGGCCGGGTCCTGGCCGGGGTAGAAGCCGGCCCGCAGGTCGAATTCGCAGCGCGTCGGCACCGAGGAGGTCCACTCCCCGCCTTCGATCCGGCCGAGGTTGAAGTTGACGGGATGCCTGTGGCCCGCGAAGGCCGGATGCTGCCGGCAGGGCTCGTTCCAGAGCGCTTCCAGCTTTTTCAGGTGCCCGACCAGGGCGAAGGCGGCCTCGATGGCGTTGCTGCCGGCCGAGGTGTCCAGCACATGGGCGGGCGTGCCGGTGACCGTCACCCGCATCCACATCACCCCGAGCTGGGCGGTCATCAGCGTGTGGTTGAAAGGTTCCGGGATGATCGCGGCGTCGGCTCGGTAGCCCCGGTGCAGGCAGGCCAGCGCGCCGTTGCCGGTGCATTCCTCCTCGACCACGGACTGGAGAAAGACGGGTGCGGCCGGCTGGTAGCCGATGGAGCGCAGGGCGGCGAAGGCGGCGGTGTAGGCGGCGATGCCCGCCTTCATGTCGCCGGCGCCCCGGCCATAGAGGCGGCCCTCGTGGACGCGCGGCTCGAAGGGCGGGCTGGTCCAAAGCTCCGCCGGGCCGGCCGGGACGACGTCGATGTGGCCGTTCAGGATCAGGGACCGGCCGGCGGCCTCGCGCGGCCGGTGGACGCCGACGACGTTCTCCCGCCCGTCATAGGAGGTGACCGGCGGCGAGAATCCGGGAAGCCGCGCGATGGCCGCCTCGTCGATGGCGAAGCGGTCCACCTCCAGCCCCAGCCCGGCGAAGGCCTCGGCCATCACCTCCTGCGCCCCGGCCTCCTCGCCCAGCAGCGACGGCTGGCGCACGAGGTCCGAGAGATGCGCGACGCAGCGCGGCTGTGCGGCGTCCGCGGCGTCCAGGATGGCCTGGCGCAGGGCCGGGTCGGCGACGACGCCGTCGCGGGCCAGGATGGTCGAACGGTTCGAAACGGGCGCCACTATACATCTCCCAAAGTTGCCGATCTTTCGGGCAGGCGCAAGATGAGGAGGAGACGGCCTTTTCGGAGCCGAGCCCATAATTTCATCATCGGGCGGTCTTTTTCAGTGCATATTCCCCAATGCTTGGAAGATCTTCTGCAAGACCGCCTCGGGAATTAGGCGCCGTGACGCGGCAGCGGGGCAAATAAGGATTTTTGATTGCCCACATGATTTTGATTTATGCTGCTTTGAAGCATGAGGGAACGGAGCGGCGGGATGGATCAGATGGCGGGCGGCACGGATTTCGACCGGCGGACGCTCGAACGGCTCGGCACGCAGCTCGACTGGAACCTGCTGCGCACCTTCATGGTGATCGCGCAGGAGCGCAGCATCACCAAGGCGTCGGTGCGGCTGTACCTGACGCAGCCCGCCGTCAGCCTCGCGCTGAAGCGGCTGGAGGAGCAGTTCGGCCGGCAGCTGATCGACCGCGCGCCGGGCCGCTTCGAGCTGACGGCGGCCGGCGAGCAGGTCTATGACGAGGTGGTCGGGATCTTCGGCACGATCTCGCGGCTGGGCGCGCTGGTGCAGGAGGCACGGGAAGAGGTCAGCGGCCATGTCCACATCCTGCTGGCCAGCCGCATCCAGACCGGCCTGCTCGACCGCTGCCTGCGCGAGTTCCACCGGCTGCACCCGCAGGTGACCTACCGGATCGACGTCATGGCCTCGGCCGACGCGCACATCGCCCTCCAGCAGCGCGTGGGCTCCTTCGCCATCTGCCTGCTGCGGGAGCCCATTCCGGGCCTCGCCAACGAGGTCTTCATCCACCAGACCTACCGGCTCTATTGCGGGCCGGATTCCCGCTTCTTCGGCAAGTCCGGCATCGACATCGCGGAGCTGCGGCAGGAGAATTTCGTCTCCTTCACGTCCGACCAGATCGACGGCGCCCTGTCGCCGCTTACCCTGTTCCGCGCGCGGGAGGGCTTCGCCGGGCGCATCCTCGGCTCCTCGGCCAACCTGGACGAGGTGCGCCGCATGATCCTCTGCGGCCTCGGCATCGGCCCGCTGCCCGAGCACATCGCCGCGCGCGACGTGGCCGACGGCCTGCTGTGGGAGCTGCCGCCCTACGAGGGCGTAACGCCGGTGGACGTCCACATCATCTGGAGCCAGCAGGGCCGGCTGAACCGGGCGGAGCGGATGTTCCTCGACTTCCTGCTCGCCCAGGTGCGCGGCCGCCCGCCGGAGGAACGGCTGCCCTGAGTGCGGCGGGGCAGCGTAGGTCTACATCTTACTATACGCGATCGTAGTGTCGCCACACCTCAGTGTGTTGCCACACCCCAGTCACAAGGTGCGCTCGGGCTCGTACTCAAGTCCCATCTTGTGACAAATCGCCTGTGGCATTTTGTCCAGGCGGATCTACGAAGGACAAAAACGCCGAAGTCAAAATGACAGCAAGGGATCCATAAAAGGGCTTCCACCACAGAAACTCCTTAAATACTCCGCCAATGGAGAAGATATACACTAACAGCGCTAGCGTTGAGATCGCGATCTGTGCTTTGCGGTTAACTTTCCAGACCTTTTTTAAATACAATGCATTAAAAACGCAGGAGGTTATTGTTACTATACCTAACCAGAAAATTAATTCGTAGCCAGATACTGCAGACCTGAGAATTCCATCCAAGGCAAGATAAAGACTGAGCGCCTCCCCGGGAAAATATTTTATTAATCTTTGGTGCCATTGATCAGGATCTACCGCCTTCGGGACGTCAACATCCTTTCCCAGAAATGGTCCACCATCCTGTCTATTTCCTAGGGAGGGTCCGTCCACGGGTCCTGGCTCTGCCAGTTTGTCTTCCTGACCAACTCTATGAAAAGGACTTTTTGTTAGCTTCATACGCCTTTGCGCCGCATCAGAAAGCGTGAAAATGTTTCTGTTGAAAGTCATTTTGTTCTCCTGAGGGAGTTCCAATGGGAAGGGTTATACGCCAATCTAATAAGGAAAAATGGCCTTGACTTCTATCTTTTTTTGAGTCCTCAATTAAGAAATCTACGCACGGAAGCAGGAGGCAAGGAAGATCATGGGATACCTTCCTAAAATCCGATACAAATCAAGCATGCATACAATTGCGTTCTTTGTGATTTTATTCATTTCCTCCTTTTTCCCGCTGCATTCTCAGGCAGCGGTTCAACGCATGCTCTTGCCTCAGCAGTCTTTCTCTATTTCGCCTGGCGGAGTTACCAGCGCGAATGCATTTTGCTTAGATGAAGCACGTTCCACCCCCTCAAATTCTGACACTTTTTCTGGAGCGTCCGCAACGCTTCAGGATGTATCTGTTGAAATCGAAGGAAAAACACTAACTTTGCAGCAGGCTATTAGCCAGAAACTGTTAGCCATCAGAGGCACGGGAACGACGGAAGAATTAGAGTTTATCAGCCTTGTGAGCAATAAAGATATTCGAATAAATGTTTCTAAAAACAGTGTTGTCACTCCCGAATTTGGAGAGAGTACCTCGGACGTCTCCGAAGCGCTAAAAGCACTGGAAGCAGAAAAAGAGTTATCGCAAGATATAGTTTGGGATATGCGAAAGAATATTATGGTATCACAACTCGGCCTGTCAACTCAGATGGCAAGCTTAAATGCCGATCCATATGGTATTTACTCATTGCTAAGGAGCGGCAATTTAGGGTATGCGGTTGAACTGCCGATCATGTCGGAATACCAATCAATTGCAAATTCTAAAACTCCCCAGGGAAAGCCTAACGGGTTCATTGTTCTACGAGTAGGTGCCAACGTCGATTTTTCTGGGAATCCTACACTCCTAGACCCGCCTGGCCCACCACAATATTTTCTTTTTACCGGAAACGAGCCGCCAGTAGCGGTAATAGGAAATGACGCACTTTCTAATGTTGCAGCAGTTGCACAAAAAGCTTGGAAAGACAAGGGGGGCGCTCCTCCGCCTGTATTGATCTTGTCCGGAGACTCCGATGAACATGACATGGATGCTGCTCGCCTGACCTTGGAAATCAGTGCGCGTTCAAATACAGCCTCATTCAAAGTCGGAGGAAATGTACAAAGTTCGTTCTCATTCAAAGTTCCGGAAAGCCTTAAACCCCGCTTGGCTTCACTAGGATCCATTGAGGATGGGCGTCCATGGCGTGAAATTGAGATAACACGCGCCAATAATAGTTTTTCAGCTGATATGAAAGCAGGGAACTTTATATATCGTTTTTTCTCTAAAACTGCGGAGATGATGGCCCACCTGATCGTAACAGCTGACCGCTTCCTTAATCGCTACCCAATGGCTCAAACTGCAATGGATGCCACGACCGTTGAAATGCTGAGAAGGGATATTAGAGATTCAATTCAACGCGCCTACTACCAAAATAGAGAACTCAAGAAGCAGGAAGACAACGTTGTCGGCATGGAAGTTTTCATGGGAAGCCAAGTTCCTAAGATAAAAATTGTAGAATACGGCATTCCAATGCACTTTTTGGCAAGAAACTTTGCCAGCATCGAATAGCATGAAAGGGGCAGCGTGAAATGGCTACAAGTAGATCGCCTTCGATTTTCCGCACTCTATACTCCACAAATGACTGGACTTTTATATCAGGCCTTCCTTCAACGCGGCGACAATTCACAAAAGCACAAGCCTATGGAGAATTCTGCCTCAACTTCAAAGATTTCACGCAGTATGAGGACTGCATTATCAGAGCTTTTACAACGTATTTATCTGTCTTCGAGAAAGGAAGCGGATTGCGGATCATTCGATATGCATCGTCCCATGACTTCTCGTGCAATCTTAAGGATGATAAGCCCGTCGTACTCTTCACACACAGCTCTTGTGGGCGCCTTGAGTTCTCCAATGGAATGATACCTTTCTCAGAAGTAGCGAAAGATATCTGCCCTAATTTTCGAGGAATTGCAGATATCAGTGCGTGCCAACCTCTAGGACTAGATGTAGAAATTAAGCGGCGAGCGCCGAATTGCGCTGTCAAAATTATGCTATGCAAGCTTTCATCCGTTAACTGGATCAAATTTTACAGCTATTTCTTTAGTGAGTTCCAGATAAAGCCAAGGTCGTACGCTGAAGCTCTAGAAAACACGGTAAACGCCCACACTATCGAAGTTCTATAAAGGAAGCCTTCCAAATTCGTCGTTTGGTCAGTCTAGCCTCCCGGGAGTTCGCCTCTTTCGCCCACACTCTTGCCGGCTGGCTGAATTTTATTGCCTATGCTCCTACACCAGACCGGTCGACCCGCCATCACCGCCGCCATGCACACGCTCACAGACGCAGTTTTTATTACACCCGTTAGCGTCAATTTTATAAATCCATCCTAACCCAGAATAAAACCGCCTGAAATCCAACGGTCAACTGCCAGTCGAGCGCATGCCAAACCAGCCAGCCTTGAAACGTGACGACCAACTGGCACGACAACCTTATTCCTGCTTGCTCCGCATCGCGGTTTCTCACACCGTTAGGTACTTGCGCACCTCGGACTCGTCCAGCCCGTGGCGGGAGCCCGCGAGCATGACCTCGCCGCGTTCCATCACCGCCCAGTCGTCGGCGAGGTCGCGGGCGAACTCGTAATACTGCTCGACCAGCAGGATCGCCATGCCGCCCCGGTCGCGCAGGTAGGAGATGGCGCGGCCGATGTCCTTGATGATGGAGGGCTGGATGCCCTCCGTCGGCTCGTCCAGCACCAGCAGCCTGGGCCGGGTCACCAGCGCGCGGCCGATGGCGAGCTGCTGCTGCTGGCCGCCGGACAGGTCGCCGCCGCGGCGGTCGAGCATCGACTTCAGCACGGGGAACAGCTCGAACACCTCCTCGGGGATCGAGCGCTGGGCGCGCGGCAGCGGGGCGTAGCCGGTGAGCAGGTTCTCGCGCACGGTCAGCAGCGGGAAGATCTCGCGGCCCTGGGCGACATAGGCGATGCCGCGCCGCGCCCGCTCGTAGGGCGCCAGCTTGGTGATGTCGCCGCCGTCCCAGCGGATGGTTCCGCCCGACACGGGCTTCAGCCCGACGATGGCGCGCAGCAGGCTGGACTTGCCCACACCGTTGCGGCCGAGCAGGCAGGTCACCTTGCCCACCTCCGCCTTCAGGGAGACGCCGCGCAGCGCCTGGGCGGCGCCGTAATGCAGGTTGACCGATTGAACGTCGAGCATGGCATCAATCCTAACCTTAGCGTCCAAGATAGACGTCGATGACCTGGCGGTTGGCGCTGACGGAGTCGAGCGAGCCTTCGGCCAGGACGGAGCCCTCGTGCAGGACCGTGACCTTCACGCCCAGTTCGCGCACGAAGACCATGTCGTGCTCCACCACGATGACCGAGCGGGTGCCCGCGATGGTCTTCAGCAGATGGGCGGTCTGTTCGGTCTCGGCGTCGGTCATGCCGGCGACCGGCTCGTCCACCAGCAGCAGCTTCGGATCCTGGGCGAGCAGCATGCCGATCTCCAGCCACTGCTTTTCGCCGTGCGACAGGCTGCCGGCCAGCCGTTCGCGCCGGGGCGACAGGCGGGTGATGTCCAGGATCTCCTCGATCCGCGCCCGGTCCTTGGGGTTCATTCCGTAGGCGAGCGCCGACCAGGTCTTGCGCGGGTTCTTCAGGGCCAGTTCCAGGTTGTCCCAGACCGTGTGGTTCTCGAAGACGGTCGGGCGCTGGAACTTGCGGCCGATGCCGAGGTTGGCGATGGCCGCCTCGTCCATGCGGGTGAGGTCGGTGCCGCCCTCGAACAGGATGGTGCCGGTGTTGGGGCGCGTCTTGCCGGTGATGACGTCCATCATGGTCGTCTTGCCGGCCCCGTTCGGCCCGATGATGGCGCGCATCTCGCCGGGGCCGATGATCAGCGACAGGCTGTTCAGCGCGCGGAAGCCGTCGAAACTGACCGACACGCCGTCCACGTAGAGCAGGGTGTTCTCGGCGGACATGGGTCTCAGGCTCCCTTGGATGCGGCGGCGGGGACGGCGGCGGCCGGCTCCCGCTTCCTGAAGCGGTCGGCGGCCAGCCCCAGGATGCCCTTGGGCAGGAACAGCGTGACCAGGACGAACAGACCGCCCAGCGCGAACAGCCACAGCTCCGGCAGGGCCGCCGTGAAGTAGGTCTTGCCGTAATTGACCAGCACGGCACCCAGCACCGCGCCGGCCAGCGTGCCGCGCCCGCCGACGGCGACCCAGATCACCGCCTCAATCGAGGCGGCCGGCGCGAATTCCGACGGGTTGATGATGCCGACCTGCGGCACGTAGAGAGCACCCGCCACACCCGCCATGCAGGCGGACAGCGTCCAGACGAAGAGCTTGTAGCGCTCCACCGAATAGCCCAGGAAACGCACCCGGCTCTCCGCGTCGCGCACCGCCACCAGCACCTTGCCGAGCTTGGAGGCGACGAGCGACGAGGCAACCATGTAGCCCGCGGCCAGCGCCGCCACCGTGGCGACGAACAGCCCCACCCGCGTGGCCGGTGCCTGGATGTCGTAGCCCAGGATCTCCTTGAAGTCGGTCAGGCCGTTGTTGCCGCCGAAGCCCATGTCGTTGCGGAAGAAGGCGAGCAGCAGCGCGAAGGTCATGGCCTGGGTGATGATCGACAGGTACACGCCGGTGACGCGGCTGCGGAAGGCGAACCAGCCGAAGGCGAAGGCGAGCAGGCCCGGCACCGCCAGCACCATCAGCGCGGCGAACCAGAACTGGTCGAAGCCCTGCCAGTACCAGGGCAGCTCCTTCCAGTTCAGGAAGACCATGAAGTCCGGCAGCTCCGGGTGGCCGTAGACGCCGCGCGGGCCGATCTGGCGCATCAGGTACATGCCCATGGCGTAGCCGCCGAGCGTGAAGAAGGCCGCGTGGCCGAGCGACAGGATGCCGCAATAGCCCCACACGAGGTCCAGCGCCAGCGCCAGCAGCGCGAAGCTCAGATACTTGCCGAGCAGGCTGACCGAATGCATCGGCAGGTGGAAGGGCGAGTCCGGCGGCACGGCCAGCGCCATGACCGGCACCGCGACCGCCAGGACGGCGAGCACCGTCAGCAGCACGCCGGCGCGCTTGTCGAGGCCGAGGAGAAGGAAACGGGTCAGCATGGGTCAGGCCTCCACCGCGCGGCCCTTCAGCGCGAACAGTCCGCGCGGGCGTCTCTGGATGAACAGGATGATGAAGATCAGCACGAGGATCTTGCCGAGCACGGCGCCGGCGTAGGGCTCCAGGAACTTGTTGACGGTGCCGAGCGCCAGGGCACCCACCAGCGTGCCCCACAGGTTGCCCACCCCGCCGAAGACCACGACCATGAAGCTGTCGATGATGTAGCTCTGGCCGAGGTTGGGGCTGACGTTGTCGATCTGGCTCAGCGCCACCCCCGCCAGACCGGCGATGCCGGAGCCGAGCCCGAAGGTCAGCGCGTCCATGCGGGCCGTGCGGATGCCCATGGCGCTCGCCATGTTGCGGTTCTGGGTGACGGCGCGGATCGCCAGGCCGAACCAGGTGCGCTTCAGCGCCACCAGCAGCAGCCCGAAGACCAGGAAGGCGAAGATCACGATCCACAGCCGGCCATGGGTGATCACCAGCCCGCCCAGCTCGAAGGAGCCGGACATCCAGGAGGGGGCGCCGACCTCGCGGTTGGTCGGGCCGAAGATCGACCGCACCGCCTGCTGGAGCACCAGCGACAGGCCCCAGGTGGCGAGCAGAGTCTCCAGCGGGCGGCCGTAGAGCCAGCGGATCACCGTGCGCTCGATCAGGACGCCGACGGCGCCGGACACCAGGAAGGCGACGGGAATGGCGATGAGGATGGAGGCGTCGAACAGGCCCGGCGCGTAGGTGCGGATGGCGTCCTGCACCAGGAAGGTCGCGTAGGCGCCGATCATCACCATCTCGCCGTGCGCCATGTTGATGACGCCCATGACCCCGAAGGTGACGGCCAGACCGATGGCGGCGAGCAGCAGCACCGAGCCGAGCGACAGCCCGTACCAGAGATTCTGCGCCATGCCCCAGAGCGACAGGCGCATCTCCACCGCCTCGAAGGCCTTGTCGGCCGCGGCCCTGACGGCCGCGCTGGCGCCCTCGGCCGAGCGCACGGCGTTCAGCAGGGCCAGCGATTCCTGGTCGCCGCGCGCGCGGATGGTCTCGATGGCGCCGAGCCGGTCGGCGTCCGGCGTGCCGGCGGCGGTCAGCAGGATGGCGGCGCGCGCCTGCTCCATGATGCTCCGCACGGCCGGGTCGTTCTCGCGCCCGAGCGCCGTCTCTAGCGCCGCCAGCCCGTCCGGGTTGCGGGTCTTGAACACCGAGTCCGCCGCCGCACGGCGCGCACCCGCGTCGGGGCTCATCAGCGTCAGCGAGCCGAGAGCCGCGCTGATGGCCCGGCGCAGGCTGTTGTTGATGCGGATCTTGTCCACCGCGCCGCGCCCGGCCTCGCCGAGCGCCGCGCCGCCGAGCGGATCGGTCAGGGTGTAGCCGCCATTGGACGCGCTGCCGCGGACCACCTCCCTGTCCTCCTTGCGGACATAGAGGTCGCCGGCCTCCAGCGCCTGGAGCACCGGCACGACGGCCGGGTCCCCGGTCTGGGCCAGGGCCGCGATGGCGGCTTCGGTGTCGGCGAAGCCGCCCGCGCCGAGGTTGCGGACCAGCGGCTTCAGATCGGCGGCGAGCGCCCCGGACAGGGTGGCGGCGGTGGCGGCGACCACGAGGAGCATGGCCGCCCAGAGGCGGAGAGCGCGTGGCATGGCGGAATTCCTCAGGCAAACTGTCGATGCCCTCTCCCCCGGAGGGGAGAAGCAGGGTGCGGGAAGCCGCGAGACCTCCCCGACCTATCGAGCCGAGACTTTGCCCTACCCTTCCGTCATCCCCGCGAAAGCGGGGATCCAGGCCAATGCGGCAACGTTCCCGAGTTGCCCTGGATCCCCGCGTTCGCGGGGATGACGCATGAAGGGGAGAGGCTTCGATCCGGCGAGAGAGCCCTCTCCCCCGCAGGGAAGAGGGCTGTCCAAGGCTGGCGAACTAGAGCCTCAGATCCTCACGACCCCTTGCCGCCGCACTTGCCCGTGGCGGTGTTGAAGTTGCCGCAGGACATCGGGGCGCGCCAATCGGAGATCAGGCTCTTGCTGTCCGGCAGGAAGTCCGACCATTCGTCGCCGACCACCAGGCCCGGGGTCTGGGAGACGATCTCGAACTGGCCGTTCTCCTGCACCTCGCCGATGAGGACCGGCTTGCTGATGTGGTGGTTCGGCATCATGGCCGAATAGCCGCCGGACAGGTTCGGGACGGTGACGCCGATCAGGCTGTCGATGACCGCGTCGCTGGCGACCGTGCCGGCCTTCTCGACCGCCTTGACCCACATGTTGAAGCCGATGACGTGGGCTTCCATCGGGTCGTTGGTCACGCGCTTGGGGTTCTTGGTGAAGGCCTGCCACTTCTTGATGAAGTCGGCGTTCTCCGGCGTGTCCACGGACTGGAAGTAGTTCCAGGCGGCGAGATGGCCGAGCAGCGGCTTGGTGTCCACGCCGGCCAGCTCCTCCTCGCCGACCGAGAAGGCGACGACGGGGATGTCCTGGGCCTTGACGCCCTGGTTGCCGAGTTCCTTGTAGAAGGGAACGTTGGCGTCGCCGTTGATGGTGGAGACGACGGCGGTCTTCTTGCCGGCCGAGCCGAACTTCTTGATGTCCGACACGATCGACTGCCAGTCGGAATGACCGAACGGCGTGTAGTTGACCATGATGTCCTCGGCCTTGACGCCCTTGCCCTTCAGGTAGGCCTCGAGGATCTTGTTGGTCGTGCGCGGGTAGACGTAGTCGGTGCCGGCCAGCACCCAGCGCTCGACCTTCTCGTTCGCCAGCAGATAGTCGACGGCGGGGATCGCCTGCTGGTTCGGGGCGGCGCCGGTGTAGAAGACGTTGCGCGAGGACTCCTCGCCCTCATACTGCACCGGGTAGAAGAGGATGCCGTTCAGCTCCTCGAAGACCGGCAGGACCGACTTGCGGCTGACCGAGGTCCAGCAGCCGAACACGGCGGCGACCTTGTCCTTGCTCAGCAGCTCGCGGGCCTTCTCGGCGAAGAGCGGCCAGTTGGAGGCCGGATCGACGACCACCGGCTCGAGCTTCTTGCCCAGGACGCCGCCCTTCTTGTTCTGCTCCTCGATGAGCATCAGCATGACGTCCTTCAGGGTCGTCTCGCTGATCGCCATCGTGCCCGACAGCGAGTGCAGGATGCCGACCTTGATGGTGTCCTGCGCGCGGGCGACGGCCGGCGCGAAGACGGAGGCGGCGAGCATGGCGAGGCCGGCGGCGGCGGCCAGCGTGCGGGTGGTCTTCAACATCGTCTTGCTTCCCCTGTTCATTGACCGGTGCCCGTTGGCCGGGGCCGGCTCGGCTGCAAAGCCTGGATCTGCGCGCCTTCGAGCGGCGCGCGCCATACAGAAGCCCTATGCCGGAGACTTTACCCACGGGGTCCGGTGCGCGTATCTACGTCAAATGCCCCATATGCTCCGACCCCCGTCCGGTGGTGTGCCATGAGACAGCCGAAGACGGCGCGCGTGCGCCGCAACATTGCCGGAGGCTTGTCATCATGGCCTGGAGCATCCAGGATGCCGCGGTGCGGCGGCGCCTGCGCGGCCGCGGCGGGGCGGAGCGGGACGGCATGAGCGCCACGCAGAGGATCGTCCGCGAGCGGCGGCAGTACAACCAGCTCGCCGCCGACGAAACGCTGGAGGACTATGCCCTGCGCTATACGGCGCAGCGGGCAAGGCGCTGGCCGGCCTGGCGGGTCTCGCACACGGCGCTGGGCGCCATCTCCTTCCTCGCCTGCGAGGCCATCGGCGCCGCGATCACCCTGTCCTTCGGCTTCGCCAACGCCATGGCCGCGATCCTGGCGGTCGGGATCCTGAACTTCCTGGTCGGTCTGCCGATCACCCGCCACGCGGTGCGCGCCGGGGTGGACATCGACCTGCTGACGCGCGGCGCCGGCTTCGGCTATCTCGGCTCCACCATCACCTCGCTGGTCTACGCCTCCTTCACCTTCATCCTCTTCGCCATCGAGGCGAGCATCATGTCCGCCGGGCTGGAGCTGGTGTTGGGCATCCCGCTGGCGGTGGCCCACGTGATCAGCTCTCTGGCGGTGATCCCCATCGCCGTCTACGGCATCCGCTTCATCAGCCGCATGCAGGTCGCGACCCAGCCGGTCTGGCTGGTCCTGCAATGCGTTCCCCTGGCCTATCTGTTCCTGCTGGACGGATCGGACTTCGCGGCCTGGACGGCCTTTCCGGGCATCGAGGGGCGGTCGGACGGGGGTCTGTCCCTGCTGCCCTTCGGCATGGCGGCCTCGATGCTGCTGTCGCTGCTGCCGCAGATCGGGGAGCAGGTGGATTACCTGCGCTTCCTGCCCGACCGCGCGCGCATCTCGGGGCGGAGCTGGTGGTGGGCGATGCTGGCCGGCGGGCCGGGCTGGGTGGTGGTGGGCAGCCTGAAGCTCGCCATCGGCTCGCTGCTCGCCTTCGTAGCGCTGGAGCACGGCATCCCGGCGCTGGACGCGGCCCAGCCGACCATCCTCTACCACATGGCCTTCCTCGACCTGTTCGGGTCGCCGGGCGCGGCGCTGGCGCTGACGGGGATCTTCGTCGTCGTCTGTCAGATGAAGATCAACGTCACCAACGCCTACGCCGGCTCCATCGCCTGGTCGAACTTCTTCTCCCGCCTGACGCACAGCCATCCGGGCCGGGTGGTCTGGCTGGTCTTCAACGCGCTGCTCGCCCTGCTGCTGATGGAGATCGGCATCCTCGGCGTGATCGAGAGCATCCTGGCGCTCTACGCCAACCTGGCGGTGGCTTGGCTGGGGGCGGTGGCGGCCGACCTGACGATCAACAAGCCGCTGGGCATCAGCCCGCGCCACATCGAGTTCAAGCGCGCGCATCTCTACGACATCAACCCCGTGGGAATCGGCGCGCTGCTGCTGTCGGTGCTGTCCTCCACGCTCGCCTTCTTCGGGCTGTTCGGGCCGGTGCTCCAGGCGCTGGCGCCCTTTCTGGGGCTGCTGGTCGCCGTGGCCGCCGTGCCGGCCATCGGCTGGGCCACGGGGGGACGCCACTACATCGCCCGCCGGTCCGAGGGGCTGCCGGAGGGCACCGAGCCCCTGCGCTGCTCGATCTGCGAGAACAGCTTCGAGCGGCCGGACATGGCGCATTGCCCGGCCTACGCCGCCCCCATCTGCTCGCTCTGCTGCTCGCTGGAGGCGCGCTGCCACGACCTGTGCAAGACGAACAGCCGCTTCGGCGACCAGATCGCCCATTTCCTCCAGAAGGCCCTGCCCCGCCCGCTCGCCGCCGGGGTGCGCAAGCGCACGGGCCACTTCATCGGGGTGATGAGCCTGTTCACGCTGGTGATCGGCGGGCTGATGCTGATCATCGACTTCCATTTCAGCGCCGCCGCCCCGACCGAGCGCGCGGCCATCCACGCCGCACTCCTGACCGTCTTCTTCAGCCTGCTGATCCTGGCGGGCGTGGCCTCCTGGCTGCTGGTGCTGGCGCATGAGAGCCGCCAGAAGGCGGAGGAGGAAACCAGCCGCCAGACCGCCATGCTGATGGAGGAGATCGAGGCGCACGAGCGCACCGACGCGGCCCTCCAGAAGGCCAAGGAGGTGGCGGAGGCCGCCAACGCCGCCAAGAGCCGCTACATCATCGGCGTCAGCCACGAGATCCGGGCGCCCTTGAACGCCATCTCCGGCTATGCCCAGCTTCTGGAGCGCAAGGCCGCCGAGCGGCCGGAGGACGCGGTGCGCGTGATCCGCCGCAGCTCCGAGCATCTCTCGAACCTGATCGACGGGCTGCTCGACATTTCGAAGATCGAATCCGGCCAGCGCCGCATCAACCGCGACAAGGTGCGGCTGATCGAGCTGCTGGACCAGATCGTGGACATGTTCCGCATCCAGGCGGCGACCAAGGGGCTGGACTTCACCTACGCCCGCCCGCCGCACCTGCCGGCCTACGTCCACACCGACGAGAAGATCCTGCGGCAGATCCTGATCAACCTGCTGTCCAACGCCGTGAAATACACGAGGGAGGGCTCGGTCGGGCTCAGCGTGCGCTACCGCAGCCAGATCGCCGAATTCTCCATCACCGACACCGGCATCGGCATCCGCGAGGAGGATCTGGAGCGCGTGTTCGAGCCCTTCGAGCGTGGCCAGGGGCCGGCGGTGCGCGCCGTGCCGGGGACGGGGCTGGGGCTGACCATCACGCGGCTGCTGACGCGGATCATGGGGGGCGACATCACGGTGACGAGCCGCTTCGGCGAGGGGAGCTGCTTCCAGGTGCGGCTGCTGCTGTCGGAGGCCATGCACGACGGAGGCTCCGACGCCGACCGGCGCCCGCCCGCCGGCTATGCCGGGCCGCGCATCAAGGTGCTGCTGGCCGACGACGACCGCCACCATCTGGAGCTGATGCGCAACATCCTCCAGCCTCTGGGGTTCGAGCTGTTCATCGCGTCGGACGCCACGAGCTGCCTGGACCTCGCCGCGCAGTGCGAGCCGGACCTCGCCCTGCTCGACATCTCGCTGCCCGGCGAGAGCGGCTGGGACATCGCCGAGGCGGTCCGCGGGATGCGCGGCGACGCCGTGCGGATCATGATGGTCTCGGCCAACGCCTACGAGGCGCAGGGGCCGGGCGACGGCCGGGCGCCGCACGACGATTTCCTGGCCAAGCCCATCGAGATCCAGGCGCTGCTCGACAAGGTGCAGGCGCTGACCGGGCTGGAATGGACCCACGCCGTGCCGCCGGCCCCCGAGCCGGTCCCGGCGCCCGAGCCGCAGCGGGCCGCCCTGCCGGTTGCGTCGTTGCGCCACATCGACGACCTGCGACAACTGGGCCGGATCGGCTATATTCGGGGGATCGAGACCAAGCTGCGCGACATGGAGGCGGAGGATCCGGCCAACGGCCCCTTCGTCGAGCGGTCGCGGGGGCTGGTGCGCGCGTTCGACCTGAAGGGCTTCATGACGCTGCTCGACACGACCAAGGCGGCTGCAAATCCCTCCAACACCATCGGGGACGGCGCCTGACATGCAGCAGCGCGGCATGGTGCTGGTGGTGGACGACACGCCCGAGACGCTGGGATTCCTGACGGACGCGCTGGAGGCGGCGGAGCTGACCGTGCTGGTCGCCACGGACGGGGAGAGCGCCCTGGATCTGCTGGGCCAGATCACGCCGGAGCTGGTGCTGATGGACGCGGTGATGCCCGGCCTGGACGGGTTCGAGACCTGCCGCCGCCTGAAGCAGGAAGCGCACCTGTCGCACCTGCCCGTGATCTTCATGACCGGCCTCAGCGACACCGAGCATGTCGTGCGCGGGCTGGAGGCCGGCGGCGTCGATTACGTCACCAAGCCCATTGTGGTGAACGAGCTGCTGGCCCGCATCCGCGTCCATCTCGCCAACGCGCGCGCGGCCCAGGGCGCCCGCATGGCGCTGGACGCCACCGGCCGCTTCCTGCTGGCGACGGACGCCGGGGGGCGGCTTCTTTGGTGCACGCCCCAGGCCGGTCGCCTGCTGGCCGGCCTTCTGCCCGGCGCCGACGCGCCGGAGACGGCGGTCTCCGCCCGGCTTGCCGAGGGGCTGACCCGCTTGCGGCAGGGTGGCGGCGGCGGCGCCACCTTCACGCTGGACGTGGACGCCACTGGCGGCAGCGGCGAGGGCGCCGAGGCCGAGGAAGCACGGCGGCTGGAATTCTCCTACCTCAGCCCCGGCAACCCCGGCGAGTTCCTGTTCCGCCTCAGCGAGCCCGTCGCCGGCAAGGACGAGCTGTTCCTGAAGGAGGCCCACGGCCTGACCGCGCGGGAGGCCGACGTGCTGCTGTGGATCGCGCGCGGCAAGTCCAACCGCGACATCGCCGAGATCCTGGGCATCAGCCCGCGCACCGTGAACAAGCACCTGGAGCAGGTCTTCAGCAAGCTGGGCGTGGAGAACCGGGCGTCGGCCACCGCCATCGCCATGCGGACGCTGGCGGCGCGCGGGGCGTGAGGCCCGGTTCCCGCCCGGCTCAGCCCCCGCAATATTGCGCGACCGTGTAGCGACCGGCGATGCCGTAGGAGGCCTTCGGCCGCATGATGTACTCGCTGCCGCCCACCGGACGCACGGGGTTCAGCCTGTCGGTGGCGGGCGCCCAGTCGTAGGTGTAGCCGAGCCGCGTCCAGGGATAGCCGTTGGCCTGGTAGGAGCCGCGGAAATTGCCGTTGTACCAGGCCGTATAGGCCGGGTCGGCGCCGGCTGGCGGCATGCCCGTGTCCACCGAGCAGGAACCGTCCGTCACCTCCGTGTCAGGGCAGGGCCGGGCGAGGTCCGACGGCTTGATCCAGAGTTCGACCACCCGGTCGTAAGCCGCCTCAGGACGGAGCCCCAGCCACTGCTTCACCCGTGAGACCTTGGCGGTGGTGTCGCCGGGAACCGCCTTGCAGAAGGCCTGCAACTGAGGCACCGGCGTGACCCACACGGTGCCCCAGCTCGCCGGGGCCGTGCGGGCCGGCGGGTCGGCCGCGTAGTATCTCTGGAAGGCTGCCTCGTTCATGAAGCTCGCCACCTTCACCCGAGCGTTCGGCCCCTCACTGTCCCAGACCAGCCCCGGCGTGGAACGGGTGAGCGCCAGCAGCCCACTGTAGACCTCCGCCTGTTCGGGGATGGCGGCGTTCTTGAGCGCGGTCAGGTAGAGCTGCTGGGCGTCGGGCGGCTCCGGCGCCGTGGCGACCGGCGGGACCGCGGCACTTCCGGCGCAACCCGCGAGCAGGGCGAGGGAGAGGATGGCAAGGGCACGCATGGCTGGAGGCTCCTCCCCGGATGTTCGGCACATGTTGACCTGAACCGGGGACGGATTTCACGTAAATCTTTTTGGATTCTCTATCCAAGTGGACTTCATGTGCCGGCGAATTCTCTTGTATGCTCCATGGCCGATTACGCCATTCGCAAGTCCAAAGAGCCAATGGCGCTATTCTTTACCCGTTATTCTGCGGCGGCAGCCTTCCGGGGACGTCCACCGAGCTTGCCGTTCTCTTTTGCCGCTCTGGCCTTCGCGTCGGATTTCGTGGCACCTCCACGGCGCGCAAACACGGTGCCGAGCGGCAGCAGATCCGCCAACAGCCCTCCAATATCGACATGAACGTCGAATGAGCCGACCGCAAGGGCGTCCCCAAGAGCCGACAAGCGCAGCTCTGTCATTTCCGCCTGCGTGAAATGAGAGAACTCCCTGATTTCCGAACGCGGGATCGCGATGGTGGCTTTCGGCATCTCAATGATCACTGCATCGTCAGCACCGTTGTACCGCACCCCTTCCGCAAGACTCGCCTTTGCGAGCTGGGCTCGCCCAACCGCAAGCCCAGCCTCATATTGCTCGGGCGTGATTTTGTTATAGGCCATTGCCGTTTACCCAACCTTGCTAAAGGAGTTGTTCATATATGGATCCATCCGAGAGACCGACCCTTAGAGTCTTCCTGCTTGGTTCATAAGCCGCTTCCAAAATCTGGAGTGCTCCTTTTTCGAAGCGTTCCAACACGATGATTTTTCCCGCCCGGCAGTGGACATATTGGTTCGAAAGGCAAACGGTGCCCATCACCTCCCACCAGCGCTTTCGAACCTGAACCAAGTTCCGGTAGACCGCTTCACCAACCTCATCAAGAACCGATGCCTGCGGTGCTTTTCGGGCGTTCCTTGGGCGCAGATCCCAAAAATCAACATCGTCCGATTCAAAGTAGAATTTGAATCGAGCTGACCAACCCTCCGCGTCGCAATCGGCGTGAACATGCGGAGGGCAATGCTCACCACGGGTTTTAACAACGATTTCAATGTTGCCAACCTGAGCAATAGGCATGGAGTATAAACCTAACAAGATGGGTTTCAAATATGCCTGAAGGGATATCCCAACCTGTTAGGTTTTGCAAGACATGAACTGCTGCCTCTGCCCTCGCGCGGAACCCTCCCCACCCCCAAAGCGTTGCAGGGCCTGAAAAGATCGGGAGGTCAAAGCTATGGATTTGGACAAGAAGACGATCGCCGGCGCCGTGGCCGCCGTGGCCGTGGGCGCCATCGGGGCAGCCGTGGCCTACACCACGCTCGGCAAGTCGGAAAAGGGCGAGAAGCGGGCGAAGCCGACCAAGGGGAAGGCCAAGCTAGCCCAGCAGAACCAGGAAGCGGCGGCCCCCACCGGGCCGATCAACCTCAACCAGGCGAAGCCGGCCGACCTGATGACGCTGAAGCACATCGGCAAGGCGCGCGCCAAGCGCATCCTGCAGAGCCGCCCCTTCCGGTCGGTGGACGAACTGGTTTCCAAGGGGCTGGTGCCGGAAGAGACCTTGGCGCGCCACCGCGACCGGCTGACGGTGTGATCCCGGCGCCTTGAATCCGGCGACGTGATCGGAACGGGTCCGTGGGAGTCATCCCGCGGACCCGTTCTTACATCTGGATGCCGAACAGTTCGCGCAGCGCGCCCTGCCCCTTCGGCGTGACCGACAGCGCACGGCTGTTGCCGATGCGGCGGAGGAAGTCCTGTTCCAGGAACCGGGCGCAGAGGGCGGCCCCGATCCGTCCGGCGAGGTGCGGCCGGCGCTCGCTCCAGTCCAGGCAGGGGCGGCAGAGCGGGCGCGAGGAGCGCCGCCGTCCGTCATCGCCCAAGTCATCCAACGCTATGCCCAGGTCGCGGAGCAGCGCGGTTCCCGCGTCGGTGACGATCCCCGCCCCATCCTCGAACTCGACGGCGCCGCGTTCCAGCAGCGCGTCGGTGACGGCCACGCCCAGTTCGCCGGCGAGGTGGTCGTAGCAGAGCCGGGCGCGGCGCATCGCCGCGTCGCGCGGGCCGACGGCCGGCAGGGCGCGCGACGGGGGCGCCATGGCGGAGGCGACCTGCATCACGGTCTCGATCATCCGCGCCACGTCCGGCGTGGCCAGCCGGTGGTAGCGGTGGCGGCCCTGCCGCTCCACCAGGATCAGCCGCGCGTCGGCGAGTTGCGCCAGATGGCCGCTGGCGGTCTGCGGCGTGATCCCGGCCACCCCGGCCAACTCGGTCGCGGTCAGCGCCCGGCCGTCCATGAGGGCGGAGAGCATCGCGGCGCGCGCGGGCTCCCCCACCAGCGTGGCGACCTCGGCGATCCGGTTCGTGCTGACCATGGGGCATCCTCCTGACGCGAGGATAGCAGGGGAAGGCGCGCCCGTCGCTTCGGCCGTGGCCGAAGCATTCCCCGCCCGTCCCATGCGATCCTCATTCCGTTCCATGGGCCGGGAGTTCGCCATGATCGCCGTCATCTTCGAGGTCGTCCCGCGTCCGGAGGCACGGGCCGCCTATCTCGACCTCGCGGCGGAGCTGCGGCCGTTGCTGGAGGGGATCGACGGCTTCCTGTCCATCGAGCGCTTCCAGAGCCTGAAGGACGAGCGGAAGATCCTGTCGCTGTCCTTCTGGCGCGACGAGGAGGCGGTCCGCGCCTGGCGCAGCCTCGCGGCGCACCGGGAAGCGCAGGCGTTGGGGCGCGGCGGCGTGTTCGAGGATTACCGGCTGTCCGTCGCGGAGGTCGTCCGGGCCTACGGGCTGGCTGACCGGGAACAGGCGCCGGAGGATTCCCGGCGCCATCACGGCGGCGGGGGCGGAAAAGCTTTGACAGGCCGGGCGGCCATGGGCCTTTGTCGACAGCCGTGACCATCCCTTTCAGAACATCCCCGATGCAGTCTTTCCCGACGGTGACGGCGCCCCTGGCGCATTGGGCGGCGGTCCGCGGCGCGGCCATGGCGGTCGATGACGGCGCGCGCCGGCTCGGCTTCGCGGAGTTGGCCGAGGCGGTGCGCCGCCGCGCGGCGGAGATCGAGGCGCAGGGGCACGGGCCCGTCCACTGGCTGCGCGACGCCGAGTTCCAGATCGACCGTCTGGTGGATTTCTGCGCCATCGCCGCGACCGGCCGGGCGGCGGCCGTGTCCGACCCGTCCTGGCCGCCGCGGCTCCGCGCGCGGGTGGAGGAGGCTTTGGGCGGGAGCCGCCGTCCCGTGCCGCCGCTCGGGCCGGAGAGCCCCTTCTATCTCGGCTTCACCTCCGGCAGCACCGGCCTGCCCAAGGGCTTCCGGCGCGACCACCGGAGCTGGACGGAAAGCTTCCGGATCTGCCGGGAGCAGTTCGGGCATGACGCCGACGCCACCATCCTGGCGCCGGGGCGCCTGTCCCATTCCCTGTTCCTGTTCGCCATGCTGCTGGGGCTGTGGACCGGCGGCGGGGTGCATGTCCAGGACCGCTTCTCAGCACCCCGCTGCCTGGACCTGCTGGAGGCCGGTGCCGCGGGCTGCCTCGTGGCGGTGCCGAGCCAGCTGATGCTGATGCTCGAGGCGGCGGAGCGGCGCGGGGGTGCGCCGATCCTGGGGGTGCGGCTGATCCTGATCAGCGGGGCGCGCTGGATGCGGCAGGAGACGCCACGCCTCGCCGCCCTCTTCCCGAACGCGCGCGTCGTCGAGTTCTACGGCGCGTCGGAGACCAGCTTCATCGCCTGGACCGACAGCGCGCCGGATCTGCCCGGCACGCTGGTCGGGCGCCCCTTCGACAATGTCGAGCTGTCGATCCGCCGGGCGGACGGGACGCCCTGCCCCGCCGGCGAGGCCGGGCTGATCTTCGTGCGCAGCCCGATGCTGTTCGACGGCTACGCGCTGGGCGACGACGGCAGCCTGCTGCGCGACGGGGACTGGATCTCCGTCCGCGACATGGGCTTTCTCGACGGCGCGGGGCGGCTGCATCTGGTCGGGCGCGAGAAGCGGATGATCGTCACCCAGGGCCAGAACCTCTTCCCCGAGGAGGTGGAAGGCGTGCTCGCCACCCATCCCGCCGTCGCCGAGGTCTCCGTGCTCGGCACGCCCGACCCCCTGCGTGGCCTGAAGGTGGCGGCGGTGGTGCAGGCCCGGCCCGGCGAAGCGCTGGACCACAAGGCGCTCGCCGCCTTCTGCCGGGAGCGGCTGCAGGCCTTCAAGGTGCCGCGCCTGTTCTTCGCGCGCGAAGACTGGCCGCGAACCGCCGGCGGCAAGACCGACCACGCGCGGATCGCCGCCGAACTGGCCGCCCTGCTCGGCGGCGCCGATGGCAAAGGCGACGGAGAGGCCGCGTGCCTGCGCCGGATCTAGCCATCCTCGGCTGGGCGCGCAGCCCGGTGGCCCCCGTGGGCGGGCTCTTGCGCGGGCTGACGCCGCATGGGCTGGGCGCGCCGGTGGTGCGGGCTCTGCTGAAGCGCACGGGCGTCCCGGCGGAGGCGGTGGGTGCGCTGGTCGCCGGCAACGCGCTGGGGGCCGGCGGCAACCCGGCGCGCATGGTGGCGCTGGCGGCGGGGCTGCCGGACGGCACCCCGGCGCTGAGCCTGGACAGCCAGTGCTGCGCCGGACTCGACGCCGTGATCACGGCGGCCGGCCTGATCGCCGCCGGAAACGCGGAGCTGGTGGTGGCCGGCGGGGTGGAGGCCTGGAGCCGGGCGCCCCTGCGCTTCCACCGCCCCGCCGGCCCTGAGGAAGCGCCGGAGCCCTACGACCGCCCGCCCTTCGCCCCCGACCCCGCGCGCGATCCCGACCTGTTCGAGGCGGCCGCGGACCTCGCCGCCCGGCGCGGCATCACCCGCGCGGCGCAGGAGGCCTGGGCCGTGGAGAGCCACGCCCGCGCGCTCGGGATGCGCGCGGCGATGCGGGCGGAGATCGTGCCCTTCGACGGGCTGGACCACGACCCCTACGCCCGCCCGCTGACACCCGCCCTGCTGCGGCGGATGCCGCTCGTGACCGGGAACGGCGACACGGGCCTCAGCCGGATCGCGGCGTCCCCCAGCGCCGACGGCGCCGCCTTCGTCCTGCTCGCCACGCTAAACGCGGCGCGGCGGCTGGGGGTGAAGCCGCGCGCCCTCTACCGGGCCGGCGCTTCGTCCGGCGGCGCGCCGGAAACACCGATGCTCGCCTGCCTCCCCGCCTGCCGCCGCGCGTTGGAGCGCGCCGGCATCGGTGTGGGTGATCTCCGGGCTTTCGAACTGCACGAGGCCTTCGCCGTGCAGGCGCTCTGCGTCATGCAGGACCTCGGCCTCGACCCGGCCATCGTCAGCCCCAGCGGCGGCGGGCTCGGCCGCGGACACCCCATCGGCGCGTCCGGCGCCGTCAGCCTCGTCCGCCTGCTCGCCGACCTGGATCGGGACGCCCCGCCGGGCGCGCTGGGGCTGGCGACCATCGCCGGCGCGGGCGGGATCGGGTCGGCGGTGGTGGTGGAGCGGGCGTAGGAGTTGCGGTCAGGCGGCCTTCAAAGCGCGCTTCACCGCGTCGGGTTCCTTGTCGATGACCAGCAGCAGCGTCTTGGCCGGCCCGCTCGGCATTTTGGCCCCGCGCTCCCATTCCTGGAGCGTGCGCAACGGCAGGCCGAAGGTTTCGGCGAAGGCCGCCTGACTCAGGCCCGTTCGCCGCCGCACGGCCGCGACGTCGAACGGCAGCGCCATGTCGGGAGCGACGTCGGGATCCTCTTCGATCTGCCGGGCGATGTCCTCGTCCGTCGTCGCGTCGAACGCGGCCCAGTCGGTTTCCCGCAATGCCCGCAGCGCCGCCTCCCTACTCCCCTGCACGGTAGGCATCCTGTTCCCTCCTGTTGGCCTTGCGCAGCGATATGATCCGGCGGACATCATCACGGTCGGTGTAGACGCAGACGAACAGCCGTCCGTCGATCAGTCCGCGCGCGACCATTCGAGTCTCGCCATACTGGAAACGGTCATCTTCGGCGATCCGCTCCGTGCCATTGAAAAGCAGTTCGGCCAGCGCGAGCGAGAGGCCGCGCGTCGCGATGTTCGCCTCGTCCTTCGCCGGGTCCCATTCATACCGCATGGGAAAATCATACGCTTAAGGCGTATGGCAGGGAAGCGGGTTGCCAAGCGTAAAGGGGCGCTTCGCCGCCCTACTCCCGCACGCTCACGAACTCTCCGACCGCCAGCCGCTCAGTGCGCACGGCGTTCTCCGGCGCCGTTTCGTCCGGCCAGCCGATCGCCAGTCCACACACGACGAGCTGGTCGTCGGGCAGGTCCAGCGCCCGGCGGATCACCGTCGGGTAGGAGGCCAGCGCGCCGATGCCGCAGCTTCCCAGCCCCTGCGCGGTGGCGGCCAGCATCAGGCCGTAGAGGCACATGCCGAAATCCATGTAGCAGCCGGTGCCGAGCCGGGCGTCGATGGTGGCGACCAGCGCCACGGGGGCGTCGAAGAAGCGGAAGTTGCGGGCGAACTGCGCGTCGCGGGCGGCGCGGTCCTCGCGGCGGATGCCGGCGGCGTCCTGGAGCGCCTTGGCGGCGGCCACTTGGCGCTTCTTCAGCGCCATGGGCATGGGGTCGGGGAAGTAGCTGTAGTCCTCCGGCTCGGCGGCACCCGCCCGGAAGGCCTCGGTCAGGGCGGCGGTCAGGCGGTCGCGCGCGGCGCCGCGGACCAAGACGAAGCCGCCGGGCTGGAGGTTGGCGCCGCTGGGCGCCCGGCGCGCGGCGGCGAAGAGCCGTTCGAGAAGGTCGTCCGGCACGGGGCGGTCGAGGAAGCGCCGCGTCGAGCGCCGGCCCTCGGCCAGCGCCTCGAAGACGCCCGCCCCTTCGCCCGCGGTCATGCCGGGACCAGCGCGCCCGGAACGCCCTGCACCGCCTCGGCCAGCGCCCGGACCTGCCGGGCGACCTTCTCGAAGGCCTTCTCCTCGATCTGGCGGATGCGCTCGCGGCTGACGCCGAAGCGGGCCGACAGGTCCTCCAAGGTCAGGGGGCGCTCCGACAGGCGGCGGGCCAGGAGGATGGTGCGCTCCCGCTCGTTCAGCACGTCGAGCGCCTTCTGGAGCAGGGCGCTGCGGCGCCGGGCCTCCGACCGCTCGATCAGCGTCTCCTCCACGCTCGGCCGGTCGTCGGCCATGAGGTCCTGGATTTCCGTGCCTCCGTCGGCGCTGGCCGGCGCGTTCAGCGAGGCGACCGGCTGGCTGATGCGCCGGTTTACGTCGACGACCTCGTCCTCCGTCACCGACAGCTCGCGGGCGATCAGCCCGACATTCTCCGGCGCCATGTCGCCGTTGCCGAGTTCGCCGAGCTTGCGCTTCAGCCGGCCGAGGCTGAAGAACAGCTTCTTCTGCGCCGCCGTGGTGCCGATCTTCACGAGGCTCCAGGAGCGCAGGACGTATTCCTGGATGGTCGCCTTGATCCACCACATCGCGTAGGTGGACAGGCGGAATCCCCGGTCCGGCTCGAACTTCTTCACGGCCACCATGAGCCCGACGTTGCCTTCGCTGATGAGGTCGGTCAGGGGCAGGCCGTAGCCTCGGTAGCCGGCGGCGATCTTCACGACCAGCCGCAGATGGCTCTGCACCAGCGTCTGGGCGGCCCGGACGTCGCCGTGCTCGCGCCAGGCCTTCGCCAGCATGTATTCCTCTTCCGACCCGAGAATCGGGTAGCGGTGGGTCTGCTGGATGTAGTTGGACAGGGCTTCGCCGGAATCGGGCGAAGAAAGCGCAATCGCGGTGCTCATGTCACATCCTCATGCGAAGCGATATGACGGATCCCGGTTCCCGACATGGCGAACCGGGGCCTCTCCGGCGGAGCAGGCACGGGCGATTTTAATCAGCGCGCGGCGGCGGTCAATGGCATCGTGTGGGTGCTGCACCACCCCACCGCAATCCTGCCCTGTTGATAAATTCGTCCGTATGACCATGGTTTTGCTGCGCGCGGGACCGGCCTGCCCGTAGCATGGCAAATGGGTCTCGGGACCGGTGGTGAGGGCGGCATGAGGATGAAGAGGGCGGCGGCAAGAGGTGTTGCGCGCGGGCGGGCGGCGCTGCTTGCCGCCTGCCTGCTCGCCTCCCCGCTCCTCTCCGCCGGCCCCGCCCGCGCGGTGATCGAGGGCTCGGACGTCCGGGAGGGCGAGGCCATCGCGGCGTCGGCCGCCGCCGTGAAACTCGGCGACGCCGGCAACGACTTCCTCGGCCTCTGCTCCGCCGCACTCATCGCCGACGGCGTGCTGGTGACGGCGGCACACTGCATCCAGGGCGATCCGGCCCATTCCGCCGTCCTGTTCGGGACCGACATCAACCATCCCGGCGCGGAACGGCGCGAGGTGCTGTCCTGGACGCTCCACCCGAACTGGGAGCGGCACAGCCAGCGCGACCGGGGCGACATCGCGCTCGTCCGCTTCCGGGGGACGGCACCGGCCGGGGCGCGCCGGATGGAGATCCTGTCCGGCGACATGACCCTGACCATCCGCGACCGCATCCTGCTGGCGGGATACGGCATCGACGACGCGCGGGCGCGCAGCGGCGTCGGTGTCCTGCGGCAGGGAACCACCCGCATCGTGCATCCGCGCGGGAAGACCGAGATGGTGGTGAGCGCGCGCGGGGGCCGCGCCTGTTCCGGCGATTCCGGCGGGCCGGTCTATGTGGAGAAGAGCGGCCGGCTCTACCTGCTGGGCGTCATCTCCTTCGTCTCGGGCCGCGCCTGCCGCGGTCCGGGCGTCATCACCGACGCGCTCTCCGTCCGCGACTGGATCACCGGCACCGCCGCGACGCTGGCGGGGCCGTAATCGCCCGAAAGGGCACTCCGTCCGGGCCGAAGAAGGGAAATAATGGATGGACGAAGCCGCGTCTTGAACCCATCCACGCCAATGCGGCGTTCAATCCACCGTGTGTAACGAAGCTTGAGACCGGCCATCCAGGGCCGCTCGTCGTTTACAGCAGTGGAGATTTTCATGGTTACCATGTTGCGTGCCGCCGCCCTCGTCCTGCCGATCCTGGCGATCGCCGCCTGCTCCAGCGAAGGTCCGGGCGAGCGCGCCGGCGAGTCCATCGACAACGCCGCGCAGGGCGTGAAGGATGCCATCGATCCGCCGGGCCCGATGGAGAAGGCCGGCCGTTCCATCGACAAGGCGGTGGACTGACGCCACCCCTGGCCGGCCCGACGACACGGGCCGGCCGGAGCTTGCGGAAACGCCTCGGCTCGCCAGAGCCGGGGCGTTTCCGTTTGGTCGTCTTAACTCTGCCTCGGCCGCATACCTGCCGCTTTCATCTTCACAAACTTAATCAGCTCCTTATCAACGAAAGTGCCAATGTCCGAGAACGCGTTTTAGGATGCCAAGCCGAAGTTTGCAGAGCAAATGGCTGTGCCCATTGAGTGCGGTTCTATGTGGTCAGGGTAAAGCCCGCGGAACTACCAGACCATCCCCCTGCAACGATGCCTCTGTTCAGCCTAAAGCAGCATCCTACCCAACACTATCCGAGACGTGCGACAGCAAACACACTCCAAGCACCACCGAAGTGAGTTTCATCCTTACCTTCAATTCTGAGATGGATTACCACCAACGGGATTCTCAATGTTGGCAATTTTTCCAAGATGGGCAATTGCCAACTTATCGACAGCTTCCAGCATAGCTTGAAGGTTGACCATTCCGTAGCCATAGCGTGGATCCCACGGCGTGACCTGGGCGGGATTGGGCCGGGCGGATTGGATTAAAATATTTCTAATTTCGGTTGAAGTAAGTGTCACTCCCTGTGAAGCAGCATACGACAACATGGCTGCGATGGCTCCGGTAACCGCGGGGGCAGCCATGCTAGTGCCCATCTTTCGCACGACCTTGGTACCGGTCCGTGACCATGCTGCCAAAACGTCATGACCTGGCGCCGAGATTTCCGGCTTCTCGCGGCCGTCTCGTGTTGGTCCGGCGGATGAAAAGTACGAGATAGGTGCATCGGGCCTTCCAGCGTGGTAGCTCCCGACAACAATGCTTTCTTTGCCGCAGGACAGCGATCCAAGCGTGCAGGTGCTGTCCTGATTATCTAAAGGGAAAGAAGACTGATTGCCATCCTGACGCTCAATCCAGGCGTGATAATCACCGTGCACGACCTTTTTCCCATGCAATCGAAGTGTCCAAATACCTCCGAGCTCTTTCTCGATGAAAACGCCGATTTGGTTCAAGGGCTCCCGTCCAAAACGTTCCTTGACCCGGTGTGTCAAGACAATGGCTGCCTGCTCATCAGTTTCATAAAGCCTCGCGACATTATTAAGCGCTACAGTAGCAACGGAACTTTCATTGGGATCAAGGAGTTCCACCTCAAACTCGTCAGCGCCATCGTACCAAATCTCAAGTTCGCAATGAGTCTTGCCCATCTGAGGAATTACCCAAGGGATATCCACGGCCGCACCCTGCTGGAGTGTCCCTTGGCAATGGATTCCGTCATCATACGCATTACCGGCGGCAAGCACGACTGCGCGCCCTGGCTTTTCTGTAACAAGAGCGTCTATTCCCTGCTCGACTAGCGAGGACCCGTCATGCGGTCCCCCGTTGGTGCCAAGGCTCACATTGATGACACAAGGACGATTCACTTTCTCCGCATAACGAAAAATGTACGTGAGCCCCTCAAGGAGAATAGCCGAATCCCCAAAAGCTATAATCGAGTACTTCTTCACCTGACCAAGCGATATCATTGATGGCTACATCGACAAATACGACCTCAGCGCCGGGCGCAATCCCAGGCACCTTCGTCCCGATACCCGTGCCGCAAGCAATGTCCATGACGTGCGTGCCATGACTTCCGATGGAGGTAGGCGGCTGATCGACCTCAGGACCATACCCCAACGTGTCGTAGGGAGATGAGGTTGCCAGAGCCGCCTCTATCTCGCTCCGAGAATAGACACGGCCCTCTGGAATGTTCTGGGCTTCGGTCGGATCGACCGGACCATCTTGGTCCCAGATCTCGGCAATCACACTATTACCCTTGCCGTCAACAAAGTTCCTGTGCGCAAAATCGCAACCGATGTCGACGATGCCGACCACGACGCCGTCCGCCCGATATCGCTGATCGTTCGACGGCGCTACCGCCCGAATGTCCGTTGCGGTCCGTGCCAGTTCGGGGCGCAGTGGTCGTGCTGCCTCAATGGACAGAATATCGTCGCTGTTGTGTAGCTTCTCTAACCGAGCTACAGGAACACGCGCAGTTACAATATTACTCGATTCATCAGGTAACGGGATTATCACGCCATGACGGACATCGGTACGTTTCATCCAAGCATCGAGGTTCTTGACCTTGGCAATAACAGTTACTTCGCCAGCGTCGGCGGCCGAGCCGAAAGCCACAGCCGCTCCCCTGCTTTGCCGATCCAATGCGAATTCCAGCCTAGGGTCGAAGGGACGCCGCATCACATGCACTCCGCTACCAAAATTATAATAAGAATGTTAACGAAACCGTGGAGGAATGACAATATGGCGCGGACCGGACGAGCTCGTCCGCCACCAAAACATTATAATAGGTAGCGCCTTCTGGGAAGCGCAACTGACCTTGCGATCACGCCAACGCGATCCCATCCTGTGTTAGGTATCATGGGTAAAATCGTTGTGGTAGGGTAAGGGCATGGGACAAACGGGCGTGCAATTGGTTAACAGGTCATCAAAGGCGATTAAGGAGCCCCATCTTATGCTAAAGAATAACCGAATTTATATCAAAGATAGCGGCGCTCCTTTAGATCCGGGTCAGAAGAAGAATTATGTGCTGGTAAGCAGTGAGGCTGCGAAACCGGTTGGGCATACCTCGTCCATGCGTCTTGCATCGGCTGCCTCTGCGGGTGTGCATAGATTTGGAAAGGTGAAGGTTGAACCTGCTAGCAAGCTGGATCTTCCTATGGCACTCGAAGCTCGGGGTCTGTCGGGCCGCAGGGTAGGGAACAAGGTCAGAGTGATTGTTCAGGTGAATGAAGCGGGGTACGTCCCGAATGGCGTGACGGTGCGTTCGCGGGTCTCCGGGAATATGTTCACGGGAGAGACATCTATCGACTCTCTGATGCTGCTCGAACGGGATCCTCATGTCCTTGCGGTGGAGGTTGGCAAGCCGTTGCGTTTGCAGGCCATCAGGGACTGAGGTTTGGACTTCGCGTTCTGGTTTGCCACATGAAGGGGCATGACGGATCGCAAGTCTTACCGATCGGACGTGAGCGACGCGGAGTGGAGCTTCGTCGCGTCTTACCTGAGCCTTTTGCCCGAAGACGCCGGTCGGTGCCGCCACGCGTTGCGTGAGGTGTTCAACGGGTTGCGTTACATCGTGAAGAGCAGCGCTCCGTGGCACCTGATGCCGAACGGCCTGCCGCCGTGGTGGATGACCTGCGCGCCACCCTGCGCTTGGCGGACTGGCGGGTGCCCGACCTCAGCGCCGTGTTCTTCGACAGCTGCACATTGCGCTCGACTCCGGAGAATGGAGGGCGCGCCGGCTATGATGGAGCCAAGCACAAGAACGGCTCCAAGACCGACGTGGCCGCCGACATGCTGGGCCATCCACTGGCCCAGCATGTCGGCGGCCACCGAGCAGGATCGGGCGTAGGCGCGATGCGCGGGCGCGGGCGGTCCAGGCGGTCACCGGCCAGAGCGTTGAACTGGCCTGGGTGGACCAAGGCTGCACCGGAGACGAACTCGCCCCGCGCCAACCAAGGACGAACACGGCATCCGTCTGGAAGCCGTTAGCACGCCGGAGGCCAAGCGCAGCTGCGTCCTGCTGACGCGCCGCTGGGTCATCGAGCGCTTCTTCGCCTGGGCTACACGCTTCCGACGTCTCGTGCGCGACTATGAGCGCTTGCCGGAAACCCTGGCAGGACTACACTTTGTCGTTTTCGCATTGCTCATGCTCGGCAAAGTCGTGGCGCCGCTCCAGGTCCCTAACAGCCTCTAAAGATTTCTGCCCGAGGCCGCGAGCCATAAGCAGTGTGGCGGTTGGCGTCGCAAAAATTCGTGACGGAACCTCGCCACTTCGACCCAAGAGCGGTAGCCCTATCCGACAGCTTTTTCCAGGCTTTGCAGATGAACTCGTAAGGTGTCAGACCCTTGAGAGTTTTGAGCCTTCGGGCAAGGTTGCAAGGGGCGACGAAGTCGGCGAGGTAGCACCGGAGTTGGTCGTGATTTTCGTAGCGGTAGCGTTTAACCGTGGCCTCTTTGAGCACGCGGTTTATGCGCTCTCCCTGACCGTTGGTCCAGGGATGGCGTGGTTTGGTCAGGCGGTGATCAATGTCGCCCTGAGCGCAGGACGGTTCGAAAGCGTGCGCTCGGAGGCGTTCCCCACCTTCCAGCGCGGCCTTAATGTCCGGTGCCGCCGAACTTGTATTGCCAGGCATGGTGAAGTGAATCCCGTTGTTAGTCAGCACTGTGTAGACCTGGTAGAAATAGCTGTGAGCAGGGCGCGCAAGAAATCCGCCACGACGCGTGTGGTCGCCTTCTCAAGCAGTTCGGTATCCGCAAACTTGGATGTACAATCGATCGCCACGAACAGGTAGAGCTTGCCCTCCTCGGTCCGCACCTCGGCGATGTCGATATGGCAATAGCCGATCGGGTGGGGCTTGAACTTGCGCTTGTCGGGCTTGTCGCCTGATACCTCGGGCAGGCGACTGATGCCGTGGCGCTGAAGGCAGCGGTGCAAGGATGAGCGGGTCAGGTGAGGGATGGTCGCCTGCAGGGCATACAGGCAATCGTCCAGGGGCAGAAGCGTATGCTGGCGGAACGCGAGGATGGTCGCTTCCTCCTCCGCAGATAGTACCGTGGATTTCACCTCCTGTGGACTCGTCCGCCGGTCCGTAACTGTCTCATGCTTTTTCTACTTCGCCAGATCTTCGGGTTGATGCCGTACCGCCGAGCCAGAGCCATCAGGCTCTCTGACTATGCTGCATCACTCGACGCACCGCCTGTGCGTGGTGGCGCTTCTGTGGAGAACCTGGCCTATAACGCATCTAGTCCGGAGCAAACCAATGCTTTTCAATGATTTTCGGAGTCCTGACTCTGAACTTCGTGCCAAATAATTCCCATTAATGTTCTATGGCCTGCCCTGCAAAGATCTTTTAAGTGTACTCTAAGATTGTCGCTTCATTGCAGATTTCTATCTTAGCTACATTTTATAGACATGCATCACGGATGCCAGCGCGGCCACCCATTGTTCACGCGATCTGAATAATCATGTTCGGAACAGCGCGTTTATCGCCAACCCAGGGAAGGCTACTTCTTGGTCCACGGCCGGCGCACGACGCACCGGCACAAACCAGGGGCTCCGGATCGGAGCCCGGACCCAAGGAGAAGACCGATGACCATCCGCCACACCATTGCCGCCGCCGCGCTGTCCGCCGCCGCCCTGCTGTCGGGCACCGCCCTTGCCGGCGACTTCGCGTCGGACCTGCGCGAGGCCACCATCCTCGGCCAGACCGCGAACCGCGACGTCCGTGAGGCGGTCGCGCCGGCCCTGAAGGCTGCCCGGTCGCTCGAGGCTTTCGGCGACACGGCCCAGGCGCGGGACTTCCTGGCCTACGCCCGCGGCCAGCTCGGCCTTTCCAACGGCTCGGCCCTGGTCGCCACGCCGGTCGTGGCCGGCCCGGCCGTCGGCGCCGCGAGCTTCGACGCGCAGCTGACCGAAGCCATGGACGCCCTGTCCGGTGCTGGCCGCGACGTCCGTGAGGCCGCCGCCCCGTCGCTGAAGGCAGCCCAGGCGTTCAGCACCCAAGGTAAGCAGGCGCAAGCACGGGATCACCTGAACTTCGCCCGCGGCAAGCTCGGCCTCGCCATCCCCGCCGAGAGCCGGACCGCCAAGGTCGATCTCAACCAGGTCGCCGAACTGCGGGACGAAGCCCACTGATGCGGGCGCAGGTGCGGCAAACCCCCCGCCGCCCGGCAGAACGCAAAGAAAAGATGCCTGGCAATACATACGCATGACTTAGGGGCAGGTAAGCGCTTATTCCTTTAACGAAACCATCCTATGCTCCCACCAAAGCAGTACTCAATATGGGGGAGCAGTGATGGCCGCCGACAACAGCAACCGCCCGGCGGGCGGGATCAAGCGCCGCGATTTCCTGGCGACCGCCGGTCTGGCGTCGATGGCGATGCCGCTCATGGCGCGGGCCGCCTTCGCGCAGAACGCGCCGGCCACGCCTCCGGCCGACACCGCCATCGCGCGGCTGGCTGTCTATCCGCCGCTGGGCATCTGCCGCGTCGGCAACAGCACCAACCCCAAGCAGGGCGAGGGCTGGTTCCTGGCGCCCGAGGTGCCGGGCCTGCCCGCCCTGCCGAACGGCGACTACAAGGACGGCGACCAGCGGATCAAGAAGCAGGTCCAGCGCTTCCGCGTCTACGCCTTCAACAAGGCGGGCGAGGTCATCCGCGAGGTGACGGCGGCCGAGGCCCGGATCGAATGGACCGTCCATGTCGCCAACACCAAGGCGGCCTGGTACGGCTTCAACAACCCGCTCGACAACGGCGAGGCGGCGCCGGGCCTGCCCGGCCAGCCGCGCAACCAGTTCGTCATCGGGAACGACAAGCGCGCCGAAATGCTGGTGATCGATCCCGGCCCGCGTTCCATCGTCGGCATCGGCGAGAACGGCGACGGCGCCAGCCCGGCCTACGACATGGTCGGGCGTTTCTGGAAGAAGCTGGACATCAAGCTCGGCCATCTGCGCACCGACGACCGGGGCCGGCTGCTCGTCTTCCCCGGCGACGGCGTGTCGCAGTCGGCGGTGCCGAACAACCCGATCAGCAACTTCTCCGACAATGACGGCTGGCAGGACGACTGGTGCGACGGCGTCGTCCAGGCGAAGGTCACCTTCACCGGCGGCGGGCCGAACCTGGAGGTCGAGAACGGCTGGGTCGCCTGCTGCGGCCCGGACTTCGCCCCCGACATTCCCCCCTTCATCTCGCTCTACGACGTCATCAACGACCTGAACGTCGAGGCGGGCTGGACCCAGCCGCCGCAGGGCAAGCTGTCCTTCCAGAAGTACATCTACCCACTGTTCCACCGGCTGGCGCTGATGGACTGGGTGGCGGCGGCCTCCAACCTCGACCAGGGCTGGATCAGGATCGGCGACTTCTCCGACCCCGCCTACATGAAACGGCTGGCGGACCCCTCCCCCGCGAACCAGACGTTCCGCGAGGGCGTGCTGGCGGCGATCCGCGATCCGAACAGCGAGGACCAGCAGCAGTACAAGCTGCCCTACATGCCGGGCGACGGAATCAACTACAGCGCCTCGCCGCTACGCTGGTTCAAGATGCCGAAGGCGCAATACGCCCTGCTGGCGGCCTGGGCCAAGGGCGAGTTCGAGAACGACCTGACGGACGGCGCGCCGGCCGTCGTCGATCTCGACTCCATCCCGCTCTCCGAACGGCCCGAGGCGCTGACCCGCGCCGCGCTGGAGCCCTGCTCGGGCGGCGCCTTCCACCCCGGCGTCGAGCTGACATGGCCCTTGCGTCACAAGGAGCTGTACCGCGGCCCCTTCCGCATCGCCCTGTCCACGGCGCGCGACCCGTCGCTGATCCAGGATCTCGGCCTGCTGCTGACGCCGGAAAAGGCCTTCCAGGGGCATGGCAAGACGCCGCCCGCCGTCGCCCCGCAGATGCCGGGCGACCTGACGCGCTGGATGGGTCTGCCCTGGCAGTGCGACGCCTTCAGCTGCCAGCAGGTCGTCTTCTCCAACGACTTCCCCGCCGCCACATGGTGGCCGGCCCTGCTGCCGATCGACGTGCTGCCGCAGCTCTATTACGACAAGCTTATGGACAAGGACCTGGCTCCGGCCGAGCGGCTGAAGTTCTTCGAAAGCCGGGTGGCCTGGTCGCGCGGCGTCGCCGGTATCGGCTATCACGCCGAGGCCAGCTACACCGACGGGCTGAACCAGATGATCTATCTGTGGGACCGCATGGGCTTCGTGGTGAGCCGCCCCGGCCCGACGGACGCGGGCCGGCCGGAGGCGATTCCGGGCACCCTCTATGTCGAGGTCGGGCGCGGGTCGATGGATCTGTTCCTGGACCAGCCGCCGAACCGGGGCCTGACCCCGCTGAGCCCGCAGCAGACCCAGACCTCCCCGGCGGCCCGCAACCCGACATGAGCGCCGCCGGCGCGGATGTTGCCGACGTCGCCGTCATCGGCGGCGGCGTCGCCGGTGCCGCCGCCGCCCTGACGGTGGCCGGCGCCGGCCGGACGGTGCTGTGCATCGGCCCGGAAGAGGGACCGGAGGACCGGCCGGGCGAGTTCCTGTCCCCGGCCGCCAACGCCATCCTGGCGGAACTCGGGCTGGCGGAACTGGTCGATTCCGGCCCGCACCGGGTGGCGAACGCCACCTACGCGGCCTGGACCGCGCCGCTGCTGGCCCAGCGCAGCGCCATCACCCACACGGAGGGGCCGGGGCGCGTGCTCGACCGCCCGGCCTTCCAGCACGCGCTCTCCGGCGCCGTGGCCCGCGCCGGGGTGCCTCGGCTCGCCTCCCCGCTCGCCGCCGTGGAGCGGGACGGCGGGACGTGGCGCCTGACGCTCGCCGACGGAACGGAACACAAGGCGCGCTTCCTGATCGACGCGAGCGGCCGGGCCGCCGTCGTGGCGCGCCGCTTTTCCGCCCGCCGCCGCGCCGACCGGCTGGTGGCGGCCTATGGCTTCCTGACGCAGCGGGACGAGGATGTGGAGCCGACCCCCGCCACGCTGATCGAGGCGGTGGCGGAGGGCTGGTGGTACGCGAGCCTGCTGCCGGACCGGCGGCTGGCGCTCGCCTTCTTCTCCGACCCCGACCGGCTGCCGCGCGGCCTGTCGCGCGACCCCGGCCTGTGGCGGGCCATGCTGAAGGACACGGAATGGGTGGCGCGTTGGCTGGACAGCGCCGGCTATGAGGATTTTGCTGCGCCCAGGCTCGCCAGCGCCGGCACCCTCTGGCTGGAGCGAGCCGCGGGGGACGGCTGGGTGGCGGCGGGCGACGCGGCGGCGGCCTTCGACCCGCTTTCCTCCCACGGACTGACCTCGGCTCTGTGGGGCGGTCGCCGCGCGGCACAGGCGGCACTGGCGGCATTGGACGGCGACGCGGGACCGCTCGACCGTTACGCGGCCACGCTCAATGGGGCGGTCGGGGAGTTCCTGAAGCAGCGCCGGGCCGTCTACGCCGAGGTGCGGCGCTTCGCCGGGCAGCCCTTCTGGCGGCGCAGGGCGGAGATGCCGGACGCGCCGGTGGCCTGATCCCGCCGGTGCCCGGCGCGGTCGGCCTTTTGCTGCACCGCTTATCTACAAAACCATTCGGTATTTATGAAAAATAATGTCTTGCGAACGCGTAGGATTGCTCTTAGCGTCCCGCCGCCTAGATCTTAATCGAATTGCCCTTCCCTTATCCCAGGTTGCCCGATCATGAAATGGCTGAAGTCGCTCCTCGTCGCCGCAGCGCTCCAGACGATCGCCGTGGCGCCCGTCCATGCCCAGTCGAACCTCGACCAGATCAAGACGGCCGGGGTCTTCAAGATCGGCACCGAAGGGACCTACGCGCCCTTCACCTTCCATGACGCGTCCGGCGCGCTGGTCGGCTTCGACGTGGAGATCGGGCGGGAGATCGCCAAGCGGATGGGCGTGAAGGCGGAGTTCCTGGAAGGCAAGTGGGACGGGCTGATCGCCGGGCTGGACGCCAAGCGCTACGACGCCGTGATCAACCAGGTCGGCATCACCGAGGCCCGCAAGCAGAAGTACGACTTCTCCGAGCCCTACATCGCCAGCAAGGCGGCGCTGATCGTGCGCGCCGACAACGAGGCTATCAAGGGCTTCGGCGACCTGAAGGGCAAGCGGGCGGCGCAGTCGCTGACCAGCAACTTCGGCAAGCTGGCGGAGAGCAACGGCGCCCAGCTCGTGGCGACGGACGGCTTCGACCAGTCGATCCAGCTCGTGCTGAACGGGCGCGCCGACGCGACCGTCAACGACAACCTGTCCTTCCTGGACTTCAAGAAGCACAAGCCCGACGCCCGGGTGAAGGTCGCGGCGACGCAGGACAAGGCCGACTATTCCGGCGTCATCATCCGCAAGGGCGAGCCGCAGCTGCTGGCCGCCATCAACGAGGCGCTGGCGGCGATGAAGGCCGACGGCACCTATCAGGCGATCTCGGAAAAATACTTCGGCCAGGACGTTTCGAAGTAAGCTGAGGCTCCGGCTTACCCGAAAGGTCTTCGTCCCGTGCCGCACTGGCTTGCGCTGATGGTGGATTCGCTCGGCCCGCTCCTGTGGGCCGGGCTGGTCTTCACCGTGCCGCTCACCCTGTCCTCCTTCGCGCTCGGCCTGCTGGTCGGGCTGGCGTCGGCCGTCATCCGGCTGTTCGGGCCGAAGCCGCTGGCGGCACTGGTCCGCTTCTACGTCTGGATCATCCGCGGCACGCCGCTGCTGGTGCAGCTCTTCCTGATCTTCTACGGGCTGCCCAGCGTCGGCATCGTGCTGGACGCCTTCCCGGCGGCGCTGATCGGCTTCACGCTGAACGTCGGCGCCTACACCTCGGAGATCATCCGCGCGGTGATCGCCTCGGTCCCGCGCGGCCAGTGGGAGGCCGCCTATTCCATCGGCATGAGCTGGTCCCAGGCCATGCGCCGGACCATCCTGCCCCAGGCGGCGCGGGTGGCGGTGCCGCCCCTGTCCAACACCTTCATCTCGCTGGTGAAGGACACCTCCCTGGCCGCCGCCATCACGGTGCCGGAGCTGTTCCAGGCCGCACAGCGCATCGTCGCCACCACCTACGAGCCGCTGATCCTCTACATCGAGGCGGCGCTGATCTACCTGGCGCTCAGCTCGGTCCTGTCGGCGCTGCAGGTCCGGCTGGAAAAGCGGCTCAACCGTTACGGCGGATTCCTGGAGGCCCGGTCATGATCCGCCTCACCGGCATCGAGAAGCGCTTCGGCGAGCTGGCCGTGCTGCGCGGCGTGTCGCTGACCGTCGCGGAGGGCAGCGTCACCGCCCTGATCGGCCCGTCCGGCGGCGGCAAGAGCACGCTGCTCCGCTGCATCAACCTGCTGGAGATCCCGACGGCCGGCACGGTGCGGATCGGCGACGCCGAACTCGCCTTCCGCCCCGGCGCCAAGCCCGACCGGGCCGGGGTCCAGGCGATCCGCCGCCAGACCGGCATGGTGTTCCAGAACTTCCAGCTCTTCCCCCACCAGACGGCTGCCGGCAACGTCATGGAAGGGCTGGTGACCGTGCTGAAATGGCCGGCCGACCGGGCGCGGGCGCGGGCCATGGAGCTGCTGGAGAAGGTCGGCATGGCGCACAAGGCCGATGCCTGGCCGGCCACCCTGTCCGGCGGCCAGCAGCAGCGCGTCGCCATCGCCCGCGCGCTGGCGCCCTCCCCCCGCGTGCTGCTCTGCGACGAGCCGACCTCGGCGCTCGACCCCGAACTGTCGGGCGAGGTGGTCGAGGTGCTGGCCCAGCTCGCCCGCGAGGGCACGACCATGGTCATGGCGACCCACGACCTCCGCCTCGCCTCGGCCATCGCGCATGAGGTGGTGTTCCTGGAGGCCGGCACGGTGGTCGAGACCGGCCCCGCGCGCGATCTGTTCGACCGCCCGGCGCAGGAGCGCACGAAGCGCTTCATCTCCACCCTAACGCAGGCGGTGCCGGGCGCCTGACGCCGGTCAGACCCTGATACTGGCTATACGTTGTCCAGCTCCGCCAGCCCGCGCGCGATCCGCCGGGTGACCGGCGGCAGGCGGCCCAGCACGGCCAGCGCGCCGTTGCGCAAGCTCCGCGCCGGGGCGGAGGAGAGGGTGGCCGTGCGGGTCATGACGTCGGTGAAGCCGACGACCCGCCCCGCGATGGCGCGGCGCCGGGCGGCCCAGGCATCCAGCCCCTCCTCCCCGCCGGTCCGCAGCGCCTGGGCCAGCGGTTCGGCGAGCGACACGGCGTCCTGGATGCCGGTGTTCATGCCCTGGCCGCCGGCCGGGCTGTGCAGGTGGGCGGCGTCGCCGCAAAGCAGCACCCGCCGCCGGCGCATCGTGGCCGCGAGCCGGTGGTGGACCCGGAAACGGGAACTCCAGACCATCTCCCGCAGGCGCGCCTCGGCGGCTTCGGGACCCCGCTCTCGCAGGATGCGCTGGACGTCGCCCGGCCGCGGCGCTTCCGGCGCGGACTCCACCGTCGCGACGATACGGAAGCGGTCGTCGGGAAGCGGCGCCACCACCATCAGCCCGCCGGGCACCAGGAAAAGGCTGACCTCCTCGCGCGGGAACGGCCAGTCCATCCGCAGGTCGGCCAGCACGAAGTCCTGGCCGTAGGTGCCGCCCTCGAACGCGATGCCAGCTTCCGTCCGGACGAGGCTGTGCGCGCCGTCGCAGCCGGCCAGCCAGCGGGCGCGGACGGTCCGGCGCACGCCGTTCCGGACGATCACGGCGAGAACGCCGTCGCCGTCCTCTTGCAGCGACGCCAGCTCCGCCGGGCGCAGGACGCCGCCGCCGAGCGCCCGCAGCCGGGCGAGCAGCGCCGCCTCCGTCCGGTCCTGCGGGCACATGAGGGTGAAGGGATAGTGCGTGGGAAGGCCGGCGAAGGGCACCGACAGCAGCACCCGCGACCGGTCCCGCACGCGGAAGACCGGCACGCGGATTCCCTGCGCCAGCAAATCCGGCGTGACGCCCAGCGGCTCCAGCACCTCCAGCGTGCGGGCGTGCACGGCAGCGGCGCGCGAGGTGTTCGCCCCTTCCGCCTGCCGGTCGATCAACAGCGCCGCGACACCAAGCCGCCGGAGCGCCAGGGCCAGCGCGAGCCCGGTCGGCCCCGCGCCGGCGATCAGCACGTCGGTTTCCTCAGGAATGTCGGTCCGTTCCGGACTGTCCGTCATGGCTGCCTCCCGTGGCCTCCGCTGGAAGGACAACAGCCGATCCGGCACCTTGTTGGGAGCGGGAACGATCAAACGGACGGGAGCGTGGCATGGACATCGGTTTCGTGGGGCTGGGCGGCATGGGCCGTGGCATGGCGGCCAACCTCGTCAAGGCGGGGCATCGCGTGCGGGTGTGGAACCGCTCATCCGGGCCGGCGGAGGAGATGCGCGCGGCGGGAGCCGAGCCGGTCGCCCGCGTCGAGGACGCCATGCAGGGCGAGGCGGTGCTGTCCATCCTGGCAGACGACAGCGCCATGCGCGACGTGTTCCTGGCGGGCGGCGCGCTGGACCGGGCGGCGAAGGGGCTGATCCACGTGAACATGGCGACCGTTTCCGCCGCCTTCGTGCGGGAACTGATGGCCGCCCACGCGGAACGCGGCCTCGGCTATGTCGCCGCCCCGGTGTTCGGGCGGACTGACGTGGCGGCTGCCGGCAAGCTGAACATCCTGGCGGCGGGCGACCCGGCGGCGGTGGAGCGGGTGCAGCCCTTGCTCGACGCCATGGGGCAGAAGACCTGGCCGCTGGGCGACGACCCCTTGCGGGCCAACATCGTGAAGATCGCCGGCAACTTCATGATCGCCGCCGCCATCGAATCGATGGGCGAGGCGGTGGCGCTGGGGCGCGGCCACGGCATCGCCGCCGGCGACCTGCTGGAGATCATGACAAACACCCTCTTCTCCTCCCCGGTTTACAAGGGGTATGGCGGGATCATCACGGAGGAACGCTACGACCCGGCGGCTTTCAAGCTGACGCTCGGGCTGAAGGACGTGCGGCTGGCGCTGGCGGCTGGCGATGCGGCCAACGTGCCGCTGCCGCTCGCCAGCCTGCTGCGCGACGGCTTTCTGGAAGCGGTCGCCCATGGCGACGCCGACAAGGACTGGGCAGCACTCGCCAGGGTTTCCGCCCGCCGGGCCGGGCTGGACTGAGCGGAGGGCTGCGGATCGGCGGGGGAAAACCGGCGGCACCGGCGGCTTTGTGTTTCCGGACCGCCGGCCCGGTGCATTAGGGTGCCGCCTCCAGAAGAGGAAGACCATGGCCGACGATCTGAAATGCCCGCAGTGCGACTCCGAACATGTCTACCAGGACGGCAGCCTGTGGATCTGCCCGGAGTGCGCGCATGAATGGAACCCGCAAGCCGTGGCGTCCGGCTCCGGAACGGAGGCCGCTGAGGAACGGGACGTGCGGGATGCCAACGGGAATCCGCTCAGCGACGGCGACAGCGTGACCGTGATCAAGGACCTGAAGGTCAAGGGGTCGTCCCTGGTCGTCAAGGGCGGGACCAAGGTGAAGAACATCCGGCTGGTGGAGGGCGCCGACGGGCACGACATCGCCTGCAAGATCGACGGGATCGGCGCGATGAACCTGAAGTCGGAGTTCGTCAAGAAGGCCTGACGGAACGGCAGGCCTACGGGCGCTTGGCGTCTACGCCCCCGGACCGTCCGCCTTGTTGAACAGCCACGGATGCATGGCGCTCGCCCGCGCCTGGATCAGGGCGAGCGCGCCGCCCCGCATGCGGACGCATGACGTTCCATAGATCCCTCGCAACCGCTGCCACGCGCGCATGTGCCACTCCCCCGGCTGAAAGCCCGGGGGGAGCACAGCAACATCCATGCCGGGATGGCGGCATCCGGTCAGTGCGGTGCCGCCAGCTTCAGCCCGACGATGCCCGCGAGGATCAGGCCGATGCAGGCCAGCCGGACGGCGTCGGCCGGCTCGTTGTAGAGCAGGATGCCGAGAAGCGCCGTGCCGACCGTGCCGATGCCGGTCCACACCGCGTAGGCGATGCTCAGCGGCAGGGTCTTGAGCGCGAGGCCTAGCATGCCGAGGCTCGCCACCATGGAGGCGAGCGTGAGCAGCGTCGGGATCGGGCGGGTGAAGCCGTTGGTGTATTTCAGGCCGACCGCCCAGCCCACCTCCAGCAGGCCGGCGACGAAGAGAATGAACCAGGACATGGAAGGGTCTTCTGACCGGAGACCGGGTCGTCCCGGCCGGGGCTCCCGGATCGGAGGCGGGGTCGTCCCCGCGGAAGCAGTGTCCAAATACTAGGCATATAGAGCCCAACATCAAGGCATTTGACCAACGGGACACCCGACCGGAAGCGCGGCGGCGCGGCCTAGCGCAGGCCCGGCACGAGCGACTGGTGCGCGCCGACGCCCGCCAGCACGCCGGAGGCCGAGGCCAATGTGGCGTTGTGCCGGGGGCTCGCGGCGTCGCCGGCGCCGTAGATGCCGGGCACCGTGGTTTCCTGCCAGCCGTCCACACGCAGGTATGGACCGGCCGGCCCCTCCTCGAAGGCGCAGCCGAGGTCGGCCGCGAGCGGGCTCGCCATGCTGGTCTTGGGCGCCGTGAAAACAGCCCCGACCGTCACCACCCGGCCGTCGGCGAGGCGGACGCCTTCTAGGTCGGGCGCCCGGCCCAGCAGTTCCACGACCGGGCTTCGCTCGATCCGCACGCCGCGCGCGGCGAGACGGGCCGCCTGCTCCGCCTCCGGTTCGAACCGCCCTTGCGTGAAATAGGTGGTCGGCCCCCAGTCGGGGATCAGCGCGGCTTGGTGCGCCGAGAAGGGCTGGCTGGCGACGACGCCCAGGGGCTGGCCGGACACTTCATAGCCGTGGCAGTAGGGGCAGTGCAGGACCGTCACGCCCCAGCGTTCCGCCATGCCGGGGATCGGCGGCAGCTCGTCCCGCAGCCCGGTGGCGAGGACCAGCCGCGCCGCCCGCTCCTCCCGCCCATCGCCCAGGGCCACGGTGAAGCCCTCCGCCACCGCGTGGGCGGCGGTGGCCTCGCCCCGGACGAACTCGACCGTCGGGTAGACGCCGAGCTGCCGGACCGCCTCGCGCATGATGGCGTGGGGCGGCATGCCGTCCTGGCCGAGGAAGCCGTGGGAGGCCTCCGCGAAGCGGTTGCGCGGCAGGCCGGCGTCCACCACCAGGATCCGGCGGCGGGCGCGGGCGAGCTGCATGGCCGCGGACAGGCCGGCGAAGCTGCCGCCGATGATGATCGCATCATAGGACATAGGTTGATCCCCTCTCTCCGTTGGCGGCCGAAGCGCCCGGCCCGCTCTCGCATCTTGATAAGTTACGTAAACGGGCACGGTCAAGCCTTCCCGTAACTTTTCTTGTTGCGTATTTATCGGCGCGCTATCCTCGGGGGCGCCGGAACGAGCGGGACGATGTGGGAACGATGAGGAACGACAGCCGCCTGTCGCGCATGCTGCATGTGCTGATCCACATGGACCGGCAGGGGGAGCGCGCCACGTCGGAGACGATCGCGGGCATGCTGAACACCAACCCCGTCGTGGTCCGCCGGACCATGGCCGGGCTGCGCGACCAGGGCTATGTGCGGTCGGAGAAGGGCCATGGCGGCGGCTGGACGCTCGCCCGCCCGCTGGAGGAGATCACCCTGCTGGACATCCACCGGGCGCTCGGCAACCCGTCCGTCTTCGCCATCGGGCCGGCCGACGACCAGCCGGACTGCCTCGTGGAGCAGGCCGTCAACGCGGCGTTGGCCGACGCCCTGCGGGAGGCGGAGGCGATGCTGCTGGCGCGCTTCGGCCAGGTCACGCTGGCCGACCTCGCCCGCGACTTCGACCGGCGCTTCGGCGCGTCCGGACGCCCGCCGCTCCAGGACGAGGGCTGAACCCGCCTCCGCGCCCCTGCCATGCGGGCGGCCGGGCGGTGACAAAGCGCCGCGCCGCCCTGTTCTTCCCGCGCAACACGCCCCGGACCGGATCCGGGGCCAACCCGCGGGAGCCCGGCCGATGGCGCAGAACACCTCCGACATCCTGATCGAAACGCTCATCGAATGGGGCGTGGACACCGTCTTCGGCATGCCGGGCGACGGCATCAACGGGATCATGGAGGCCCTGCGCACGCGGCAGGACCGCATCCGCTTCGTGCAGGCCCGGCACGAGGAGGCGGCGGCCTTCATGGCCTGCGCCTACGCGAAATGGTCCGGCAAGCTCGGCTGCTGCCTTGCCACCACCGGGCCGGGCGGGGTGCATCTGCTGAACGGGCTGTACGACGCGAAGTTCGACCGCGCGCCGGTCATAGCCATCACCGGCCTGCCCTATCAGGACCTGAACCAGACCTACACCCAGCAGGACATCGACCACACGCGGCTGTTCACCGACGCCACGGCCTATTCGGCGCAGATCTTCAGCGCCGCCCATGTGCAGAACGCCGTGTCGCTGGCCTGCCGGACGGCTCTGTCCAACCGCGCCGCCACCCATGTCGCCGTGCCCGCCGACGTGCAGGAGCAGTCCGTCGAGGAGGCGCAATTCTCCCCCCGCAACAAGCCGGGCCACACCAGCACCGCCTATGTGGAGTCCGCCCGCGAGCCGACGGAGGACGCCATCGCCCGCGCGGCGGAGGTGCTGAACGCCGGCAAGAAGGTGATGATCCTGGCCGGCCAGGGCGCCTTCGGCGCGGGCGATGAGCTGCTGCGCACGGCGGAACTGCTTGGGGCACCCATCGCCAAGGCGCTGCTCGGCAAGGCGGTGCTGCCCGACGGCCACCCCCACGTCACCGGCGGCGTCGGCTATCTCGGCACTCGCCCGTCGCAGCTGGGGCTGGAGGAGTGCGATACGCTGCTGATCGTCGGCTCCAGCTTCCCCTACATCGAATATTACCCCAAGCCCGGACAGGCGCGGGCGGTGCAGATCGACCTGGACCCCACCCGCATCAGCCTGCGCTACCCGGCCGAGGCGGCGGTCGTCGGCGACGTGGCCAAGAGCCTGCGCGCCCTGAACGAGAAGCTGCAACGCAAGTCCGACCGCACGTTCCTGGAGCGCGTCCAGGCCGCCAAGGCGGAGTGGCTGCGGTCGCTGGAGGAGGGAGCCGACCGGCCGGGCGAGCCGATGAAGCCCCAGCGCGTCGTGCGCGACCTCGACCGGCGGCTGGCCGACGACGCCATCATCGTCACGGACTGCGGCCACAACACCGGCCTCGCCGCCCAATATGTGACGATCCGGGGAACGCAGAAATTCGGCGTGTCCGGCACCCTCGCCTCCATGGGGGCCGGCGTGCCCTACGCCATCGCGGCGGCGCTCGCCTTCCCCGGCCGGCAGGTGGTGGCCTGCGTCGGCGACGGCGGCCTCGCCATGTCGCTGGGGGAGCTGGCGACCTGCCGGCGCTATGGCCTGCCGGTGAAGGTGATCGTCATCAACAACTCCACGCTCGGCCAGATCAAGTGGGAGCAGATGATGTTCCTCGGCAACCCGGAATTCGGCTGCGACCTGCAGCCCATCGACTTCGCCAAGGTCGCGGAGGGGCTGGGGCTTAAAGGCTACCGGATCGAGCGGTCCGAGGATTGCGCGGCCATCCTCGACCGCGCCTTCGCCGAGCCGGGGCCGGTGCTGGTGGACGCCGTCGTTGACCAGTGGGAACCCATGCTGCCGCCCAAGCGCCGCGAGGAATACATGAAGCACCTGCAACAGGCGCTGGACGCCGGCACGCCCGGCCGCGAGCAGATCGAACGCGCTCTCTCGGAGGAACCGGCGCGGACGGCGGTGAAGGAGTGACGGGAAGGGACAAGATCGGCGCGTTCATGGCCGCACGCGCCGGCGCGATAACCCGACGTTCAGGGCTCCGGAACACGTCCCGCCTCCGCGTCAGGACGTGAGCAAGTACCCATGCCCGAAACGCTCCGTGAGGTCGCGGATGAGGTCCGCTTCCCGAGCGGTGAGGTGCTCTTTATCGACGTGCCGCCAGTTCCGCTCATAAAGGGCGAACGCTTCCTCGGCGTCGATCGGGCGGGCAGGATCACGGTTCCAGGCAAGCAGAGCCAGTTCCGGGTAGTCGGCGGGCACGACGACCCCATGCGTGATCCGAGCAATCATCTTTCCAAGATAGGTGGACCAAACCCGGCGGGCCATACAGCCGAATGAAAAGGCCCGCCGTGCCCGCCTCCTATCCCGAGGCGGCCACGGCGGGCCATGTGCATCACCTACCGCCCGTCCGCGCTCAGTCCGGATCGAGCTGCTTCTGCGCCTCCGCCACGGCCTCGTCGCACTTGGCGGCGTTGCCCTGCTGGTCGAAGCTCTTGGCCTGGTTCAGCGAGGCCTTGGCCTGCATGACGCGGTCGCCGGCGCCGCCCGCGTTCTCGGCGGAGCGGACGGCGCCGGCTTCCTTGTTCTCCTTCTGGTAGGGGACGGCGGGCGCCCCGACGGGAACGTCCTTGTTCTCGGCGTGGATGGCCTGCCCCTCGCGGGCGCCGGCGACGCCCTGGCCGGCGGAGGAGGTGGAGATGGCGGATTCCGCCGCCTCGTCCAGCTTGGCCTCCAGTGCGGTTATCCGCTCCGTGCAGGAGGCGGCGAGGACCGGGCCGCAGGCGAGGAGCCCGGCGAAGGCGGCCGCGAGAGTGAGGGCTGGCTTCATGACTGGTCTCCCTGCCGTCAGACGGCGAGCTGGTCGCGGATGGGGAACTGGCGGATGCGCTTGCCGGTGGCCGCGAAGACGGCGTTGGCAACGGCCGGCATCACCGGCGGCAGGCCGGGTTCGCCGACGCCGCCCATCGCCACGTTCGGGTCGGCCGGCTTGACCAGATGGACGTGGATCGCGCGCGGGGACGTGTCCATGCGCACCAGCTCGTAACCGTCGAAGTTGTTCTGCTGGGCGCGCCCGTCCTTGAAGGTGATCTCGGCCCGCAAGGCTTGGCCGAGGCCCATGATGACCGCCCCCTCCATCTGCGAGCGGATGCGCTCCGGGTTCACCTGCGGGCCGCAATCGATGGCGATGTCCACGCGGGGGACCGACAGGCGGCCGCCTTCGCCCACCGCCACCTCCGTCGCGACGGCGACGTAGGAGACGAAGCTGTAATGGGCGGCGATGCCCAGGCCGCTGCCCTTCGGCAGCTGGCGGCCCCAGCCGATGCCCTTGGCGGCGGCCTCGACCACGCCCCTCAAGCGGCCGGTGTCGATGGGGTAGCGGTCGGGGTTCTCGCCGTAGTTCCAGACGTCGCCCAGCTCGGTCGGATCCATCCGCTGCGGCTGGCCGATCAGCTCCAGAAGATAGTCCTTGGGGTCGCGTCCGGCCGCATGGGCCAGTTCGGCCACGAAGGACTGGATGGCGAAGGCGTGGGGGATGTTGGACACGGACCGGTACCAGCCGATGCGGACATGGGCCGGCGCCTCCGGGTTCTCGGCGCGGAAGTTCGCGATCGGGAAGGGCGTGTTGGTCAGGCCCATGCCCAGCTCGAAGGGCATCTCGTGCTTCGGGTCGGGCGCGAAGATCGAGCCGATGGTGGGCGCCACGCTGCGGTGCAGCCAGGCGACCGGCTTGCCCTGCTCGTCCAGGCCGGCCTCCAGCCGCTCGACCGAGACGGTGTGGTAGTAGCTGTGGTGCAGGTCGTCCTCGCGCGTCCAGGTGACCTTCACGGGCGCGCCGTCCATCGCCTTGCTGAGGATGCCGGCCTCCAGCACATAGTCCGGCTTGGACTTGCGGCCGAAGCCGCCGCCCAGCAGCGTGACGTTGACCGTGACCTTGTCCGGTTCCAGCCCGAGCCGCTTGGCGAGGCGCAGGCGGGTGACCTGCGGGGCCTGGGTGCAGGCCCAGGCCTCGCAACGCCCGTCCACGATGCGGGCGACGGCCGCCGGGGGCTCCATCGGCGCCTGGGCGAGATGGGGGATGTAATATTCGGCTTCCACGCGCTTGGCGGCCTTCGCCATCGCGCCGTCGAAATCGCCCTGGGCGCGCACCAGCTTGCCCGGTTTGCGCGCGGCTTCCTCCAGCTGCTTGCGGTAGCTGTCGGACGAATAGCCGGCGTTCGGCCCGTCGTCCCACTGGATCTTCAGCTTTTCACGGCCCTGAATGGCCGCCCAGGTGTTGCGGGCGATGACGGCGATGCCGCCGAGCGGCTCGAACTCCGAGGGGATCTGCGGCGAATCGATGGCGACGACCTTCACCACGCCCGGCGTCTTCAGGGCCTCGGCGGCGTCGTACGTGGCGACCTTGCCCCCGAAGACCGGCGGGCGGGCGATCACGGCGTAGAGCATGCCCTCCAGCCGGGTGTCGATGCCGTACATCGCCTTGCCGGTGGTGATGTCCCAGTTGTCCACCAGCCCGATCTTTTCCGTGCCGATGTAGCGGAAGTCCTTCGGGTCCTTCAGCCGGACCGCGTCGCCCGCTGGAACCGGCAGGGCCGCGGCGGTCTCCGCCAGATCGCCGTAGCCGATGGAACGGCCAGAGGCGGCGTGGACGACCTTGTGGTTCTCGGCCCGCACCTCCGCGGCCGGGACGCCCCACTGCTTTGCCGCCGCCTGCTCCAGCATGGCGCGGGCCGCGGCGCCGGCGCGGCGCATCGGCATGAAGAAGTGGCGCAGGCTGCGCGAGCCGTCGGTGTCCTGGTTGCCGAAGCGCTCCTCGTCGCCGGGCGCCTGGGCGACCTTGACGTGCGCCCAGTCGGCCTCCAGCTCGTCGGCGATGGCCATGGCGATGGAGGTGCGGACACCCTGCCCCATTTCCGACCGGTGGCAGGTGATCGTCACCGCCCCGTCCTTGGCGATGGAAACGAAGAGGTGCGGATCGTCCTTCCAGCCGTTCGGCATGGCGTCGGCGCCGAAGCTCTTCTTTTCCTGCTCCTGCGCGCGCGACAGGACGGGCAGCCCGACCGCCAGCACGAAGGCGGCCGCACCCATGCCGCCGAGCAGGCCGCGGCGGCTGACGTTCCTGAGGGAGAGATCGCCCATCACTCGGTCCTCCGCTCGGCGGACTGGCCCTGCGCCGCCTGCTTGATGGCGGTGCGGATGCGGGTGTAGGTGCCGCATCGGCAGAGGTTGGCGCTCATCGTCCCGTCGATGTCCTCGTCGGACGGGTTGGGGGTGGCGGCCAGCAGGGCGGAGGCCTGCATGATCTGGCCGGCCTGGCAGTAGCCGCACTGCGAGACGTTCAGCTCGCGCCAGGCGGTCTGCACCGGATGGTTGCCGTCGCTGGACAGCCCCTCGATGGTCGTGATCTTCGTCCCTTCCACCGTGCCGATGGGCGTCACGCAGGAGAAGGCGGCCTGCCCGTCCACATGGATGGTGCAGGCACCGCACTGCGCGACCCCGCAGCCGAACTTGGTGCCCGTCAGGCCCAGCTCGTCACGCAGGTACCACAGCAGGGGCATCTCCGGATCGCCGTCGAACCGGTGTTCGACGCCATTCACGGTCAGGGTCATCATGGGGGCTCGTCCTTTCCCGACGCATGCGAATCGTTCCGCCCCCGCAAACGACGCGCGGGAGACGGACATACGGGCATCAACATCCCCGGGGCGGGAGAGTTTCCGGAGCTATCCGGAAGGTCAGGCGGGCTGCTCTTCGCCAAGCTCGGCGCGGAGCACGCCGTAGATCTCGTCCAGCAGTCCGGTGTCGTCGCCGGCCATCGCGTCCATGGAGCGCATGCGGGCGACCACGGCCTCCGCCACCCGCTCCTCCACCGTGTCCTCGGCGTAGGCGTACCAGACCGTCGCCTTGCGCCCGTCGCGGTGGCAGCGGCCCTCGATCTGCTGCATCTGGATGGCGGAGTAGCGCAGGTCGTGGACGACCAGCGCGCGCGGCGCCTCGCCGCCGGGCATCTCGCCCTGGTGCAGCGAGATGGATTCCGTGACGGTGAAGACCACCACGTCCAGCTCGCCGGTCTGGAAGGCGACGCGCGTGGCCTCGTTGGCGTCCATCCCGCTTTCCCCGGTGATGCGGGCGACGCGCCAGCCCCGGCCCTTCAGGGTTTCCTCCAGCATCGCCCCTGTCTCCAGGAAGGCGACGGACACAGCGGCCTTGTGGCCGTTGGCGAGCAGCTCCTCCAGGAGGTCGGCGGTGCCGCGCACGCGCAGCAGCGAGCCTTTCTGCCGGAAGCGCAGGTCGGCCGCCCAGCCCTGCGGCCGGCGCGTGCCGCCGCCGGCGAGCCCGAACTCCCGCCGGAACTCGCGCCATGTCGCCTCGTAGAGGCGCCGTTCCTCGCGGTCGAATTCGGTCGGGGCCAGCGCCCGCTCCACCTCGGGCCAGCCCTCGATGTCCTCCGGGCTGCGGCGCAGCCCGACCGAGCCCGGCCCCCGGTAGAGCAGGTCGGCCATGACGCGGCAGTCCCGCTCGTTGGGTTCCCACTTCCAGTTGGTCCAGCGCCCCTTGGCCTTGCCGATGCCGAGCCGCTTCATCAGGTCACGGAAGCCGCCCAGCTCGGCGGTGTCCAGCCCGGCCGCCTGGCCGAGCAGCGGGCCGAGATAGGCCAGCTCGTGCGGGGCCTGTCCCGCCGTGGCGCTCATGTAGATGCGGAAGGCCGCGGCGTCGGCGACGGTGCGGCAGGCCATGGTCTGCTGGGCGTAGGGATTCCGCAGCCGGTGGCTCTCGTCGAAAATGACGATGGGCCAGACGCGCTTCGGCTCACCCTGCCTGGCGAGTTCGTTGTTCTTCGCCCGAGCCGAGCGGCGGGTGCTGCCCTCCACCGGCTTCAGCAGCGACTTGGTGCGCTCGTAATTGGTGAGGGTGACGCGCTTGGGCGCGCAGCCGGACCGGGCGATGGTCCGGCGCCAGTGGGCCAGGGCGCTCTTCGGGCAGACGACCAGAACGTCCTCTTCCGGCATGGCCGCGACGGCCAGCCAGACCGACAGGGTCTTGCCGAGGCCCGTGCGGTCGCCGAGCAGGAACCCCGAACGCCCCGCCCGCCGGCGCGCGAGGATCGCGTCGCGCGCCTCGATCTGGTGGGCGCGGGGGATGAAGGCCGCCGGACCGGCGGCCTCAGCCATGCAGGGCGGTCACGTTGTTCGGCCTGCCGTCCGCCTGCGGGGCGGAACGGACCTTCTTGAGCTGGGTGATGTAGCGCTCGGCGCCGTTCTCCATGATGGCGACCGCCGCCAGCCCCATGTCGTCGAAGGCCAGGTGAATTTCCTTGATGCGCGCCGTCCCGGCGGTCAGCTCCGCCGCGTCGAGGACCTCGTCGCCCTTGCGAAAGCCCAGATACTCGTTGATCTGCATACACTTACACCGAAGTTCTCGTTATCGTGCGCCACGGCCCGTCCCGGAAGAGCGGGGCACGGCGGCCACACAGCTCGAATATAGGATTTCCGGCCTGCTTTTGCGATGGCCGCGTCGGTCGGCATCCGGCGCCCAGTTCGCCCGCGCGGACGGTGCCGCCCGCATCGGCAAGGGCGGCCATCACGGCGCAGGTTCGGTCCTTCGACCGGCCCCGTTGACAGGCCGTCGCGCGCGGTTCCATGGTCCCGGTCCGTTTGGACCATATGGAACCGTTCCCGCCATGAAAGCCGCGATCTTCAACCGCTTCAACGGACCGCTCGAGGTGGTGAGCGTGCCGGACCCGGACTGCCCCAGGGACGGCGCCGTCGTCCGGGTCGAGGCCTGCGGGGTCTGCCGGTCCGACTGGCACGCCTGGACGGGCGCCGACTCCGACGTGTCCGCCCCGCATGTGCCGGGCCACGAGTTCGCGGGCGTGGTCGAGGCGGTCGGGCCGGATTGCCGGCGCGTCCGGGTGGGCGACCGGGTCACCGCCCCCTTCATCCTGGCCTGCGGTCACTGCCCGGACTGCGTGGGCGGCGATCCGACGGTCTGCAACGACCAGCACGTCATCGGCTTCTCCTCCTGGGGCGCCTTCGCCGAGCGCATCGCCATCCCGCGCGCCGACTTCAACCTCGTCCGGCTTCCCGACCAGCTCGGCTTCGTCGAGGCGGCGGGCATGGGCTGCCGGGTCACGACCGCCTTCCGGGGCCTCGTGGACCGGGCGGCACTCCAGCCCGGCGAATGGCTGGCGGTGCATGGCTGCGGCGGCGTCGGGCTGTCCGCCGTCATGATCGCCGCGGCCATCGGCGCGCCGGTGCTCGCCATCGACGTGAACGAGGAGGCGCTGGCCATGGCCCGCGCACTCGGCGCCACCAAGACGCTGAACGCCACGGGCATCCAGGACGTCGGCGCGGCCGTGCGGGACCTGACCGACGGCGGGGCGCGGGTGTCCATCGACGCGCTGGGCATCACCGACACCTTCCACAATTCCATCCGGGGCCTGCGCAAGCTGGGCCGGCACGTGCAGATCGGCATGCCGCTGGGCCGTCACGCCGAACCGACGATCCCGCTGCTGGAGCTGGTCTATTCCCGGCAGATCACGCTGATGGGCACGCGCGGCATCCCGTCGAGCCGCTTCCCCGCCCTGCTGGCGATGATCGAGAGCGGGCGGCTCGACCCCAAGCGGCTGATCACCAAGACCATCCCGCTGGAGGAGGCGGGTGCCGCGCTGGCCGCCATGAACGGCTACACCGGTGCCGGAATCACGGTGATCGACCGGTTCTGATCCGGCTTCGCGGTTCCCGGACCCGTCCTCTTGGGGCGGCCGGGAACCGCCCTGCCCGCCCCCTGTTGGAGGCTCCGCCATCGCGGCTCTTGCCGCGGCAACATCTCAAGGAGCCTTCATCCATGGCGAAGACGCGCACCATGCAGGATCTTCTGATCGGCAGCCTCCGCGACATCTACGACGGCGAGCGCCGCAGCCTGAAGGCCATGCCGAAGCTGGCGCGTGCCGCGACCGACGAGCGGATCAAGCAGGCCTTCGAACAGCACCAGGAGGAGACTCAGGAGCAGATCGAGCGGCTGGTGCAGATCTTCGAGACGCTGGATGTCCGCGTTCATGGCAGCCGCTGCCAGGCGGTCGAGGGGCTGATCGAGGAAGCCAAGGAGGTCCTGGAGATGGACCTGCCGCCCGAACTGCTCGACGCCGCGCTGATCGCCGCCCAGCAGAAGATCGAGCATTACGAGATCGCCTGCTACGGCACGGTGCACGCCTTCGCGGAGGCGATGGGCGAGACGGAGATCGCCAAGCTCCTGGAGCAGACGCTGGACGAGGAGCGCTCGACCGACGAGAAGCTGAACCGGCTCGCGGTCGAGGACATCAACCAGAAGGCGCTGAAGGCCGCCTGACCGCGCTTTCGGGCTCGGCGGAGGTCAGGTGGCGGGCGTTCCCCTCAGAAGGGGACGCCCTCGATCAGCGTGTGCTCGACGAGGATCTTGGCGCCGATGGCGACGAGGCCGAGGCCGCCGACGAACTCGGCGCGGCGGCCCAGCAGCGGGCCGGCGGCGCGGCCCAGCAGCACGCCGGCGAAGCCCATCAGGAAGGTGACCATGCCGACCAGCGTCGCCGTCGTGGCGATGTCCATGTCGGCCATGGCGAGGCCGACCCCGACCGCGCTGGCGTCGATGCTCGTGGCGACGGCCATGGTCAGCAGGGAGAGCCAGCCCGACCGCTTCGCGGCGGCGGCGTCATCGGCCTCCCCGGCGACGGCGTTGCGGACCATGGAGGCGCCGATGACCAGCAGAAGGCCGAAGGCGATCCAGTGATCGACGGCCTGGACAAGGTCGGCGAAGGCGACGCCGAGCCCCCAGCCGACCACCGCCATGAGAAGCTGGCAGGCGCCGAAGGCGAGGCCGACGCGAAAGGCTTCCGGAATGCCGGTGCGCGACCGCGCGGCACCCTGCCCGAGGGCGGCGGCGAAGCTGTCCATGGACAGGCTGACGGCGAGCGCGAGGGAAGTCGCACCGAACATGAGCAGCACTCCGGGCCATACGACACGCGACAGCGCGCCCACCCCCGGCTGGCCTTCGGGATGGCGGTCGCGCCATCGGTCTCGCCGAGCCGCCGGATCCGTCCGGCACCGCACGCACCACAGGACCCGTCTTGAAGCGGGTCCTGAGTCTGTTGGCACGCGCCCCTCCGCAGAGGGTGGCTACTCCCCAATGGTGGCCGGACCCTACAGGCGCCCGGCACGCACGTCAACGCATATGAACAGCTATTCATATACTTAGAGGGGTTCAAAAGAGGAGGGGCGAAGCCCCCGGCGCATCGAACGGATGGCTCAAACGGTGACCAGCCCGTACCGATGCATGATCTCCTTCACCCTGTCGGGATCGGGCTTGCCCGGGCCGTTCACCAGCTCCGCCAATTCCACGAAATACCGCTTCCCGATCGTTCCCGGCGTCAGGACGACCAGGGCGCGCGCGGTCTCCGGATGAGGGTTCTCGTGATGGTGGACGCTGCCGCGCGGAATGAAGACGCAATCCCCCGGCCGGACCGCCTGCTTCCGGCCGTCGATGGTCGTCGTGAGCGTTCCGCTCAGCCCATAGACCACCTCGTCCACGGCTTCGTGATAGTGGGGTGCCGGAACCCGGGCGTTCGTGGGCACCACGAATTCGAAGGTCACGGTGCTGCCCGCGCTTTGCTCCTCGTCCACGAGGAAACGGAGTTCGAGAGCCCCCATGCGCACCACGTTGTCCTCGTCCTGCGTCCTCATGGCATCCTCCCGGCCGAGATCCTTCCCTGCCATAGTCGTGCAGGCAGGCTCGGGCGTCCACCCGGATCTCTTCCAGGAGCGGCTTCAGCCGCCGTAGGCGCGCAGGTCCAGCCGTGCGATGGTCTTTTCGTCGTCGAGCACGCCGGCGGAGCGGGCGCCCTGCGAGATGACGGCGCACATGGCGTCGCCGGCCGCCTGCGGGTTCCGCCCGGCGATGGCGTCGAACACCGCCCGGTGCTGGCGCACCGAGCGTTCGTGGTCGTCCGGCCTGTCCACCGGCGAACTCAGCGTGAAGGCCGAGGTCAGCGCCGTGCTGATGAGGCTTTCGATGGACTGCATGAAGCCGTTGCCGGCCGCCTCGATGATGCCGAGATGGAAATCCAGGTCGGCCGCCGTGAAGCGTTCGAGGTCGTACCGGGCGGCGTCCATCCGGTCCAGGCTGGCGCGCAGCCGCTCCAGGTCGGTCTCGCCACGCCGCGTGGCGGCCAGCGCCGCCGCGCAGGGCTCCAGCGCCTGGCGGATCTCGAACAGGCTGCCCAGGAACCGCCGGTCCATGCCCAGCTCCAGCCGCCAGGCGAGGATGTCGGAATCGAACATGTTCCAGTTGTTCTCGGCCAGCACGCGGGTGCCGACCTTGGTCTTGGACACGACCAGCCCCTTGGCGGTCAGCGTCTTCAGCGCCTCCCGCAGCGCCGTGCGCGAGACGGCGAAGCGCTCCAGCAACTCGCCTTCCGACGGCAGCAGCGATCCGGCGGCGTAGTCCCCGCGCAGGATGCTGGTGCCGATGGACCGGGTGATGAGGCTGTGGGCCGAGCGGACCACGTCCGCCGCGCCGCGCCGCCTCATGACCAGGGCCTCACGCACGGGCGGGAACCGCGCCGCGCGCCGGCCAGGCGACCAGCAGCAGCCGCTGGAGCGCGATGAAGGCGAAGAGCAGGACTCCGACGGCGATCTTGGTCCACCAACTGCTGAGCGTCCCGTCGAAGGTGATGTAGGTCTGGATCAGTCCCTGGATCAGCACGCCGACGAAGGTGCCGATCACATGGCCGTACCCGCCCGTCAGCAGCGTGCCCCCGATGACCACGGCGGCGATGGTGTCGAGTTCGACCCCCGTCGCGGCCAGCGGATAGCCGGCGGAGGTATAGAGGGAGAAGACGATCCCGGCAAGCGCCGCCAGACCGCCCGACAGTGTGTAGATCAGCACCGTCGTGCGCGCGATCGGCACGCCCATGAGCCGCGCGGAGGTCCGGTTGCCGCCGATCGCGTAGACGTTCCGGCCGAAGCGCGTGAAATGCGCCAGAACCATGGCCGCCAAGAACAGCGCCAGCATCGCCATGGCGATGAGGCTGAGCCGTCCCCCGCCCGGCAGGGCCAGAGCCACGTCGTTCAGCTCGCCGTAGAGCGGGTGGTTGATCGGCACCGAATCCGTGGTCAGCAGGAAGCCGATGCCGCGGACCAGGAACATGCCGGCCAGCGTGACGATGAAGGCCGGCATCTCCAGGTAATGGATGATCCACCCCATCGCGGCGCCGAACAGCCCGCCCAGCCCCAGCGCCATCGCGAAGGCGAGCCAGGGCGGAACCTGGTGCTGCTCGATGGCGATGGCCAGGAACACGGTCGTGAAGGCGATCACCGATCCCACCGACAGGTCGATCCCGCCGGAGATGATGACGAAGGTCATGCCGATGGCCGCGATGCCGATGAAGGCGTTGTCGGTCAGCAGGTTGCCCAGCACCCGCGTGGAGGTGAAGTTCGGGAACTGCATCGCGCAGAAGGCATAGCCGGCGATGAAGACGAGGATGGTGGCGATCAGCGGCAGGTAGCGGCGGGTCATGCCCGGTCCCTCCGGTTGGCGCGGCGGGCGAGGATGGATTTCAGGGCGGGCGACTGGAGCAGCAGCACCGCCATCACCACCGTCGCCTTGACGATGAGGTTGAATTCCGGCTTGAAGCCGCTGAGCAGGATGCCCGTGTTCATCGCCTGGATGATGAGCGCGCCGACCACCGCCAGGGCTAGGCTGAACCGACCGCCGAACAGGGAGGCGCCGCCGATGACCACCGCGAGGATGGCGTCCAGCTCCAGCCAGAGCCCGGCGTTGTTGGCGTCCGCCCCCCGGATGTCGGCGGCGACGATCAGCCCGGCGACCGAGGCGCAGAGGCCGCACCAGACATAGACCGCGATGGTGACGAGCCGCGTGTTGACGCCGGCGTAGGCGCTGGACAGCCGGTTCACCCCGACCGATTCGATGAAGAGGCCGAGTGCCGTCAGCCGGACGACCGCCGCGGTCAGCACCAGCATCCCCAGCATGATGACCACCGGCATGGGCACGGTCAGGAAGGCGCCGCTGCCGACGGCGGCGAGTGCCGGGTCGGTGAAGGTGACGATCTGCCCCTCGGTGATGAGCTGGGCGATGCCCCGCCCGACCACCATCAGGATCAGCGTGGCGATGATCGGCTGGATCTGCAGGACCGCCACGAGGATGCCGTTCCACAGGCCGCAGGCGACGCCGATCCCGAGCGAGACGAGCAGGATCACCGGCAGCTCGTGCCCGTCCTGGGCGAGCGTCGCCGCCCCCGCCCCGGCGATGGCCATGACGGCGCCGACCGACAGGTCCACTCCCTTGGTCGCGATCACCAGCGCCATGCCGAGCGCCAGCAGCGCCACCGGCGCGCCGCGGTTCAGCACGTCGATCAGGCTGCCGAACAGCCGGCCGTCCTGGAAGCGGATGTCGAAGAAGTCGGGAAAGACCAGCCAGTTGGCGATCATCACGGCCAGCAGGGCCGCGACCTGCGGCAGGCTGCGCGACAGGGCCGGAAAGGATGGAATGGACATGGCGCTCACGTCGGGCTCCCCGCGGCGATGGAGGTCATGATGCGGTCGACGGTGACCTCCGGCCCGCGCAGCTCGGCGACGTGCCGCCGGTCGCGCAGCACGACGACCCGCCGGGCGTAGGCGACGATTTCCTCCAGCTCGGAGGAGATCACCATGAGGGCCAGCCCGTCGCCGCGCAGCCGGTTGATCAGCCGGATGATCTCCGCGTGCGCGCCGACGTCGATGCCGCGCGTCGGCTCGTCCAGGATCAGGAAACGCGGTTCGGTCGCCAGCCAGCGGGCCAGGATCGCCTTCTGCTGGTTGCCGCCCGACAGGTTCTGGATCGGCTTCTCGGCGTCGGAGGTGCGGATGTCCAGCAGCTTGATGAAGCGGTCGGCGATCTCCTCCTGCTCGCGGCGCGGCAGGGGGCGGAGCCAGCCCCGCCGGGCCTGGAGGGCGAGGATGATGTTCTCGCGCACCGACAGCTCGCCGACGATGCCCTCGACCTTGCGGTCCTCCGGGCAGTAGCCGAAGCCGTGGGCGACGGCGTCGCGGGGCGAGCGCAGCCGCGCCTTGCGGCCGCCGACCGTGACCGCGCCCGTGTCCGCACGGTCCACCCCGAACAGCAGCCGCGCCGTCTCCGTCCGGCCGGAGCCGAGCAGGCCGGCCACGCCGACCACCTCGCCGGGACGGATCTCCAGGTCGAAGGGCTCCACGGACTTGCGGCGCCCGAACCCCTTGAAGGAGACCAGCGGCTCTCCCTGGGGAAGGTCCGGGGCGGCGGCGATGTGGTGCGCCTCGGCGGCGAGTTCGCGTCCCAGCATCATGGAGACGAGGTCCAGCCGGTCGAGATCCGCCGTCACCCGCTCCCCCACCAGCCGGCCGTTGCGCAGGACCGTGATGCGGTCGCTGACCGCGTAGACCTGGTCCAGGAAATGGGTGACGAAGACGATTCCCATGCCCTGCCCCCGCAGGCGGCGCATGGCGTCGAACAGCATGGCGACCTCCTGCGCGTCGAGGCTCGCCGTCGGCTCGTCCAGGATCAGGACGCGGGCGGACAGGTCCACGGCGCGGGCGATGGCGACCATCTGCTGCACCGCGACCGAGAAGTCGCCGAGCGACGCCGCCGGATCGATGTCCATGCCGTAGCCGCGCATGATCTCGCGCGCGCGGCGCCGCATGGCCCGCCCGTCGGTGAAGCCGAAGCGTGTCGGCTCCCGCCCCAGAAACAGGTTCTCCGCCACCGACAGGTTCGGCAGCAGGTTCACCTCCTGATAGACGGTGCCGATTTGGAGCCGCTGGGCGTCGGCGACGTCGCGCGGCGCGATCTCCCGCCCCTCCATCCGGACGGACCCGCCGTCCTTCTGGTAGACGCCGGTCAGCGTCTTGATGAGCGTCGATTTGCCGGCGCCGTTCTCGCCCAGCAGCGCGTGGATCTCGCCATGGCGCAGGGTGAAATCCACGCCGTCCAGGGCGCGCACGCCCGGAAAACTCTTCACCAGCCCCCGCACCTGAAGGAGCGGCGGGCTGTCCGTCGATGCCGTCATGAAGGCCTCTTGAAGGCAGGTGGGCGAGCACTGAATCAGGAAGGACATGGCCCGGTGCACCCCTCTCCCCGCCGGGGAGAGGGAGGGACCCGCCGCGAAGCGGTGGGAGGGTGAGGGCAAGGCGTCCTCCAGAAGCCGCGAAGGGACCGATGGTCCCTTCGCCTAATTCGCACCCTCACCCCAACCCTCTCCCGGGACGGGAGAGGGGATCGACCCGTGCTTTCTTAAACCCTCAGAGCCTGTTTGATTAGGCTTCTGGCTTGTAATCTCGGCCATAGGCGCGGAGTGCTCGATCGAAAGCAGCGATTTCTACGGCATCTT
>NZ_JAFIQV010000033.1 GCF_017356015.1 Azospirillum sp. SYSU D00513
TCCGCAGTTGCGCTTCACTTCGCTCGCCGTGATCAGCTTACGATGGGACTTGCACCCACAAGAGAACGCCCATGCTGGGCGCACCAAGCGAAAACGGGCCGCGATCTGGTCGCGGCCCGTTTTCAGCCCGTCGGAGCGGGGATGGCGGTCGCCTTGGCTTACTCGCGGACCAGGGCCGGCAGGCCCATGGCGGACCGGGCGATGTCCTGGCGGCGCAGGCCGCGGGCGGCGAGCTGGGTGTTGCTCTTGGTGGAGAGCGCGCTGTAGGCGGCGTAAGCAGCCGAGGCTTCCATCCAGGCGCTCACGAATTCGCTGATCGTCTTCAGGAGGCCCGAGGAGGTGCTGTCCGTGTCGAAGTGCGAAGAAGTGATGTAGGCCATGATGTCTCTCCAGCGTGTGTCCGTCGTTCGTTGGAGAGAATATAATTTGGTATACATGATACCAGATACGCAAACTACGCGAGGCCGCATGGCAGAAACGCATGGCTGCGCTCCTTATGGTTGCGGATTTTCAGCATGCTGGATTGTCAGCCACACCAACAGAAGCGCATCATCCAAGAATGAACCAGCCAGCCGTCACGGCCTCCCGGCTGACCCCGGCGAGGGTCACGGCATCGTTCGCGGAGAAGACGATCACCGCCTCGCCCACCCCGTTGGCGGCCACCGTGTAGCCCAGGCCCGCTGCAAGGGCGATGCGGTCGCCCGCCGCCGCGTCGAAGTCCGTGATGGTGTCCCGCCCGCCGCCGGCCGCGAAGACGAAGAGGTCAGCACCGCTGCCCCCGGTCAGCCGATCGTTGCCCAGGTCAGCGCTCAGACGGTCGTTGCCCAGGTCGCCTGACAGCCAGTCGTCGCCCTGGCCACCGAACAGCGTGTCGTCGTCGCGCCCGCCGAACAGCGTGTCGAACCCGGCGTTGCCGTACATCCGGTCGGTGCCAACGTTGCCGACCAGCAGATCGTTGCCGATGTCGCCGGCTAGGCTGTCGGCCCCGATATCGCCGTTCAGCAGATCGTCATCACGCCCGCCGTACAGGGCGTCGCTGTCGCGGCCGCCATACAGGCTATCGGCCCCGGCGTTGCCGAACAGCGCGTCAGTGCCGGCGTTGCCGAAGACCAGGTCCGCGCTCCCGTCGCCGCTCAGCGTGTCGGCCCCGTCGGCACCGCTCAGCGTGTCCGCGCCGTCCTCGCCCCACAGCCGGTTGGCGGCCGAGCTTCCGAGCATTCGGTCGTCCCGGGCTCCTCCCACCGCACTGACGATGCCGGGCAGAGCAAGGCTGCCGCCCAAGCTGCTCCAAGCCATGGCGGCGGAAAGATCGACCGTGATCCCGTCGGGCAGTTTCATGCCGCCGCCCATGCGCACCGCCGGCGCGCTCAGCCGGCTGGCCTTGCTGCCGACCGCGTCATTCTGGCCCAGGTCGAAATCGCCCGCAGTTAGGATATAGTTTCCCGCCAAACCCTGCAGTTCCACGGCGAAGTCCGTCGTCAGCTCTGTGCTGACGGTTCCCTCCACCATTATGGATGTTCCCTGCACGCGCCAGCGGACCTGCCCGGGAGCGGTGAAGGCCGCCTGATCGACAAAGGTGAAGCCCTGCTTGCCGGAGACCGTGAGCATGGCGTCAATCTCCGAGAGATCGATGCGATCGTTCTGGGTGTGCGATCCCTCCCCCCGGAAGTCGGCCAGCCCAAGCCCCGGCAGGAGCGTCGCCTGGGTGCTGTACACCGACCGGAACTCGACCGTGCGGCTGGTTCCCGCGGCGCCGTAGACTTCCCTGAGGCGCCCGCGGAAATCGGTGATCACGTCGTGCCGGGCAAGGGTGGAATCTGCGACGTCCGTGAAAGCGAAGCGGTCCGCCCCCGCCCCGCCGGTCAGTGTGTCGGAGCCGGCACCGCCATGCAGCAGGTCGTCGCCACCCCCGCCGGACAGCAGGTCGTCGTTCATGGTTGGGGTAGCAGCCGGTGTGATGGTGCTGTTTGTCGTGATGGAACGGCTGCCATAATAGTCGCCATACAGGGAGTCGTCGCCGAGCCCGCCGAACAGGCTGTCCTGTCCGGGATCACCGAACAGCTGGTCGTTCCCGACCCCGCCATCCAGCCAATCGCTCCCGCCGCCGGCCGTGATTCGGTCATGGCCCTCCTGCCCGAGCAGGATATCCGCTCCGAGCGCGCCGATCGGGTCGCCGCTCAGGGTGTCGTCGCCACTACCGCCGGCAATCAGATCGTGCCCGTCACCGCCGAGCAGGGAATCCGCCCCACCCATTCCAGACAGGACATCGTTGCCGCCGCTGCCGGACAGGGTTTCGTTTGTGTCGTTCCCGAGGATCTGCTGATCCGTGCCGACCGTGGCGGGGATCCAAGCATCGCGCAGAATGGCACGGTCCAGCGGCCCGGCATCGACAGTCCGGCCCATCTCGACGCTGGACGCCAGAACGCCCCGAACCGGCTCCCCGCCGGCTGTGTAGGCATAGAACCCGGTCGACAGCGGCACGGGTCCGCCAGCGACGGCGACGGCGTTCGGTCCGGTGAAATAAGGGGAGCCGTTGATGAAGGTGATGTAGCGGTCAAAGCCGCTGATGGCCGTGCCTGCCATGGCACCCGTGGCGGGAGCCCGGACGCCCTCCATGCCCAGAGCGTTGCCCAAGGCGCCCAGGATGACGGAAAAGGCGTCGTACTGGCCGTTTGGGACGGCTGCCGCCGACGCCGGGTTCGACGGGCCGGGCGTCGGGCTGTACCAGAGCGGGGCCGAGGGGTTGATGGAAAGGAGGATGTCGGCGGTCGCCGCTCCGTTGGCGTCCGTTCCCGTCCGCCATTCATGGGCAGCGCCCGGTTGCGTGACGTCGTAGGCTCCTGGGGCAAGGCCGAGAGCGCCGGCTTCGGCCGCCGTCACGACCCTCTGCCCCACCGTGACCACGGCCGGCGAACGTGCCGACGCCAGGGTGCCCGCGGCGGTCAGGCCGGTGTCGACCGCCACCTCAATGCTCGCTCCGGTCGGCATGAGCTTGTCCCAATATGCGAGCGCCGCCTCGATCGCCAGCCGCTGAGGCTCCGACGCTCCGGTCACGGTCACGACGGTCATCTTCTCATTCCCCTTGCCACCGCCTCTGGTTAGGGAATTATCATTAAGGATCCGCAAACATCGCTGGCCTGTCCTCCGCTGGACAAAGCCTAGGATGGGGTGCATAAGAAAATTTCATGGTCGGAGCTGAGCGGATTTCTCGATGAGAATGGCGTGCCTTTTCTGGTTCTACAGGGATTTCGAAACCTGCAAAAACCGGCTTTCGGCATTACGCGCCAAAAATCCTGGAATCAGTATTTACGGGCTCTATGGTGGTGACTTGGCCGACGCCGCAAACGCCGAAGCGCAGCTGGGTCCCTGGTTCGACGATCTTTACATCTTTTCGGAAGATCAGGACGGCTATTGGAAGTGGCGGCATGGCGACCGGATGATCGCAGCCTGGCACCGCGACCGCGGGCACGCCTTGCCCTGGGACACGATCGTCATCGTCCAATGGGACATGCTGCTTCTGGCGCCGCTGAAGCAGCTGTTCGCCGGCTTAGCGCCGGACCAGCTCCTGCTTTCCGGCCTTCGCTCCGCGCGGGAGGTCGAAAGCTGGTGGGGATGGCTGGAGGGCAGCGACCCCGTCAAGAGGCAGGACCGTGACGCCTTCCGGGCCTATCTGGCGGAGGCGCACGGCTATCGGGACGAGCTGCTGTGCTGCCTGTTCATCGTCGCTTGCCTTCCCCGGCGCTTCCTGGACCTCTATGTCGCCGCCGGCCCGCCGCTTGTGGGTTTCCTGGAATACAAGCTCCCGACCATGGCCCGGGTCTTCGGCATGGAGTTCTGCACGGACCATCCTTACCGGCCATGGTGGGCGAGCAATCCCGCCACGCGGAACGCGCCGCCGCGCGAGCGCCTGCTCAACGCCGTCGGCGAGGACATCGCCTTCGACACGGTGCTCGAGGAGATGGGCCGGCCGGACGGGTTGCGGATCATCCACCCGTACCGGCGTCCCTTCCCGAACCAGCTGCCGACTGGTCCCGCCGCCCGCGCCCTGCGGAAGGCCCGTCGGCTCAGGGAGTGGATAAACGACCGGACATCCTGACGGACGGGCTTTCTGGCGCTGTGTTTTCCAGCAGTTTCTCCACGTGCTGGATCTGGTTCTGATCGCCCGGTCCTGCCTTGGACCGGGCCCGTTCTAGCCATTCCCGCGCCAGGGCAAGGTTCGGTTCACCGAGACGGCCACGGGCGTTCAGCAGAGCAAGGTTGAGGCAGGACGGAACATGGCCTGTGCTGGCGGCCTTTTCGAACCAGAGAGCCGCCTGCTGGTCGTCGCGGACCACACCGAGCCCGCGCGAATAGAGGAGGCCGAGTGCAAACTGAGCTTGGGGAAAGTTCTGCTCCGCCGCCTTGCGGTACCACTCCGACGCCTCGAAGGGATCCTTCTCGACACCCTGCCCGGTTTCATACATGGAGCCGAGCCGCCATTGCGCCTGCGGGAAGTTTCCTACCCTGCAGGCGCGACGGTACAGTTCCGCCGCCTTGCGGAAATCCTGGGAAACGCCCTGGCCACGCAGGTACATGTTCCCGAGATTGAACTGGGCCGGCCCGTGATTCTGCTCGGCCGCCTTCTGGAACCAGCGCACGGCCTCGGCATTGTTCGCCGGCATGTTGGTTCCGCTAGCCAGCATGATTCCCATTTCGCTGGCGGCGTCCGCGTGCCCGTATTCCGCGGCGGCTTTTAGGTGATCGACGGCTGCTGCGGGATCACGTTCCAGCAAAGAGCCTTCGAAGAGAATCCGGGCGAGGACAAGGTGAGCCCTGGCATTCTTCCCTTCCGCTGAAGCCCGCAGGAGCTCAATCGCTCTGTCCTTGTCTCTCTTGTCCTCGGGCCCATACAGGAGATATTCGGCAAGGTCGAATTGCGCCAGGGCATGGCCGGACGCGGCGGCACGCTCAAGCCACAGCAGTCCCTCGGCCTCGTTCCGCTCGACGTTGACGCCGGCCGGGAAGAGGAGGTTGCGGTTGGAGCGCGGGTCGGCATCCTCCGCCGTGTAGAGCCGCAGGGGATCGCTGAAGTCGCGCACCTTGCCGAGGCCCTTGGAGTAGATCTGCCCCAGGAAATGCTGCGCGTCGGCATGCCCCAACTCGGCCGCCCGGCGCATCCAGACCACGGCGTCGGGCATGTTGCGAACCACGCCGCGCCCCTGCGCGTAGCAGCCGCCCAGCTGGAACAAGGCTTCGGGATGGTTGCGGCGGGCGAGGATCCGCAAGATCCTCGCCCCTTCCGCAGGCTGGCCCTTCGCGAAGGCCTCCTCCGATTGCTTGAGCAGCTTCGCGGTGCTCCGCAGCTTCTCGAACAGGCCGCCAAAACGGGACTTCGTTCCCTTCGGCCAGGATTGAAGAGCGTTGCGCTGTCCCCGGAGCAGGGCGCTCCGGGGTGTCTGGGTGGGTTGGCTCATGGCGGGAGGCGGCCTCAGGGCTCGCGCATGCTTTCGTTGAGGCTGCCCAGGAGCGGCTTCAGGAAATATGCGATGATGGTGCGTTCGCCGACCTTGATGTCCGCCGTCAGAGGCAGGCCTGGAACCAGGCGGAAGCCTTCCGGCACGTTGCGCAGGTCGGTCGCCTTCAGTTCGATCTTTGCCCGGTAGAAGAGACCGTCGCGTCCGGTAGCGCCGGGGGTTGCGGTCGCCTTGGAAATCTCGGTCTCATTGTCACGGCTGAAGGAGTCGTCGCTGATGTTCCGGACGATGCCTTCCGCGGTGCCGTGCTCCAGGTAATTGTAGGTGTCGAACTTGATAGCGACCGGATCGCCTTCGCGGATGAAGCCAATTTCCCGCCCGTTGATCTGAACCGTGGCCTCAACCGGCGCGTTGACGGGAACCAGGGTGAAGAGCGGCTCGGCCGCCCGGGCCACCGAGTTGACCGAACGGTTGGCCACCTCCAACACGACGGCGTCGACCGGAGCGGTCAAGGTGACCAGATCTTGGCGCTTCTTGGCCTTGTTCATCTGCTCGACCAGCACGTCGCGCTCGGTGCGCTGCTGGATCAGCTCCTGTGCGACCGTGTTCTTCCATTCCTGGACGAAGGCCTCACGCTGGGCCTTCAGGTCATCCAGCTCATGCCGGCTCTGCTGCTCGGTGCCCTTGGCGGCCGTGAGGTCGTTCTCAATGTCCAGGCGGCTCGCGGCGGAAGACAGGGCATTCAGCTTGCTGCCGATCTGGGCGGCCGCCAACTTGTTCCGGATGTCCTCGATCTCTCTCCACTTCTCGACCTGGGCGGTCAGGGAAACGATCTGGGCCCGGCTGCTGGTGAGGGTCGACTGAGCGCGCGCGATCCGTTCGTTGAAGCTGGAGAGCTGCGCCTTGAACTGGGCCTGGCGGTTGCGCCAGAGGCCGAGCTGGCCGAGCGCGACTTCCGCCGACAGGTTGGCCGGCGGCTTGTAGGTGGCCTCCTCCGACAGTTCGGCTTCCAACCGCGAAATAGCGGCCTCGGCCGTCTGCAGGCGTACGGCGATCTGCCCGCTTTCCGATTCCGCGAAGGTTGAATCGAGGGTCGCCAGGATCTCGCCGGCCTTCACGATGTCGCCGGCCCGGACATTGATGCTCTTCAGGATCGCGGTGTCGAACGGCTGGACGACGATAGGCGTCTCGGTCGAAACCAGCTTGCCGGTCGCCGACACCACGCGGTCGATCTTCGACACCGAGGCCCAGACGACCGCCGTGAGGATCAACGCCGTGGTCACGTAGAGCGTGGCTCTCGTCAGACCCGGTTCCGGACGGTTCTCGATTTCCGCGGTGTCCGACTGGAAATCGACAATCGCCCGATTGGTTTCCGCCTCTTCCTGCGGAGAAAGCTTGAGCTGTACGACGCTCATGACGCGAGCTCCAGATGCCGGTTCTGCTTGTACCAAAGATGCCGGTAGACGTCGCAACGACCGAGCAGGTCGCTGTGGCGGCCGACGTCGGCCACCTTGCCATGATCCAGGACCATGATGGCGTCGCATGGCACCAGCGACGACAGGCGGTGGGAGATGATGATCAGGGTCCGCCCCTTGGCGATGTTCTGCATGTTGGCCTGGATGATGGCCTCGCTCTCGGCGTCGAGCGCACTGGTCGCCTCATCCATGATGAGGATCGGCGGGTTGATCAGCAGCGCGCGCGCGATGGCGAGGCGCTGACGCTGCCCGCCGGAGAGGTTGGCGGAGCCCTCCTCAATCATCGTGTCGAAGCCGCGGGGCAGCCGCTCGATGAACTCGTCCGCACCGGCCAGGCGTGCCGCCTCGATCACCTCCTCCATGGGGGCGCCAGGCTTGGCCGCGCAGATGTTCTCGCGGATCGTGCCGCGGAACAGGAAGTTGTCCTGGAGGACAACGCCGATGTTGGTGCGCAGGTGGTCCAGGTCGATCTCGCGCAGGTCGTGACCGTCGATCTTGATCAGTCCCTCCTGCGGCTGATGCAGGGCCTGCAGGATGCGCGTGACCGTCGTCTTGCCCGATCCGCTGCGCCCCATGACGCCGAACATGTGCCCCTGGGGAATGGTGAAGGACACGTCGTTGAGCGCCGGCGAGGAGGCGCCCGGGTAGGTGAAGCGGACCTTAGAGAATTCCACCGTTCCCTTGATCGGGGCGCGCATGCCGCGGCCGGTCCGGCCTTCCTCGGACTCGTGGTTCATGATCTGCCCAAGCATGCGGATGGACAGGGAGACCTCCTGGAACTGCTGGATCATCTGGGACAGCTGGACCAGGGGGCCCGTCACGCGGCCGGCCACCATCTTGAAGGCGATCAGCGCGCCAACGAGCATGGAGCCATTGAAGATCATGTAGGCGCCGAGCCCCATCACGGCGACCTGGGTGATCTTGTCGATCGGCATGATCAACGACTGGGAAACCAGCGCGAAGCTGCCCAGCCGGAAGCGGTTCTCGATGGCGCGCGCGAGCTTCTGGTCCCAGGACTGGCGCTGACGGGCGTCGAGCGACAGCGACTTGATCGTCCGCATGCCCTGGATGGTTTCCACCATGAATCCCTGCAGGACCGCCTCGGTCTCGTAGAGATCGTTCATGCGGCGCTTCATGGGCGGCATGAACGCGATCATCATGATGCAGAGCAGCAGCGTCGAGCCCAGCACGATCATGGCCAGCGGCACGCTGTACATGAACATCATCGGAATGAAGACGATCAGCCCCACGCAGTCGAGCGCGACCGAGAAAACCTGGCCCGTCAGGAACTGACGGATGCGCTCGGTCTGCTGCATGTTCTTCGTCACCACGCCGGTGGACGAGCGCTCGAAGAAGTCAATCGGCAGGCTGACCAGCTTGGAGAAGGTCCGCATGCTGACCTGCGCGTCGATCTTGTTCGACGCGTACAGCATCAGATAGCGGCGCAGATAGGAGAACAGCGTCTCGAAGAGGATCGCCAGCATCATGCCGCCCATGAGGACGTGCAGCGTGTTGATGCTCTGGTGCACCAGGACGCGGTCGATCACGAGCTGCATGAAGACCGGCATGGCCATGGTCAGCGCGCTGAGCAGGATCGCGGCGACGCCGACGTCGCGGAAGATCCGCTTCTGCTGCTTGATCATGGGGAAGAACCAGGAGAAGCCGAAGGGCGGCTCCTCCTCGGTCGCGGCACCATCCTGCTTCAGCAGGATGGCTTCGCCGGTCCAGGCCTCCATGAAGCGCGCCTCGTCGACCGGCATCGGCGACGGATCGGCGGCCAGGGGGTCCTGCATCAGGATGATTGGAACGCCGTTCGCGACGTTGGCCCCAACGATCAGGACCGAATGGCCGTTGCGCAGGCGGGCGATGACCGGGAAGGCCCGGTCCAGCTTGGCGAAATGCCCCCAGCCCATGCGGACCGAACGTGCCTTCAGGCCGAGGCTGTCTGCGAGGCGAAGCATGAGCTTCGTGGACGGCTCGCGGTTGTCCAGCACATGGTCATGCTGCAGGCGTTCAACAGACGTGTTGACCCCACGCAGACGTGCGGCCTCCACAAGGCATTTCAAGGCGCTGTTCGGCCCAGACACGGGCATCTCCATGCTGCTCCCGAGCTAGTGCTCGGCTCGGACGTATAGGCTATCCCACACATTTACCAAGCAAATTAAAACATTGTAATGCATCCTTTTTAGGGCCTTCCGAGAGTGGAGGATGCCGACCACAAGACGCAAAGTGGCTACGATCAAGCCATTTGCGATTCAGCCAATCTCCCTACATCATGTTTAGGACGAAGAAGTGCTTAATTCCGACGAGACAGCAGCGCTACCGCAATGCGAATCCTAGTGATTGAGGACGATCCCAAGGCCTCTGCGCTGATGCTGAAGGGGCTTCGGGACAATGGACACGAAGTGGACCATGTCGCCGATGGCGAGGAGGGGCTGAAACAGGCGGAAACAGGTCTATACGATGCGCTGATCGTGGACCGCATGCTGCCGTCCCGGGACGGCATGGCCATCATCCGGGCTCTGCGCTCTTCCGGCAACGACACCCCTGCCCTCATCCTCAGCGCGCTGGGCAGCCTAGAAGACCGCCTGCACGGCCTGCGCAACGGCGGGGATGATTACCTGACCAAACCCTGCTCCCTGGGCGAGTTGATCGCGCGCGTGGAGATCCTCGGCCGCCGCCGCTCGGCACCGCCCGCCGAGACGCGCCTCAAGGTCGGCGACCTGGAGATGGACCTGCTAGCCCGGAAGGTGAAACGCGGCGGTCGCAGCATCGAGCTGCACCCCCGGGAGTTCAAGCTCCTGGAATATCTCATGCGCAACGCTGGCAACGTGGTGACTCGCACCATGCTGCTGGAGAATGTCTGGGAGTTCCATTTCGACCCGCAGACGAACGTGATCGAGGTGCATGTGGCCCGGCTGCGGCAGAAGATCGACCGCGACTTCGCAACCGCGCTGATCCACACCGTGCGCGGCGCCGGGTACTGCCTGCGTGCTTGACCGGCTTCGGCTTCGCACCATCACGGCCCGGGTGGGCCTAGTCTATCTCGGGCTCTTCCTGCTGTCCGCGCTGATCGTCTCGGGTGTCATCTACAAAGTGACGAGGGCCTTTCTTGACCGCCAAGCGGAGGAAAGGATCCTGGCCGAGGCCGATGGGCTGGTAAGGCATCATGAACGAGGAGGCCTGCCAAAGGTCATTGCGGTGCTGGAGGACCGCCTTCTGACGGTCCGGCCGGTCGACATCCTGCTGCTGAGCGACCCCAAAGGGATTCCGCTGGTCGGCAACCTGCCCGTCTTCCCGGCCGTGGCGCCGGATACCGAAGGATGGATTACCTTCCAGCCGCGCGGAACGGACGGAGAGCAATCCGGCGGGGAGGCACAGGCCCTGGGTATCGTCCGCGCCCTGCCAGATGGGCACAGGCTCCTGGTCGGGATGGATCTCGGCCGGCGATGGCAGTTCCGCAGCGAGATCACGAGCGCCCTGCTCTGGACCTTCCTCGTCGTGCTCGGCATTTCGCTCGCCGGCAGCGTCATCATCACCCGTCACTTCACGCGCCGCCTGGAGGTCATCAACCGCACCACGCGCAGGATCATGGACGGGGATCTGCACTCCCGCATCCCGCGCTTCCCGCATGAGGACGAACTCGATAGACTGGCGGCGAATCTCAACGGCATGCTCGACCAAATCGAGGATCTGATGGCCGGTCTGCGCCATCTCAGCGAGGACATTGCGCACGATCTGCGGACGCCCCTGAACCGTCTGCGCGGACAGCTCGAACTCGCGGTGATCGAGGCCCAGGACGGGGATCCCGTGCGCGACATGGTCCAGGAGGCGATCGCGGAGGCCGACCGGTTGCTGGACATGTTCGGCGCCCTGCTCAGCATCGCGCAGGCAAGAGCCGGCCATCAGCAGATGCCATTGGCCGACCTGTCCCTAGCCCCCATCGTGCGCCGGGTGGTCGAACTCTATGAGCCGGTGGCCGAGGAGCGGAACATCGGCATTCATGTTGACATCCAGGACCCTGCCCCGGTCCGCGGCCACGAGCAGCTTCTGGCACAAGCCTTGGCGAACCTCGTCGACAACGCGGTCAAATACACGCCCGAAGGCGGCCGCATCGACGTCATGGTGGTTCCCGGGAAGGAGCGGAACGCCACGGAGTTGATCATCGCCGACAACGGCATCGGCATTCCGCCCGAGGAATATGAACGAGTTCTCGGCCGGTTCATACGGCTGGACTGGAGCCGTAGCACGCCAGGCAACGGCCTGGGTCTCAGCCTCGTGGATGCCGTCAGCCGGCTGCATGGAGCAAAGCTCATCATGGAGGACAACCGTCCTGGCTTGAGGGTTAGACTGTGTTTTCCCCAGCATGTTCCTGTGTCCGGGCAGGTCATCGAACGCCTGACTTGATTGCTTCCCGGTTCCCCTTCGAACCCTAGGCGATGCAAGTTCACAAGGACTCTTCGCTGATCCCTACCTGAGTTAGGTCATCGTCAGGCTGCGCCATCCTTCATGGATAGGAGGGAAGGGTGTATCGCCTGGCAGAAATCCCTGAAATCTTTACCCGTCCTCCACAATGAAAACCATGCGATAGGGACTCAATCAAGCTATTTGTTATATAGGTTATTCCTTATTTGTATGTGTCACTACTTGCCAGTGGACGACTCGGAAAACCCCGATTCGAACGTCACTACTTGCCATGAATGCGTCACCACCTGCCACGCGACTCGGTCACCACTTGCCAGGGGAAAAGCCCGCCTGTCACCACTTGCCAGGGGAAAAGGCCTCCGAATCCACCGGATCGGCGGAGGCGTCACCACTTGCCAAACGTTCTGCCGACCGATGCCAGTTACCGGAGTCGCGGGACCAGGGCCGGAGTTTGGAGCCTGCCGCGGTTCCGGGCCCTTCCGGTCCCGCCGCCTAGCGCATCCGCCCCGGGCAAGCCCACCTGTCTGGAGGCAGGGCGACACCAAATGCCAAACTTGGCCTTCGCTTTATACCCCATCCGGGCGGCGTGGCCGGGGCGCTGTCACCAAATGCCAGACGGAAAAGCCGGGCGGCGGCGGGCTTTCCGGGCAGCTGTCACTAAATGCCAAACTCCGGCGACGGACTCGGAACCACGTACCGCCGATGCGGCGCCACGCGTCACCACCTGCCAAATGGCCGAAGATTCCCTCCTGTGCCATGCTTGCGGAAACTCTGAGGGGGCTTGCCGTGGGCGAGGTGCACGAGCTTATCACTCGGTATGGCCATCGGGCCGCGCGCGACATGGTGGCGGCGGAGGACCGCCGCTACGTCGACCTCGCGGCGGCAATCCTGGGGGACGAGCAGGGAGCGCTCGGCTATCTCTATTCCGGCTTCGCGATGACGGCCCTGCCGCACCGGCGCCTGGCGGACGACGGCGAGGCCTGGCAGCGCCAGAACGGGCGCTTCAACCTGATGGTCGAGCCGGGCTTCATCCCCGGCCTCGACGGGCGCCCGAGCCGCCAGGGCGTTCCCTACGGCAGCCGGGCCCGGCTGATCCTTCTCTATCTCCAGACCGAAGCCATCCGGACCAACTCCCCGGAGGTCCGTCTCGGCAACACGATGCATGACTGGCTCGACCGCATGGGCGTCAAGTCAGGCGGCAGCAGCTACAACGCAATCCGCGACCAGTCGCGCCGCTTGAGCGCCTGCCGGCTGACGGTGAGCTGGATTTCGGATGACGGGCGCAGCGGGTTCGAGCGCGCGAACATCGTTGGCGCCATGATGTTCGCCCCGAGCGATACCCGCCAAGGCTCCCTGTGGGACGAGACCGCCTGGCTGTCGACGGAGTTCTTCCAGGCCTTGCGGGACCATCCGCTGCCGGTATCCGAGACGGCTATCAAGGCGATCCAGAACAGCAGCGCCGTGATGGATATCTACATCTGGCTCTGCTACCGCCTGCGCTCGGTGTCCAAGCCGACCCTCGTGCCCTGGCCCGCCCTGCACCAGCAGTTCGGCTCCGAGTACAAGCAGATCCGCCAGTTCCGCGCCAAGTTCCTGCCCGCCCTGAAGGAGGCGCTCGCGGTCTATCCCGACGCCAAGGTCGAGATCGACGGCAACGGCATGCGCCTGCTGCCCTCGCGGCCGGCGGTGCCAGAGCGCCGGGTGTTCATGCTGTCGCCGGGCAGCGGTTCATGACGCGGAGCCCTCTCAGGAAGACTTGAACCGGCGGCAAACATCCCAAAAGGCCAAATGCCCCCTTGGGATGTTGCCCCCTTACCCTCCTGCCCCTCAGAAAAAGCGGCTGCGGAAGTAGTCGATGGTCCGCCTCAGTCCTTCTTCCAGGGGAACGGCCGGTTCCCAGGACAGCAGCTTGCGCGCCTTGCTGATGTCGGGCTGGCGCTGCTTCGGGTCGTCCTGCGGCAGGGGCTGATAGACGATGGACGACCGCGAGCCGGTCAGGCGGATGGTCAGCTCGGCCAGTTCCAGCATGGTGAATTCGCCGGGGTTGCCGAGATTTATGGGGCCGGTGACGGCTTCCGGGGTTTCCATGAAGCGTAGGAAGCCCTCGATCAGGTCGTCCACGAAACAGAAGGAACGCGTCTGCTGCCCGTCGCCGTAGATGGTGATCGGCTCGCCTTTCAGCGCCTGGACGATGAAGTTCGACACCACGCGCCCATCGTTGGGGTGCATGCGCGGACCGTAGGTGTTGAAGATGCGGACCACCTTGATCGGCAGTCCGTGCTGCCGGTTGTAGTCGAAGAACAGCGTCTCGGCGCAGCGCTTGCCCTCGTCGTAGCAGGCGCGCGGGCCGATCGGGTTGACGTTGCCCCAGTACTCCTCGGGCTGGGGATGCACGCTGGGATCGCCGTAGACCTCGCTCGTGGAGGCCTGCAGGATGCGGGCGCCAAGCCGCTTGGCAAGGCCCAGCATGTTGATGGCACCGTGCACACTGGTTTTGGTCGTCTGCACTGGATCGTGCTGATAGTGCACCGGTGAGGCCGGGCAGGCGAGATTGTAGATCTCATCCACCTCGACGTAGAGCGGGAGCGTCACGTCGTGGCGCATCAGTTCGAAGTTCGGATGCTTCAGCAGGTGCACGACGTTGTTGCGCGAACCGGTAAAATAATTGTCCACGCACAGCACTTCGCAGCCGTTTTCGAGCAGCCGCTCACACAGGTGAGATCCGAGGAACCCCGCGCCTCCCGTGACCAGAACGCGTTTGTTGAAGCTGCGTACGTGCATCGTTTCACCTTATCGGAGCTGTGCCGCGGAAATGCGAAAGCCCGCAGCAGAAAAGCAAAAACTCGTTTCAGAAGTACAGAGGTCCGTCGGCTCTGCCCGCAATTGTCCTTACCCCTGACGATGCCTTCCTCGTCCCCGGCTCCGGCCATCCGCAGGGCGAGCCGGGAGGACCGGAGCGATTTTCTTGGTCGAAGCCCCGCTTCCTCTCGCCGGGAGCAGTCCTGCCAGCTATTGGTATGCGGAGGATGCCATGTGCATCAATCTCAAATTTGTTCAGAAAGGCCGTGAACCCTGCTGTTCAGCCGTGGCCTGCCAGGGCTGCCTTGAGCCTCTCCCCGACATCGGCAAGGACGGGTTCCCAGGCGCCGAGCGCGGGCTGCCGGAAAAGATGTGCGGTGGGGTACCAGGGCGAATGGGCACAGCCGCGCATCCACCGCCAGTCGGGATCGGCCGACAGCAGGATCCACACCGGTTTGCCGAGCGCGCCGGCCAGATGAACCACGGCCGTATCGACCCCGATGACCAGATCGAGACCCGCCATAACGGTGGCCGTGTCGGCGAAATCGCCGAAAGATTCTCCATGCCGGATGACGCGCCCTCCCCCCTCAACCCGGTCCAGATCGGCCTCGGCCGCTCCCTTCTGGAGGCTGTGGAATTCCAGCCCCGGCAACGCCAATAGGGGGGCCAGCCGTTCGACGGGTAGGGAGCGGTGAGCGTCATCCGGATCCTCCGCCCGTCCGGCCCAGGCCAGCCCGACGCGGATGGGGCCGCGGGCACCGGACGTCGGAGCGCTTCCCTCCTGCCCTGCCCCCAGGTAGGGCACCCGGTTAGGCACCGTGTCCCTACCCGTCCGAAAGATCCTGGGCAGGCTCATCAGCGGCGCATGCGCCGCGTAGGCTGGGATCCGCTCTCCTTCGGACAGAATACCGTCGACACCATCGAGCCCCGCCACCAGGCGCCGGAGCACGGCCGGAACAGCCAGAACCACGCGCGCGCCGCGTGCCGCGGCCAGGGGCACATAGCGCGAGAACTGGATCGTGTCGCCGAATCCCTGTTCGGCATGGAGCAGCAGGACCCCGCCGTCGAGCGGCCGGCCGTCCCAGAACAGGTCCCAGCGCGGAACCCAAGGCGTCGGTCCCTTCAGGTGCCAACGCTGCTCGTAAAGGCAGAACCCTTCCCTGAGGTCGCCGGCCGCCAGGAGGGCCATGGCGAGATTGTACCCGACGCGCGCGTCCTGCGGGGCGAGCGCGTGGGCCTTGCGGAACTGGGCCAAGGCATCCTCCGGCCGGCCGGCCTTCATCAGGCTGACCGCCAGGTCGCCATGGGCAGCCGGGTGGCCGGAGGATGCGGCGGCGGCGAACAGCCGCGCCGCCGCCACGTAATCGCGCCCGAGATGATGCAGGACGCCCAGCCGGTGCAGGGCCTCTGGGTGCCGGGGGTCCTCCCGCAGCAGGGCGCGGCATAGGGCCGCCGCCTCGGCCAGGCGACCATCCCGGCAACAGGCGTCCACTGCGGCAGACAGGTCCTTGCTGGTGGGCATGCGGCGGGGTTCCCTCAAGCGCCGACGGACTCCAGGGTGGGCTTCGGGCGCACCGCCAGCCCGTCCAGATGGTCGCCGAGCCGCAAGGCGAGGGCGATGATCGTAAAGGTCGGATTCGCCCAGCCGGAGGTCGGGAAGACCGCGCTGCCCGCGACATACAGGTTTTCCACCCCATGCACCTTGCAGTCGCGATCCACTACCCCGCGCGACGGGTCCTCCGCCATGCGCACTGTTCCCATGTGATGGTAACCGCCGATGGAATGAGCGCTGATTAGGGGATCCGTGCGCCAGAGCACCGCCGGATCCTCCAGCCAAGCCGCGGGCACCGCACGGCCTAGCCCGAGCCCCCGCAGCGTCGTGTCCATCGTCTCCACTAGAACCCGCACCGAATGCTTATCGAGTTCCGTCAGGCGCCAGTGCAGGTCCACGCGCGGCATGCCAAGCGCGTCGCGCCCCACCTGCAGGAGGATGCGGCTGTCCGGATTGGGCGCCTGCTCCGCCCGCACGATCATGGCGATCTGCCGCGCGCCGGACTTCGCCAGGAGCCAGGGGCGCAGCGGGTCCGTCCGCTCATGCACCCACAACGCGGCGTCCTTCACGGAGCGCCACAGGCGGCGGTTGCGCGCCGATGGATTCAGCCGGTGCTTCATCGAGTTGTAGGTCCTCATCGCCCAGAACTGCGGGTCCCGCTCTCCCTGCCGGGCGCCGAGCGTGAAGGCCGAGTTGAGCGTGGCGAGGCGCTGCTGCGCCGCATCCTGCAGCCCCAGCAGGGCGGCGTGGCGCGTGCCGCCGATGCGGTGCGTACGGCCGAAGGCGGCCAGCAGCGGCCAGGCGGACGGGGTCTCCAGCCGGCCACCGCGGGCGTGCGGGTGCTCCATGAAGAAGCGCCCCACCAAATCGTTCTGGTTTCCGATCCCGGCAGGGGCGACGTCGTTCGAAACCAGCATCAGGCGTGGGGTCTCGATGCCGCCGAGCGCCAGGACAATCTGGCCGGCCCGGATGACTGCCTGCTGCCCGCCGACGTCCTTGACCGTGACGGACAGGATGCGGCGCCCGTCCTGCGACAGGGTCAGCCCCGTAGCGGTGGCGTGGGTCAGCAGACTCGCCCCCGCGTGGCCGATCACGTCCCCCAAGTTCGGCAGGGTAAACCGGTTCATCCGGTCGTCGAAGCTCCAGCAGCCGACGCGCAGGCTTTCGGTGTCGAGCGCCCGCAGCATGGGGAATCGCTGCATCAGGGCGTCGCGCCCGGCGGACGGAGCGGCGATCTCCAGCACCTCGGCCGCTTCGCGGTAGTAGCGCGCGAGATCCGCCGGCCCGATGGGCCAGCCGCTGTGCGGGACCCAGGGGCGCCGCTCGAAGTCGATGGCGTCCAGTTCGGCGCAGCGGCCGCCCCAGATGGGCGTCGTGCCACCGACCATGCGCAGGTTCACGCTGTCCAGGTCGTAATAGGGATGTCCGCTCGAGGATCCCGCGGCAAGGTCCTGCACCTCGGCCTCGAAATCGGCGCCCCCGCTTTCGACCAGCAGGACCTCGTGGCCCCGCGCCAGCAGCCGGCGCGCCACCGTGATGCCCGCGACCCCTGCACCGACGACGCAGACCGGGACGTCGAAGGTTCGCGGCTCGGCAATCTCCCTCAGGTCATACAGCATTGGTACCTACTGGGTGCGGAACGCTGGTGCGCGTCATGATGGCATGGCGTAGCACCTTACCGTGCGGTCACGCAGCCTGTATACCTTACTGCCCCGGAATAGGAACGGCGTCCGCTCCGCTCCCTTCCCGAGACCGCAGCCCGAGGCTCTCCAGCATCCGGTCGATGCGCACGTCCCAACTCCATTCCGCCCGCATCTGCGCGGCCGCCCGCTCGCCGAGAGCCCGCGCGGCGGTCCGGTCAGCGTAGACGCGCTCCAGAGCCTCCACGATCTCGTCGACCGAGGACTCGCCCCAGCCTTGGGTACCCATGCCGTCCGGGTCGGCCTCGACGGGCGCCTGCACCCGCAGGGGATAGCAGGCCACGTCTGCGATCAGGTCGAGATGCCCGGTGTTGGCGGACAGGATGGTCGGAACGCCGCAGGCCAGGGCCTCCATGGCAACTAGGTTGGTGCCGCCCTCACAGCGGTTGGGGAAGAGGGCGACGTCCGCCTGGCGCAACAGCTTGCCCATCGCTGTGTTGGGAACCGCCGGCACGATCTGGAAGGATCCTTCCGGCAGCCCGTTGTTCCGCAGCCATCCGGCCACATCCACCTGCCCTGCCGCATCCAGTTGGGGAGCGCTGTCCAGAACGGAAGAACGGGCCATAGTCCGAGCCAGGGTTGGCCAGGGACTGACCCAGCCTGTTATGAGCAGGGCATCCGGATGGCGCTCATGAAAGCGTCGGAAAGCGGCGACGGCGATGTCCTGCCCCTTGCGGAATTCAAGCTTGCCGCCGGAATAGACGATGAAGCGGGCCTGGGCATGGGCACGGGGAGGACCGGGGTAAAAAATGGTCTCATCAATGCCCTGCGGGCAGACGTCCACCTGATCGAGTCCGGCCGCGCGCAGCACCTTGGCCGTCCAAGTGGCGCCGGCCGCGATCCGTGCGAAACGCCGGCCGCGGTCCAGGGCTTCCGGCCCCAGATTGGTGTCTTCGAGAAAGACGATGGCAAGGTTGGGTGCTCCGCTGATGGACGCCGTGGCCGGTGCTCCGAATAAGCCGTTGCCCAGGCCGTGCAGCATCGGAAAATTGCCGCGCACCGGGCTGGCCGGGTCCGGACGGTTCTTCAAGGCCTTGGCGGTGGACGCGGCGCTTGTGCTCAGCCGTTCGAGAACGGCGGCATCGAACGCGTTCCGGTCGACGGAGGACAGGGGATAGAACGGCACCGGGTCCAGGTCGCCGCGGGCCAGCATGCGGCGCGCGATGTGAAGACCAAGGACGCCCCATCCGGAAAAACTGCCGAGTTGCCAAAGGAGGCCGACCTTCCGGATCGCCCCCTCGCTGTCCAGCCTCACCTTCGTCGGCAGCATCAGGCCATGTCCTTCACGGGCCTCGGCAGCTCCTTTGCCTCAGGTCCGCCGCTTCCATTGGACTCCGGTTTCTTCACCAACCCCTCATTCCATCGACGATGATGCGTTCTCCTAGCCCATCTCGTTCCGCAATGCGACCATACTCTCTCGCCGGCCTTTCTTGACAGTCCAGCGGGGGAACGATCATGGTCGGCCCACTTCTCATCGACCATCTGATGGCGGCTCCTTTCCATCATGCGCATCCTCATCACGATCCCGCACTATTTCGGGCCGCCGGATCCGGCTTCGAATGACGCTTCCTACGGATCGACCAGCCGTGACCCGGCAGTCCGCATTGCCGCCCTACGGGCCGCCATCATCTCCTGCCATCGGCATTTCGGTTACCAGGGCATGATGTACAGCGAAGGCACGAACCGGATCGTGCGCCCTGCAAACGTTGGTTTCGCCACCTCCGTCGATGTCGTGGTGTTTACGACCCAAGGCCGCCATCTGCTGGAAAATCTCGGCCTGCCGAGCGGTTTCTTCGAGCACCGGTCCGTCGATGCGGATCCCATGATGATCGGGTTCGAATGCCATAAGGAGTTGGCGAACCGGCTTGGGCAGTATGACTACTACGGCTACATAGAGGACGATCTGGTCATCACCGACCAGAATTTTTTCGATAAGATTTCGATGTTCAACAAGTCACACGGAGATTCCTGCGTTTTGTTGCCGAATCGCTATGAAACGGCCATGCCTTCCATGTTCAACAAGCTCTACATCGATCGCGTCACGTTGCCGTATTTGCCGCGCCTCAGCACCGAGCCAGACGACCGCCGAACCATCCAAGGACAATTCCTGAACCGCCCTCTTCTCTTCGAGCGCCCTTCGAACCCCCACTCCGGCTGCTTCTTCCTGGACGAGCATCAAATGAGGATATGGCAGGCGCAACCTTTCTTCTTGGACAGGGACGCGAGCTTCGTCGGACCTTTGGAAAGCGCCGCGACCCTCGGCATTATGCGCAGCTTCAAAATCTATAAGCCGCACGAATCCTGCGCGAATTTCCTAGAAATCCACCACGCCTGCAACCGCTACTTGGAGCGCCAAATCAAGACCGTACCGAATTTCTGAAGCCACGCGGGGAACCGGTCGCGGATCAGGAATCAATTCAAGACGCAGCCGTTCGGGAGGTCGGCCAGGATCGCGTGCCATTGCTCCGCCACTGCGGACGGAGTAAATTGATTGCGGATCAGAGCTTGGCCATCGGCAATGCGCGAGGGGATCTCGGATGAATGCGCCAGAGCCCAGGCGATGCCATCCGCCAACGCTTCGGCCAGCACCGCAGATCCGGCGAAGGTCTCATAGCTCGGCAGCGGAAAAGCCACGGGCAGGCGTCCAGCCCAGAGGGCCGAGGCCACACGGTTTGCCGACTTGGCTTGCTTTTCCTCGGTCGGAAAGCTCGGCACGACCACTAGATGGCAGTCTTGCAGGGCCTCATGCATGGTTTCCGGCGACCAGGGCACGCACCGGATCGGCAGCCCTTCACGTTGCGCAGGAAATCGCGCCCCGACCTGAGCCGACAGCTGGGTAACGACGGTCAGCGAAAGCGGCACCTCGTGATGGAAGCGGTCCAAGCCGGGAAGCGCAGCATCCAAGGCATCGAGATTGGCAGGTTGCCCGAACCACAGAAGCCTCAAGGCACCCCCCTGCGTTCGTCGAAAAGCAGGAGGAAGCGCATCCCCTTCCACACAATCGGGGATGATCGAGACGGGCACATCCGAACCCGCACGCAAGCGGTCGGCCAGAACCATGCTTGGAACCGTGCAGACGTCCGCCAGTTTCAGCAGTCCGGCATAGCTGTGGTTCAGGGGATCCAGCTGGTAATCGTCACACAGGTCGACGATGATTCGTTGCCCCCGTTCCTGCATGATCCGCACCAGAGGGGTGATGTCGGCAAACTGCTTGCCGATGATCACGGCCTCAGCGTCGTGCAGATCCGGTGCGTCCAGCCGGCCGGCCAAGGTTTCCGCCCGTACGATGGCGATACGGTGTCCTTTACGGACAAGGGCCGTAGCCGGCTCGATGCAGCGCAGCCGATGGCTGGCGAGGGGGGAGAAGAGACGCCCGCCTCTCTGTCCCAAGCTGCCTGACAGAATCCAACAGAGACGCATGGAAAGCAGGACGGTTCTCTTGATCAGGGCTTCCTTGCATAAACCATGTCGCGGTCTTATTCCAATCGCGCATGATCATCAAGGCTCCCCCTTTCCCCCAACCTCAAACCGGCCCCTCTCTCCTCGAAACGGCACAAAACCGCCTTCAGGTTGGAGACGTCACACAGGCGGAATATTGCTGCCGGCGCTTCCTGCCGGATGCCCCGGCTAACCCCGAGGCCCTGCATCTGCTTGGGCTGATCGCGTTTCAGGCCGGGGATACGGCGCGTGCCCTACTAGCCTTCGGGCGGGCGGTGGCGGTGCGTCCAGACCATGTGCGGGCTCATGCCAACCGGGCAGGCGCCCTGCAGCGGCTGGGTCATCATGAGGCCGCGCACCAAGCCTGCCTTCGGGCACTGGCCCTCGACCCGGCGCTACCAGCTCTCCAGCAGAACCTCGGCGCGTTGCTGCGGGAACTGGGGCGGGCGGAGCAGGCCTTGAAAGCTTTCCGCAGATCTGCACGGCTTGCCCCCCAGAATGGCGCGGCCTTCCACGCGCTCGGCAACGCCTTGCGGGGAATGGGCCGGCTCGACGAAGCTATGGAAGCCTATCAAAGGCTGATCTCCCTGCATCCCGCCGCCGCTACGGCTCATGGCAATCTCGGAGTCATGCTGCAGTTCCAGGGCCGGCTGGTTGAGGCTTCGGCATGCTATGCCCGTGCGCTCGCTATCGACCCCTCTTACGCCGAGGCGCGCAGCAACCTGGGGCTCGTGCAGCTTCTGACCGGCGATCTGGCGGCTGGCTGGGTGAACCACGCGGCGCGTTGGGAAACCGGCGACCGTGCAGCCAGCCGGCGGGACTTCCCGCTTCCGGCTTGGAACGGCGCTCCCCTAGCCGGCAAAAAGCTTTTGGTCTGGGGGGAGCTAGGCGTCGGCGACGAGATCCTGCTGGCCGGCATGGTCCCGGACTTAGCGGAGCGGGGAATCGGGTGCGTGCTGGAGACGGCACCCCGGCTGGTGCCGCTGTTCGCGCGGTCCTTCCCAGATGTGGAGGTCGTGCCCCGCACCGCACCGCCCGACCCAGCGACCGGACGGGCGGAGCTTGCCGCTCATTGCGCGCTTGGCGATCTCGGGCGTCGGCTGCGCCCAGACTTCGACAGCTTTCCCCGCCGGCCCGCCTACCTCGCCGCCGATCCGGAAAAGGTGCGGGTCCTGCGGGCCCGCTACCGGGCTGAAGCCGGCGACAATCTCCTGGTCGGGATTTCCTGGCACTCGGCCAACCCTGACCATCGCGACTTCAAGAGCGCCCCCCTGGAACTGTGGCAGCCGATCCTGGAGCTGCCAGGTATCACCTTCGTCGATCTGCAGTACGGTGACCGTTCGGCCGAGCTGGGCGCCGTCCGGCGGAAATTCGGGGTCACGATCCTGCGGGACGCCCTGATCGATCCCCTCGCTGATCTCGACGGCTTCGCCGCCCAGGTCGCGACGCTGGATCTGGTGATCTCCATCAGCAACACCACGGTCCATGTGGCCGGCGCGCTCGGTATCCCGGTCTGGACGCTTCTGGCGCGGCAGACAGGGTTCCTGTGGTGCTGGTTCACAGAGCGGGAGGACAGCCCCTGGTATCCGTCCATGCGGCTGTACCGGCAGCGGACGGCAGGCGACTGGACGCCTGTTCTCGAGCGCGTGCGCGGGAACTTGGCTCGGCTGCTGGCCGCGCGATGACTGCCGTCATGCCCGCCCCTTGGCGATGGTGTCTGCCAAGGCCCTGAGCAGCCTGTCCCGGCTCTGGGCCGCATTATGGCGCTCCCGGTAGGTCTGTTGCCCGTTGGCGGCCAGCCGATGCCGCAAGGCCGGATTATCGCGCAAGCGGGCAAGATTCTCGGCCAGCTTTTCGGCATTCCCGACTGGCGACATCAACCCGTTCCAGTCATGGCGGATGGTTTCGGGAATCGGGCCGTAATCGCTGGAAGCGACAGGCAGCCCGACCTGCAAGGCCTCCATTATGGCAAGCGCCACCAGGTCATCGCGTGTTGGGACCGAAAGTGCGTCGCAATGCTGCAGATACGCGGCGACCTGCTCTTCCGTCTTCGGACCAGCGAAGACGATCCGGGTTTTCTCCTCCGCAGTCAGGGAGGGACTGAAGTTCGGATGGCGCGGGCCAACATAGATCAGGCGAACGGCCGGATCCGCTAGCCTGCGCACGGCGGCCAGCGTCAGGTCGGTCCCCTTGCGCAGCTCAACCGCGCCGAGCTGGAGGATGTTGAAAAAGCCCGGAACGACCTCCTGCGGTCGTGGACGGGGGCTCGGGTCGACTGCGGCACCGTTCTCGACGATGGTCCAGTTTTCTCGCGTCAGCCACTCCCGATAGACCTCCGTTGCCTGCCAACGGGTGGGGAACACGATGGTCGTGGCCGCCGCGAAGGCTTCGGGAGAGAAACGGCCGGCGCGAACCATGGCGGCCCCAAACTGCGGTTCATGGATCCACCACAGAACGGGGCGCCGAGCCGCGCACCGCTGGAGCAGGTGCCCCGTCAGGAGGGAATTGCACAGCACGACGTCATAGGAATCGAGAGCGGCTTCCGTCATAACCCTGATCCCGGCCGCCTCATAGGCTCCTTTCAGGGATGGAGGGCCAAGCTGCCCCCACAGTAGATCGGCCGAATGCTCGGGCGTGACGGTTTTTAGGAAGCGGTACAGGCAGAGCGATGAGCCCGAATAGTCCAGATTGCCCGATACGGCCAGCATCCTCATGCTCATCTCCCCCGGCCCAGGAACGGGCTCTCTACCAAATTTGCTCGATCACGTGACCGGAACGCAGGATATGAAAGAACAGCGGAAGCGGAGCCCGCCATGGTCAGAACGCTATCCGAACCGGACCTCAAGCAGGCCACATTTGACGAGCCAACCCACGGTGCGGGCGGCCCGCCTACGCAGGTCGGGGGCGAGTAGGCCGGTCAGCTCCTCTAAGCTGCGCTCCTGCCCCTGGGCGTGCCGCAGAAGGAGTTGGACGCTCTCGGGCGGAAGCAGCGTCCCCGCGCTGAAAGTGTTCATTCCGGCCACGAGAATGTCCGTGAGCGCCTTCTCCGGATCGGCATGCCCGCAGAAAAGACGGGTGTCCAGGCCCATCTGGCGGGTGGCGAAGCCGTGGAAGACCAGGAAGGGATCAGCCCGCAGGGGAAATGGCTCGGCAGCGGGCCGGAGGGGGGCAATTTCCTCGGCACTCGCGCGCAGTTGAGCCAACTCGCCCCACAGCGCCTCGTAAGCGGCGATCACGACGGACCAGTCGAAGAGCGCGCGGGCTCGTTTCCGGCCGGCCTCCCCCATGCGCCGGCGCAGTTCAGGATCCTCGGCCAGCCGCAGGAGCGCATCGCCGGCGGCTGCAGCGTCGACCGCCGTCGCCTGACTGGCGGCACCCATGTAGCGGTCGGAACTGTCCACCTTCATCAAGGCGCGATAAGCCAATTCCTGTCCGCTGCCCGGCAGCGGGAGAAGGGTCGGGATGCGGAATCCGACCTCGCCGTCGCTGATGGTGTCCTGGTATCCGTCCCAGTCCGACACGATCACGGGCAGCCCGGCGGCCATGGCCTCAATGGGAGTGAGGCCGAAGGTCTCCTGTATGTTGTCGGACAGTGACATGAAAACGTCCGCGCCGAACCAGGGAGCCAGACCATGGGCGGGATCGGTCCCATCCAGGATGATGGTGTTGACGGATGGGCAGTAACGCCGGGCGCCCTCCTGGAATTCCCGTTCGATTTCGGCGTTGCTGGCCGAGCCGGTCAGCACGAGATGAAGCTTGCGGTGCATCCGTGCCTGCGTCTGTTCGCAGGCCTGGAACATGGGTAAGGGGTGAGCCTTAGCATGAAATGACAGGCGGCCGTAGAACAGGACCACGACATCGTCCGGGCCGATGCCGTGGCGCCGCCGCAGTTCCGCTCCCAGTGTGCAGTTCTCGGGGGTGCCAGTGAAGCGGTCGCAGTCCACGCCCAAGGGTATGACCGGCATTTGCACGGGAGAGTGGGCTTGGCCGCCGAAGCGCGTCTGCAGGTAGTCGCCCCAGCTCTCCAGCACCGCGCTGATAGCGGTCCGGGCCGGATGCGACGTGACGATGAGCGCGTCCCAGGGCTGGAGCGGCGCAACCATGTAATCGCCCAGCGCGTCCATCACTCCCGGCGTGCAGATGGTGTGCGTCACTCCGCACAGGCTGTAAGCGCGCTGATCGGAAAACCGCCGCTGCCAAGCATACTCGCCAAGAGTCGGCCCCGGAAGAAACAGGCAACCTGGTTCGGCGAGTTTCGCCAGATTGGACGTGGCAATCCATGATACCGGACGGGGACGACCGGCCATCCTTTCAACGGTCTGCGCAAACTCGACGGCCAGCCGCCGCTCCGACGCGTAGCAATGCAGAGGCATGGCGTTGTGATGACGGGACAGGGCCGCAAGAAAACCTGCACCCGCGGAGTGCCGGCCCTTGAGATCCGAACGGGCAATGGAGAAGGCGTCCGGGTGATAGTAGATGGCAGCGGTCGAGGGCATGGGAGCCTTGTTTCGGACAGAAGTTGCACGGAACGGAATGAACAGCCCTCAAGGTGTCCGGATCATGGCCGCAGCTCCGGCACACGCTCGAACAGCCGGGCGTCTAGTTCCGCCTTGCGGTCCAGCAGGGACTCATACCAGGACAGCCGCTTGCGGAAATGCTGGGCCAGCAGACGGTGGCCCAGCACGTAACCGTAGGCGCGGTCGGCAATGCCGCTGCGTGCCGACGGATCGACGACCAGCTGGTTCAGCCGGTCATGGAATTCCTGGGGGGTGCGGAACAGGACACCCGTCACGCCGTCCTCGACCGAGCCACTGTAAACGGTGGGGCTGGCCAGGGCCACGACGCCATGGGCCGCGCATTCGATGAATTTCAGGTCGGACTTGCAACGGTTGAACAGTGTATCGTTGAGCGGCAGAAGCCCGATGTCGCACCGCCGCAGGATCTCGATGTAACCGTCATAGCCGCAGGTCGGCGTAAAGCTCTTGTCGTCGGTCGCGAGCGCGTCGAAGAAGGCGCGGTCATGCACGACCTGCACGTCGATCCAGCCCCGGTGCTCGGCCAGGAGGCGGTTCAGCGGCTCCATCAGGGCGTGCCAGTCACTGCCCCTGTTGAAGGCGCCGAAGAACAGGGTCGTCCGTCCGTTCGGGCGCGGCGGACGAGCTGGCGGAAGGGCGGAGATCTGGTTGGGGAAAACGGCGAGTTCCGGGTTGAAGGGCCGCAGCTCCTCGGCCAGGACCTCGGTCGAGGTCTGCACCGCGTGCACGCCGCGGAAGGTGAGATGCCCGAACTCGGTCATCGCCGGCCAATGGCTCGGGTGATCGTCGAATTCCGAAATTAGGAGATAGCCCTGCCGCAGAGCGGCTTTCAAAGCCGGCACATCCCGTGGACCGTAGATCCTCCGCTGAAGGAGCACGATCCGCCGTTCGCCCGGCAAAGACTCGAGCGAACGAATGTGCTCGACCGAGGATTGGGTCCTCACCCCGGGCACGGTCGCCAGGAAAGCGTTCGGCAGGTCAATGCGCGTGTCGTTGCAGCCTCCGGCCGGCCTCAGCGTCATGGCGTTTAGGAGGAGGCGCCGGAACCCCTCCATCCGCGTGGCCTGAACGATCAGATGCGAAAAGCCGTCCGCACCGCCAGAGGACACCATGAAGCCCTGCGCCACGAGCAGCCCGCTTCCCGCCAGGGCCGCCTGGAGCGCGTCCATCAAGGGCAGGCCTGCCTTGTCGGCACGCAGGCGCTCGCAGGCCGACCGGGGAAGCACGAACAGAACCGAGGCGCCTGGCTTCAGATAGGGCACGAGAGCCCCGACCGCCGCGAAGGGCGCCGGCAGGGCCAGGAAGACCTCGTGCAGCACCAGGCAGTCGAACTGCGGCTGCGCCGGACCCAGCAGGGCTGAAGGCTCGGCAAGCGGCCGGTCCTCCGGCAAGGGCAGGACGGCGAAGCGGATCGCCGGATTACGCCGCCGGACCAGGAGCGCCACGGATTCGCCCGGCCGGCAGAGTTCGAACACAGCGCGGCTGTCCGGCGGGATCAGCCCTGCTAAGCGGCCGGCAACTCTTCTGAACGGGGCCTCCGTGGAGGAGGCCGGAGCGCTCGGAGCGGCGCTCACGCCCGTCCCCGCACCATGGAGTGGATAAGGGCCATCTGTTGCTTCAGGCAGTGGGCGAGATCGTATTTGCGCAAGACCGTGCGGCGCCCGGCGCGCGCGATCCCGGCGAAGGCCTCGCGGTCCTCCAGCACGGACACCACCTGCTTCGCCACGGCGTCGGGCGAGAAGAAGTCGACCAGGAAGCCGTTTTCGCCGTGGGTGATGACTTCCTCGACCGGCTTGGTGCGCGAACCGATGACCAGCGCTCCGAGCGACATGGCTTCCAGCATCGACCAGGACAGGACGAAGGGATAGGTCAGATAGACGTGCGCCGAGGTGACCTGGAGCATCCGCGTGAAGCGGTCGTAAGGCACGTAGCCTAGGAAGAAGACCCGTTTCGGATCGACCGGGACCTCCGCCAACATCTTCTCCCGCCAGTTCGCCGCGTCGGCGGGGCCGCTTCCATAGCTGACCCCGTCGCTGCCGACGATCAGGATCTTGGCGTTGGGCCGCTCCTCGCAGATGCGCGGCACCGCGCGCATGAGGGTGGGGAAGCCCCGATAGGGTTCCAGGTTGCGCGCGACATAGGTCACCACCTCATCCCGCCGGGTCAGGACCGTGCCGTCCGGCAGTTCGAAGGAGGCGTCGGGATCTGGTTGCAGGCTCGCGGTGTCCACGCCCTCGTGGATGACCGTGATCTTCGGGTGATAGACCTTGGGATGAACGCTCCGCTGCCAATGGGTGGGCGACAGGCCACGGTCGCAGGATTCCAGCGACAGCAGCAGGTGCGTGTTCCGGATCCGCGAGCGCAGGATGCTGTCCATTTCCGGCGGGCTAGACGGATCGAAATCGATGTCCTGCCCACGTGCCTGGTAATAGAACTCGCAATGGTTCAGCAGTGGAGTTCCCGGGAACACATCCTTGACGAACAGCGCCTCGCCCCAGCCGGGATGGGTGATGACGATGTCCGGGATGAAGTTCTCCGCACGTAGCTGCAGCAGGACGCGAGCGACCGCCTGTCCGTGCAGGACCGCGTCCTCCGCCCGGTATAGGTATTGATGGATCGTCTTGCCCGGTTCGCGGGACAGCCCGTAGCTGATGCGCTTGACTCGCGGGATGTCCCGGTCCTTGCGCTTCGTGATGAAGACGACCTGATTATCGGGATTTTGGGCGAGCTTCGCGGCCAGGTGCTTGTATTGCCCCGGCATGTTCTGATGGATGAAAACGATTTTCATGAGAGGCCGGGTAAGAGGGTCATCGGAGCGGATGGCGGGACGCGCCCATAACGGCGAGGTGATCGGCAACGGCGCGGACGACGCCAAGCCAGTCGCCAGGAGCGGCTTGGCGGAACAGCTTGGCCGTAGGATACCATGGACTGTCGGAGCGATCCAAAAGCCATCGCCAATCCGGGGAATAGGGCAGCATGATGCACACCGGCCGGCCGAGCGCGCCGGCGAGATGCGCCACCGACGTGTCCACCGTCACGACGGCATCCAGTTGCCGGATGAGGGCGGCGGTATCGGCCATGTCGCCGATCATTGGGCCAAGGTCCAGGACCGGACGCTCCGTCGGAGCCGCCTCGGCCAATTCTGCGCCTCGGTTTCCCTTCTGAAGGCTGAAGAAGGTTGCCTGAGGAATATCCAGAAGCGCTTCCAGAGCGTCGCGGCCGAGCGAACGCTGCCGGTCGTTGCGATGGGCGGGATCCCCTCCCCAAACCACCCCGACGGCCAGCGTGCCGGGCCGGGCCGCCGGTCGGAGCGGAAGGTCCGGCGCCCGCAGATAGGGCACGGAGGCGGGAATGCTGTCCAACCCCGTCCGGAACACGCGCGGAAGGCTCATTAGCGGCAGATGAAGATCGAAAGGCGGCAGGGGATCGCCGCTCTCCACGATCCTCGCATCCGGAAAACTGACAGACAGGAGCCGGCACAGAGGCGGCTGGCACTCAAGGATGAGATGCCCCTCGATCATCGGCAGATAGCGGGCAAAGTGCAGCGTGTCACCGAGCCCCTGTTCGGCGTGCAGCAGCAGGACCCGGCCGTTCAGCGGTTCCCCGGCCCACAAGGGTTGCGCGAAGCCGCGCGGCTGGCTTTCGGCAAGCTTCCAGCGCCACTCGTACTCCTCCCAGCCCTCTTTCAGGCGCCCGGACACCAGCAGCGCAAGCGCCCGGTTCCAGTGAGCGGAGGTGTCGCCGGGTTTCGCAGCTAGCGTGCGTTCGTATTGGGCAAGGGCTTCGGGCAGCTGGTTCAGACGCTGGTAGGCCATCCCCTGGTTCACGGCGGTGTCGATGAAAGCCCCGCCGGCTGCGACGTTGGCGATGCCGTAGGCGCGCAGCGCCGGAATCTCCCGGCGGCTCCGCAGATGCAGGTTGCCCAAGCTGCACCAGTATTTGACGCGATCCGGCTGCAGGGTGACGGCGCGGCGGTAGAAGGACAGCGCCATGTCTGGTTGTTCGGCTCCGACCAGCAGGTTGGCGTAGTTGAAGGCCGCTTCCGCCTGGCCGGGCTCGAGGTGAAGCGCGCGGCGGTAGCTCCGCTCCGCGCGATCCGATGCGCGGATTCCCTGCTGGGCGGTGCCCAGATTGGCATGGAAGCGGGCGGCGTGCGGGGCAAGCGCCACGGCGCGGGAGAGCCTTAGCACAGCCGCATCGCCATTCTTGGCGATCAGGGCCGCCAAGCCATGCAGATGATGAGCCTCGGCGCTGTCCGGAAAACGGTCCGCCAAGGCGCGGCAGGCGCTTTCCGCGGCCTCCGGCCGGCCTGCCTGGATGAGGGCCAGGACCTCCCGCAGAGCCGCCTCCAGCCCGGAGGGAGTGATGCCCGTCATGCTGGACTCCCGCTCATCCCTTTTGGGAATCACACCAGCGCGCCCACATGTCGCGGTAGGCATTTTCCATAGCGCGGGCAAAGGCCGGGCCGTCGCACAGCGGCGACTTGGCCATCCGTTGGCGCAACGTAGCCCGCAGTTCCACCAGCCGGTCGAGGTCGCCGGCAAGGCGGGCGGCGACTTCCCCGAACTGCTCAGGGCCATTCGCGACCAGTTCGCCCAACCCTACCGCGTTCAGCACGCTGGCGCCATAGCGGCCGCTCGTCCGATCGCCGGCCATGCTGATGACCGGCACCCCCATCCATAGAGATTCGCAGGTCGTCGTCATGCCGCCGTAGGGGAAGGTGTCCAGGGCAATGTCGATGAGGCCGTACTGGGCCAGATGGTCTTCCTGACGCTCGTTGCCGCTGGCGAGGACGATGCGCGACAGGTCGGCGCCTGCCCGGCGGAAACGGCCCAGGATCGCCTCACGGGCTTCCTCGCTGCCGATGTGGCGGGATTTCAGCAGGAGTTTCGCATTGGGCACCCGGTCCAGCGCAGCTGTCCACAGCCTAGCGGTGGTGTCGGACAGCTTGGCAAAGTTGTTGAAGGAGCCGAAGGTAATGATGCCGTTGGTCCGCGCTGGCAGGGAGGTGGGCTCGGGCGCCTCGGGCGGACGGAAGCAATGGGAGATCCGGGGAAGGGTGTAGACCGTCTCCGAAAAAAGTTCCGGCGTGCCCTCCGGAGTGAGCCAAGCATCGGATAGGCGGTAGTCGATGGTGGACAGGCCCGTCGTGCCGGGATAGCCCAGCCAAGTCACCTGCACGGGGGCCGGCTTATGAGCGAAAGCGATCAGGCTGTGGCGCGCGGTGTGGCCGGCCAGATCGATGAGAACATCGATCTGGTCCTGCCGGATCAGCTGGGCGAGATCTGCGTCCGGCAGGCCGTTCACGTCGCGCCAAACATCGATCTTGGCCTTCAGCCTCTCCGTCACGCCATCCGGTCGGTCCAGATTCGCGTAGGCATAAATTTCGACGGCTTCCCGGTCGTGATGCTCCAGGAGATCCATCAGGAACCAGGCACAGGAATGGGCCTTCAGGTCGGGCGAGACGTAGGCGATGCGCAACCGCCGGTTCGGAGAGGGATCATTCCGGTGCTCCTGCCGGAAACGGCGGAGCGGCTCGCCGTGGCGGATGTCCCATTCCCGATGGATGTCATAAAGCCGTCGAGGCGAGACATCATCCGTATACTGGCTGTAGAACAGGACGTTGCTGCGGCAGCGGTCGTTTTCCGGCTGCGCCAGCAGTAACCGCCCCATCAGCTCCACAGCTTCCCGGCTCTTTCCCAGGGCAGCAAGCACCAGCCCATAGTTGACATAAATGGGTAGGAAATCTTTGTTCAACGCAAGGACCGTCCGGCAAACAGCAGCGGCTCTTTCCGGGTTTGAATGTTTCTGATAGAGAGCGGCAAGGTTAAGATATGCCGTATACTTCTTCGGGTTGAACTTTATGGATTTCTTGTAAGCCTCAATCGCTGGGCGAATCTGGTGCGTGTGGTGCAGGCACAGGCCCAGAAGGTACCACGCGTCGGCATTTTCCGGCTCAAGCTCTATGAACTTCTGGAGGAGCACGATCGCTTCGGCATTGCGCTTGAGATGGTGCAGGCATCCCGCATGTGGGATCCAATCCTTCAAGGCATGCTCTTCGCGTGCGTACAGCTGTGCAAACATGGCCAGAGCCTTCGCCCAATCCTTCCGTCCGAACTGAGCGTGAGCAAGGTTGCGCATCACCTCCGTTTGCCTAGGAGCGATGGCCAGAACCTGTTCGAAGCAAGCACAGGCTTCCGAATATTGCCGATTTTCGTGATAAGCTAGACCAAGAGCGTTCAGGGCCGAGATGTCCCTTGGTGCGAGCGAGGCTGCCAGTTGCAGGAGCGGGATCGAAGCCTGGGCTGTGTTCGTCAGGGTGCCAATTGAGCCCAGGAGAACTAGGCTCTCCACCACCGACTGGCCAGCTTTCAACACGTTGCGGCACTGGGAAGCAGCTTCCGCGTGACGACCGGCTTTGAAAAAAGCTTTCGCATCAGCCAAGGGATCGGGCGAAGTTGCGAGGGCCGCCGGATTGGAACGCGAGGTCATCGTGAAGAAAGCCAGCATTGAACAATTAAGGCAGCACCTTAAATACGCGAGCGTTCTAAGGCAATGAGGATGCGGGCAGACAGGTGTGCCAAAGAACAGCCCCCCATGCTCGGTCTCGTTCAAAACGTGCAGAGAGCCGAGTGAGCTTGGCGATAACAATATCTGCGAGTTCGGCTCCACTGCCGGACCGCTTTGCCTTACCCAGGAGCTGTTTCGAAACCGCCGCGCACGAACATTAGGGCACGCCAGGAAAGAACATGAATTGGTTCGCAACTACCTCAAACAAAAAAGGGCAGGCTTTCGCCTGCCCTTTTCCGTCTTACCAAACAGGTTACGAGATGATGATGAAATCAGTCGCGTTGACCTGAGTGACGCCGTCCAGAGTAGCGACGGTGACGCGGCCCGTGGTGTCGCCCGCGTTCGCATCGTAGTACAGGATGCTCGAGGTGGTGTCGAAGATCAGGTACTGGCCCGGGGTTACCGTGGCAGCACCCAGGTTCGCACCACGGGCAAACTGCGTCGACAGGTTTGCGTTGTCGAGAGCGCCGAAGCCGGTCAGGCCGATCTTGTCGGTGCCGGTCGCGAAGCCCGCGATCACGGCGCCAGCCGAAGTCGACTCGAACACCAGGACGTCGGCGCCGTCGCCGCCTTCCAGACGGTTGCCGGTGTCATTGCCGCCGTACAGCGTGTCGGCACCAGCGCCACCGATCAGCGTGTCGTTACCGGCGTTGCCATAGAGACGGTCGTCACCGGCATCGCCGAGCAGGCGGTCGCCAGCGTCGCCGCCGAAGACGGTATCGGCACCGGCGCCACCGTAGATGGTGTCAACGCCTGCACCGCCCACGATGGAGTCAGCGCCGGCGTTGCCGAACAGCAGCGTGCCGGTAGCATTGCCAGCAGCCGTGATCGTGTCGTTGCCGTCACCGCCGTAGATGGTGTCGGCGCCGATGGTGCCGCCCGACAGGAGGTCGTTGCCCAGATCGCCGAACAGAAGGTCAGCACCGCCACCCGTCGTGCCCGAGTCGCCGGTAATGGTGTCGTTGCCGCCGCCACCATAGATGGTGTCGCCAGCGTCACCGCCCAGAATGGTGTCGTTACCGGCGTTGCCGAACAGCAGCGTGCCGGTAGCATTGCCAGCAGCCGTGATCGTGTCGTTGCCGTCACCGCCATAAACGGTGTCAGCGCCAGCGGTGCCGCCCGTCAGGAGGTCGTTGCCCAGATCGCCGAACAGGCGGTCGCTGCCGAGGCCGCCGTCCAGGCTGTCGTTGCCCGCGCCACCATAGATGGTGTCGGCGGCGTCGCCGCCGAGAACAGAGTCGTTGCCGGCATTGCCGAACAGCAGCGTTCCAGTGGCGTTCGCGGCAGCGGTGATGGTGTCGTTACCCGCACCACCGTAAACGGTATCGGCACCCGAGACAGCGCTCAGGGAGTCGTTGCCCGCGTCACCGAAGAGCAGGTCGTTGCCCAGGCCGCCGACGACAGTGTCGTTGCCCGCGCCACCGTAGAGGGTGTCGTTGCCGTCGTTACCGAAAACCGAGTCGGTGCCGGCGTTGCCGAACAGCAGATCGGCCGTGGAGGCGCCCACCAGCGTGTCGGAGCCGTCGCCGCCGTAAATCGTGTCAGCACCAACGGCGGTGATGACGTCAGCAGCGCCGAGACCCAGGATCAGGTCGTCGGTGGAGGCCGACGTCAGGGTGTCTTCGCTCTCAGTGAGAGTAAACGTTGCCATTTATAGCCCCTTCAACCAATAAACCGGTTCGTTTGGATCCAAGGGGGGCCATGTCATAGACACAGCCCTGGCGAGCCAGGCCGATAGACCCTTGAACTGTGGATACGCATAAGGGGTGTTCGGAAAAAAGGCAAGCGCATCGGGCGCCATACGCTCCAGCTGAACTCCGCGTCGTACCCATAGGCTAAAATTGTTGCAAATCCGCCACTTAGTTGGAGCGGGGGCGAGCGGGCGAGGGGGCGCCCCCGCCGAAGGTCCCAACCATGCCGTGATGCTTTAGCCTAGGGCTTGAACTGCAATAGGTTTTGTGGCGCGGAGGCGCTCCCCTTCATCCGGGAACCGGGACGCGGCTATCACGACGCGCCGTTTGCGCACCAGCGCCGCCACGCGCCGCGCAGCGCATCCTCCATACCGCGCGAGAAGCCTGCTCCGTCAAGGAGGGGGGAACGCAGCACCCGTGCCCTCATTCCGGCGCGCAGGGTGGCCAGCCGCGCGGAGTCACGGCACAGCGCCGCCGCGATGCTCACATACTCTTCCGCCGACCGGGCGATCAGCTCATCGAGCCCCAACAAGGACAGGAAATGCGCACTCTGCCGGCCGGCCGGCGTGTCGCCCGGCCATGCGACCATGGGCACCCCCATCCACAAGGCCTCACAACTCGTCAGCCCGCCGGAAAAGGGTCGCGGGTCGAGCGCCACGTCCATGTCGCCATATTCGGCCAGCATGGCCGCGTGCGACGACCAGCCGCGCAGATGGATCCGTTCCGGCTCCACCCCAGCGGCAGCGAAACGCGCCCTGATCCGGCCCCGCACCACGGGATCGTGCAAGGGACGCGCCTTCAGGAGCAGCCGGGCGTCCGGCACGGCGGCGAGCAGACCGGCCCATAGGGAAACCGTCGCGTCCGACAGCTTCGCCAGGCTGTTGAATGAGCCGAAAGTCACAGGCCCGCCTCCCGACGAGGGGGGCGGAGCGACGGCGGGGGCCTGTTCCGGCGGCTGATAGCAGAACCGACCGTGCGGAAGGGGGATCAGCCTTTCCTCGAACCAGGACGCGGCCTCGGGCGGTATCTCTAGGCCGCCACCGATGAGCCCGTCGATCGTCGGCATGCCGGTCGTGTGCACATAGCCCAGCCACGTCATCTGCACCGGCGCCGGCCGGCGGGCGAAGACCGGCAGACGGTGCCCCGCCGTGTGGCCCGACAGGTCGATCAGGATGTCGATGGAGTCCGCGCGGATCGTCTCCGCCAGCAGCTCGTCCGGCAAGGCGGCGACCTGGCGCCAGCCCTCGACATGCCCTTTCAGCGCGCGGGTCATCGCATCCTCGTCGGGCTGGCTGGCGTAGCAGACCAGCGCCAAGCGGCTCCGGTCGTGCGCGGCGAGGAACGGCGCCAGAAAATAGCCGACCGGGTGGCGTTTCAGATCCGCCGAGACGATCCCGACCCGCAGACGCCGCTCCGGATCGCGGTCGTTGGGGAAGGCCGGGGGTGTCCGGGGCAGAAGCGGGGCGGCATGCCGGTCGTGCCAGGCACGGTGGGCGGCGCGGTGTTCGGCCGGGGTCACGCCGGGCCGGTACTGGCTCGCGAACAGAAGGTTGCTGTGGGCCTTGCAGGCGTCCGGGGCGAGCGCGAGCGCACGGCGGAGCAGCCGTTCCGCCTCCCCGACCCGGCCCTCGTTGACCAGGATGGTGCCGAGATTCATCGTCAGGCCGGCCGCCGCCGGCTCAAGGGTCAGCCCGATGCGCAGCGCCGTTTCGGCCCGGCTCTGCTGCCCGACCGCGGCGGCGGCCATGGCGAAGGGGCCCCGCTGGACCGGGTCGCCGGGCTGCTCCCGGACCGCGGCCTCGAAGGCGCGCAGGGCGTCGAGCCAGTTTCCCGCCGCCTGGGCCTGCTCGCCGATCCGCCGCCAGGCCGGAACGAAGACCGCGCCCGGCAGGTGCGGGCCGGCCGCGCGCGCCGCGCGGAGCATGGCGGCGGCGGCCACCGGCCGGCCAAGCCGCAGCAGCGCGTCGCTCCGGTTCCTCAGCGCCGTTACGTGCGCCGGCTCCAGCAGGACGGCCCGCCCCGAAGCCGCGGCCGCAGCCGCGTCGTCCCCTTCGTCGCTCAGGACCAAGCCCAGCAGGACCCACAGGTTGGCCCGTTCTGGCGTCCGTTCCAGCCGTTCCCGGCAGAGCCGCCCGGCCTCGGCAAGCCGTTCCTGCCGACGCAGACCGTCGATCAGGATGAGGTCCAGTTCGGCGCGGCGCAGGCCGAGAGTGAGCGCCCGCCCCGCCGCCGCCGCCGCCGCCGCATGCTCCTCCCGCCCGTAGAGGAGGCGGGCGCGCAGCGCATGGACGGCGGCCAGGGACGGATCGAGGCTCAGCGCCGCCGCGCAATCCATCAAGGCCTGGTCGGGCGTTTCCCGCAGCGCCCGCAAGGCGGCCCGGTTTCCCCACGCGTCCGCATGGTCCGAACGGGCCACCAGGCTGCGCCCGAGCCAAAGACCGGCCTCATCCGGATCGCCGCGCAGCTGGTGGGTCAAGCCTATCCCCATCAGCCCTTCGGCCGATGCGGGCTCCCGGACCAGCAGGGCGATGCAGAACCGCCCGGCCTCATCCGGCCGGCCGGCCCGCAGATGATCGCGGGCGCTGATGAACCAGATCGGGTTGGTGTCTTCGGTGTGCATTCTGATCGTCGGAAGAGGCCGGGAGAATGCGGTTGATACGCCCGCACAGGCGGGCGTATATCACGGTTCCCCCCTGCTCTCATGCCAGCATTCCTTCCGCAAGGAAGGCCGGCCGGATATTGAGCCGGCCTCGTCGAAGGGCAGGACGTTTTCTGTAGAAGCTCCAGGGATGAGAAGCCAGAGCCGTGTCGTCTGAAGAAGATAAGCGACTGGACGATCTTTACATTCTGGCACGGCGCCATTTCGACGAGGGAAACCTGCCCGAGACCGCGCGGCTGTGTCACGAGGTCGTGGACCGGAAGCGCACGCATGGCCCCTGCCTGCAGCTCCTGGGGACCCTGGCCCATCGCAGCCGGCGCTTCGGACTGGCTTCGGACTACTTCCGCCACGCCGCTGCGGCCATGCCGGGCGATCCCGTTCCCCGGAACAATTTTGCGACCGCCCTCAAGGATTGGGGCCGTCCGCAGGACGCCGAACGCCAGTTCCGCGCGCTCCTGGCGGAGACGCCGGGCTTCCTGGCGGGCCATTACAATCTTGGAAACCTGCTTCAGCACCGGCATCGCTTCGGCGAGGCGATCGCCTGCTACCGGCGGGCCGTCGCCCTGGATCCGGATTGCGTGGACGCACATTGGAACCTCGGGCTGAACCTGCTGCGCGCCGGCCGTTTCGCGGAAGGATGGCCAGAATACGAATGGCGGTGGCGCCGGCCCGGCACGCCGGTGGAGCATCGCGGCGCCCCGGACTGGGACGGCAAGCCCCTGAACGGCCGGACCCTGCTTTTGGTCTGCGAGCAAGGGCTGGGCGACACGCTGCAATTCCTTCGCTATGTCGGGTTGTCCGGTCGCCTCGGCGGCACGGTGATCCTGCGCTGCCAGGCCGAGCTGCTGCGTCTGCTGCAAGGCCATCCGGGCGTGGACCGCGTCCTCTCGACCCGGGAACCGCTGCCCGCCTTCGACGTTCAGGCCTCGCTGATGAGCCTGCCCAGGCTGTTCGGCACCAAGCTGGACAGCATCCCCGCCGAAACGCCCTACCTGGCGCCGCCAACCGGGCCGGCTCCCTCACTGCCGGAGGGCGGGTTCCGGGTCGGGCTGGTCTGGGGCAGCTCCCCCACGGATCCGTCGCGGAGCTGCCCGCTCGCCGCCCTGAGGCCCCTGAGCCGGCTTCCGGACCTGCGGCTCTTCAGCCTTCAGAAGGGACCCCATGCCGGCGATCTGGCAAGAACGCCGGGGGCGGAGGTCATCTTCGACCTGTCGGACCGGATCGGCGACATGGCCGACACCGCCGCCTTCATGCAGCAGATGGACCTGATCATGACGGTGGACACGTCTGTGGCGCATCTGGCGGGCGCGCTCGGCCGGCCCGTCTTCATCCTGCTGCCCCATCTGGCGGATTGGCGATGGCTGCTCGATCGGGACGACAGTCCGTGGTACCCGACGGCGCGCCTGTTCCGCCAGACGGCGCCCGGAGACTGGAACGAGGTGGCGGCCCGCGTCGAACAGGCGCTGGTCCGGCGCATTCACGCCTGGAGAAACGGCCGATGACCTCCGAGACGAGCGCGCAGCCCGCACGTTCCCTGCTTCAGCAGGCGGCACTTCTTCAGCGGCAGAACCGCATGAACGAGGCGGCAGCCGTCCTTTCCGAAGCGAGGGCTCGCTTCCCGCAGGACACGGACGTGCGGTTCGCGATCGGCAATTTCCTCTTCGCCCGGGGGCAGGCAAAGGCGGCGGCGGCCCAGTTCCGGCAGACCCTGGCTCTGGAGCCGGGGTACGCGCAGGCGCACCACAATCTCGGCATCGTGCTGAAAAGGCTGGGGCAGTTGGCCTGCGCCGCCGCGAGCCTCACCCGCGCCCTGCGCGTCGATCCCACTCTTGCGGGCTGTCAGGCAGCGCTCGGCGACGCCCTGATCGCTCTGGGCAATCGGGAAGCGGCGCTGCCGGCGCTCCGGCAGGCTGCGCTGCTCAAGCCGGACGATGCGCGGAGCTGGATGATGCTGGGCTATCTGGCCAAGGGCCGGGATGAGCTGAACCGCGCTGTCGGTGGTTTTGGCCGCGCCGTCGCGCTAGCCCCATCCAATATCACGGCACGGCTGGGGCTGTGCATGTCGCGCCTGCCCACTCTTTACGACCGGCCCGAGGAGATCGCGGAAGCCCGTCGGCGCTACCGCGCGGATCTGGAGGCCCTGGCAGCCTCGGTGCGGTTCGACGAGCCGCAATCCGTTGCGGCCGCCGCGGAGGCCATCGGCAGCTTTCAGCCCTACTATCTCGCTTACCAGGAACAGTGCGACCGGGACCTTCAGGAGATCTACGGGCGCTTCGTTGCCCGCGTCATGGCCGCGCGCCATCCGCGATGGGCCGACCGGCCGCCGATGCCGCCCGTGACGCCGGGCGAGCCGCTGCGGGTTGGGATCGCATCGGGCTTCTTCCGCTGGCACACCATCTGGAAGCTGATGATCCGCGGCTGGATGGAGGGGCTGGACCCGTCCCGCATCCAACTGTACGGCTATCACACCGCCGGCGCGCGCGACGCCTGTACCGACCGCGCCCAGGCCCGCTTCCACCGCTTCACCGCCGGCCTGCCGTTCGAGAGGATGTGCGAGGCCATCCGCGCCGACGACCTGCATGTCCTGATCTATCCGGAAATCGGCATGGACCCGATGGCCGCGAAGCTGGCAGCCCTGCGGCTGGCGCCGGTCCAATGCGTATCATGGGGGCATCCGGACACCACCGGCCTGCCGACGGTCGACTGCTTTCTCGGCAGCGACCTGATGGAGCCGGAAGGGGCCGAGGCGCATTACACCGAGCGGCTGGTCCGCCTGCCCGGCCTCGGCATCGCCTACGCCCCCTTGGAGGTGGCGGCGGAGCCGGCCGACTTCGCCGCTTTCGGCGTGCGGCCGGACGCCACCGCCTACCTGTGCTGCCAGTATGTGTCGAAGTACCTGCCGCAGCACGACGACGTTTTCGCGCGCATCGCGGCGTCCGTGCCGGACAGCCAGTTCCTGTTCATCAACCCGCGTTCCGACGCCCTGACTGCGCGCCTGCACCGCCGCCTCGGGGAGGCCTTCGCGCGCCGCGGGCTCGATGCCGGCCGGCATGTGGTCATCCTGCCCTATCTCTCGCCCGGGCAGTATGCCGCGCTCAACCGGCGGGCCGACGTCTATCTGGACAGCATCGGCTGGTCCGGTGGCAACACCACGCTCGAAGCGGTCGCCGAGGGGCTGCCGGTGGTCACCCTGCCGGGAGCGCTGATGCGCGGCCGGCACAGCGCTGCCATTCTGAACCGGATCGGGGTCACCGAAACCATCGCCGGCGACCTCGATGCCTATGTCGCCATGGCCGTTCGCCTGGGCACGGACATGGGCTGGCGCCGCTCGGTGTCGGCCCGCGTGTCCGCGGGATGCGGGTTGATCCATACCGACGACCGGCCGTTGCGGGCGTTGGAGACCTTCCTGGAGCGTTGCGCCGCCGGACCGGATTGACCCTGCCGCAGAAACGGCTTTTCCGTCCTCTGTTTGCTTCAAGGCCACGGCCTGACTCCGTGGCTTGGGCGCTTGGCTGGTGACGCGGCACTCTGTTACTGATACGCCCCTGCGACGGCCGCCGGTGGTGGCCGTGTCGATGCGAAGATCTGGGCGAGTTAAAACGATCATGGTCTCATTATCTAACTCCGCTGCGGCTGTGCAGCCTCGCGACACGTTGCGGATCGTTCAGCTCGAGACTTTTTACCGTCCCTACCTGGACCGCTTCTATGCGGCGCATCCCGAGGTAAAGGCCCTTTCGTTCCAGCAGCAGACCCGGGCGCTTCTGGACGATGGTTTCAGCGCGCTGCACAACATCGTGCCCTATCTCGAACCGCTGGGCTACGAAGCGCACTTCATCATCGGCAACTGCGGCCCGACGCAGACCGCCTGGATGCGGGAACGGGGACGCCCCATTCCGCCACCGGCGGCGGCTTTCCACGATATCATTCGCCAGCAGATCGACGAGATCGATCCGGATATTCTCTACTGCAGCGACAGCACCTCGTTCGACAGCCGCTTCATCCGCACCTTGCGTCGCCGGCCTCATCTCGTCATGGGCTGGCATGCCGCACCCATTCCCCAGGGCACGGACTGGTCGGATTTCGACGTCCTGCTGTCGGGCTTGGCCGGCATCCGTGACATGGCGGTGCGCCTGGGAGCGAAGGCCGGCGAAAAGTACATGCCGGGCTTCCCGGAATGGATCGCTGACCGGATCGGCGACGTCTCCGAGAAACATGACGTGCTGTTTGCCGGATCCTACACGCCGGTGCAGCACGCGCGCCGCAACGAACTGCTCGGTCGCATCGCCGAAACGGCGGAAACCGGTGCCTTCGACTGCGCGTTCCATCTGTCCGGCCCTGCAGAGGGACTGCCGCCGGCAATCGCGCGGCATCGCCGCGAGGCGGTGTTCGGCGTGGCCATGCACCAGGCGTTGCGCACCGGCCGCATCGTTTTCGACTGCCGCAGTTCGATGGCCGCCCTTGGACCTGATGGTCGCATCTACGACATTGCCGGTGCGGAAAGCGCCAACATGCGCCTTTTCGAGGCGACCGGCAGCGGTGCCTTCCTGTTGACCCACCACTACGATAATCTAGAAGAATATTTCCGCATCGGCGAGGAAATCGAAACCTTCCACACGGAAGGTGAGATGTTCGAGAAGATCTGCTACTATCTCGATCGGCCCGAGGAGCGTCGCGCTATCGCCGAACGCGGGCGGATGCGTTGTTTGGCAGAGCATGGGATCAGCCACCGCATTCATGCCTTCGACGAAATCGTGCGCCGCCATCTGCCAGCTCGGTCATCCACCGGCACGACCGCTTCCTTGCAGTCTCCGGAGACCGGCGCCACGATGGCGGAACATTGCTTCTGTACCTATTTCGACAGCGGCTATGCTCCCCGTGGCTTGCTAATGCTGGAGTCGCTGCTGAAGCATGCCCCCGAAGCACGCGTCTTCGTGCTCTGCCTCGACGACAAGGCGGCGCGCATCGTGCGCGAGCGTCAACCCTCGGCACGGGTCATCACCCTATCCGATCTGGAAACTTTCGATCCCGACCTCGCAGCCGTTAAGCAAAGTCGTTCGGCAGTGGAGTATTACTTCACCTGCACGCCCTGCCTGCCCCGCTATGTGCTGTCGCAGGTCCCCAGTGCGGTTTCCGTGACTTATCTCGACGCTGATTTGTTGTTTTATGAGTCGCCCCAGCGGGTCTTTGCGGAGATAGGCGCCGCATCCATCGCCATCGTGCCGCACCGGTTCGCGCCAGCCCTCGCCGACCGTGCCCGTTTTGGCATCTACAACGTGGCATGGGTTACGTGGCGCAACGACATCGAAGGCCGGCGCTGTCTTGAGGACTACCGGCGCGATTGCCTCGCCTGGTGTTATGACCGTCTGGAAGATCAAAAGTTTGCCGACCAGAAGTATCTGGACAATTGGCCGCTGCGTTACCGATCGATCCATGCCATTGCTGGAAAGGGAATGAACTTAGGACCATGGAACCTTGACAACTACAATTTCGAGGCTCACGAAGGAACATTGCGCATTGAGGGTGAACCGCTCGTCTTTTATCACTTCCATGGACTGAAGCAGGTCGGCGCCGCGGCATGGGACACCGGCTTGCGGCATTACGGCGTTCGTAACGCTCAACTCATCACCGAAACCCTGTATCGCCCCTACGTCAAACAATTGACGTCGCTTTTTGGAGAATTGGCGCAGGCCTATGGTTTGCCGGTTCCGGGTGACCGCCGCTTTGGGCCGGGCGCCAAACAGGCTGCCGCGCCCAACGCCATCTCCACCGGGCACACGATCATCGACCGCCAGCAGGCGCTTGCCATCACCGGCGAGGCTTGGCATTTCCCGGACGTGAGCGAGCGGCAGGACGCCGCCTACATCCCTCTGCTGCAGGCCATGCATGCGGGCCGGGTGCGCGTTGATCTTGCCGTGGCCGCAGAGGCCATCCGCGCAACCGCCCTCCCCCAACCGGAGTTGCTGGAAGTGGGCTGCGGCAGCGGCTACTACAGCGAAGTGTTCGGGCATCTCCTGAACGACAAGGTCCGGTATACGGGTTTGGATTATTCGCAATCGATGATCGACATGGCGTGTCGGCGTTATCCGAAGGCGCATTTTTTGCAAGGTGATGCGACAAACCTCCCGTTTGAGGATGGCAGCTTCGACATCGTCTTCAACGGCGTGTCCCTCATGCATATTCTCGGCTACCGCGATGCCATTGCGCAGAGCCGCCGTGTCGCAAGACGCTTCTGCGTTTTCCACACGGTGCCCGTGCTGATGAACAGGGAAACCACTTACCTGCGCAAGCTCGCCTATGGCCGCCCTGTCGCCGAGGTCATCTTCAATGAGCAGGAACTGTTGTCGCTCTTCAGCGCAAATGGCCTTGCGCCAATAAGGGTCTGGGACAGCATGCCCTACAATCTCCAGGGATTGCTTGGCGAGCCGACTGGCTCCCGGACATACCTATGCGAGATCGCGTGACCGTGTGCTGGCCTGGATGGAAGCCGCATGGTTGAAAATAGCCAAGGTGCTCAGCGCATCGAGCAAGGAGCGGGTGTGAGCGACGCACTTTCAAAAGCACCCCAGCCTCGGCACCATGATGCCTTATGGCAGAACCGCAGGGTGCTGATCACCGGTGGGCTGGGCTTCATCGGTTCGACCCTGGCGCGGCGCCTAGCCGGGCTTGGCGCCGACGTGCTGGTGGTGGACAGTATGGTCCCGGAGTATGGCGGCAACCTGTTCAACCTCGACGGCTGCGAGGGACAGGTCCGCACCAATATCTCCGACATCCGCGATCCCTACAGCATGCGCCATCTGGTGGGCGACCGCGAGCTGGTCTTCAATCTCGCGGGCCAGACGTCGCATCTCGATTCGATGCATGACCCCTTCACCGACCTCGCCATCAACTGCACGGCCCAGCTCAGTCTTCTGGAGATCTGCCGCAAGCACAATCCCGCGGCCAAGATCGTGTTCGCCAGCACGCGCCAGATCTACGGCCGGCCGCAATACCTGCCCGTGGACGAGCGGCACCCGCTGAACCCGGTGGACGTCAACGGCATCAACAAGATCGCCGGCGAATCCTATCACATGCTGTACAATCAGGTGTACGGGCTGCGTTCGACGGTGCTTCGGCTGACCAACACCTATGGGCCGCGCATGCGGATCAAGGATGCGCGCCAGACTTTTCTGGGAGTTTGGCTTCGCGCGGTGATCGAAGGGCGCCCGTTCGAAGTGTGGGGCGGCGAGCAGCTGCGCGACTTCACCTATGTGGATGACGCGGTGGACGCGCTGATGCTCATGGCCGGGAATGATGCGCTCGACGGCAAGGCCTTCAACCTGGGGGGCGACGGCATCGTCAGCCTGCGCGAGACGGCCGAGACCCTGGTGAAGGTGAGCGGCGGCTCCTTTGCCATCCGCGAATTCCCGGCCGAGCGCAAGCGCATCGACATCGGCGACTATTATGGCGATGACGGCGCCTTCCGCGCCGTAAGCGGCTGGACGCCCCGCGTCTCCCTGGAAGAAGGGCTGCGGCGCACCGTCGCCTTCTATCGTCAACACCTGGACCGCTATCTCTAGGAGCCCCGCGATGGACGCTTCGTCCAAAATCCCGCAAACCGATCCGAAGGCCGGCTATCTCGCTCACCGGGACGCTATCGACGCAGCGATCCACCGCGTCCTGGAGAGCGGTTGGTACATCCTCGGCAGCGAGGTGGAGGCCTTCGAGGCCGAGTTCGCCGCCTTCGCCGGCACTCGCCATGCGATCGGCGTCGCCAACGGCACCGACGCACTGGTTCTGGCCTTGCGTGCCGTCGGGATCGGCCAGGGTGACGCCGTGGTGACGGTTTCTCACACGGCGGTCGCAACCGTGGCCGCCGTGGAGCTGGTGGGCGCCACGCCGGTGCTGGTCGACATCGACGACGCCTATGGAATGGATCCCGCCGGCCTCGAGGCGGCGCTACGGGATGATCCGACGGGTGGTCGCATCAAAGCGGTGCTTCCAGTGCATCTCTACGGCCAGGCGGTCGATCTCGGCGCCGTGCTGGACATGGCGGAGCGCCATGGGGTTGTGGTGGTCGAGGACTGTTCCCAGGCGCACGGGGCCACATGGCAGGGGCGTGGTGTGGGAAGCTTCGGTGCCGCTGCCGCGTTCAGCCTTTATCCGACCAAGAACCTGGGTGCGCTTGGCGACGGCGGCATCGTCACGACCGGCACGCATTCCATTGCCGCAGCGTTGCGCGCCCTGCGGCAGTACGGCTGGCAGGACCGCTATATCAGCGAAACCACCGGCCAGAACAGCCGCCTCGACGAGCTTCAGGCGGCGATCCTGCGCGTCAAGCTCGCCCATCTGGAAGAGGCGAACGCCCGCCGCCAGGCGATCGCCGCCGCCTATGACCAAGCGCTTGAAGGACTGCCGGTCGAGCGCCCGGTGCGGCGTTCCGGCGCAGGGCATGTCTTCCACCAGTATGTCGTCGCCCTGGATGACCGCGAAGGCCTGCGCGAAGCATTGCGGGCACAGGGTATCGCCAGCAACGTCCATTATCCGACACCGGTGCATCTTCAACCCGCCTACCGTGACCGCGTCCCCTTGGGTCCCGGCGGGCTCCCGCGTACCGAGCGCTGTGCCGGCCGCATCCTGAGCCTGCCCATGTTCCCGCAACTCGCCGATGCTGCGGTCGAGCGTATCATCAGTGCTTTGCGCAAGGCCCTTGCACGCTAGACCTGACAGGTGGTGAGTTCCATGATGGTGGTAAGGCCTCAAAGATCATTTTTCTATCCTCGCTTGCCCCCTTGTGAACTCACCATCTTTCCGCTGCCGTCCTACAGCAACCACGCTCATACACATCAGCAACACCATCCACCTTTCTCACTGCAGCCTCACGAAGCTACAAAAATATGTATAACATTCCATTCCTAAGTGGCATATTCGGCGCACTGTCAAGGCCATAGGACTTAGAGCATGTCTAGACCGCATCAATCCTTGAGAACCGCTATGCAATGTATGTGGACTCTGGAGAATGAATTTGGACATCTGAATTCAACATTAACAGGTCGACCCATTGATGCAAAAGGGCGACCTATTCCTTGGTATACCTACCCAGCTATTGAGTACATAGAAAATTTGGACTTTTCTTCTTGCTCTATCCTGGAATGGGGATGTGGAAACTCAACACTGTTTTGGGCTCCCCGCGCAAAGGAAGTTCTCAGCATCGAGAGTGATGAGACTTGGGCAACCGAGATCAAGAAGCAAGCCCCCAACAACTCTCAAATTTTTGTCCGTCATTCAGAAGAAGAATACATTAAAAACCCCTTTGATGGGAAAAAATACAATTTAATAGTAATAGACGGAAAATACAGATCCTCCTGCGCCAATAGCGCATTAGAATTTTTAGAAAGTGGCGGATTGATTATATTGGACAACTCCGATAGGTCGCCAAAAACTGCCAAGAAGCTTCGAGAATTTGGGCTTCTTCAAGTTGATATGTCAGGATTTGGGCCAATAAATTATTATACTTGGACAACTTCATTCTTTTTCTCTGGAAAGTTCCGCATTCCTCGCAAGAATCCGGATTTACCGCCTGCGCCAATTGGAGGGTTGAAAGAAAACGATGACTAATGAAAATGGAAAATGCCCATCTGCCGCACTGGCATGTTTTAGCAGTAAGCTCCATTCAATTTTCTTTTGAGGAAAACCATGACGAAAATCAACATCAGGCGCTCGGCTTTTGAGGATGTCATCCGACTAGTATCTGATGAGTTTCTGAATTTCTCTTTTTCTCAAGAAGGAGAAGATGTTCTATTTGATAGAATAACAGAGGGAAAAATTACAAAGGGTTTTTATGTGGATGTCGGCGCCCATCATCCGCGGCGGTTTTCTTCGACTTATTCTCTATATTTGAAAGGATGGTCTGGTATAAATATCGAACCAAATCCTGAATTAGCATCTCTGCTCAACCTCGAAAGGAAAAGGGATATCAATATAAACATGGGTGTCTCGAATGCCCGTGGCTCAATGAAGTACTACATGTTCAAAGAACCAGCACTTAACACATTTAGCGAGAGTAGGTATGAGGAACTGAAGAGTGAATGGGAGCTTTTAGAGACAAAGTCTATAGACGTTTTGCCATTGTCAGAGATATTGAATAATTATCTGCCGCAAGGAAGAAGAATAGACTTAATGAATATTGATGTCGAGGGATTAGACATAGAGGTGATTAATTCTAATAATTGGGAAAAATTTTCTCCTGATTACCTTCTGGTTGAGGATAGGGTAGATATTCTAGAGATAAGAAGCAGTTATATTTTTAAGGCGCTCAGCGAATTTGGCTACATTCCCATTTCAAAACTTGACGCGACTTTTTTGTACAAAAAGACCAGGGCCGTCTAATGATGTTTTTCTCTTGCAAAAGGCATGAGGCTTAAAATGGGTTATGGATTCTCTGGTTTGTATACTTCCTTTGAGGAAGCACTTGCACAATGCGCCGGCTACGAGAACGACGATGTCGTGCAATCTATAATTGAGAGAGGTTTGCAGCCTCAGGGCGCTACAGAGAGACTGGCAGAACTAGACTCCCTGTTATTGTCTGCGATGCTTTTTTCTATAAGTCGGCTTCGGAAAGCTCATATTTCTGTTCTGGATGTTGGCGGACAGATCGGCAGCCATTATCATACGGTACAGAATTGGACCGACGGTGCTTTTAAATTCGAGTGGGACGTTCTCGAGACAAAGGCACTTGCGGCAGAGGCTGCCAAAAATTTTACAAAGCAAAATCTTAATTTTTACGGAGACTTTAAAGAAATTGTTAATAAAAATTATGATATTGTTCTGGCCAGTGGATCAATTCAGTGTCTGGACAAGCCAGAAGAGTTCTTCTCTTCCATATCCAGCCTCAATTACCGGTTTATGATAATAAACCGTTTCCCTCATCTTGTCCATCAAGACAAGCATGCTGGAGATTTGGTCAGCATTAATACGGTCCCTCTTGGCGTGTATCGGAACCAGGAAAAAGCCTATCCATCCTGGTTTTTCTCTTTGCGCAAATGGAACTCTTTGTTCCTGAAGAAGCATATCATTCGTAGTCAATGGCGAGATAGTTTCGATGGCATTCACAAATTAGGCGATGATACCGCGGGGGCCTTCTTAGGGGTTCTTCTTGAGAAAAAATGATCTATTCGGGGTGTGATGGTCGGCTCTTCTTTGTCGCGTTGTTAAAACGGAAACCTCAGAGTCACGGACCAGAGAAAAGAGATTGAACATGGCGGTTCTGATACTATCCATAGTGGAGGCCCCTCAGGCATTTATGGGCAGGCCCTGTCCGCTCCCCGACCCGCGGCAGTGCCCCTCCACGGGACCGTTCCGCCATAGCAAAGAGCGTGACAACCGCGCTTTTTCCATCATTCCGACTCAAGGCCCAACAGCAGGGCTACGTTCAAGTCCAGGCTCGCCCACGTCTCCGGAGTACCCGCCATGTCCAGGGCCTTGCTCCGCAACGCCTGCAACTCAGCAGGCCGGGACGCTAGGCGTACGGCCGCTTCCACATAGTCCGATGACGTGGATGTGAGAACCGCACCAAAGCCCTTCTCACGGAACAGACCCGTGCTCTGGCGGTTGCGCGCGGCGTGTCCCTCCCGCAGCAGAACGGGGCAGCCGGCCGCGATCGGATCCATCATGGAGACGGCGCCGCTGTAGGGGAAGCTGTCCAGGTAGAGATCCGCCTTGCGCAGAATGGCCGCGATGTGGTTTCGCGACGGGAGCGGCGCCAAAATACGTATCCTCTGCGGCGAAACCCCATGCCCCCGGAACAGCGCGTTGAGATGCCGGACGAACAGCTCGCGCGGATAATAGTCCGACCAGTTCGGGTTGAAGGGATACAGCAGGAGGGTGCTGTTCTGCGTCCTGCGGAGGATCTCCGCCCAGGCATGCAGGAGTTCGGGAACCAGCTTGTAGAAGTTGGCGCCCGACGCGAAAAGAATCTGCTCGTCGCGCACCCCGAGTGCGGCACGGGGTACGGAAACCACCTCCGGCGAAGGCTCGCCAGCGAAATCATAGCGGTTGATCGATCCCGGGATCAGAACAAGCCGTTCCGTGTATTCGTCCTGCGCTCCGGCGGGTTCGTTCAGCTCGCCATTGATGAAGCGGTCGATCGACCGGAAACCAGACGTCGCCGGATTCAGGGTCAGGGAAATCTGGGTGCGCGCAAGCCGGCAGGCCGACAGAAGGACCATGGGCGAGGTGACCGCCGTGATGTTCGTCCCGATGAGCATGATGTCGAGATCATCCCCCCGGATGAGGCTCACCATGTCGGGAAAGGGCTTTCCGCCAAGCACCACGAAGCGATCCGAACGCTTCCGCGCCTCCTGCTCGACGGGATGTTCCGCCTTGCTGCCCATCGCGTAGAAGACGATCTCGAAACGGCTGCGGTCCAGCCCGTTGACATGGGCGAAGGTCGCGGCCGTTTCCGCTCCCCCGAACCAGGAGCCGCGCAGGACGCCGACACGGATGCGCTCCCCCGCCGGCCGGGAAGGAAACGCGTGTCCGGTTTCAAGGCCGTTGAATTCCAGATGGCTTTCGATGATCTCCGCGCGCGCCTGATACAGGGACTTCAAATTGCGATCCGAAAAGTATCCGGCCAGGAACCGGGCGTGCTTCGTGAACGACGCGGCCAGCTGGGCACGATGCGCCTTCGGGGCATCGCCCTTCACGAAACTCCGGATGGCTGAGCTTGCCTTCTCGATGTAGGCCGAATGCGCATCCGCCTCGCCAAGCGCAACGAAGAACTCCGGCTCGGCGAAGAGAATGCGAACGGTCAGCTCGTAAAGATGGACCGGAACCTGGGAGAAGTCCGGGATCCACTCCGACTGGTGGGCCGGAAAATAGAGGCAGAAGGCCGCCATCGAGGCGATCTGCGGATCGCCGGCTCCTTCGGCTTCGGCGATCCGCTTCAGGGCGGCCTCGGCGATCCGCTTTTCCTCTCCTGTCGGAGCCAGGGTGCGGATGCCGGACCTCATTACGGAGATGAGGGTGTCGGCGCCCTTGGCCTGGGAGAGTTCATGAACCCCCTCCTCCGCCAGGTTAAGCAATCCCTGTGCCACGACGTTGCGGTCCCGCCGCAGGAGCGCCTCATCGATCAGGGAGCCTGATTTCATGTAGGCGGTCAGGGAAGCGGTCAGGGCACCGAAACCGTTGGCGTTCATGGAATGACTGCTTTCAAACTGTGTGGCTGGAGAAACCCAGAAGGCGTTACGATCCCGCCGGGGTTTCCTGTAACACGTTTGCCCGGTACCAGGCGTGGGTGCTCTCGATGCCCTCGCGCAGGCCGATGCGCGCCGTCCATCCCAGCGCCGACAGCCGGCCGACATCGAGCAGCTTGCGAGGCGTGCCGTCCGGCTTGCTGGTGTCGTACACGAACTCTCCCTCGAACCCGACCACCTCGGCGATCAGCTCGGCCAGTACGCGAATGGTCACGTCCGTCCCGGTGCCGACGTTGAGGGGCACGTCGCCCGAATAGTTCTGGAGCAGGAAGACGGACGCGTCGGCGAGGTCGTCGACGTGCAGGAACTCGCGTCGTGGCCGGCCGCTGCCCCACAGCTCCACCGTCCCCAGCCCCTCGCGCCGGGCGCGGTCGATCTTGGCGAGCAGCGCCGGCAGGACATGGCTGGAGGTCAGGTCGAAGTTGTCGCCGGGTCCGTACAGGTTGGTCGGCATCAGGGAGATGAAGTCGCACCCGTACTGTCGGCGGTAGGCCTGGCACAGCTTGATGCCAGCGATTTTGGCGATGGCGTACCACTCGTTGGTCGGTTCGAGCGGCCCGGTCAGCAGCGCGTCCTCGGTGATCGGCTGCGAGGCCATCCGGGGGTAGATGCAGGACGAGCCCAGGAACAGCAGCTTCGCGACACCGGCCTGTTGGGCGGCGTGGACGATGTTGGTCTCGATCGCGAGGTTGTCGTAGATGAACTCCGCCGGACGGGTGGAGTTGGCGAGGATGCCGCCCACCTTGGCCGCCGCGACGATGACGGCGTCCGGGCGCTCGGCCTCCATCCAGGCCTCGACCTCCGCCTGGCGGCGCAGGTCGACCTGCGCCCGGCCGGCGGTCAGGACGGTGCAGCCCTCACTCGCGAGGCGGCGCACCAGGGCCGACCCGACCATGCCGCGGTGCCCCGCCACCCAGACGCGGCGGCCTTCCAGGCGGAACGGGGCCTCAGCCGTTGTTGCCATAGCGGGGAGCCTCCAGCTTGAGGGCCTGCAGGTCGGATTCCACCATCTCGCGCACCAGTTCGGGGAAGGGGGTGCTGTGAGTCCAGCCCAGCTTCTCGCGCGCCTTGCTCGGGTCGCCCAGCAGCAGGTCCACTTCGGTCGGCCGGAAGTAGCGCGGATCCACCTCGATCAGGGTCTCGCCCGTCCGGGCATCTAGTCCCTTCTCCTCCACGCCGCTGCCGGTCCAGACGATGCGGCGGTCGATGTGGGAGAAGGCCAGCTCCACGAACTCGCGGATGCTGTGCGTCTCCCCGGTCGCGAGCACATAGTCGTCCGGCTCCGGCTGCTGGAGCATGCGCCACATCCCCTCGACGAAGTCGCGGGCGTGGCCCCAATCGCGCTTGGCGTCCAGGTTGCCGAGATAGAGCTGCTTCTGGCGGCCCAGCTCGATGGCGGCGACGGCGCGGGTGATCTTGCGGGTGACGAAAGTCTCGCCGCGCGTCGGCCCCTCATGGTTGAAGAGGATACCGTTCGAGGCGTGCATCCCATAGGCCTCGCGGTAGTTCACCGTGATCCAGTAGGCGTAGAGCTTGGCGGCCGCGTAGGGGCTGCGCGGGTAGAAAGGCGTGGTCTCGCGCTGCGGGGTTTCCTGGACCTTGCCGAACAGCTCCGAGGTGGAGGCCTGATAGAAGCGGACCCGGTCATTCATCTTCAGGATCCGGATCGCCTCCAGCAGGCGCAGCGTGCCAATGCCGTCGGCGTTGGCCGTGTATTCCGGCGTGTCGAAACTCACCTGCACATGGCTCTGAGCCGCGAGATTGTAGATCTCGGTCGGCTGCACCTCCTCCACCACGCGGATCAGGTTGGTGGCGTCGGTAAGGTCGCCGTGATGCAGCACGAAACGGACGTCCGGCTCGTGCAGGTCGCGGTACAGGTGATCGACGCGGGCGGTGTTGAAGGAGGAGGAGCGGCGCTTCAGCCCATGGACCCGATAACCCTTGGAGAGCAGCAGCTCCGCGAGCATGGCGCCATCCTGGCCGGTGGCTCCGGTGATCAATGCGACCTTGTCTGACATCCACTCTTCCTTCGGTCGGCCCGGGGCGGCCGGTTCATGGGGCCGCTGGGCACGGCTTTCACCGCCTTCTAATCCACACTCGGCAGGAGGCGTCAAGCCGCGCGGCATTTCGGTGCAGTCAAGATGGCCGAATTCCCTTCTACCCGAACAGCCAACCGCCCCTTTGCCCTTCCGGTTATCTTTCTAGGAGATGACAGATGTCTTATCCAGGTCACAAGAAGGCTAGCAAGGCCAAGCCTCTCAAGATCATGGTACGTCTTGCCCATATACCCTCTTGCCCTCTTGGGCATCCAACCAATAGACCTTGCCGCCAATTGGCCTCTTGCCCGCATCGACCGGCGCCACGTAGAGTCCCGCCCGTTCATCCTTCCCGACGACCGCCACCGGAGCCGTCCCGTGATCACCATCGCTCTCGCCAGCAACAAGGGCGGCTGCGCCAAGACCACCACGGCCTGCGCCGTCGCGGCGGACTTGGCCCTCGACGGGCTGCGCGCCTGCATTCTCGACTGCGACCCCAACCAGCACGCCGCCGCCTTCGGACGGCGCGCCCAGCTGACCGGCTTCACGGTGGTGCCCAACGTCGGCGAGGAGAACATCATCGGGGAGATCCGCAACGCCCGCAGCGGCTGCGACTTCCTGATCCTCGACCTGCCGGGCGTCGCGTCGCGCCTGACCATCCTCGGGATCGGCAAGGCGGCCTTCGTCGTGGTGCCCTGCCAGCAGTCGGCCCCCGACCTGCGCGACGCGTTGCGCACCAACCACCAGATCGACGAGACCGGCGACATCGGGAACCGAACCATTGGGCGGGCGCTGCTGTGGACCCGCGTGCCCTCGGGCTTCGAAAGCCGCGTCGCCAAGCAGATCCGCACCGACGGCGAGGCGCGGATGCCGGCCTTCGCCGCCAGCCTGATGGAACGCACCGCCTATAAGGAGATGCTGCTGACCGGCGTCCCCCCCCGCGTGTCGGAACCGGACAGCGCCGCTGCGGCGAACGTCCAGGCCATCAAGACCGAACTCCTGAACCGGCTGGCGACCCTCGACGCCGCCGCACGCAACGAGGCCCACGCATGACCAGGAACCGTGGAGTTCGCCCGCCCCTGCCCTCCGCCTTCGACGACGAGGACGTGGCACCGGCCCGCGCCAACGCCGCATCCCCCGCCCGCCCGGATCTCTCGGCCTTGGCTGCCCTGGCCGACAGCCTGGACGATCAGCGCCTGCTGGCCGGGACCGACCAGGTCGCCGCCACCATCGGCCTGCCTTCCCTCAGGCCGCTCGGGAACACGGAGCCTGCGCATCCAGCAGCACCAGCGCCGGCCGCTCCTCCGCGAGAGCCGACGGAGGAGTTCAAGGTGACGGTACCGCGCTACCTGAACCGGCAGCTCGCCGCCGTCGCGGCTGACCGGCGCGTGACGAAGCAGTACTTGGTTCTGGAGGCGTTGCGGGCGGCCGGATACCGGCTGGACGATGCCGACCTGCATGAGGACGGACGGCGCTACCGCGGACGGCGGACGGCGGAGCGCGACGGCCGAGGATCAGCCTGACGGCTTCTCACCCAACAACCCGAAAGGGCAAATAACCCTTTGGGCTGTTGGGCAGGGGCGCCTCTGCTCCTGCCGTCTGCGCCGGCGGAAGGGTGGCGCCCGGAACGGGAGGCAGCCCCCCTGCGGAGGTTCAGGACGATTTCACCCGCTGTTCGGCGTGCAGCATGCGCCCGCGCTCCTCGAACCACTCCCCGGCATAACCGCAGTTGCGATAGCTCTCGAAATAGGGACCGCCGTCCGTGTAATGGAGGTTCGACAGCTCGCTCAAAACGGCGGGGGGGTCATAATCGACAAGGTGGTTCCAGCGGTGGGGGATATCCCCGATTAGCGCGTCGCTCTCCAGCCATTTGAACTGATGAAGCTCCAGGCCCGACGCCCGATTGACATAGTCCAGCGTCAGGGCCGCGCATTTCGCGTTGTTCATCAGCATGACGCTCGACCAGTTCTTCTTCGGGTACTTGGTCTGAGGCTGACCCAGGAACTTCGTCTCCTCCTTGGGCACGTGATGGTGCTTCACCACCTGCACCGCGAAGCGGTCGTCGCGCAGATCCCACAGCTTGGCGATGTCGTCCACCATCAGCATGTCGCAGTCGAAGAACAGCGACCACCCCTCGTAGCCGCAGAGATGGGGCACCAGAAAGCGGGAGAAGGAGAACTCGGTCGATTGCTTGGGATCACGCTCCCGCTGGAACAGGCCGCCGAGCTGCGTCAGGGCGAGTGGCGTGATCGAGACAGGACGGCTCGCGCGGGTCTGGATGCTGTGCGAGAAGACATGGAAGGCGACGGTCTCACAGGGATCATAGCCGATAAACACGCGGATCATGTCCAACCTCGATGGATAAAGCCGGGTGAAGCTACACCCATGAACGCCCCCGGACAACGTACGCCGGGTCCATCCAAGACCTGGCACAGGCGGGGGCTGGCTTGTCACACAAGAGGCCCGCAGCATGTCGCCCACCCTCTTACCCAAATAACCTTTTGGCTGTTTGGGTAAGAGGGTGGATAGGTGAATGAGATCTCGCTCATCCTGGCTAGGCCAGGAATTCCCGCCAGAAAGCCACTAGTTCCGCCTCCATTCGGGCAAGGGTGTAAGCCGCGGCCGTCATGCGCCCGGCGGCGATCCGTGCCGCCGCGGTGCCGTCGACCACGGCCTTGATGCAGGCATCCAGTTGCTCGGCAGCAGCCTCCAATTCATCCTCCGGTGCCCAGAACCCGTTCTGCGGGGCGGCATACTCACGGCCACCGATGCCATCGAAGCCTGCCACGGCACAGCCGCAGGACATCGCCTCCAGAGCCGACATGCCAACCCCTTCGAAACGGGCCAAGGACAGGAATATGGCGGAACGTCCCAGCACCTCCGTGACCGTCGCCTCTGGCGCCCCCTGCAGAATGGCCCAGCGGACCTGCCTCCATCGAGGATTCGCACGCAGAAGATCCCGGATAAAGTCATGCTCAATCGGACGTTTCCGGGGCATGACGGCGATCTGCAGTGCTTTTTCCAATGGGCGGAATCGTTCCTGGTCAATGGAAAGATGCACCGTGGCAACCGGCAGGCCAGGAAACCGGTGTCGCATGAAAGCAGCGATGACCTCTCCCGTCGTCACCGCCGCTGAAACGCCGAACTCCCGATAATCCGACGCGTCCCCCAAGCCCTTGGGAATGTAGAAATGGTTCTGACACAGCACGACCTTGCGGGCAGCATGGCCAGCCCAGGACCGCAGGGTGCCATTGACGTCCTCACCTATCACCAGAACATCGTCGGCACCGGCATGAATGTGCCGGGCGGCCAGGATCGGAACGTCTGGAGCTGGGAACCAAGTGGGAGGCTCGGCGACGTTATGGACGATGGACGCATCGAACCCATGCCGTCGCAGGGCTGCCACATGCTGGTAGGCAACCTTGATGCCGCCGTTCATGCCGCTTTGCGACGTCAGGAAGTAAATACGCTTGGCCATGACCGTTCGATTCAGGAAAGGGGCGCCCGAGCACGGACGGACATCGTTGCTAGGACAGCATCCTGCCTGCCGGGCCGGGTTGCAGGCTAGCGCATCCGCCGCTCCTTTGACACGGCGGCCATGCCTCTTCCGTGAAGGCCGCTCCAGCCAAGCGCCCTTTTGCCCATTTGGTTGTTTGTGAACTTGCCCTATTGAGTGAAGCCTTTGCTCCGTCGGCGGTGCCAGCCTTCCGGTTTTCTCCATGATCCACCCAATCAAACCCTCTGGGCATGCGGCCTCTTGCCCAAGCGGCCTTTTGGCAGCCGTTTCATCGGAAAAGCCGGCTGGCACGCCGCCAAACACGTCGAATGCCCCCGATCCTGATGCGCGTTTGCCTGATGTGCAGTGACTTGCCCACTTAACGCCCAGCCGGGAGGAAACTCAGATCGGCCGCCCAGAACCGCTCGCCGGCCTGCCCGGCGATGTCCTGGACGACGCCGGCCTTGGCGAGCTGCTCGGTGAGCAGGTGGGCGCCCCGCAAGGAGAGCCCGAACCGCTCGGCCCAATCGCCGGCGACCCGGCTCACGGTGAAAGCCGGGCGCTCGTGCAGCCAGGGCAGCAGGTCGGGCAGGCGCGAGTTGCTGCGCCGGGCCAGCGGGGCGATACGCTCCTCCCAGCGCTCCTGCACGAGGTCGAGGTGGCGCAGGCGCTCGAGTTCGTGCCCCACGAGGTCCTGGACGGTGCCGAGAAACCAAGCGGTCCAGGCGGCCTCGGTTCCTTCGAGCGCCAGCCGGTAGCCGGTGACGTCGCGCGCCAGGGCGGGGGTGAGGGCCGGCCAGGCGAAGTGCAGCCGGCAGGCGACTTGGATCAGGCCCGGGGCGGCGAGCCAGACGACGATGCTCCACCAGGAGGTCTCCGTGCGGCCGGCGGTCAGGGCGGCGATCGCGTCGTCGTCGGCGTGGCCGCGCCGCTCGGGGCGGCCGGGGTCGGGGCGGCGGGCGAGGCCGCGGATTGCCGCGGCGGCGCCGAGCAGGCCGGGGTGAGTGGCGAGCGCCTCCTCCACGGCCGCCAGAGCGGCGCGGCCATCGGCGCGGCGGGCGTCAGAGGGCGGCACCGGGCGCCCGAGCTGCGCGACGTTCCAGCGACGGTGCAGCTCGTCGAGCCAGCCCGAGGTCCAGGGCGGCAGCGGCCGGGCTACGGGCGTCGGCACCGGCTCCTCCTCCGGGTCCTCCCGGTCCGCGTCCATGCCGTCCAGGTCAACGCTGTCCAGGGCGGCGATGGCGGCGCGCGTGGCGGCCACGAGATCATCGGCGGTGCCGTCCGGGCGCGCGCGGTGGGCGGTGGGCCGTGGTCCGGGTGTCGGGTCGGGCGTGGCGGTCGCGGTCAGGCCGAGCGGCAGCTGGGCGAGGAGGCCGCTGAGCAGGGCGGCGCGCAGGGCCTCGCCGTTCGCCTGGTCGGGGGCGGCCAGGGCGCGCTGGAAGTCGTGCGGGTCGAGCCGGTGGCCGTCGAGGTGGACGAGGGCGGCGGCGGCGCGGCGGGCGGAGTCGCAGCGGGCGCGGTGTCGGCGGGCGGGGTCGCTCAGGGCCTGGTCGAGGCGGCCCAGCGCGCGCTCGGCGGCGAGCAGGGCGGGCAGCAGGGGATCGGCGCGCATGGGGTCCCGGCGGAAGGGAGGAAAACGGGCGAATGTAGCGATCTTATATTGCTGCATGGACATCGCGCATCCGAAAAGCGGGGGTCTCCGATATCGCTGCGATAAGGACACTTATCACCCCGATAGCAAAGCCTCGACCCACCGGCGCCGGCGGGCTACCCTGGCCGCCGCCCCCGTCCCGCCGCGAGCCCCGCCATGCCACCCCGCTCCCGCCCTCCGTCCCTCGCCCCCGCCCGGGCCGCCGCTCCCGGCGCCGGGCCGCCGGCCGCCGCCGGCGCCGCGCCCATTCCCTTCGCCCACCTGCCGACGCTCTCCGCCGCCGACCTCGGCCGCCTGCGCGCGGCCATCGCCCAGCCCATGGCCGCCGCCACCCGCCGCGCCCGCCTCGGCGACGCGGGGCTTTTCGTCCGCTGGTGTGCCCAGACCCGAAAGACCGCCCTGCCGGCCAGCCCGGAGACGGTGGTGGCTTTCCTCGCCGCGGCCGCCGCCGACGGGCGCTCCCCAGCGACGTGCCGCCGCTACCGGGGCTCCATCGCCTGGTGGCACGCCGCCGGCGGATTCCCCAACCCCTGCGCCACGACGGCGGTGGGGGCACCCCTGCCCGAGGCGGACCTGTCCGACCCGGCCATGGCGGCGCTGCGCCACTTCCTGGCGGTGGCCCAGCGCGGCCTCGCCCCGGCGACCCTGCGCGCCGTCCGCGCCGACGCCCGCGTCTTCGCCGCTTGGTGCGGCCGGCACGGCCTGCCCTGGCTCCCCGCCGCGCCGGAGACCGTGCGCCGCTTCCTCCAGGACGCCGGCGCCTCCCGCACCCCGGCGACGGTCACGCGCTACCTCGCCTCCCTTGCCCTGCTGCACCGCGCCGCCGGCCACCCCAGCCCCACCGACCACTGGAGCGTCGCCCTCGAGCGCAAGGGCCACGCCCGCGACCGCGGCGCCGCCCAGCGGCAGGCCACCCCCCTGACCGACGCCGTGCTCGATCCGATCCTCGACCGGCTGGCCGGGGAGGGCGGGCGGTTCCCGTCCGCCATCGCCCTGCGCGATCGGGCGCTGCTGCTGGTCGGGCGCGACACCCTGGCCCGCGCCGACGAGCTGGTGGCCCTGCGCTGGGGCGACCTGCGGCCGGTCGACCCCGCCGACCCCGAGGCCCGGCCCGGCGAGGGCACCATCCGCATCCGCCGCTCCAAGACCGACCAGGCCGGGCAGGGTGCGGAGGCCTGGCTCTCGGCCGAGGCCATGGCGGCCCTGGCCGCCTGGCGAGCCGCCGCCCCCCGCTGGCCCGACCCGGCGGGCGGCGCCCTCACCCGCGAGGGCGAGTTCCTGTTCTGTCACCTGGCGCGCAGCGGCCCCGGCGAGCGCATGAGCACGGCGGCGGTGCGGCGGATCGTGGCGCGCCGGGCTGGCGAGGCCGACCCGCTGGCCGTCGGCTTTGGCGGGCACAGCCTGCGCGTCGGCGCCGCCCAGGAGCTGCTCGCCGCCGGCGTCGACCTGCCCGGCCTTATGCAGGCCGGCCGCTGGGCGTCCCCGCGCATGCCGGCCCGCTACACCGAGCAGCTGCGCGCGACCCGCAGCGCCGTTGCCAAGGTGCGCCGCGCGCGCGAGAAGAGCGACTAACCCCTGGCTGGGACGGTTTACGGCGGCCAGTTGGTGGCTCGTTTGGAAAGCAGCGCCCGTTGCACCGGCCTCAAGCCCACAGATCTTCGGCGAACCCGGAGCGGTCTATCACGTTGATTACAGCCGCCTCGCCTAACACGAGTCCAGCCAATGATTGAACATTCCGACGAACGATTGAAAACGACACACGTCCTCGTGAACTGGACAGTATGCTCCTGTCCGTGCTGCCCCTGGACAACCGCCAGTCAATCACGCATCTTATGCAATATCCGTAATCTGCATGATGGGCGGGAGCTTTTCTCATGATCGTCCCAGCGGCTGAGTTTCAGCGCAACATCGGCACCTATCAGGATCGCGCGCTGACTGAACCCGTGTTCGTGACCCGCAACGGCCGGGAGAAAACCGTGCTGCTGTCGGTTGAGGAGTACCGGCGCCTGAAGCGGCGGGACCGCGAGGCGTTGGCCGTCGAGCAGCTCAGCGATGCCGAGCTGGCGGCCATCGCCGCGGCATCGGTGCCGGCCGAGTTCAATCACCTCAATGCCGAGTTGGAGGGGTAAGTGCCGCTGCCGTCCCCTCGGCCGGGCCTCGTCATCTCCTATGCTTATCTGTGGCTGGCCGAGCATCGGCAAGGACAGATCGAAGGCGCGAAGGACCGTCCCTGCGCCATTGTTCTGACGACCGAGAGCGCGGACGGCGAGACAGTGGTGACCGTCGCCCCGATCACCCATAGCCCACCCCGAGACGAGGCCGCCGCCGTGGAAATCCCGGCCGCGACAAAACAGCGTCTTGGTCTCGACGCCGAGCGGTCCTGGGTCATCGTCAGCGAGGTCAACCGGTTCGTCTGGGTCGGGCCGGACCTGCGGCCGGTGTCTCGGGACACTCCCGACCGGTTCGATTATGGGATGCTGCCGCCTGCGTTGTTCACGCGAATCAAGACGCGGTTGATCGAATGCGCCCAGCGGCGGCGGGCTGCTCTGATCATCCGCGAGGAATAGGGCTCCAGAAACGCCCAGCCGGTCTCGAAGCCCGCAGCCAAGAAACGGTCGGTCCGGTCGTCCCCTCCCGTCTCCTTCCCCAACTCCCGACCAGGAACCCCATCGTCTCACCGAGTGCGGGCCGGCGCCCATGATCTCGGGCCGCTACACTTACCCGTGGGCCACCGTGGCCCGCAGCCTTGATCGGAACGGCTCGCAACGCCCGGACGGTGGGCCCTGGACCGGCCCGGCTCTGGCGCGCGCCGTGCGCCGTCTGGCCCGCGACGGCTTTGTCGATGAAGCCGTGCTGGAGCGGACGCCGCGCCGGCGTGACAGCGACAACCTGGCGCCCCTGGTCGTCATGGCGGTGAAGACATTGGAGCACCCGACGCTGACCAAGGTTGCCCGGCACTTTGAGGGCCTGCACTGCCGGACGCCGCGGGGTGAAACCCGGTGGTCGGTCTCGTCCGTGCAGAACCTGCTGGGGCAGGCCGTTGCGCAGAGGCTGCTGGAAGACCGCCTCCGTCCCACGCCGAATGCGCCACGCCGACGCGGGCGGCCTCTGAAGTCGCTCAAGCCACATCAACAAGTGCACTCCCCGGGTGATTGCGCCGGAGGTGGTCTGCGTGTCTGCGGGAGAACGTCGTTTCCCCGGTACCGCTCCTGTCGCTGATAACGAACACGCAACGCTTCGAATGCTTTTTTGGTCATCGTCACATATCTCCATTAAGGCCTGCGGTCGGAGAGCGGGCTGCAAGTGGAAAGGGCGGCCCTTGTATCTGGGGTGGCGTCTCAGGAGTCAGTGCAGTAGCCCGGGGTTCGATACCTTTTTTGCGACCGCAAGGTTGGCTTGGTTGTGCCGTGGTTGCAGCGCCGGTATTACCCGGTGACGAAATGCCGGATGCATCGGAACCCTGCGATGTCGCTTTCTGTTTGCACAGTCGTTTCGGACGCTCTTTTTTGTTGGTTGCACGCCACAGAGCGTGTGCGGAATATCCCAAATGTTATTCCTGAAAAGGCGTCCTCCTTCTCGGAAAATATCGCCAGAATGTCTTGTAGGGAGTAGCCTTGAATCAGCGCGCGATTGGTTTGCGCTGCAAGGCGCTGCACCGCCATCGTGGCCGTGTACATATCGGGAGGCATCTTAGGCAGCTCCCCAAGGTGTATGCCAATCTCCTCTACAACATCTCGTTTCACTAATTTTGCTATCCGGAGTGCTCGCGAAATGAACCTGATCGTGGGCAGATCGTAGCCACCCAATGACGGTGACACAGCACCGGCTAACGGCCCCGTCAGGGCATCTTTCGCGAAATGTGAGCGTGGAGCCTACGCGAGCGAAGAGCGCCTGCATCTCCTCGATATCCGCGATCTGTGCGCGAATATGAGCCGATTATGTGTCGCAAGATAGCTTGCAAATAACGCATGAAATGGCTCAGCACCAGTAGCCCACTTTCCCATGGCGTACCGGACCCCCCCGTCCGGTACGCCATGGCAGCGACCAGGGCCTTCCCCAAGGGTACCGGACCCCCCCCATCCGGTACCTGTGGCTATATTCATAGTACTGGACCCAAAGCGGCCGGGAATGGACGCCCGCCGGCACCGGCCGGAGGGACCGGCCGCGGGCCTACTCAGACGTTGCCATAGAGACCGGGGTCATGCTGCGCTTGGACTTCGGCCGCCCGTGGCGGCAGACAGAGGGTCTGCTGCGCTCCATCGTGCAGATCCTCTGTCTGGAGCTGCCGGTTCCAGACTACACCACGTTGGCCCGACGCAGTGCCCGCCTGTCGTTGGCGACCGCGTTGGTGAAGCCGAATGGCCCCGTGACTGTGGTGATCGATAGCTCAGGTCTGAAGATAGTTGGCGCGGGCGTATGGCAGCTGGAAAAGCACGGCGGCAAAGTGCGTCGGAGCTGGCGCAAGCTGCACATCGCCGTCGATCCGGACAGCGGAAACATCCTGGCCGCGGAGCTGACCACGACCGAGGACGGCGACGCCTCCCAGGTCGGCCCCTTGCTCAACCAGATCCCCGGCCCGGTCACCGTCTTTTTGGCGGATGGTGCCTACGACGGAGACCCCGTCTACCATGCCGTTGCCGACCGGCACCCCAATGCCGCGGTGATCATCCCGCCCCGCGGCACGGCGGTGCCGGGGAAGACGGCCGAGATCGCTCCCACTCAGCGCGACCACCATATCCAGCAGATCGCCGAGAAGGGCCGAATGAGCTGGCAGAGAGCGACCGGCTATGGAAGGCGCGCCCTCGTGGAAACCGCCTTCTTCCGCTAAAGTTTGTCATCGGACGGAGCCTCCGGGCCAGGATTCTGCCCGCTCAGAAAGCCGAAACCCGCGTCGCCTGCGCCTTCCTCAATCGGATGACCAGCCTCGGCATGCCGGTCTCACGCAAGTTCGCCTGAAACCCGAGAGATAGCAGGCAGTTTGCCCGCAGTCCGATTTGCGCAACAAGGCTCGTCGATTTGGCTGATGTCGGAGGTTTCATCACAGGCAAAGCCGAGCCTCCCAGCGAGACGCCGGCCGCCGCGTGATCCAGCAATCCCCATTTAAATGTAGTGACGTGCCTACACACTCTGTTGACTGCGCTCGATGAATGTAGCATCGCGCCATCACTGGGGTATGAGGAGGGAAAGCTGATGGGACGAACCATGTCTAGCCGGGAGTTCAACCAGAACCCCAGTGAGGCAAAGCGGGCCGCCGAGGACGGGCCGGTGATCGTCACCGATCGGGGAGAACCAGCCTTTGTTCTGCTCCGATATGACGCCTACCGGCGCCTTTCCGCCGACCTGGGCGGCTCGATTGTTGAGCTGCTGCGGCAGGATGGTCCGGAGCACGATTTCGACTTCGAGCCGCTGCGGATCGGCGACGTTGCCCGGTCGGCGACCTTCGATTGATGTTCCTGCTCGACACCAACGCCATCTCGGAACTGCGACGGCCGGCCCGTGCGAACCCTGGTTTGTTAGCCTGGGCGATGAGTACGGCGCCAATTGACATGTTCATCTCGGCCATTACCCTTCTCGAGATCGAACTTGGCGCAGCGCTCGTTGGGCGCAGGGATGCAGCTCAGGGCACCGCTTTGCGGACGTGGATCGACAGCCAAGTGATACTTGCGTTCCGTGATCGGATATTGCCGGTTGATGCGGATGTGGCGCAGCGGTATGCCACCCTCCATGTTCCCGACCCGCGCCCACAAAGTGACAGCCTGATCGCGGCCACCGCGCTGGTTCATCGCTTGACCGTCGTGACCCGCAACGTGCGTGATTTCGAGCCGATGGGCGTGCCGTTGCTCAACCCTTGGAGCAGCAGCTGAGACTTTTTCTTTAATTGCGGGTACAGGAGGCAAGCCCTCAAAAGAGGGATCATCGGCAACGGCGTTGATGAGGTGACCTGCCGGCTCTGTGGTTCTTTCCGAGGTCGGGACAGGCCCGCCTCACCATGGCGTCTGAAAGCTCTGGTCTTCCAAGGTGCGCAGCGAGCTCACCCCAGGGGGAAGCGGCAAGCAAAGTCGCGGAATGACCTGTGCTTCGTTCCGGCAGGGACACCTCTCCGCCGCTGGGGCGGATCCCAAGGAACGATCAATCCAAGTTAACTTCATGTTTATTCAGGCGACCCCCCTGTTATTAGCTCCACTTATATGCAATCCATTGCATATTGATTGTTTGCCGTCGGTCCCGCATAAGGCGTGCATGTGCTCCGCTCTACCTACAGACGCGATGGACTCCGGTCCATGAGGCTACCATGCGCCTTGCTGCCCTTACTTTCCTGTTTGCCATGATGGCCGCTGTATCCCCCACCCTGGCTGAGACGCCTATTCGGCTGTATGCCGCGGGCAGCCTACGAGCCGCCTTAACGGAGGCTGCCGACGTTTTTCGGGTGACGGGCGGCGCGCCGATCGAGCCTGTTTTCGGGGCGTCGGGGCTGCTGAAGGACCGGATCGCCGGGGGCGAGGCGGCTGACGTTTTCGCATCGGCCAATATGGAGCATCCGCAGGCGCTCGCCGCTGCGGACGGGCGACCGGTCGTGCTGTTCACGCGCAACCGACTATGTGCGCTCGCGCAGGCTGGGTTAGGCGTCAACACCGACAACTTGCTCGACCGACTGCTCGACCCGGCGGTGCGGGTCGGCATCTCCACACCAAAGGCCGACCCGTCCGGCGACTACGCCCTGGCGCTCTTTCGGAAAGCGGGTGAGCTCCGCCCCGGCGCCGCTGAGGCGCTGGACGCTAAGGCAATGCGGCTAACCGGTGGGCCGAGTTCGCCGAAGCCGCCGACCGATCGCAGCGTCTACGGGCTGATCCTGGAGGAGAGGCGGGCGGATATCTTCCTGACCTACTGCACCAACGCCGTCCAGGCGGCGCGCGAGACGTCCGAGCTGGAGGCGGTCAGCATTCCGCCGGAGCTGGCGGTCGGGGCCGATTACGGTCTCGTGGCGCTCGGCGACCGGCCGGAAGCGGCGCGGCTCGCCCTGTTCATCCTCTCGCCGGAGGGGCAGCGCGTGCTTGCCCGGCACGGGTTCGAGGCGCCGCTCCTGCCGCAAGACGCGACAGCGCCATAGCCAGGAGGCACCCGCCCCTTGTTCCGGAAATTCGTCTATCTCCTGGCGCTCGCGCGGGAACAGCATTTCGGTCGGGCGGCCGAGGCCTGCCACGTCTCGCAGCCGACCCTGTCGAACGCCATCCGGCAGCTCGAGACGGACCTCCAGGTGCCCATCGTCGAACGCGGCCAGAAGTTCGCCGGCTTCACGCCGGAAGGGATGAAGGTGCTGGAATACGCCCGGCGCATCGTCGCCGAGCGCGACGGGCTGCGCCAGGAACTGCAACTTCTGGCGGAGGGGGTTTCAGGCAGTCTGCGCATCGGGGCAATCCCGACCGCCTTGCCCGTTCTGCCGCATCTGCTGGCCCGCTTCGGCGAGCGCTATCCACGGATCCGCGCCTCCGTCATCTCGCTCAGCTCCCGCGACATCCAGCGCGAGTTGGACGAGTTCACGCTGGACGCCGCCGTCACCTACCTCGACAACGAGCCGCTCAACAACGTGCGCAGCGTGCCCCTCTATTCGGAGCGCTACCTGCTGCTCGCCCGGCGTACGCTAGCCGGCAACCCGGCAAACGGCATTCCCTGGCGCGACGCGGCCGAGTTGCCGCTGTGCCTGCTGACGCCGGACATGCAAAACCGCCGCATCACTGATTCCGCCTTTCGCATGGCGAACCGGATCGTGGCACCGTCGATCGAGACCAACTCCATCGTCTCGCTCTACACGACGGTGCGCAACGGGCTGTGCGCCAGCATCGTGCCGAGCCAGCTCCTCACCCTTTTCTCAGCCCACCCTGACCTCGTGGCGCTGCCGCTGGTCGAGCCCAGCCTGACCCATGTCGTCGGGCTGGTCTGCGCCAACCGCGATCCGCCGGCCCCGCTTGCCAAAGCCCTGTCTGACACAGCGGCCGAACGCGCCGTGACCCAGCGGATCGAGGCGGCGATGGCAGAGGCGCTCGGCCCCTGGCTGCGGCCGGCGGCGGCCCCGGTGGAGCCGGACGCCTCGATGATAGGGAATTGATATCGGCGGATTTGCAAATGAAATTTGCCAAGTCCAAGGAAAGAGGGCCATCCTGACAAAAGCCCGTAGGACCTAAGACAGCCAACACGCCCCCTCGGGCAGTCAAGCCAAAGCAAGCAGCCACCGCTCCGTTGGCCGCGAGGAGGGACCGTGAACGCCCGAGCCCCATGGCGCGAAGAGCGCGCCTGCGCCATTGTCGCCGAACACCGCCATCTGCGCGGCTCCCTGCTGCCGATACTTCACGCCCTGCAGGAAGAATTCGGCTGCATCGACCAGGCCGCCGTCCCGCTGCTGGCGCGGGAGCTGAACCTGTCGCGCGCCGACGTGCATGGGGTGGTCTCCTTCTATCATGAGTTCCGCCGCACCCGCCCCGGCCGTCACACGGTGAAGGTCTGCCGGGCGGAGGCCTGCCAGTCCATGGGCTGCGACGATCTGGTGAGCCACATCGAACGGAGCCTGTCGGTCTCGCTCGGCGGGACGACGGCGGACGACGCCTTCACGGTCGAGTCCGTCTTCTGCCTCGGCAACTGCGCGCTCTCCCCCGCCGTGATGGTGGATGAACGCCTCTACGGCCGCGTGGACGCGCGGCGCATAGACGCCATCCTCGGCGCCACCCTGGCCGCGGAGACCGCACGATGACCGCGTTCGAAGCGTCCAATCCGGAAATCACCGTTTACGTGCCGCGCGATGCCGCGGCCCTGTCCGTCGGCGCCGACGAGGTGGCCGACGCCATCCGGGCCGAGGCGCTGAAGCGCGGCCTGCCGGTGAGGCTTGTGCGCAACGGTTCGCGCGGCATGCTGTGGCTGGAGCCACTGGTGGAGGTCGCGACCGCGTCGGGCCGCATCGCCTATGGCCCCGTGGCTCCGGAGGACGTGTCCACCCTGTTCGAGACCGGCTTCCCGACGAGTTGCGATCACCCGCTCTGCCTCGGTCCCACCGAGGAGATCCCCTACCTCAGGAACCAGGAGCGGCTGACCTTCGCCCGCTGCGGCGTGATCGACCCGCTGTCCGTCGCCGACTACCGGTCGCACAGCGGCTTCCGCGGGCTGGAGCGCGCGCTGTCCTTGACGCCGGCGGAGATTGTCGCGGAAGTTCTGGAATCGGGCCTGCGCGGGCGCGGCGGCGCCGGCTTCCCCACGGGCATCAAGTGGAGGACGGTGCTGGACGCCCGGGCGGACCAGAAGTTCATCTGCTGCAACGCCGACGAGGGCGACAGCGGCACCTTCGCCGACCGCATGATCATGGAGGGCGACCCCTTCCTGCTGGTCGAGGGCATGACCATCGCCGGCATCGCCGTGGGCGCGACGGAGGGCTACGTCTACATCCGCTCCGAATACCCGCACGCCATCGCCACGATGCGCGAGGCGATCCGGTTGGCCCGCGCCGAGGGCTGGCTCGGCGAGCGCATCCACGGCACGGAGCACACATTCCATCTGGACGTCCGGGTCGGGGCTGGCGCCTACATCTGCGGCGAGGAGACCTCCATGCTGGAAAGCCTGGAGGGCAAGCGCGGCATGGTCCGCGCCAAGCCGCCGCTTCCGGCGCTGGAAGGGCTGTTCGGCAAGCCGACGGTGGTCAACAACGTGCTGTCGCTGACCTCCGTTCCGGTGATCCTGGAGAAGGGAGCGGCCCATTACCGCGACTTCGGCGTCGGCCGGTCGCGCGGCACGCTGGCCTTCCAGCTCGCCGGCAACATCCGGCGCGGCGGCATCGTGGAAAAGGCCTTCGGCGTCACGCTGCACGAGCTGCTGTACGAGTTCGGCGGCGGCACCGCCAGCGGCCGGCCGATCCGCGCCGTCCAGGCCGGCGGCCCGCTCGGCGCCTATCTGCCGGAATCGCAGTTCCACCTGCCTAAGGATTACGAGGCCTTCGCGGCGGTGGAGGCGATGGTCGGCCATGGCGGCATCGTCGTGTTCGACGACAGCGTGGACATGGCGCGCCAGGCCCGCTTCGCGATGGAGTTCTGCGCGGCGGAGTCCTGCGGCAAATGCACCCCGTGCCGCATCGGCGCCGTGCGCGGGGTGGAGGTGATGGACCGCATCATCGCCGGCGATAGCGTCGCCAAGAACATAGCCCTCCTCCAGGACCTCTGCGAGGTCATGACCGACGGCTCGCTCTGCGCCATGGGCGGCATGACGCCGATCCCCGTGCGAAGTGCGCTGAAGCATTTCCCGGAAGATTTCGCCCGCACCCCCGACCGCGCCGCCGCGGAATGACCGGAAGGACAGAGGATCAGACCATGTCGTCGATCAGGGAATTCGATTACGGCACCCCGGCCCGCAGCTCCGACGTCTACGTCACGCTGGAGATCGACGGGCGCCGTGTCAGCGTGCCGGAGGGCACCTCCGTGATGCGCGCGGCGGCCGAAGCCGGCATCAGCGTGCCCAAGCTCTGCGCCACCGACCATCTGGAGGCCTACGGCTCCTGCCGGCTCTGCATGGTGGAGATCGAGGGGCGGCGCGGCACGCCCGCCTCCTGCACCACGCCGGTCGCACCCGGCATGAAGGTCTCCACCCAGAACGACCGGCTCGCCCGGTTGCGGCGCGGGGTGATGGAGCTGTACATCTCCGACCACCCGCTGGACTGCCTGACCTGCCCGTCCAACGGCGATTGCGAGCTTCAGGACATGGCCGGCGCGGTCGGGCTGCGCCAAGTGCGCTACGGCTTCGAGGGCGAGAACCACCTGAAGGCGGAGAAGGACGAGAGCAACCCCTACTTCACCTTCGACCCGTCCAAATGCATCGTCTGCTCCCGCTGCGTGCGGGCCTGCGACGAGGTGCAGGGGACCTTCGCCCTGACCATCGACGGGCGCGGCTTCGAGTCCAAGATCACGCCGGGCGCGCTCGACAGCTTCATGGACAGCGACTGCGTGTCCTGCGGCGCCTGCGTCCAGGCCTGCCCGACCGCCACGCTGATGGAGAAGTCCGTCATCGAGAAGGGCCAGGCGGAGCACAGCGCCATCACCACCTGCGCCTATTGCGGCGTCGGCTGCTCCTTCCGGGCGGAGATGCAGGGGGCCGAGGTGGTCCGCATGGTCCCGCACAAGGACGGCGGCGCCAACGAGGGCCATTCCTGCGTCAAGGGCCGCTTCGCCTGGGGCTACACCACCCACCAGGACCGCCAGACCAGCCCAATGATCCGCGACAGGATCTCCGATCCCTGGCGCGTCGTGTCCTGGGAGGAGGCCATCGCCCATGCGGCCGAAAGGCTGAAGGGCGTGCAGGAGCGGCATGGCCGCGAGTCCATCGGCGGCATCACCTCGTCCCGCACGACGAACGAGGAGGTGTATCTCGTCCAGAAGATGATCCGCGCCGCCTTCGGCAACAACAACGTCGACACCTGCGCCCGCGTCTGCCACTCCCCCACCGGCTACGGGCTGAAGCGGACCTTCGGCGAATCCGCCGGCACGCAGGATTTCCGCAGCGTCGACAAATCCGACGTCATCCTGGTGATCGGCGCCAACCCGACCGACGGCCACCCGGTCTTCGGCTCGCGCATGAAGCAGCGGCTGCGCAAGGGGGCGAAGCTGATCGTCGTCGATCCGCGCCGCATCGACCTGGTGCGCAGCCCGCACGTCCAGGCGAGCCACCATCTGCAGCTCCGCCCCGGCACCAACGTCGCGGTCATGAACGCGATGGGCCACGTCATCGTCACCGAAGGGCTGGTGAACCGCGGCTTCGTCGCGGCGCGTTGCGACGGCCGGGAGTTCGAGCGGTGGGAGGGCTTCATCGCCGACCCGCGTCACAGCCCCGAGGCGGTCGAGAAATACACCGGCGTACCCGCCGCGGAGATCCGCGCCGCCGCCCGGCTCTACGCCACCGGCGGCAACGCCGCGATCTATTACGGACTGGGGGTGACCGAGCACAGCCAGGGCTCGACCACCGTCATCGCGATGGCGAACCTCGCCATGGCGACCGGCAACATCGGGCGCGAGGGCGTGGGCGTGAACCCGTTGCGCGGCCAGAACAACGTGCAGGGCTCCTGCGACATGGGGTCCTTCCCGCACGAGCTGCCGGGCTACCGCCACGTGTCGGACGACACGGTGCGCGAGATGTTCCAGGAGTTCTGGGGCGCCACGCTCGACCCGGAACCGGGCCTGCGCATCCCCAACATGTTCGACTCCGCCATCGGCGGCCACTTCAAGGGGCTGTTTGTTCAGGGCGAGGACATCGCCCAGTCCGACCCCAACACCAACCATGTCAGCGCCGCGCTGGAGTCCATGGAATGCGTCGTCGTGCAGGACCTGTTCCTGAACGAGACGGCGGCCTTCGCCCATGTCTTCCTGCCGGGCACCTCCTTCCTGGAAAAGGACGGCACCTTCACCAACGCCGAGCGCCGCATCAACCGCGTCCGCCCGGTGATGCCGTCGCGCACCGGCAAGCAGGAGTGGGAGGTGGTCTGCGAACTGGCGACCGCCATGGGCTACCCCATGCATTACGAGAACGCGTCGCAGATCATGGACGAGATCGCACGGCTGACCCCGACCTTCCGCGGCGTCAGCTTCGAAAAGCTCGACCGGCTGGGCAGCGTGCAGTGGCCCTGCCTGGACGAGGCGTCGACCGGCACGCCGATCATGCACGAGACGGAGTTCACGCACGGCAAGGGCCGCTTCATGATCACCGAATATGTGCCGACGGAGGAGCGCGCCTCGCGCTTCTTCCCGCTGATCCTGACGACGGGCCGCATCCTCAGCCACTATAATGTCGGCGCCCAGACCCGCCGCACCGCCAACGTCGCCTGGCACAAGGAGGACATACTGGAGATCCACCCGCACGACGCGGAGCAGCGCGGCGTGCGCGACGGCGACCTCGTGTCGCTGGCGAGCCGGGTGGGCGCCACGACCCTGCGGGCCCATGTGTCCGACCGCATGCCGCAGGGCGTCGTCTACACCACCTTCCATCACCCGGTGACCGGCGCCAACGTCGTCACCACCGACAATTCGGACTGGGCGACCAACTGCCCCGAATTCAAGGTGACGGCGGTGCAGGTGACGCGCAGCAACCAGCCCTCCGACTGGCAGGTCGAGCATGGGCGGCTGGACGCCGAGCGCAAGCGCATCGCGGTGCGGACAACGACGATGGCCGGGGCGGCGGCCGAGTAGAGGCGGAAGGCAGCGGGAGTGCGGGCCATGCCGATACCGGCCGGATCGGTCGCGGTGACGGGAAAAGGCGGACAGGGAACGGCACCGGGCGGCGCCGTGACCTGGCTGCTGGCGGAGGAGACGCCGGTCGCCATCGAATACAACCGGCGCTCCCACGCCGTGATGATGGCGACCCCCGCCGACCTGGAGGACTTCGCGCTCGGCTTCAGCCTGTGCGAGGACATCGTCGCGGTAGCCGACGACGTCGAGGCGGTGACGGTGCGGACGGCCACGAACGGCATCGTCGTGAATGTCGACGTCGATCCGCTTCGCCTGCTGCGCGGCTCGCTCCGCCGCCGCTCCATGGAGGGGCGCAGCGGCTGCGGGATCTGCGGGGTGGACAGCCTGGGCAACGCCGTGCGCGACCCGCGCCCGGTCGCGCCCGGCTTCCGGCCGTCCGCAGAGGCGGTGGCGGCGGCCTTCGCCCGGCTTCCGGACCACCAGCCGATGAATCGCGACAACCGTTCCGTACACGCGGCGGCCTGGTGCGACCCGGCGGGCCGGATCCTGATGGCGCGGGAGGATGTAGGCCGCCACAACGCGCTCGACAAGCTGGTGGGCGGGCTGGCGCGGGCCGGCATCCCGGCCGGCTCCGGCTTCGCGGTGATGACCAGCCGCTGCAGCTTCGAACTGGTGCAGAAGGCGGCGGCGGTCGGCATCCCTCTGCTGGCGACGATGTCGGCCCCGACGGCGCTCGCCTTCGACCTCGCCCGCGCCGCCGGCATGACGCTCGCTGCCCGCTCGCGCGCCGACGGCGTGCTTCTTTTCCGCTGAGCTGACAGCCATCCGACTTCACAGGAGATGATCGTGGACGACAAACAAACGGTGGTGCGGATGGCAAACCAAATTGCCACCTTCTTCGAGGCCTACCCGCTTGACGAGGCCGCCACCGAAACGGCAGCTCATATCCAGCGCTTCTGGCCGCCTCGCATGCGCCAGGCCCTCATCACTCAAGCAACCACGGACACCGGATCGTTCCATGCCGTGGTTCTGCAGGCCATTCGTCAACTGCAGCCGGCGGCTGCATCCTGATCCCGTCGCATGATCGACCGCAGACACTGGAGCAAAGCACGGCGATGTGGCTAACGATGAACCAGTGCCTCTGGATTTCCAAGGCGGATCCTTGTACTGCGGCCCGGAAATGAGACAGGCGACTGTGCTTGTTCAGAGGGCCAAGGGCAGCCCGGCTTCGGAGGGCCGATCAACTCGGAGTTGGTCGGCTCGCACCTGAGCCGGGGAGCGGTGGCCATGCCGGGCGACGAGCCAAGTGTTGTTGTAGTGCCGGGCGAATTCCAGCAGGGCTTGCCGGAGTTCCTCGACGGTGTCGAAGGTGCGGACCCACAGGAGGTTTTCCTTGAGCGTCCGGATGAAGCGCTCGGCCACGCCGTTTCCCTCCGGCTCACGCACGAAGGACGGCGAACTGGTGATGCCCAGGTACCGGATCTCGTCCTGGAAATCGCCGGACATGTAGTTTGAGCCGTGGTCATGGCGCAGCTTGAGCCCGGTGGCCACGCCTGGGCCGATGCGGCCGAAATGGCGCAGCACGCCTTGGCGGACCGTTTCCAGAGCCTCAAAGCGGTTGCCGCTCTTGGCGGCGTGAATGCCCACCACTTCGGTGTTGGCATGATCGACGGCGATGAAGACGCGCGCCACCCCCTCGGCTGCAGTGATCGTCTCCGTCATGTCCGTGCCCCACATCGTGTTCACCGTCTCGATGACGATGGTGCCGTCGTGCACCCGTGTGCGCCGCCGCCCGACCCGATGCGCGGCCAGCAGCCTATGTGTGCCCATCAGCCGCCTCACTCGGCGGGCCGAGGTGCGGATTCCTGCAAAGCGTAGGGGTGCCTAGATCTTGCAGTAGCCCTCCCCATGGAAGCGTGACCCCAGGATCTGCTGGCGGATGTGCTCAACCAGTTCCGCATCTGAACAGGGATCAAGCGGCCCAGGACGCCTGGGCGATGACGTCGGGCGCCCTGCCGAGATCAAGCGATGCCGGTAAACCGTGGCGCGGGACACATGCCAGAGCCGGGCAACACGGGCCAGACCGTAAGGGCGCTGAATGGAGGGCGAGAGGGTCTGGCTCATCGTCTCGACCTCCGTCGGGCCAAAGGGCGTTTGCCCTCCAGCGCGGCGATTTTCTCCTCCAGCAACTCGTTGGCCATAGTGATCTCGCCAACCTTGGCCTTCAGGCGCGCGATCTCCCCATCACGTTCGTCGCGTTTCCGCTCCTTCATGGCCGACGCGGCCGACGCCAGGGCGCGCTCACGCCACTCGGACAGGCGCGCCACGGTGACGTTCAACTCGCGGGCAACCACCTCCAGCGGCTCGCCGCGCAGAAGACGCGTAACCGCGGTCAGCTTGCGTTGCGCGGAGAACCGCTGGGGAGCGCGGGCCTCCGCGCCCAAGGGGGCGCCTGCGCCAGCGTTGTGGGCGCGCTCCGGCGCCCCCTCGGGCTTACGCCCCTGTTCCTCGTTCATCTTCTGACCTCCGGTTGCGGTTCATTTTACCGCAGCCAGCTGTCTCATCGAACCGGGCAGCACCCCATGGTCGTCCTGAACCGGCTGAAGCCGCGGGCGCTCGACAACGCTGAGACTAAGCGCTCGCTCACCAGGAAGGGGGCCGACTTGTGCCCCGTCGAGCTGCCAGACCTGAACGAGGTTCACCGCGCCTATGACATCGAGGTCGGCGTCATTGAGGTGGACGGCGCCAAGGCGTCCGACGACATTGAGGCGCTGTGGGCGTACCTGCGCAAGCGGCTGGGGATTGCGTGATGAAGCTGGTCAAGAAGGGGCAACTGCTCGACAGGCGGGCTGATGTGGTGGCTGCGGCGCGCGGAGAGGTGCGGCCGGACGAGCCCATCAAAATTCTCCAGATGGAGAACTTTGAGCAGGCTGAACCGCGCCGGGTTTCCCGGAGGCTCCATTTTCTGAAGGAGTGGGGTCATCATGACGAAGCAAGCATCACCCAAATACGCCCCTGAAGTCCGCGAGCGCGCGGTTCGGATGGTGTTCGAGCATGAAGGCGAGCACGCCTCGCAATGGGCGGCGATCAGCTCGATCGCGTCGAAGGTCGGCTGCAATCCCGAGACGCTGCGGAATTGGGTCCGGCAGGCCGAGCGCGACCAGGGCAAACGGCCTGGCCCGACGACGGATGAGCAGGAGCGGATCAAGGCGCTGGAACGCGAGGTCCGGGAACTGCGCCAGGCCAACGAGATCCTTCGCAAGGCCTCGGCGTATTTCGCCCAGGCGGAGCTCGACCGCCCGTTCAGGAAATGATCGCCTTCATCGATGATGCATCGCGCCGCCCACGGGGTCGAGCCGATCTGCAAAGTGCTGCCGATCGCCCCGTCGACCTACCGCGCCCATGCCGCCCGCCGGGCCGATCCGTCAAAGGCACCAGCCCGTTCGCGAAGCGACGCGGAGCTGAGTGTGGCTCTCCAACGGGTCTGGGATGAGAACTTCCAGGTCTATGGGGTGCGGAAAATCTGGCGGCAGTTGCGGCGGGAGGGCATGGAGGTGGCGCGCTGCACGGTGGCTCGGCTGATGCGGCAGATGGGCCTGAAGGGTGCGGTGCGCGGCAAGGCGGTGCGGACCACGATCAGCGATAAGGCTACGGCTTGCCCCCTTTGCGGCGGCAGCGGTTCCGATACGGAACCGCGAGAGCCCGCGGACCGGGTGAACCGTCGGTTCCAAGCGCCACACCCGAATGCCTTGTGGGTCGCGGACTTCACTTACGTCGCCACCTGGCAGGGCTTCGTCTACGTGGCCTTCGTCGTCGACACCTTCGCCCGCCGGATCGTAGCTGCGCTGGCCCTTCGGGCTCGGCTGGCGGGTGTCGCGCACAGCCCACGCCGGCTTCGTGCTGGATGCCCTGGAGCAAGCGCTTCACGACCGCCGGCCGGCCAAGGGCGGCGGACTCATTCACCATAGCGACCGTGGGTCGCAATACGTTGCTATTCGGTACACCGAGCGTCTTACCGAGGCCGGCGTCGAATCCTCCGTGGGCAGCGTCGGCGACAGCTACGACAACGCCTGGGCGAGACGATCAATGGCCTCTACAAGACCGAGCTGATCCGGCGCTGCGGGCCGTGACGCACCCTGAAAGCCGTGGAGTTCGCCACCCTGGAATGGGTGGATGGGTTCAACCATCGGCGTCTCCTCGCACCCATCGGCAACATTCCTCCCGCCGAGGCCGAGGCGCGCTACTATGCCCAAGCGGAGGACGTCGCCAGGGCGGCGTGACTCAACACAAACTGCCTCCGGAAAACCCGGCGCGGTTCAGCGCGGCGGCCCGGGTCGGCCTGCCGGAGGCTCTGTCGCCGCATTGGCTGCGCCACGCCCACGCCTCCCACGCCCTCGACAACCAGGCGCCGATCCACTTGGTGAAGGAGACCCTCGGCCACGCCTCCATCGCCACGACGGGCAAATACCTGCATGTGCGGCCCAACAACAGCTCCGCCCTGGCGCTCAAGGTCTGAAACGGGAGACGACGGCATGACCACGACGATCTGGACCACGCGGCACGCCGTGGCGCGGGCGCACGGCTGCGATCTGACCGTGCTGTGGCGCGGGCCCGACAGCTGGGCCTGGATCGTGACTGTGGTCGGCGCTCAGGTGGACGCCGGCGTGACCCGCTCCCTGGAGCGCGCCCAGAGCGCAGCCCTGGAGGCTGCCCGCCGGCATGCCCTCGGCGGTGGGCAGATCCAGCTGGACATGTTTTAAGCCGCGCTTTCGGTGGGGCGGATGGAGCTGGTTCGGTCGTCGCATGCCGCCAACTGGCCTGGGGCGCGCTTGATAGCGCTCGGACCGTTTTCCCGGAATGCCACGCTACGGCTCGTTCACAGGAAGAAGGGACGGACCACGGGGGGCCTGTGGTCCGTCCGAGTGCCCTTTAGAGGCGAGCACCGACAAGACGCGGTACAGCCTCTTTTACGTTGTCGCGTAGACCCTGGATCAGTGATCGGGGTTCGGCAGCAAGGCGGCGGGCCCGCCCGGCCCTGCCAGTTTCATGGAGCCGGTCGTCACGCTTCGTGCGCGCGCTGTCGGGCGAATGGGCTGCGCAGCCGCGGCCCGAATGCAGCGGTTCGGGACTGCCGCCAGAGCGCGGTGTTGCCGACGCTGCTGCCGCTCACCGTGGCGTCCCGCACGGCTTGCTGCTGGTGCAGCCAGGCGGACAGGTTCTGCTCGAATGCGGTCGCCTCGCGCGGGTCGGCAACGTCGAGTTCGATGGAGGCGTTGAGCACCATTCTCATGGCCGCGTTTCCTCTCCTGCTGATCGGTTGGCAGCGTGCGGATCCGCATGCCGCCAGCGCTCACGGCGGGGCGGGCGCCAGGACTCCATCTGTGCCGGCGAAGCACGGCGTGAAGAGGGAGGGGGCAGGGATGCGGAATCGCCATGGCGGAGACACCAGACCATCCAGAAAATGGAAGCGGCGGAGGCCCCGCTGGGAGGGCTCCGCCGCTCGTGTGTTGCGCGCCGCGCTGCCAAGGGGACGAGCCGCGCGCTCTCGGCCGTTGCTTGCATGACGCTGGTGACGTTCCGAGTGAGACCAGCCGCGCTCATCTGTCCCGTGTGGGACAACCCCGCGCGAGGGAAAGGGGTCTCAGGCCGGTGCGCCTGGGCTGCGTCGTGGAAGCCGGGCCATGGGGGCTGATCGGTGGATCAAACCTCTCCTGCTCGTGGTGAAGGGAGAATGCCGGCGGTTCGGCCCGGAAACCGCAGGGACTTGCCGTCCTCAGTGAGCCTCGGCGCGCAGGCCGACGATGCCCGCGTCGGAGAGCTGGGGAGCCGACACCACCGGCGTGGCAACGATGGCCGAGGAGGCGGACAGGCCGAGCTTGCCGCGGGCGAAGGTCAGCTGGTCTTGTGCCTGGCCCTGGTAGCCCCGGGCGTTCAGCGAGCGGGCGGCGTTCAGCGCCGGGATGGCGGCCTCGCGGGTGTCGCGGTCGGCGACCTGGCTGGCAACCTGCGCCTCGGAGAGCTGCGAGCCGAAGTCGGCGGCGAAGCCCGTGCCTGACAGCAGGGCGACGGTGGACAGAGCGGCGGCGGCGATCGTGGTGCGGATGGTCATTAGAAGTCTCCGAGGTTACAGCCCCCTTGAGGGTGTGGGGGTGAGGTGGCGGCCGGCGTCATGCCGGCCGTGAGGGAAGACTGCTGCTCGTTTCAGATGAAAGCCGGTGCGATCAGTGCGCTTCGGCGCGCAGACCGATGATGCCGTTGTCGATCGGCTGGACCGCCGCGCCCTGGGAGCTGGCGACCACCGGGGTGGCGATGACGGCTGAGGAGTTGGACAGGCCGAGCTTGGCGCGAGCGTAGGTCAGGTAGTCCTGCACCTGCTCCTGAGCGCCCCAGGCGCTGAAGGACTGCGCAGCGTTCAGCGCCGGCGCTACCGCCTCGCGGGTCTCCCGGTCAACCTGCTGGCTGGCGACCTGCGCCTCGTTCAGCTGAGTGCCGAAGTCGGCGGCGAAGGCGGTGCCCGACAGCAGGGCGACGGTGGAGAGCGCGGCGGCGGCGATGGTGGTGCGGATGGTCATGGAAGGTCTCCTTGGAGGTTGCGCCCCCTTAGCGGTGCGCCGGGGACTGAGGGGATGGCCGGTGTCGTTCCGGCCGTGAGAGAAAGCTACGAGTTCTCCGCGTTGCGATAAACGCTCAATGCGGAAGCATACTGTTCATGAACTGAGAACAATGCGGCGGAGGCCTGGAAGGGAAGCGATAGGCCCCCGCCGCTGCGGTCTGGAGGGTCAGTGCGCTTCGGGGCGCAGCCCGACGAGGCCGCTGTCCTGCGCAACCTGGAGTGCGGCACCGGAGGCGACGACCGGCTGGGCGGTCTGGGCCTGGGTGACCGGCAGGCCCAGCTTGCCGCGGGTAAAGTTCAGGTACTGCTGCGCCTTCGCCTGATTGCCGCCCTGGGCATAGCCCTCGGCCGCGCTGAGGTGGATGGTGGCGATCTCACGGGTTTCGCCGGCGGCGCCGGCGGCTTTCGCCCTGGCCTCGCTCAGCTGCCGGTCGAAGCCCTCGACCGCCTGGGGAGCGGCGACCACCGGGGTGGCGATGATGGCCGTGTCGGAGAGGCCGAGCTTGGCACGGGCGTAGCTCAAGTAGTCCTGCGCCTTGTCCTGGGCGCCCCAGGCGCTGAAGGACTGGGCAGCGCTCAGAGCGGGTATCACCGCCTCGCGGGTTTCCCGGTCGACCTGATGACTGGCAGCCTGGGCTTCGGAGAGCTGCGAGCCGAAGTCGGCGGCGAAGGCGGTGCCGGACAGCAGCGCAACGGTGGACAGGGCGGCGGCGGCGATGGCGTTGCGGATGGTCATGATGGATCTCCTGATTGGCCCCATGGGGCCCGGGTTGGTCGCCGTCGCCCTCGTGGCGCCGGCTAGTTCGTTCTGGTGTTTCGGTGGCGACCGTCGATCGCCGTGAGGAAAACATACGCAGCGATTATGTCGTGTGCGATAGTGATGTGCGCATCAAAGCCGACTGGCTGCCATGCACATTTGTCGATGTCGATTACATCGTGCGCGATATATAAATGCCTGTTCGCCAGGAGGCCGCCATGACCCACGATGCTCCGAACCTCGACGAGTTCCTCTGCTTCGCCATCCATTCCACCGCGCGCGCGATCAACCGCGCCGCCAAGCCGTTGCTGGATGAACTCGGGCTTACCTACCCGCAGTATCTCGTCATGGTTGTGCTCTGGGCCGAGGACGACCAGACCGTTGGCCAGATCGGCGAGAAGCTGTTCCTGGAATCCAGCACGCTGACGCCGCTGCTGAAGAGGCTGGAGCAGGCCGGCTACGTGCGCCGCGCCCGCGATGCCGCCGACGAACGTCTTGTGCGCGTCCGGCTGACCGAAACCGGCCGTGCGCTGGGCCACAGGTCGGACTGCACGTCGAAGCTCCTGCGCAAAGTCCTGCAGGGCAACGAGGTCCGCGAACTCAGGGACCGGGTCGTCTCCCTGAGGGAGCGGGTGCGCGCCGCCGAACGTGACGACGCGCTCCCCACTGATTGACCAGTGCCGCGCGGCTTTGCTCGGAACGGTTTAGTCAATCAGTCTCATACCCGGCGCCTTCCCCCTCATGCTGATCTTGTCGCCACGAAACCTGCCGAAGCGTTTGGGTGACAGGCAGTGTGCTCTCAACGCTTGGCGGATCGTAAGAACGTGAACGCACCCGAGACGTAGCGTGTCCGTCCACCCCTCTTATTCAGGGAAGCCCCCAAACCATTCGTGGAAGCGTGCCAAGTGCCTCGAACGCCGTCCCGGTGGGTCCACAGGGCGACGGCCCTTCGCCGCGCTCTGTGGGCGCGCTACGGGCCTCCGCGCCCTATGGACTACCGGGACGGCTCAGCCTTTGCCCGACCACCTGCAGGTTTTCGAAAGCGCCTATGGTGGCCAGAGCGCGCCTCAAATGCATCATCCTTGCATCATTACCATGTCACGTTTGCACGATATTCGCCTCAGTTAGCATCATTCTTGCGCAATACCCGATGAGCGTTGCTCATCGGGGTCAGTTAGGACCCCCTGGCCGGCCATTTTGGCCGTCCTGCACGCCCCGGACAGGGATCGTTTTCCCTTAACTCGGTCGCTACACCATACGCACCCTACCGGGTGGCATAAACCATTGAAGGCATTGAAATTTTTCTGGGTGCTGTGGCTAGCTTTGTAGTGGTTCAACACTACGCTTACGGTGGTAAGCTCTTGATATTGTTGCATTACGCAGCACTACAGCAACACTACGGAGGCCCTCTTGACCATCTTGCCTGTAGCAACGGCCGAAAGAAGGCCATTTTGGTAGGGGGCTGGGAGGATTTGCGATGACACCGACCCTGGTCCTGTGGCCCCACCAGAAGGACGTTCAGATCGCGGCATACCGCCCATCAGGCCCGCTCGACGGAACCACCGTTCTCAACCCATTCCTTGAAGGCGCCGAGATTGCGGACATCGCGATAACCGAGATCCTGCAGGGATTTGCCGGCCAGTGCCGACCGGCCACCCGAGGCGCAGTAGAGGATCACGGTCCGGTTACGGTCGAATGCCGGATCATGGTAGGGCGACTCTGGATCGGCCCGGAATTCCAGCATCCCACGCGACACGTTCACGGCGCCGGCGATTTTGCCATCTGCCGCCAGTTCCGGCGGGTCACGTACGTCGAGCACCAAGGCATTGCCCTGCGCCACCAGAGCAGCCGCTTCCTCGTGGCTGATCCGCGGCACTGAGGCATTGGCAGCCGCAAGCATCTCCTTGATAGAGGTCGGCATCTCACCCCTCCCATGTTCCAAGACCGCACGGTCGGACAGCTCGATCCTAGATGAGCCAATCCAAAAGGGCGGAGAGAACCACGATGATGGTGACAGCGAAGATGATGAACCCAAGGGGGCCTATTCCATGCCCGTTATCGCCAGCGATCCTGTTCATGATCCATCTCCTTTCCGAGCTGGATGCGGAGAGAAAAAGGCTGCCGGGCGGCACCCGACAGCCTTCAAGTCTGCTGTGCTGTACCTGATCTGTACGATATCACAGATTATCAGTTAGACTGACTGTTCAAGAGAGGGAGACGCCTCTAGACGACACTCCCGAGCTAGAAGTTGCGACCCCGAAAGCTTTGGGCATCGATGGTGAATGGGAGGATCGCTGTGGATCTGCTCCTAACGGACGACCAGAAGCACTGGCTGCTCTCCGCGCATCCTGACACCTGGGAGCTGAAGCGCCATTCCGATGATGATGTGGTTATGGGCTGCATCAGGCACGGGCTCGTCACGAACATCGACTTGGTGGCGACACGCTGGCGGCTCACGGCAAAGGGCGGCGAGGTGGTGCGTGAATTGCGCGAGACGGCTTAACTGCTCCCGTGTGTTCCATTAGGGTCTAGGCCCGCTCGCCGAACCTGTCCCGTAATCCAGAACCGACCCAAACGGGGCACGGGACCCCGCTGTTCCCGTGTCTCGCTGGAACGTCCTGTTTGGGTATGCGCAGATAAAACAAGAGCCTGTGGGGATGCCCAAGGCACCCCATCTACAGACATGAGTGTCCGACGCTACAGCAAGGGCGGCCACCATGATCACCACCGCGATCCTGAACTGGGAGACACTTCAGGTGCTTCGCTTCACGCCAAGCTCCGGAGCCACGGTCCCGACCGCGTCAATTTTTACGATCGCGCGGGAAGCTAACCTAACACCGCATCAGGTTAAGGACGTCATGGACGCATTGGTCGCGCTCGACTACGTGAAGGCGTACAGGACACGCTATGGCACCGAATATGCGCGCACGTCCCGTGGAGATCGCCGCTTCTATGACACAGCAAAAAGGCGATGAGCAGTTTCATTTCGGTATGGCTTGATAGAGCTTAGCCCTTCTCATCACGCCGTCTTGTGATTGTCTGCCTAGCCTTTTCAATTCGCTCCTGTTCAACCTTAGCCGCCTTGTTGGCCTCCATGCTGCCTTTGAACGGGCCGGCGAGGGTCGCGATCAGCTTTCCGGCAGGGCAAACCATTACCACAGTATAAAATCCCTTTGGGTTGGATAGCTCTTGAACGGCGACCATCTGCATACCTCTGCATGCTTGTTGCGCTTGTGACAAAGCACTATCACGGCAACTATTGATTCGCCCCGTTAAAACATTATGACTAGGCTATACCATATTGCTGCTATCATAGGTAAGCTGGTATGCAGGACTACACAACGATTCTGTCCGCTATTCACAGTGCGATACGGAAAACCCGTGAACGAAGCCGAATATGCGGCTGCATCAAGGTACGGCAACGTCTAATCGGAGTTGAGCGGACGCTAGTAGGCATGTTGCTGAAAGCGGAGGCTGCAACCAAAGAAGGTGCACCCACATCCAATCAACAATTATAAAATATTCAGGCCTTCTTAGTTTATCTAAGTAATCCAGACACTCTCTCCATAGCAGAATTATAACTGCTAATTTCATACCACGATACCTGAAGCCAGCAGTCGATTGCGTATCATAATGTTACAATGGATTGTATCCAAACCGGGCTGATCTCTCTCTCAAATGCCAACAAGGAACAATGGAGGCTGACAGCACTGAGGGAGAATGGTCCACCGACTGCGAGCAGTGGCGTAAGACCTTGCTGGTGATGTGTTTATCTAGAGCATACCCAAACAGGACGCAGGACAGCGCCGCACCCACCTGTCCTGGAGCGTCCCCTCTCTCACAACCGGCACATCGGTGGACTGACAAACATTCCGCAGGGTTGACTATTAGCAACCCTAAAGAGCGCAGCTATGCGTGGGCGCTACCTTAGGAATGCGTCTTTTGCGTATACGGGATTTTGTATACCAGACTATATTCGTCTCAACAGAACGACACGACGTACACGCTGGAGAGACACCATGGCCTATCTCACTTCTTCGCATCTCGACACGGACGGCACCTCCTCGGGCATCCTCAAGGCGATCAGCGAGTTCGTCAGCGCCTGGGTCGAAGCCTCCGCCGCTTACGCCACCTACAGCGCGCTCTCCACCAAGAGCAACGCCCAGCTCGCCGCCCGCGGCCTGCGCCGCCAGGACATCGCCCGCTCCGCCATGGATCTGCCGGCGCTGATCCGCGAGTAAGCCAAACCGACAGACCTCATTCTTCCCATCGAGCGACGGAGACGAAAATGACCTACGCGACCTATTCGGATTTCGGTACCGACAAGCGTTCCTCGGGTAGCTTCCTGAAGGGCTTCATTGCCTTCATGAACGCCTGGATCGAGAAGTCCCGCCTGTTCGCGGTCATCTGACCAGCAAACGGCAAGGAACGGCCTCCAGATACTCCGTAGGCCGCTTCTATCTACACTGACGTCAAGCGCCGCCCATCCGGACGGCGCTTTTGTCGTTTTTAGGCCTGCCCACAATGGGCATTTCAGAATCGGTTACCAGCTTCGGCTATGCCGCATGATGGTTCGTAGCTGTGCCTTCGAGCCTCTACTCGACGCAAAATTATCAACCGCATGATTGCCTTGGGCTGCGGACAACAGTCGGACCGTCAAGATCCTCGATAGCGGGAGGTA